>JBDSXW010000050.1:0-94754 GCA_039925965.1 Chitinophagaceae bacterium
TATGGTCGTAAGACTGCAACTTTATTCTGATTCGTTGTGACATATTCAAAGACCCCGTTTTCGAATTGGGAGTGCAAAAGTAGGGGTCTGGTATGTATTGGACAAGAGTTTTTTAAAGTTTTTCTGAAAAAACTCTAAAATCATGACTAAACTGTGAATAACCACGAATTATGGGTTTCAGTTACCACTTATTTTCGTCATGGACCTACCGGCTGAACACCAGTAATAGTTACAGCAAGAGCCAAGCCAGTCACGGCTTTCGGCCATTATTCTACTAAGCGGCGCTTTTTAAAACTGCAAATAAATCGGTAATACCTGCTCGCTGGTCTTAGTCTGAATAAAGAGCCACATGAACAATGCAAAAACCACAAAATACCCCCAGGCCGGCATGGGCTCCAGCCGCCTGGAAATGGCTTTACCCCAACCGGCGGGTGTAAAATGTAACAGAAAAGCCACAGCAAGAACAATGATGACGCTACTGTAGCCTGCCACCATAGCCCCTAGTAATTCTGGATGCAGGTTGGTGCCTATCTGCTTTATAATGACCATGGCATCACCCAGCGTCCGGGCCTTAAAAAATATCCAGCAGAAACACACAAAATGAAAGGTGAGGAAAATACCGATGATCCGCCGCCAAAGGGGAGGCTTCTGCCCGGCTCCTCGCCGGCTCCCTGGCTTGGTGACCATTTTCTCAAAAGCGAGGGCGCCTCCATGCATGCCTCCCCAGATAATAAAGTTATACGTAGCACCATGCCAGAATCCGCCGAGCAACATGGTTATGAAAAGGTTGACATAGGTCCGGACTTTGCCCTTGCGGTTTCCGCCGAGCGGGATGTATAAGTAGTCCCTCAGCCAGCTACTTAGTGAAATATGCCAGCGTCGCCAGAATTCGGTAATGGAGCCACTCTGGTAAGGCGAGTCGAAATTAGCAGGTATGTCAAACCCAAACCAGCGGGCAATACCAATGGCCATATCGGAGTAGCCGCTGAAGTCGCAGTAAATCACCATGGCATAACAATACACACCGAGCAGGCATTCAATGCCAGTAAGCTGGCTGAGGGTTTCGGGATCTCCAAACACCCGGTACACGTAATTGGTCTGTAAAAAATCTGAAATCACCACTTTTTTAAAAAGGCCGGTTAGGATCAGGTAAAAGCCCTGCGAAAGGCGTCCATTATTCAGGTCGTAGGGCTTATAGATTTGGGGGATAAAGTCGGCAGCTCTTACAATTGGGCCCATTATCAGTTTTGGAAAAAAAGACAGGAAAAACAGGTAATCAATAAAGCGTTTAACTGGTTCGAAGATTCCCTTATACACGTCAATGGTATAACTCAGGTTTTCAAAGGTGTAGAAGGATATGCCGATTGGCAACGCCAGGTTTAAAGGATGCACGTTTCCCATCCCGAAATCATTTACCAGCGAAATAAAGAAATTGGTGTACTTAAAATAGAACAACAACCCTAGGTTGAGCACTATACTGAGTATCAACAGGGCCTTTTTCCGGCGTTTGTTTTCCTGCCGGTAGATGGCATTGGAAATAATAAAGTCGGTAACAGCCGAAACAAGTACCAGCCCTACAAACCAGCCGCAGGCTTTGTAAAAGAAATACAGTGAAAAGGCGGTAAACACCTGCAACCTGGCCTTCGGCTTATTGCGCACCGCCAAAAAGCAAAACAGGAATACCAAAAAGAAATAAACGAAAAACCCGCTATTGAACAGCAGTGGCTTTTTAGGATCGTAAACCAGCTCGTGCAATAAGGCCTGGATATCTATCATGGTTTAGGTGGGTACTTAGGGTATGCCGTTATTTTTTATAGTGTGCTCATGTGCTTATACCCATCAAAAATAGCTTCCGCCAGCAAACGGCCAAAAAGCGTATAGCCATTAGCTGTATAATGAACATTGTCCATACCTGCGAAGCCCCATCGCTGCCAGTTTCTCATTTGTCCCTTGCCACCCATTACTGAATACAGGTTCCAGTAAGGAATGCTATCAGTGATGCAGTTCTGCATAATGTTTTGCCGCACCAGTTCCAGCCGGTCGGCCCCGTCCCTGGAGGGTATATACTTGAGCTCATCTGGTGGGGTAGTAAAAAGCAACAGGCTTTTCGGCGAATTGGTCCTTATCAATTGGATAAGCGCCTTCATCTGTGCGTTCATTTCATCGATAGCAATACCACTATAGGCATCGTTGGTGCCCAGCGATACGATCACCAGATCGGGTTGGTTGGCTACCAGGTAATTCATTAATAAGGGAGAATCATAATAGTTCTCGAACCTGGTGCCGATCACAGCATATTCTTCGAGGTTGAAGAAATAGGTTTTGCGACCAGTAGTGCTATCATTGACCCGGTACACATGCCCCACCTGGTTAAAGAGAATATTCAGCTGGGATTCCATTGCGCGGCTGTAGAACTTTGATTTAATATGGGAGTCGCCTAGATGCAATACTGATAGCAGGCAACTGGGCTCATTACACTTGTTCAGCCTTTGAAAAAGCGGTGTCAGCAGCTCCTTATTGCCAATTTCATTACTGTAATTATTGATACTTAGCCTTGCTTCATTTTTTAAGGGCTGCGCAAATACCATTACCCAGAAAAGACAGCTACCCAATGTCAATAAAGCGCTTTTCAGCTTACTGCCTGTTTGTTTGATATGCATGCATAATCGTATTGTAAAGCATTTCTGCAATTTTTTTTCCTCCTTTCCAGTTTACGTGCGTGTAGTCCACATTAGCCATTTTGGGACTGCCTTCCACCCAAGTGACCATTGAGTTTTCGCCACCCATATTGAGAAAGAGATTCCAAAAGTTTACGCCTGACGCCACAGCTATTTGTTGTTGGTTATTCAGCAGTGGGATCACTCCTTTTGCCGTTTTATAGCTCCCATCGTACCTGAACGCCTTATCGCCGGTACTTACTAATAAAATGTCAGCTTGTGGAAAGGCAGAATTGAATTGTTGAAAGGCTTTGGCAATCGGTTTCTCGTAGTACTTAAAATTGGTCATGTCAGGATTAAACAGGAGGTTAGGTCCAAATTGAAACACGATGAGATCGTAAGGAGTTACCTCATTTATTTCTGAAAGATAACCGGTGGAAAATTTCTCATATTCAGTTCCGCTAATGCCCCGGAAGGAAAAGTTATCGAGTATCACGCCGGCGTCTGATTCAAAGCTAAATCCGTAGAAAGTACTATTTCCTGGGTAAAAGGACGCACGCAGATGATCCACAGCTGTGTCTACAAGTGTCTTAGTAACTACCGCGGCCGCCGGCAATTGTACACTACTATCGTTGATGGAAACATGGGCGCCTTCAGGGCTTTGGTGAAGGAGGTACACTTTTTTAAAGGTACCAGGCATCAATCGATCTGGTACGCGATAGCTTACATTGGCGTTTTGCTGAGCCGCATAGTTATGACCAGAAATGAAAACCCTGCTTTTATCACCTTCGCCTTTAAAATTAAGATCGTCCCAATTATGGGAGAAAGTATGGGTGATGGACTGCCGGATGCCCGCACCCACCGACATGAACGGAACGAACCCAACTCCCTCACCGCCAAAGTTGGTCTGTAGCAGGCTCCGCAAGTCCATGGTGAGCATATCGCCTTCGATAAAACTATCTCCGAAATAAGCAATCCTTACCGTTTTGCGTTTCCCCAGCTTCAGTTGCCGGAGGGCCCTGATAAACTTTTCAATGGGCTGGTTATTACCATACTGGTAGTTGATGATGTCTTTGTACGCGAGGAAATCGGGCTTGGTCGTATCCACCAGTACGGGCGTAGAATCTTTAACTATAGAGGGTTGATCGCCCGGTGCAGATGGCTTTTTGATGTCGCTAACAAAATCAACTTCCCGAAAGCCGTAGCTAAAAATATGAAAACGTGTAGGAACGAAAGAGACCAGTAAAGTTCCTGCCAGCGCCAGTAAACCAAACCAGAATAACTTTTTCTCTTCCTTTTTCATGTATGCAATAATACATTATTCCTTATCGTACACTGTGAGGTTATATTGTGAAATGGTTGAGAATATTTTTTTAGACCAAACGGCCGGTACTTCGCTATAACCACTTTTCGACAACGCAGCGATCCATTTCGACACGTCTTTGGAATCTTTTAATTTGTTATAAAACTTCTTTACGGAGATCATTCTTATAAAATCGAGGTAAGCGGCTTCGACGCTTTCATATTCCTTGTAAGTAGATCTTATAATACCGGAATTACGACCACGAACACCAAAATGATTATTCAGTTTTTTGCAGATCCTGCTGGTGCCGCCGCCACTTTCCACCAGGGCAATAGCCAGGGTGATGCTTGCCGGAATGCCGCTCTTCGTCATCAGTTCAATAGCAAAGCGCTTATAGCGATCAACATAGGACTCGCCAGTATTACCAGCATTGGTCACAGTGAGGATGCTAAAAACAACTATTGCAACAAGAAGAATTTTTTTCATTACATAACATTTAAAGCGGCGAAAATTAGGGTACCTGTTTGTTCCGAATTCGTGCAAATCTCTGCTTTTTAGGTCAAGGAGGCAAACCCGACGATGGTCAATTGTTAAAAAACGGCACAAATTTTAACATTTGGTAAGGGTGACCGGGTTCCGACAATAGCAAAACTAATGCCATTTTAGGTTTAAAATAGCCATACAAATTAAAACTTCCGAAAATGGCTGCGAGAATTTCTTTGTGAGAACCTGACTCAAAATCCGGTAAGAAAGAAGAAGTTTGCAGATTCATTTACACTTCTTTAACCAAAATTATGAATAAGATCCTGGTGCTTTTTATCGTTTTTTTACCCGGCTATTTTTTCTGTAACGGTCAAATTGCCGGGATTCCAAATGCTGCAAAGCCGGAATATGTTTCGGCCCTTGTAGGGTTTTACAACCTGGAGAATCTTTTCGACACGATTCACAATCCATTGATAGATGACAATGAATTTACGCCCGGGGCCCCGAAACATTACAATACCGCGGTTTATAACAGGAAGATCAACAATATGGCCAGGGCGATTTCGCAGATCGGGACAGATATAAACCCTGACGGGCTGGCGATACTCGGGGTGGCCGAAATAGAAAATGATACGGTACTCACCGACCTTATATTAAGCGACTCCTTATCCGAACGGGGTTACCAGTACGTTCAGTTTGATTCACCCGATGGCAGGGGAATCGATGTGGCATTATTATACAATCCAAAGTATTTCAGGGTGGTGTCAAAATCGCCACATCATGTTACGCTACCCTCCAACTGGCCCACAAGGGATATATTGTATGTGAAAGGCCTTTTGAATGGCGAAATAATTCATATACTCGTAAACCACTGGCCAAGCCGGAGTGGTGGCGGAAATAATTACGACCAGGGAAGCAAGGAGTCCTCGTATAGAAGCGCAAACCGCGGCCGCAGCGGCGCCATCGCCAGCAGCACCAACGACCGTGGTGGAACCGGCTCAAATAGTAATCAGCGATATATGGGTGACGCAGCCACTGGTAGCGATTTAGGCGGAGATATGGCCACGGCTGACGGAGAAGAGGAAACGCGTCCGCTCCGGATTGCCGCCGGAAAAGCATGCCGGGCAATATTCGATAGCATCCAGGCCACAGAGCCAGGGGCTAAAATATTTGTGATGGGCGACCTGAATGACGATCCTTCAAGCGCAGGCGTAGTGAAGGGTTTGAGGGCCGTTGCCGAAGCAGCAAAAGCAGGGCCTACCGATTTGTTTAATCCTTTCGCCGAAATTCATAAAAAAGGATTTGGCACCCTGGCCTTTAATGGCAAATGGAACCTGTTCGACCAAATCATGGTCTCCTACCCACTGCTGAACCAGTCTCAGGAAGGCTGGTTTTTTACCAAACCGCAAATTTTTTACCGCGACTTTCTGATCACCCAATCGGGGCCCTATAAAGGCACGCCACACCGTTCCTGGGCCGGCGATAAATATATTAATGGCTATAGTGATCATTTGCCCGTGTATACGATCTTGTTAAAGGAGGTGAAATAGGTTGGGAAAGGCAATTCCTGATTTCAGGCACCAACCTTTGGGGCTTTTAATCTAGCCGTGTAAAATGGCTTTAAAAGCAATACCTGGTCATGTCCTTTTGTTTAAATTACATGATAAACAGGTATCATGGCAATGGTGAGGTTAGCATTGATGATAAAAGAAAAATTGGTAACAATACCAAGGATATCGCGAAACACAGTTCGAATTTTTATTGGCAATAATTGAAGGGTATCTTAAGACATTCGACGCGCCAGCCGGAGACTTTGAAAAGGCATCCACCAGTTAACAATTGAAAGGCATTGCAAAATCTTCCCTGGCAAAAAATACAGATAGGTGGCGACGAGAAATGATAGACAAAAACAAATAATTCCATCGGAAGCCACATTTACATTGATACAATATTGGGGCGCCCCCAACGAAAAAGCCATCCGTGAAACAAGGATGGCTTTTGTATAAAAAATAGAAGTAGTTGTCAGATGATCAACATCGCGTCTCCATAAGTAAAGAAACGGTATTTGTCTTTGATTGCTTTTTTATAGGCTTCCATAATCAGGTCGTAACCGGCGAAGGCACAGGCCATTATGAGAAGGCTGGTTTTCGGCAAATGGAAGTTAGTCACCAGGCTATCGGCCACATTAAAGTTATACGGCGGGTGGATAAAGTGGTTGGTCCAGCCTTCGGAAGGTTTCAGCAGTTTTTCGGCGCTGAAAGATGTTTCCATGCAACGCATGGTGGTGGTGCCGATGGAGCAAATACGATGATGCCCTTCTTTCGCCTTGTTCACGATGCGGCAGGCGGCTTCGTCGATCCGGTAATACTCTGCATCCATTTTATGTTTGCTCAGGTCTTCCACTTCTATGGGGCGGAAAGTTCCGAGGCCGGTATGCAGGGTTACTTCGGCAAAACGGATGCCTTTTATTTCGCAACGTTTAATCAATTGTTCGCTAAAATGGAGACCAGCTGTTGGCGCAGCTACCGCCCCTTCATGTTTGGCGTATACCGTTTGGTAGCGTTCCTTATCTTCCGCATCGGGGGTACGTTTTATGTACTTGGGTAATGGTGTTTCACCTAAAAAATCCAGCATATTACGGAAGGCTTCATCGCTATCATCCCACAAAAAACGGATTGTACGGCCGCGGCTGGTAGTATTGTCAATTACTTCGGCTACCAGTTCGTCATTCTCTCCGAAATATAATTTATTACCCACGCGGATCTTACGAGCGGGGTCCACGATTACATCCCAAAGCCGATTGGGCTTGTTGAGTTCACGCAGCAGGAATACTTCAATTTTAGCGCCGGTTTTTTCTTTACGACCATACATGCGGGCGGGAAAAACCTTGGTATTATTAACTACAAAAACGTCTTTATCGTCGTAATAATCAAGAATATCGCGAAAATTCTTATTGTCCATATTGCCGGTCTTCCGGTCAATGACCATCATTCGGCTATCTTCTCTTTTCTTGGTTGGGTTTTGGGCAATGAGGTTGAGGGGTAGATCGAATCGGAACTGGGATAATTTCATACCGGACACTAAATTTTAGATGTGATGTGCCGGATAACAAACCCTGATGCCTGTGGAAGCTGGGCTGGTTTGTAGTAAACCTGGCTTTAGGGAGCCAGCATTTGTTATCGTGTTACGGCACGATGGGTTTAATAAGGGCAGCGAAGGTAAGGCCGGAGGAGGACTTGCCGGTGAAATAATTTTTCCAGCTCGAATTTAAAATTGTGACAGCTTTTTTTAGCCCCCTGGCCCTTGAAGGGTTCTTCCCCATAGTCTTTTAATTATATGGTCAATGTTGAAAAACGACAATTTTAAATGCACCCTTGCTCCATCCATCCATCCATCCGCACAACATTTAGTGCATCGCTGTAGCAAGGTCGATTTTTGCTTTCTTTTTATTTTTAGTAAGCAAGACAAATGGCACACATATCAGAAAAATGATCCCGACGAACATGAACACATCCATATAACTTAGTACCGAAGCCTGTTTCAACACATTTAATTCCATTAGCTTATAACCGCTTTGTGCGGCTGCATCGGTGCTCAGGCCTTTGCCCACAAACATGTGTTGCATGCCCGCCAGCCTTGTTTGTACAATTGGATCGGTGGCTTGCAGATGGCTGCCGATATCAGCCTGGTGTTTAATCCCATTCCGGCTCATAATTGTGGTTATGATGGCAATACCGAAGGAACCACCGAGCTGCCGCATCATGCCGGTAAAAGCTGCCCCCTGCCCTATTTCAATTCCTTTTAGTGACGCCAGGGCCAGCGCCGTAATTGGGATGAACACAAACGGCATGGCGACGCCTCTCATAATCAGCATCCAGAAGAAATCGTCTTTACTTGTGTTAGGTGTAATAATTTTATAGCCCCAAAAACAGAACGCTGCAAATAACAGCATGCCAATGGCCACCAGGTATTGTGTTGACACGCCCTTGGTGAGTACTTTGCCAATTACCGGCATTAGAAAAGCGGTAGTGAGCGAAGCAGGTATCAGCAACATTCCCGCCTGTTGGGCATTCCAGCCAAGATTGGCCTGGGTATAAAGCGGGATGATAAACGTAGTACCATACAGGCCGAAGCCAAGCACAAAAGAAAGAATGGTGCCCACTTTCAGGTTGGCGTTCTTTAAAACCCTCAATTCAACAATGGGATTTTTAACAGTCATTTCCCGCCAAATAAAGAAATATAGCGAAAATACTGCAGTTATAGCCAGGCCCAGTATCAGGGCATTGTTAAACCAATCATCCTCCTGGCCTTTTTCCAACACGTACTGCAGCGAACCAACGGCGAGTGCCAGCAACCCTATGCCCAGCCAGTCTATCTCTTTACCCGATTTTTTATTACCATATTTAGGACTGCGCACAAATTTTATCGTGAGCATTGTGGCAATGATACCGATAGGAATATTGATGTAAAAGATTAAAGGCCAGCTTGCATGATACACGATGTAACCACCAAGCGGAGGGCCGAGTGTTGGGCCAACAATGATGCCTAAACCGTAAATAGCCTGGGCCATACCCCTTTTTTCGGGCGGGTAACTTTCAGTGATGATTGTTTGAGATGTTACCAACAAAGCACCACCACCTAAACCCTGGATAAACCGGAAAAGTACAAGCTCCCACAGGGTTGTGGCATTACCACATAGAAAGGAACAAATTGTAAAAAGAATGATGGAAGCCGCAAAATAATTACGCCGGCCAAATTGCTGCGACAGCCAACTGGTCATCGGTACGATGATTACATTACCAATTGCATAAGCTGTAACTACCCACCCAATTTCATTTAATGTGGCGCCAAGGTTACCCTTCATCTGATCAAGGGCTACGTTTACAATGGTGGTATCAACGATCTCCAGCAGGGCACACATGATAGCTGTGATGGTGATAATCACCCGGCGACTGCCGTATTCTACTAATGAGTTCTGATTGACCAGTAGTGGATTTTGATTGCTCATAAATTGAGGTTGAAGGTGTTGTGAACGCAGGGTCGCTTAGCGCAGTGTTTTCAGTTCAACGGCGTAGAAGTAAGCCAACCCGTCTAAACACAGATTTTAGCAGATGACCAGTATTAGCGTTCACCAGTCTAATATGAACTTGTGAACTCGTAAACTTGCAAACCCGTGAACCAGTGAACAGCTGCGGCCAAGCGCAAAACGTTCTTAATTCAAATGCACGTCGACGCCTACGTTCATGCCGGGCCTCAACTGTTTTACCAACGAATCGGTGGCATTGCTGAATTCAATTTTTACGGGCAGGCGTTGCACGGTTTTTACAAAGTTGCCAGAGGCATTGTCCGGAGGCAACAAGGCAAACCTAGAGCCGGTGGCGGGAGAGAAAGAAGTGAGCGTCGCTTCAAATTCATGACCCGGGAAGGCATCCGCAGTGATCACTACTTTTTGACCGATCCGCATCTTATCGAACTGGGTTTCTTTAAAGTTGGCTACTACCCATACATCGTTGCTCAGCACCACATTGAATAGCGATTGACCCTGTTGAATATACTGGCCGGTCTGCATGGTCACTTTGGAAACAATTCCATCGGTGGGTGCGGTAATTACGGCGTATGAAAGGTTCAGTTTGGCAGCATCCACATCCGCCACTTTTTGGTGGATCGTGGCATTGGCAACGCCGGTTTGAGTGCCGGTAGTTTTGCTTTGCGAAGCCGCCACATTGGTTTGTGCCACCGTCGTTTTTCGTTGTTCCTGCAAAATAATCAGCTGTTTTTCCGCTGTTTCCTTTTCTGCCAATGCCTGGTCGTATTGTTGCTGCGTAATGCTATGGTCCTTGATCAGGTTGGCATAACGCTCATAGTCGTCGGCAGTACGCTTTACTTTTATTTTAGCTGCGTCAATTTGGGCATCAGCTACCAAAATACCAGTTTGGGCTGCAGCCACACTGGTTTGTGAAGTACTGGTGGCAGACTGTGCCACGCCGAGGTTACTTTGTGCTATTTCCAATGCAGCTTCGGCCTGCTCCAATTTTATCTTCAGGTCACGGTCATCGAGCACCAGCAGGGTATCCCCTTTTTTTACAAACTGGTTGTCTTTTACCCTTACATCCGTTACATAACCGGACACACGGGGAATAACGAGGCTGATATTACCGTCAATTTGTGCATCATCGGTATCTTCATGTTTTAGTGAATGCTGGTATTTGGTATAGCCAAAGACGCCGCCTGCTATGAGCATTATAATAAACCCGATAAGAAATTTATAGTTCTTTTTCTTTACAGGCGGTGCTGTTTCAGCTGGTACGGTGACGGGTTCAGTTGTTTGTTTTTCGATTGCTTCCATGATGTATACTATTTATTATTTTGGATAGTTGGTGGTTGATTATGATACGTTTTTGGGCCCTGATTGTCTATCGCAACGGATTAAAAATTCTGCGTAAGCACGCCGGCGCTCTTTTGTAATTGAACATAGGCCAGGGCCACATCCGCGCGGGCCAGTGATTGGTTCAATTTCGCCCTGAGTTCGGCCAGGTCTGCATCCAGCAGCTCTGTAAGCGTGGCCAGTCCGTTGTTATACTTATTCTTTGTTATTTTATAATTTTCGTCTGCCTGTTCAATGGCCCGGCCATATACTTCTATTTTCTTCTGCAGCAGGAAATAATCTTCATAGGCTTTAGTGATCTCCATTCTGATATTTTCATCCAGCATTTCCTGGGTATATACCAGTTGGTCTTGCTGTGCTTTGGCCTTGGTCATCTTTGCTTTGTTTTTCCAAAGCGTACTGATGCTGTATTTAGCAGTTACTCCCAGATTAATAGCGTTGGTTATGGTCGCGATATTCTGGAGATAAGCACTTATATAACCGCCGGTCAAAGCCACTGTCGGCATGCGTTCGCCATTGATCGCTTTCAAATTGGCATCGGTGGCTTTCTTCTGCTGCTGCAGGGATGCAATGTCTTTACGGTTGTCAAAAGCCAACTGCTCCCATTCGGCAAGTCCTTTATTATCGAAAGTTACTTTGAAGCCCGTAGTATCTATTTCCAGTTTTGTCGTTTCAGGCAGTCCCAGCATCAGGTCCATATTTACGTTGGCGATATTGAGGTTATTTTGCGCTTCCAACAGCGCCAGCTCTACATTGGAGGTTTGCAGCGAAGCCTTTAATAGATCGTTGCGGGCCAGCAAACCATTTTTTTCCAGGTTGGTAAATTGCTTCACCCTTTCCTGCTCCTGCTTCAGGTTCTCCTGCACCAGGCTTACCGTTTGGCTGGCTTTGAAAAGATTGCGGCAGGCATTCAGCGTGTTTTGAACCACCCCGGATTTATCGTATTCGGCGTCCAGGTTTCTCGCCTCAGCAAGGTAACGTGCGGATTCGATGCCATACTTGATCTGGCCGCCGGCATAGATGGGCAAGGAGGCATTCACCATGGTAACTGCTACCGAAGAAAATGAATGAGATGATGATGGTTTGCTCCCACTGCTGTCGCTGCCCGTTTTTATTTTAAGGTCCACTCCAGGGGTTTTCAGTAAAATATACATGGCAGTAGCACTGGCTTCGGGAAGCCTTCGATCTTCAGCCTCCTGCACATTAGCGGTCGCTTCGTCTATGCGTGCTTTGGCTATTTTTAGTTGCTTGTTGTTTTGCAGGCTTAATTGCACCGCTTCTTTGGCAGTAATGGAACGAACATTTTGTGCTTTGGAAACAAGCGTCGTGCCCGCCAAAAGAACAGCTGAAAGTAGCCATTTTGTATTAAAAAAATTACGCTTCATTGGTGAGTATGGTTTTGAACAAAGTTTTTAAATGAATTTTCAGAACACGTCTGATATGCACCTGGAATGCAGCATCCTCAAGGCTTTCCAGCTTATTGGCCTGCCGGTAAAAATCCTGGGTATTCATCATCTGGTAAATCGTACCGATCATCGTAATGATGAGCAATGGGGTATCTACTTTCTTTTTAAACAATTTTTGGTCCTGCCCTTCCTGTACGATTTCGTTGAGGAGTTGGATATTCCGCACCCTCGATTCGGTGATGAGCCTGGATACCAAATCATCTTTTGCCAAAATTTGCTGCCGCACCATGATCCGGTGAAAACATTCTTTTTCTGAAATTTTATCAATGACAGAGTCAATCAACAATTCTATTTTTTTTACGGGAGAAATACCTTTACCACTTACCAGTGATTTTACGGCAAACCAGGTATTGTTGATCCGGTAGTTAAAAATGGCCTCCATCAATTTCTCTTTGGATCCAAAATGATAGGAAATAGCGGCGAGGTTCATATTGGTTTCTTTGGCAATTTCCCGGACTGATGTTCCCTCAAAACCCTTGTCGGCGAACAACTTCTCCGCCGTTTCCAGAATATGTATTTGTTTGTCGGTAAATTCCATAACAATTATTTGAAGTCGCAAACTTAAAACAAACGTTTGAATTAAAACAAACGTTTGAATTATTTTTTAGAAAAGAGATTTTTTGTTGATGCCAACTTTACCAACAATGCTCAGGAGTTTAACAGAATCAAATTGAGGAGCAATCAGATAACATCGCAATGCAACCCTATAAACCTATCATCGGCCAAAAACGGGGGCTGCCAGTTCTCATGACTTCCATATTAGAGGTTAGCCGGCGCCCGGCAATTGGTTTTACCCACTGCATTTTGTAATTTCAACCACCAACCTGCTACAATTACAACCCGCAAACTTTAAAATCAGATGGCTTCCGATACCCATATTTTGGTGGTTGATGACGAACTTCAGAGCCGCTCACTAATCCGCCAACTCCTTGCCCGGCATTTTCCAGCCTTGGCTGTTGAAGAAGCAGCGACCGTGTCGGAAGCTGTTCAGCAGATCCGGCAACAGCTTCCGGCCCTGGTATTCCTCGACGTACAAATGCGCGGGGAAACAGGATTTGACCTGCTGGATAAAACCACAGATCTCAACTTCGGCATTATTTTTACAACCGCTTACAATGAGTTTGCAATAAAGGCATTCAAGTATAGCGCTATGGATTATCTGATGAAGCCGCTGGATGAAGCGGAATTCAAGACAGCGGTAATAAAATCACTACATCGCATCGAAAACCAGCAACAGACACTTGATAGCCAGGTAAAAATTTTACAGCAGTTAACTGCTACGCACAAGGTGCCAGACAAAATATCTATCCCGACCGCCGAAGGATTATTGTTCGTGGCGATAGCAGCCATTATTTACTGCCAGGCGATAAGTAATTACACAACGTTTCACCTGTTAGATGGGCAGAAAATAGTATCCAGCTTCACACTGGGTTATTATGCAGAATTGCTGGAAGGCCAAAACTTTTTCAGGATTCACCGCTCCTACCTCGTAAACCTGGCACACCTGAAAATGTATAAAAGGGGTGATGGCGGCAGCGTGGTAATGGATAATGATGAAGCAATCGAAGTATCCCGCAGCAATAAAGATGCACTTCTTAAAATCCTGAAAGCCTGATGTGGCGATGCAATCAACTCACAACGAACATCATTGTAGCGATATTTCTTATAGCTGCCGGCAATCTGCGGGCACAAACTTTTACCACCCGCCTGTACAGCACGGCAGACGGACTTAGCGATAACAATATTTTTACTGCTTACCAGGACAGTTACGGCTATCTGTGGTTGGGTACCCCGAACGGACTTAATCGCTTCGACGGAAAAGTATTCTCAACCTATGGTCTGAGGCAGGGCTTGCCATCATTACTGATAGACAGGATTTATGAAGACCGCCACCACCAGCTATGGATCGGCACCCGGGCAGGTATGGCAGCGTTGCAAGGTGACAGTTGCATTACCTATCCTGTGGATGATCGGCAAAAAATAAAATTTGTAAGCGGCTTTGCAGAGAGCCCGAACGGGCAGCTTTGGGCTAGCACAGATAAAGGGGTGTACGAATTCCGTAATCAGCAGTGGAATAAAATAATCCTGTTTCCGGGATCGGGCGGTATGGCGGTAAGTAACCTTATCGTCACAAAACAGGGTATCTATATCAGTTATAATAGTCGCAAACTGGTCTTTCAAAAACCCGGCGGTCCCTGGCAGGTGTTAATTACAGCCGATAGCAATACCGCCATTCTCACGGGGATATATGAAAAAAATGATACTATTTATGTTGGCACACATAAAAAACTACAGCGCCTGGCAAATGGCCAATCAGCATTGTTGTTCAGGGATTCATTAAGTAGTAAATACACTTACTGTTCCTTCCTGGATAATAGCGGCCGTTTTTGGTTTGGCACTGAGGAGGATGGTGTATTTATGGCCCTGCAAAATGGTGCACAAACAAACTACCAGCACTTGCCACTCTCGTTCAACCTGGTGTCTGGTTTTTTAGAAGACCGCGAACATAATATCTGGGTGGCGGCATTTCAGGGTTTATCAAAATACACAGCCGTACCTTATACAACCTATGCATTGCCTGAGTTTAAGCAAATCGGCACCCTTAGAAATTGCTTTGTCACTCCTGGTGGCAGCATATTGGTGTCGGGCGAAAATGGTTCCTTACTCTTGATAAAGCCAGGTAGTTTGCCTGGCGTAATGCCCGAAGTTATTGCGAAAATGCGACTGCAAACACCCGGAGATTTTATAGATTATCACATATCTGATGCTGATGGTCACATGTGGTTTACTACCAGGAATGGCGGCCTCTACGGCTTGCACGAAGGCCATCTTAAAAACCTTACTTCGATTGCTCCGGCAAGCAACAAGACCTTTAGAGGACTAGCTTACTACTCACCCACCCGGCAACTCTTTGTTTGCGGAGACTCTGTGCTTTTTTCAGGAACTGATAAAAAGCTGGATACCTTCTTTTCGCCCAATAACCATCAGTTTATTCCCATGCCGTCCAGGGTTATAACTACCGAATTCCATAAAAGCCTCCTGGTGCAAACCCTCGAAAGCGGTGCCTGCATGATCAATTCTAAAGGAACGATTCTCCAACTGGAAGAAGATATCGATCTCAGCATGGCATTTACAGTTATGGCGACTGAAGGAAACAAAGGCACAATCTTGTGGACTGTTGTGGCAGGTCGGGGAATTTTTAAATATGAATGGCAGGATGATATGCCACTCCGCCTGCTGGAGACCATTACAGATAAGGATGGATTCCCAGGAAACTATGTACTGGCTATTTCTGTAGACCAGAATAATAAAATATGGCTGGCCACTACAAAAGGCATGGTGCTTTTGCAAAAAAGCCAGGATAACAAATGGCTGCGGCACGATTTTGAAATTCCAGAATCCTGTGCTGCCACTGCATTTTCATTTGCAAAACTCAGCTATGGCATTCACAACGATATGTGGATGAACAGCAATAATAAGCTGATTGTTTTTGATGCCACAAAAACCAATGTACCCAATACTACCACCACCACTTCCATTGAGAAAATCCTGTTATTTAACCAGCCTGTAAACTGGTCATTGCTGGCCGATTCTGTAACGAGCTACCGCCAACTACCCGTCAATCCGACACTGAATCATCTTCAAAATACCATCAGTATCGTTTTTAATGGCATCCAATTCAATGACCATTCATTGCTGGAATATTCGTACCGGCTTATACCTGCAGATACTACATGGAGCAGCCCAATGGCCAGTAACATCGTTTCGTTCAACCAACTCTTGCCTGATGCATACCGTTTTGAAGTGCGGTCCCGTATCAGGGGTTTTGAATGGAGCCCTGCCGCCATTTTCTCATTCCGTATTACAAAGCCCTTTTGGGAAACCTGGTGGTTCCGGGTCGCGCTGGTACTCGCCGCGTCGGCTTTCCTCCTGGCTATTTTCAGAAACCGCCTCCGGCAAATGAAAATAAAATCCGATATGAAAACGCAGTTGCGCGACCTGCGGATGAAAGCGTTGAAAGCGCAGATGAACCCCCACTTTATTCACAATGCGCTCAACTCCATACAATCGCTGATTATCAACAATCAGAGTAGTATGGCCAGCCAGTACATCAGCAAATTTGCCCGCTTACTAAGGCAGGTATTTGAAAATTCAGACACGAACCTCATCAGCCTGGAGAAGGAGTTGTATTCACTCCGTCTCTATGTGGATCTCGAAAAATTACGGCTGAATATGGAAGTAAATTATGCTGAATCATTGGATCAGAAACTGTTTGTTGAAGAGATAAAAATCCCGCCATTTATCTTCCAGCCCTTTGTTGAAAACGCCCTCTGGCATGGCTTTAGCAGCAAGGAAGGTGAAAAACAGATTACCCTTTCGGTACATGGCGATAACGACTGGCTTATTTTCGAAATAACAGATAACGGCGTTGGGCGTTTAAGGGCTGCAGCCAGTTATCATTCCTTTCCGGAAGGCCATTTATCCAAAGCACTGGCTATTACCCGGCAGCGGTTGAGCGATTTCAACGAATCCCCAGCTACTGATCCAATCATTTTCACAGACCTTTCAGAAAACGGGCAGCCTTCCGGCACTACGGTTACCATCCGTATTAAAACCGGGTAGCCCGACAAATAAATGCGGATCGCTGATAAACAGTTCCCGCCGGTCAATCTTGTATTCTGCTACTCACTAAATGACTGCCAGCGCTGCGCGTTCTTTCAATCAACTTAGTAAAAAACATCCTGATGGCATTTATTCTTGGCATATTGTCGGTTTGTGCGATTACGATTGTGGCCATTAGCTGGCCCGGCATCAGATCGGCTTTTGGAAGAAGGAGAAATCGGTGAGCGCACGTTTAAAAATGAATCAACAATAAAATTTTGATCATGAAAAAAATTTACTTTTTTATCGCTTTTGCAGGCACAACGATTATTGCAAATTCTCAAAGTATTGGAATTGGCACTACCGCTCCCGACGCCAGCGCATTATTGGAACTTAAGGCAAGTGACAAGGGAATATTGGTACCGCGTACGTCATCTATCAGCCGTATTGCAATCGCCAGCCCTGCTAAAGGCCTGATGTTATACGATACCACTACGAGCAGTTTTTGGTTTCACAATGGCAGCGCATGGACACAGGTAGAAAACAGTGGAAACAACTGGAGGCTGACGGGCAATGCCGGTACGGATCCAGCCATCCATTTTATCGGTACAACAGATGACAGGCCTTTAATGTTCAGGCTCAATAATCATTATGCAGGCATGCTCGATTCGGCCAAACATAATTACCTGTTCGGTGTGGATGCCGGAAAGAAACTAAATAGCCAATCCATTGGAAACATTGCTATAGGTACCGCCGCCCTGGCAAAAAGTACCAGCCACTATTATACAATAGCCATTGGGGATTCCGCATTGTATAATAATGCTGTTGAGGGTGCAGCCTATCATAATATTGCTATCGGTGCCCAGGCACTATTTTCCAATTCTTTCGGCTATCAAAACACAGCCATGGGAAACTTCTCGCTCCACGATAATGATTCGGGACTTAACAATATCGCAATCGGTGTCGGGGCCTTGCGCGTGAATAAAAGTGGTAGTCAAAATACAGCAGTGGGTTCCCTGAGCATGTACAGCCATATAAAAGGAGATTATAATACTGCCATGGGCACTTCAGCTCTTTTTAACGATAGCGTGGGCTTGTTTAATACAGCAATTGGCGGTGCGGCCCTATACTCCAATAAATCAGGTAACAGCAATACAGCCATCGGTCGCAGGGCTTTATTTTCTAACACTACTGGCAATCAAAACACTGGCCTGGGTTATTCTGCATTATACAATAACACAGTAAAATCCAACCTGGTGGCCATCGGCGACTCTGCCATGTACAATAACGGCGTGGGGGCAACCACTTCGTATCAAGGCACCTGGAATACAGCCGTAGGTTCAAAAGCGCTCTACGCCAACAGAACCGGGTATTCCAATACCGCTATCGGGTATAATACACTTGATTCTAACACAACCGGAGTGCAGAACACAGCCGTTGGAACCAGTGCCCTCCAATTCAATCAATCCGGGATTAACAATACCGCTATGGGTCCGTTTGCATTGTACGATAATATAAGCGGCAGCAACAATACCGGGATTGGGGAACAGTCTCTTTCATCGGTAACTTTGGCCAACAACAATACAGCCCTGGGCTATTTTTCGCTGGGACTAAATATTACCGGAAATGCTAATGTAGCCATTGGTGCTAATGCGCTACAGAATAACACCAGCCGCAGTAACCTCGTAGCGGTAGGCGATTCAGCGTTGTTCTACAATGGCCTTGGCGCCACAGCATCAGCAGATGCAACAAAAAACACAGCCGTCGGTTCAAAAGCACTTTACAGAAATACATTTGGAAGTTACAATACTGCTTTAGGCACGCAAGCACTATACTCTAATTATGACGGAAGATCTAATACAGCTATTGGTGCATCGGCGCTGTTCAACAACGGAACAGGTGCCAATATCAATAATGATGAAGGAACCCATAACACCGCAATAGGTGAATCTTCTATGTATTTCAATACTAAAGGCTTATATAATACAGCAGTTGGTGGTGCCTCGCTTTATGCAAATACAACAGGTTTTTTTAATACCGCAGTAGGGCTGGATGCATTACAAAGTAATACTGACGGACGTGACAATACTGCTATGGGTCTCGGTGCAGCCAGTGCGAATCTCAGCGGGCAATATAATACTGCCATTGGCTCCAGGTCTTTGGATCAAAATACAAATGGCAGCCAGAATGTAGCACTTGGCTACAATGCGGGCCATAACCTAACCAATAACTCCAACTGCACTTTTGTAGGCTATAATGCCAATAGCACTGGTAATTATTTTAACTCCATGGCCCTGGGCAGCAATGCATCCGTTACAGCAGATAACCAGGTTCGTGTGGGGAGTATATTTTCAACGAGTATCGGCGGTTACCAGCCATGGTCTAATGTTAGTGATGGCCGGTATAAGAAAAATATACAGGAAAATGTAAAAGGCCTGGACTTTATCCTGAAACTGCGGCCCGTTACTTATAACCTAAACTACAAGGGGCTACAAGAGAATTTACACCTGCCAGATTCAAGCCTGCTGGCAATAAACAGTGGTATGGAAAATAAAAACTATTCAGGTTTTATAGCGCAGGAGGTTGAAGCTGTGGCAAAGGCTGTTGGCTATGATTTTAGTGCCATTGACGTGCCGCAAAATGTAAATGGCCAATACGGGTTGCGGTACGCTGAGTTTGTTGTACCCCTTGTAAAAGCCATGCAGGAACAACAATGGATTATTAATGAACAAAATAAAAAAATTGAAAGCCAACAGCAACAAATAGATACGATCATTAAAGAGTTGCAGCTACTAAAATCACTTGCGAAGTAAAGATGTGCTAATGTGCCAATTAGCTAATTAGCCAATGTAGTAATGTGATAATGCTACAGACAGATTGATAACGCACCAGTCTATAATTGCAGCAGGTACCCGAAATGTGCCAATCAGCTAATTTGCCAATGTGGTAATGCGATAATGATACAGACAGATTGATAACGCACCAGACTATAATTGCAGGAAGTACCCCGAATATGCCAATCAGCTAATTAGCTAATTGGCATATTAGCACATTCCTTACTTCCCACTCTTATCCGGGAACGCAGGAATGGGCGGTACACCCTTCGCGCCCGGCTCTTTCAATTTCTGTAATAGTTCGCTAATGGCCCGGCTCAGCTGGGCATCATTTCCATTATATTCCTGGTAGGGATCATTAGTTACCTCTATATCGGGATGAACCCCGTCGCCTTCGATGATGAATTTGCTGCCGTCGGCTGCAAAATGTGCAAACTCAGGTTTGCGCATATCGCCACCATCTATAAATGGCAGACTGCCACGGATGCCCACTACCCCACCCCAGGTGCGTTTGCCCACCAGTGGTCCAATCTTATAATATTGGAACTGATACGGAAACAAGTCGCCATCAGAAGCTGAGTATTGGTCGATGAGACATAGTTTGGGACCGATCTGCATAGTAGGTTTCATACCGGCGGTCTCATTGTTGCGATTCATCGTGGCCAGGCCCGGCTCCCTGCGCAGGCGTTCGATGATCATCGGACTTACATTACCACCGCCATTACCCCTGTCGTCGATGATGAGTGCCTGTTTATCCAGTTGCGGATAGAAATAGCGCGCAAACTGGTTGAGGCCCTCGGGTCCCATATCGGGAATATGCAGGTATCCAATCTTACCACCGCTGGCCTGGGTTACTTTGGTAATATTGCCCTGCACCCATTCATGGTAATATAGATCGGCCTCATCGGCAATTGGTTTTACCAGCGATTTCTTTGCACCATTGGCAGACGGGCTGCTATTGGTCATTAGTTCTATGGTCT
This sequence comes from Chitinophagaceae bacterium, assembly GCA_039925965.1. Lineage (GTDB taxonomy): Bacteria > Bacteroidota > Bacteroidia > Chitinophagales > Chitinophagaceae > JAZKFT01. Next base: position 20,711 of record JBDSXW010000050.1, read on the forward strand.
GCCCCGCCTGGCCGATCAGGGCCTGAAAGAGATTGCCCAGTTTCCGAGTGTCGGTTCCATTGATGGAAATGATATAATCACCTTTCATTATTTTGATGCCCGGCGCTTTGAACGGAGAAACCAGCGTCTTATCCCAGCTTTCGCCACTAAGAATCGAATCGATACGATAATAGCCGGTGGCGTCGCGGCTAAATCGTGCACCAAGCAGCCCCATTTTGATGCGTGGCACTTCGGGCCTGTCTCCGCTGTTTACATAAGCATGACCAATACTGAGTTCCCCGATCATTTCGCCGATGATATAAGTAAGATCGTTCCGGTGATTAACATAAGGCAATAAAACAGCATACTTATCGTGCATCGCCTTCCAGTCCAGGCCGTGCATATTCGGATCATAAAAATAATCCCGCATCTGCCGCCAGCTTTCGTCGAATACCTGCCTCCACTCTGCATGCAGGTCGGTGTTGGTTTTGAGGCCGTCCAGGTTGAGTTTATTTTTAGGTTCTATCTTACTGTTGCCAAGATCTTCCATGTAAAAATCATTGCCTTTTTTGAATAATATTTTTTTGTTGTCAGCGCTCGTAGCATATCCATTGAACTGGCCAATCTCAATTTCTTTCTTATCTTTGAAACTAAATAATTTCAGTGTTGGAGGGCTTTGAATAGAAGCGTTGGTGTAATACAATCCATCGGCCACAGCACAAATGCCGTAAAAATTACCAGCGATTACCGGCAGGCTCTCAATCCGGTCTGCCATGCCTTCTTCATCTACTTTTACGACTACATTTTTACTTACTTCAGCGGCGGGCTTTTTAATGGTATCAGCGGGTGTTTTGGCCATTAATGTTTGTTTTGCTTTACGGTTACCGGTTAATGTTTCGTTTTTGGCGCCCGGCTCAGTCAATTCGTCCACGTTCTTATCCTCTTTTACCACCACTTCGTCATTCTCATTCTCAAATACACTTTTGGTATCGGCCGAGAGACGAACGAAATAAGGTTTGTCCATATCGACATACACATGGTTAAATTCGGTGTTACCATAGATCGGGTTGAAATCCCGGGAAGAAATAAAGTATAATAATTTCCCGTCCGGGCTAAAGGCAGGCTGGTTGCTGGAATACCAGCTATCGGTTACTGCAATCTTTTTAGCCGTTTCCATATTATATAACCGGATGATATCAAATACCCTGGCTTTACCGGGTTCAGTATACGCTACCCATTTACTATCGGGCGACCAACTGTAATCCGACATTTCACTGCTGGTGCTGTGAATGATGAGCGTTTTCACGCCTGTGGCGGCGTTTACCCAGAAAAGATTCTGTGCCCGGTCGCCGTATAAAACATATTTGCTGTTAGGGCTCCAAAGCGGAAAGAATTTGTAGCTACCGCCGCCTTTGGTAATCGCTTTGGCGCTATCGGCTCCGTCCTGTTTTTGGATATAAATTTCATCCTCACCTGTTTTATCGCTGATGAACGCAACCCATTTACCATCGGGGCTCCAATCCACGTTTCGGTCGTGGGCACCACTGGTTTGGGTCAGATTTCTGGTGACGCCGTTCTTAGCCGGAATGGTGAAAATATCGCCCCTGGCACTGAATACAGCCCGCTTTCCATCCGGGCTTACTGCATAATTTTCTACAAATTTCGATGCATCTATTTGTTTGGTACGGCCGCTGGCGAAATCCTCTTCGAGGCGGATATCCAGTTTATTGGCCTTGCCACTGCCAAAATCATAGATATAGATAAAGCCCGCGTTTTCGAAAGCGATACCATCATTGCCCAACGATGGAAACTTGATATCGTAGGTTTTAAAATCGGTCAGTTTGGCAACCTCCTTTGTGGCCACATCGTATGCAAACAGGTTCATAGTACGGTCGCGGTCGCTTAGGAAATATACCTTGTTGCCACTGTACATCGGGAAGATATCCTGAGCCGGGTTGTTGGTGATATTTTGCGAAATGTGGCTTTTTGTATCGTACAGGTAAATATCATCGGCCATGCCACCTTTATAATATTTCCAGGTGCGGAATTCACGAAAAACCTGGTTCATGGCTAGCTGGCTGCCATCGGCATTGTAACTGCACCAACTGGCTACTGCAAATGGTAGTTCCTCCGGTAAATCTCCGGATACCGGCGCCTGGTAGAGTTTGCCCTTAAATGTGTTGAACGTCGTACCCCGGCCGCGATATACCACTTTTTTGTCATCGGGCGTCCAGCACATCACTACATTATTGGGGCCCATGCGGTCGGACACATCGTCGCGGCCAAGCGTGGCCGTATACGTGATGCGTTTGGGCACGCCCCCACTTGCGGGCATCGTATACACTTCTGTATTGCCATCATACTGACCCGTAAAAGCAATCTGGCGGCCATCGTGGCTAAAATGCGGGAACATTTCGTAGCCAATATCACTGGTGATTTTGCGGGCCACGCCACCACTGCGGGCAACGGTGTACAAATCGCCGGCATAAGTAAAAACGACCTGGTTGCCATGAACGGCAGGGAAACGGAGCAGGCGGGATTCCTGGGCGATTGCAGTATTACTAACTGCGAGCAACAGCAAAAGGCGGAGCATGTTTTTCATGTGCTCAAGATAGAAAATAATTAGCGCAGCGTTTAGTCATTTAAAGGTGGCCAGATCCGGTTTGTGGAGAAAAGACCCCTTAGCATGCTTAAACAAGGCAACCTTTGCTGCTATAAATGAAAAGCCGGTAACGGATTCAAATTTGCATATCGCCACAATAAGAGACCCGGCCAGGGATTTATGGTGAAAGCCAGTGCTACAGAAACATTGGAAACAATTCCCGAATCTCCGTATGATACATTCTTATATAGGCTGTCTCGCCTACCTCAAACCAAATAATTCATTAGCCCTCCCAATTGGTTGCCAGCGTAACATTTGGCTTTATAGCAACTATTTGATACGAAGTAAAAAAATTCATCAAAAGAAAAAAAACATCAGAAGAAAAAAAGAATCATGGCCACACCCAATAACACCACATATCCCATTGAAAATGCACATGCAAAAAATATCGACGAAATCGTACAACTGGTCGCTGCGAACCAGGCAACAGGGCTGGGCGAAGACGAGATAGATGATCGAATTAAGACTTATGGATTAAACAGCTACCAGCAGCAAAAACAAAAAAGCATTTTTCTGATTTTATTGGAGCAGTTTAAAAGCCCTATCATTCTCCTGTTGGTAATGGCCGCCGGGTTTTCATTTATTACAAGGGATTGGATCGAAGGCTTTTCTATTATTGCCGTTCTTTTTATCACCGTGGCGCTCGGATTTTTTATGGAATTACAGGCCCGGAATTCTATGAATGCGCTAAAAGAAATGGACGTCAGCTTGTGCAAGGTCTGGAGGAACGGCTCGCTTAAAGAAGTGCCATCTGAAAGACTTGTACCTGGAGACATATTGGTATTGGAAGCTGGCGATATAGTGCTTGCAGATGGCAGATTAACAGAAACGAATCAATTTAAAATTGACGAGTCTGCACTTACCGGGGAATCCTTACCGGTCGAAAAAAATACAGCCATTCTTAATACGCAGGTAAGCCTTGGCGATAAAACCAATTTGATTTTTAAAGGCAGTTCTGTAGTTAATGGAAATGCCAAAGCCATCGTTATCGGCACCGGCGTGTATACGGAATTGGGAAAGATCACCCAACTGGTAGATGGCGCTAACCAGGAAGTTACACCACTGGAAAAAAAACTACTGGAGCTTTCTAAAAAATTAATGTGGATCACCGCTGCTTTTGCCTGCATTTTTATCATCACTGGCATGTTGCAGGGCAAAGATTTTTACCTGATCGTAGAAACGGCTCTGGCCCTTGCAGTTGCTGCCATCCCCGAAGGCTTGCCCGTTGTATCCATCATAGCACTAACATATGGAATGCTGCGGATGGCGAAAAAAAATGTATTGATTAAAAGATTGGCCTCTGTAGAAACACTGGGGGGCATCAGTACTATTTTTACAGACAAAACCGGAACCTTAACCGAAAATAAAATTGTGGTAAACAGTCTGATCTTTTTTGATGAAACGGTCAAGGTTGCTAATGACAGTACGACTTTTCGCGATGCAGTTAAAAAAAATGACCTGGCCCTTGAAAAGTTGCTGCTAATATCCACCTTATGCAATAACGCCGTTACCAAAACAGAAGATGCCTCAGCAAAATATATTGGCGATCCAATTGAAATTTCATTGCTGCTGTTTGGAAGTGCTAATAAGATAAATACAACTGATTCGAATGCTCATTACCGTCGTATTGCCGAACAACCTTTTAATTCGGAAACAAAAATGATGGTGACGTTGCACGAAAAAGGAATGCAGCATTTTGTAGCAGCAAAAGGCGCTGCAGAAGAGATACTAGAAAAATGCAATTCGTATTGTTCGGCAGGCAATGTGTTACCGCTAACGGATGAAGCAAAACATATCTTTCTATCTAAGGCAAACGAAATTCAAGGCGCTGGCTCAAAGGTGCTGGCCTTTGCATTCAAAGAAGACAATCATATTCAGCCGGAAAACATGGCGGCAGATTTAACGCTGGCCGGGCTGATCGGGTTTTTAGATCCGCCAAGAATGGAGGTAATTGATGCCCTGCAGTCGTGTCGGGACGCAGGTATCAAAGTGATTATGATTACTGGCGACCACCCGGCAACAGCACTCAATATCGCCCAGCAAATAAATTTGTCTGGCGGCGACGATATTGTCGTCACCAGTAAGGAATTAGAAAGCCGGTTGCCCGAAGAAAAAGTATTCGCTGCTACCATTTTTGCAAGGGTCACGCCACAGCAAAAGCTGGATATGGTTAGCCTGTATCAAAAGCGAGGTGATATTGTTGCTATGACCGGCGACGGCATCAACGATGCGCCAGCCTTAAAAAAAGCCGATATTGGCATCGCTATGGGAATCAGGGGTACCCAGGTAGCAAAGGAAACAGCAGACATGATTTTAAAGGATGATGCGTTTACCTCTATTGTGGCGGCCATCATGCAAGGCCGTGTGATCTTTAAAAACATTAAAAACTTTTTGATCTACCTCCTTTCCTGCAACCTCACCGAAATCTTTATCGTGTTCTTTTACGGCCTGTTCAATTTCCCATTTTCTATCCTGCCCCTGCAGATTCTTTTCCTGAACCTGGTCACCGATATCTTTCCGGCATTGGCGTTAGGCCTTGGTAAAGGCAATGCCCTGATCATGAAACTTCCGCCGCGGAATCCAGGACAAGCCATCATCATCAAAAGAGATTGGTTTACCGTTATCATTTATGCCATGTTGATGGCAATACCTATTATGGTGGTTACCTGGTATTGTAGCACTTATTTACAATATGATTCAAAAACGTGCAACAGCATCTCCTTTTTAAGCCTGGTGTTTGTCCAACTCTGGCATGTCTTAAATTTATCGTCGCGTAGGATCTCTTTTCTTAACAATGAAATCACCAGGAATCCATATGTGTGGGGAGCGCTTTTGTTGTGTCTCACCATAGTTGCCGTTTTCTATCTGGTTACCCCTTTAAAGGTTACGATCGGCCTTCAAACACTCACCACGGGGATTTGGTTAGTCATTGTTGCGACCAGCATCGCCCCGGTTTTTTTGATTCAAGTATTTAAGCGATTTTTTAAGATTATCGATTAGGCGGGTGATCAAAAAGAGCTACTGCAATTAGCGAAAATGCCGCTGGTACAAAACAATTGTACGGTGTAAGCATTCCATTCAGTGCGTGTGGGGTTTGATGGGCGGCGACAGTTGACATCGCAACTTTTTGTAGTTAGTTGATATCCAAAAGATATAAGAAAATCCAGCGCCCTAGTCGTTTGGTAGCGATTCGGCTAAGAATCTTCACAACGGGCTAATCCTAACGTTATCAGTACTTTAAAATTTAAGAAATCAGCTGCGAAATGGCTTTTGTTAATGACATTGCGACACAATGTTTAAAAAAAGGAAAAAATTCAAAATGTTCTTGCTGCTGTTCTTCGGTACCTGGGTGGTTTTGGCGCAGTCATGTATGCGGATGCGGATCAGTGATTCAGTAGCAAAAAAAGAATTTGGGGAAAAAAACCTACTGGCAACCTTTTCCTATTTGCCTGGTGCAGGCATCAACATGCACTACGTAAAAACAGGCGTGGACACTTTGCCAACTTTGTTGTTCATTCACGGTTCGCCAGGCAGTTGGGATGCATTTAAAACCTATTTGGAAGATAGCAACCTGCTGGCGAACTTCAGGATGATCAGCGTTGACAGGCCCGGCTTTGGTTACAGCGATTTTGGTTATGCAAAAGATTTACGGGAAAACGCAAAATTTATTTTTGCTATCGTGCAGAAAGAAGCGAACGGCAAACCGTTGCACTTGATTGGACACAGTATTGGCGGGCCTGTGGTGATGCAAATGGCACAAGACCATCCGGAAAATTATGCTTCACTTACTATTTTGGCAGGGTCTATTTCTCCTTATGATGAGCCCAAAGAAGCGTGGCGGGGCATCGTGAAATATTCTCCATTCCGGTATTTGATGCCGGGTGCTTTCGGGCCTTCCAACGACGAAATCTGGTCTTTTAAAAAAGACCTTTATGGGTTAGATACCAACTACAATAGGGTAACCATGCCCGTGATGTTTATACATGGTGATGCCGACAAATTTGTAACCGTCAAAAATGTAGCTTACGGTTTTACAAAATTAGTGGCCAATAAACAGGTTGGTAAAATCATAATTCCGGGAGCCAGCCATTTTATACCGTGGCAGCATTTCGATGTTATCAAAAAACACCTAATGGGTTTAAAAACAGCATTTTGAACCTGCTTTATTTCATATATGATTGTGAAATTGAAACAAAGAACTCAAGGACTATGGGTTTAAAACCCATAGGATAATAGATTGGCTAAAGGCATTGGAGGTTTGGACTGAAAGTCCATTAAAAAAATTAAATTGAAGTTCATTGAAACCATTCCAAAATAAAACTCTGGTCACTGTTCGGGCCCTCACGATGATGATCAAAATACTGTTGAATCATTTCATCAGTGCTATTTCCGGCCCTCCAAATTCATGACCAATTCGCCAACAATTACTATCCGAATTCCGATTCTTCGGATCCCCAAATTCGTCCAGCAATATCCGCGCACTTCGGCAGTTCAAAAATAAGAACATCCAGAAAGAACGAAAGCAAATCACAACTTGCTGGAAGCCGATCTGCCATGATTTTAAGTTGGTATCAATCGAAGCTATCTCAAAGGACAAAGCAGATCCCAACCAAAATCTCATGCAATAATAGCTTCGGTCAAGGCGCATTGAATGTGGACATAACGGATGCCGCTGCTGTAATAGTTACGTTGCAGCTGCCAGTGTTAGTGGATCCTCCCCCATTCCATCCCGCAAATGTGGAACCAGACGCAGCTGATGCCGTAAATTCCACCGGAGTTCCGTGGTTATAGTTTTCATTACAATCTCCCCGCAATTAATGCCTGCATGCTATAAAAAGTATAAAAATTTTGTAAACATTGTAGTCCTTTCGGTTTGCCGCCTATCCCTCACGTGCAGAGATGGGGCATACATATCTTCATACGGCCCTTCAAATTATTACAGTCATTCCGGGTTATGGAACATCAATCCATGGCTTCGGCAAAGTGCTGTTGGCGGCAACGCTGCCGGGAGAGTGAAGGGTAATTATCGGCGTTGTTGAATTTTCAGTAAAGCGTTCCTATGCTGCATTAAGGAATGGCAAGATATAGGCCGCGAGGCTTGCGCCAGTTAGCTTTCCAACTGTCCAGCCGCTATTTACATTTGCCTTTTCATACTATTGTTGCTCAGTATAATTCTTTTCCGCATTCTTCCAGAATACTGTGAATGTCCGCATGATGCCCATCTACATTTTCATTTGGAAAAAAGGCTTCAAATTTGTTCAGAACGCAATTAGTAAATTTGTTCACCTGTGATTCTTTTATACCATCTTCCGGCCAGCAGCCTCTATCTTCAAAATCATTTTGTCTTTATAGTTTTTTACCAGCCCATGTGCTACATTATTTCGAAGACGTGCTGTTTAAACAATTTTGTAAAATCCGCTCTACTTCCGCACTATGGACATCCACATCTTCCTTGGGGAATTTATTTTCCAGTTCACCAAGCATGCAATCCACAACATCTTTTATACGATATTCGGGAACTTTTTTCCCGTCTGCATATTCCGGTAAGCGGTCTGCCATTTTTTCGCGGTATGATTTGGACCAACCTGCCGAACCCTTAAATTCATCATTTCCATTAGAATTTGAGGACAAGCTGTTCATACATTTGTGTAAAATAGCCTGGGCTTCAGCGCTTTCTTCATCCACATCCTCATTGGGAAATTTTGCTTCTAATGCAGCAAGAACACAATTGGTGAGTGCATTTACCTGTGCCCCTTCAATCCCCTCTTTTCTTGCATACTTTTCTAAGCCAGATAACATTTTTTCGCGGTATGCTTTTGACCAACTGCCCGAAGGCTGATTTTGATGCGTGCCGCCCCATTTCGAAGTGGTATTATCAGACTGGTCAGGCGCAGTCTGCGTTTCTGATTTTGATTTACATGCGCTTAGCGCCAGAAATACTACCACTATTATTGCAAAAGTATACTTCATTATTATTGATTTAAAAATTGTAACAATAAATTCAATGGTATATGAAAAAAGAATCGTAATGTATGTTATTGTATACTAATGCGATAAAGATAGATTCCTTGAGCACTTTCTCCTTTTCCATATTCTATTATCAGCTATTCCCCTCTTTTGCTTTTTTCAAAAAACAACGTTCCCGTCATAAAAAAGCATTGTACATCTTATAATGGCTTTCTCATTCAATATTAGGTGAATGGCCGCCAATCCATTTTTCGAAACTCCTTCCTGGTGGTATATCAAAGAAGCCCCATGACCACAGATCACAGCTAAAAAAGTCGTTATTGCTGCAGCAGAAAGTAATGCCCGGTAATTTCGGTGATTATTTCCATGTTGCTTTTCAATTTTTTTTACATAGTAACCATCATTTAATTACCCCCCCCCGGTGCTGTTACACCTTTTGGACCGTTGCCTTCTGCTGCCGCCTATCTCTGCTGTTCAGGTAGATCGCAATGATAACTAACGCCATGCAGAACAGCGAAAGAATACCGCCTGTAGTGCGAATAACAGCTCCGCCAAATGCAAAAACCAAAAGCAGGATCAGTGAAATCCAGTAACCGTAACGTTGCCAAAACGGTTTGATGCTGTAGTTGGAAATAAATAGTATGATTAAACCGGCAACGACATAACCTGCATAAGGCAATAATTGAAAACCTGTTTTTTCTGCCACCTCATTTTGAAAGTGAACAATATTACCTGTGTTCCATAAGATCGGAATGTCTCCGTCAGAATGGTTATCTACATAGGGCAAAAAGAGGGACCAAAAATCAGTGGCCAGCGCCCCGATCATCAGACTCCGGGCCGTCGACATTTTTTTGTCGGTAGTGGAGGGCGTTGTAGTACTTACCTGCGTTTTCGTCAATTTGGTGTTCATAGTTGCATAATTGATATGATCGTTAAATATTCTGCTTATTCTAAGCTGCCTGAGGTTCTACTTCCTTTTTCTGCGTTGACCGTTGATAAAGGCTATAGGCCATTAAGGCCAGTGCAATCGCCCCCGCAATGCCACCCATTGAGTCTATTGGAGGCGGCATCTCGGTACAGCCAATTGCCATGATGATTGCTATCCAATACAGTTTTTTACTCCAACCAGGGCGATTGTAAAGCCCTGTAAAAAAAAGAGCTAACAGCACCGGAAGTATAATCACGGCATAAGGGTGCGACTCAAAGCCACCATAGATTTTGCCAGATTCTACATAAGTCTCGTAGCCCGCGTCGGAGTAAGCATTCTCATAAGTGCCATGTCCGCGTCCCGTATACCGACTATTCAGACTAGCAGAGCCCTGAGAAAACGGAAGAAACTGTGATACAACGAGTACGATGATTGCTAAGCGCATGATCAGGCGACCCGGTTCAGTGGTTGGTTTCACTACTACCTGTTGTTCTTTTACTGTTTTCATTTGAAGTGATTTTAGGACTATCCCGAATACTATATTCCCAGGAACTTAAAATAAAGGCCAGTGAAACCAGGCTTAATTGAAGTAGCAATTTAATTTTCATCACTACCTACCGCTGCTGAAGTTTTTTCAATACTGATGTTAGTTAGGAAATTAGCCAAGGTCTACATTCATAATGTTCTGAAATAGCCCTCCCATGTGCTGAACTGTTGGATTTTTGTTCTGAGGGTTAGGTTCGCATTACGCCTGTTCAATAATTTCGCCGCTGCAGGTGTTCCATGCAGCGCCTTATTCCGGCTACTGGCGATTTCCCCGGGCTCCGTTGAGCGGCTGCCAATTGCCAACTTCCCGCTGGTTGGAAGCCCACAAATCCCGGACCTTTGTTTTGGCCCGACCGGTAGTCAGTATATTGTACGAAGCAATCTCAAACTCATTGACTGCCGGGACCAAAGCATAGAAAGGCTATTTAGGAGATGGCAATATTCAACCTATCTGCCATTACAGATCACGCCATTGTTTAAATGCCACTGGACCAAACATCCGGGAAATAATCAGCATCGCCATGGCTGTTAACGCAAGCCATTCTGCGCCATCTTTTGCATGCAAATGGGCAGCGGCGGCTACAACAACATCAAAGAAAAATCCGGCATAAGCCCATTCTTTTAACAATCTTGATTTCCGGGAAATAATGGCAATTACGCCTGCAACTTTTGCCATTGCGAGGGGATAAATCAGGTAGCCAGGATAACCCAGCGACTGAAAAAAACCTTTCACCATTTCATATCGGCTAAAATAAATGGTAGCAGAAAAGAGGAAGATGCAACAAAATACAATGGTAGCTAACCAGTAAATAGTCTTATTAAGTTTTATGATATAGGCAGTCGTTTAAAACCCCTAAGCCAGGTGCAATTTGCCAGGCTATAAAAGTACATAGGATCATTTGCAGCCTGTTAAAGGCTATCTTCACAAAAAATAAATAATGAAGTGTCTTTTAACTGTTCTCACTTTTTTTTTAACGTTGCCACCCATGATGGCCCAAACATTTGATGCAGTGTATCTGACCGCAAATATATCCAAACTAAAAAATGCAAAAGCATATACTTTGCAGGTAGCCAGCCTGATGCCTGCGGAAAAATACGACTACAATCCAAGCAAAGAGGAAATGGACTTTGGCAAACAACTTTTGCATATTTCTGAGAATTTATGCTGGTTGAGTTCCTCCTACCTTACTGGTAATAAAAATCCCTTAACTGACGCTGATGGCAAGCTAACTTCCAAAAATGATATTATAACTATTGTTACGGCGGCCTATGACTTTGCCATTGATGCGCTGCAAAACTTTGACACTAAATCATTGGCCGATACGGTTAAATTCTTCGCCGGCCCAATGAATAAATTACAAATCATTAACCTTATCCAGGACCATCAAACACACCACAGGGCCCAGTTGTTGGTTTACTTAAGGTTGAATGGTATAAAGCCGCCCGCCTATGTTGGCTGGTAAATAAAAATACATAGGCGTCGTCAGTTGCTGAAGCGCCATGCTACACAGGTCCATAATTGCCTATCCTGGTTCAATATGCATTTTTCATAACGAGTCGTCTTATATCTCGTAAATGTGCTTTATTATTCTATCGAACAACAATTGGCCTTGTAAGTCACTTACAACCTGGTGAATAGTCGCTTCCATAGTTTCGTTTCGTGTTTCATTACCGCCAATTGGTTCAACATAGGGATTAATTTCCATCCATTGCCGGGTCCAATATTTTCGTATTTCGTCTTGCCCATTAATATAACCACTTTTAAAGGCTTTTGGCCGTTGCACATCGGGAAGCCCATCTTCTTTCTGCTGAAGGCTATACCCTTTTTGCGGAAGGCTGCAATTTGTAGTAACAACTTTATGAAAGGGTTTATTTCTGTGGAGTGCTGTTCTAATTCTGCGGGGGGCTGTTCTAATTCTGCAGAGAGCTGTTCTAATTCTGCAGAGGGTTGTTCCAATTCCGTGGAGAGCTGTTCTAATTCTGCGGAGGGGTGTTTTATTTCTGCGGAGAGCTGTTTTATTTCTGGGGAGGGTTGTTCTAATTCTCCGGCGGGTTGTTCTAATTCTGCGGAGAGCTGTTTTATTTCTGCGGAGGGGTGTTTTATTTCTGCGGAAGGCTATCCCAGGCTGCAAAGTGGGCTTTACATGTAACTGGATTAAAGCTCTTAGATAAGATGGGGGGTAAAAGTCGTCGCAATAAAAATCCCGCTATTACAGGTTTAAATTTTGTAATAGCGGGATTTATTTTACGGTTCCCTTTGTGCCGGCTGCAAGCCCAGGTTTATAGGGTCCCGGCCCATTGCATCGAGATGGAGCGGTATCATTCGCTTGTAAGGGAGATAGCTGCCAGTTTTTTAGAAGCCGGCCTCAGGGCAGTTACCGATCTGCAGTATTTTTTAATGGCCTTGATCGTTGCTATGATGCCGGTGGCAGGGTTGTAAAGGGCCGTGGTTCTGTTTGCCCGGGCGTTAGTGGAATTGGCCTCGGCCTGTTTTGCTTCCTGGTTGGTGGTTTGCATCTGTGTGAAGGAGCTGGCAATACCGGCCAGGGAAGTGTCGGCCTCGTTGGGGGTATAGTTGGGTTCGGTATCAAGGCTGCCCTTCAGGCTTTTCATGTGTTCCAACATACTGTCGAAGCTTTGTTGCGATACCGAGCTGTGTGCTGCTTCGGGTTCGCCTTCTTTCGGTTGCCCCAGTTTGGCTGCCCGGATGCCCTGGATTTTGCGGTTTACGGCGGCGGCTTCGGCGATCTTTTCTTCGGAAACCTGTGAGGCAGCTAACGCGTTGATGATTCTTGTTGCATATTTCTTTTGGCCCTTGTAAGCGATCTGGCGTGCGGCGATGGCCAGTTTCTCTTGTTTGAATACGCTGCGGACTATATCCATTACTGCTGCTCCATGCTGGTGAAGACCGGTTAGCGCTGCTACTTTTAATTCAGCTCCTGCCGGATTGTAAGCGATGCCGGCGGCAAGTGGGGAAAATTTGATATTTTGGTGTCTTGCGTGTAATATCGTGTTGAACCTACATTGCCAAGCGGCAATGGGTTTGTCCCAAATTGTTTAAATTGGTTTTCTAAATTTAAACATCATGCAAAAAAACGCTTTCCGAGTTTGCAGTCAAAGCGCTGCAGCGAACCAGTAATTATTTCGCATTAGGCGAGTAGGTATAGTCCTGAAATAGGTTGACTCTCAAAGACTACAAGTCAACTTATGAACAAGGAGCACAAATTTGACCAAAAGTTTTTTTTGTTATAGAAATCAACCGATTAAATGCTAATGTCTGAAACCACGACTGAAATAAATAAAAAAAGAAACATCTTCATCACAGGTGGTGCAGGCTTTATTGGAAGCTATCTGTGTTCAACCTTTTTACAGCAAGGCGCATCGGTCTATATTTTAGATGATCTTTCTACCGGCTCCAGGAAGAATCTCGTTGTACATCCAGACCTGCATCTTTTCGTGGGTTCTATTATGGACAAGGATTTCATGCTGGATTTCCGGAAATTCAAGTTCGATCTTATAATTCACCTCGCAAGTATTGTCGGCATGAGGCTTGCAACTAGGTACCAGCAAAAAACTTATGATATTGCAACCGCAGGTACACAAAATGTGTTGGATATTTTTAATAACATTCCGGTTGTTTTATTCTCATCCTCTGCAGTGTATGGTTTAAATAATGGAAATAATTTAAGCGAAAGTCGGCCTATTTCTTATGATGGGTTACTTGAAAGCGATGGTGGCAAAAAAGGCTACTGCTGTGGCAAATACGAAATGGAGCAAATCGGATTAACTGCTGCTGAAAAAGGGAGAAAGGTTATGATTCTTAGGCCATTTAATGTGATCGGGATAAAGCAGGTTTGTACTTACGGTATGGTGGTGCCAAATTTCATTGAAATGGCGTTTGCACAGCAACCAATCACCATTTTCGATGACGGCAATCAGGTGAGGTCTTTCTCTTGCGTAAAACATTTTGTAAAATTATTTTTTGAACTGCTCCGGTCTGAAAAAGTCTGGATCAAAGGAACTAATATTATTAATGTTGGTACACCGGTTGGCAGTTCAATAGCAGAACTTGCTGATATAGTAATTGGAGAAACAGGCTCCGTTTCGTGCAAAGTCTTTAAGCCTTACAAAGAAATTTTCCTTCATCATACGGATGTGAGATACCGTGTGCCCAATACCATTTATGTGGAATCAATAGTAGGAAAAAACGAATGGCCATCACTAAGGCAGATTGTAAAGGGTATAATTCACTTTAAACATATTGTTCAAAAAGAAGAAGGATATATGTAATTATATACTATGATCAAAAAAGAATTTATTGTCTTGGGAGCTGGTGTAACCGGATTGTCTGCTGCAGCGGCAATTGGCAGTTCGTGCATGGTAATAGAAAAAACTGATCGTGCCGGCGGGCTTGTAAAAACACATTGCTTTGATGGTTACTGGTTTGATCATGTATTACACATCCTGCATTTCAGAGATGCTGCAATACAGGAAAAAATTACCACCCTGCTCGCGGGAGTACTAAAGCCGTGCCCGCCGATAGCATGGATAGAAACAACGGCAGGCCTCACTTTGTATCCATTTCAATTAAACCTGGGTGGCCTGGATGAGCAAACCTGTATCAACTGCATCAATGATTATGCAGCGGTTTATTTCAACAGCTACAAAAAAGCGCCTGCCAACTATAAACTCTTTTTGGAACATAGTTTTGGCAAAACCATGTGTGAGATATTCTACTTTCCGTACAACAATAAGCAGTATAAATTTCCCCTGGAAGAAATTGCGGTGGATAAAATTCTATGGAATCTGCTCAGGCCCACATTTACCGACATCCTACAGGGCGCATTCAATCCAAATGTAATAAGGCAAGCCTATAACAGCAATGCTTTCTACCCGGTACCAGCTAAAAACGCTTCTAAGAGAGGTATGGAACTATTACCTATTGCGTTGGCTGAAAAAGTAACCAACCTTGAATTGAATACGGCGGTTACCAAAGTTGATGAAAAGCGGCGCATAATCTATACGATCAGTAACGGTATTGAAGAGCAGTACAGCTACCATGAGCAATTTTTATCCACCATTCCCCTTCCATCACTGATAGAAAAATGTGTGCATGTGCCTGCTGTGCTAAAATCGAAGATGGATCGGCTCCATTATACCAAGGTCATGTTGGTAGCGTTGTGTGTAAAAGGGGAAAGGCCACAAAGTCCCGGGCATTGGCGATATTATACTGATCCTGCAATTGTTTTTACAAGGCTTATTTTTATGACCGAGTTTGATCCCTTTTCAGCTCCTGAAAATGGATGGGGGCTATTGATAGAAATTTCCTGCCCTCGTAATGATACTGTTGATGAAACTGCCATGATTACAGTAGCAGTTAAACAGGCGAAAGAATTAAATGTCATTAAGGAGGAAGACAGTATTTTATCCATACATCATTGGTACGCAGATCCTGCCTACGTAATTTTTACGCATGAAACACAGGCTATCACTGAGGAATGTCATGCATGGCTGGCAAAATACGGCATCACTTCTTCGGGAAGATACGGCAGGTGGGAATATTCGTCCATGTATCAAAACATCAGGGATGGGCTAGCATGGGCCGGTCAATTTAGTAAATCAGCAACGCATAATGAATAGAATTTTTCTTTCTGCCGCGGGAATTGCAGCCGGCATTATTGTTACTTTTTTTGTAAGAAAGACTGCCATCAAATTCAGGATCGTAAATGATCCCAATCCAATCGTTCCACAGCACACAGTACCTGTTGCCTATCTCGGCGGGCTCGCCATATTGATATCGGTATCATCCGTTTTAATAGTGATTTATTTTTTTTTCCCAGGTCTAAACAGCTATTTCAAAACAGAAAAACATGTGTTGACTGCCATCATAACAGATAGCATCCTGTTTACATTGTTGGGCTTATACGATGATTTGAAACAATTAAAAGCGATAACAAAATTCTCAGGCCAGTTGTTGTTGTCTGTAATTGCAGTGTCGATAGGACTACAGTCAGGCATTTTTGGAAATGACACTTTGGATAAGATCTTTTCTGTATTCTGGATATTATTTGTTGTGAACGCCGTTAACTTTACGGATGTATGCGATGGCCTTATGAGCAGTATATGTGCTGTAACTTTTCTAACGATTGCATTACTCGTTCCTGGCATCAACTTATTTTACCTCGTCTTTGCTTCGGCAACAATCGGTTTTTTATTTTTTAATGCACCCAGGGCATCTATTTTTTTAGGTGATGCAGGCTCACATCTGATAGGTTTTTTGTTCGCGGCAACCGGTCTTGCAGGCACAACAGAAAGATCAGTTTTTGATGCAGTTGTATGGCTGTGGCTCATTGCAGCCATCCCTGTTTTTGAATTAATTTTTATTACTACCATCCGCATCAGGAAAGGTCTGCCATGGTGGAAAGGAAGCCCTGATCATTTTTCATTACGCATGCAGGCTGCAGGATTAAGCCGCTGGCAGATAAACATCATTGCAATCCTTGTGAGCCTACTAACTGTGACTGTAGCCTGCCTGTTCCTACAATTTGATGTAACGGCTAAGTCGGTGACCGTATTTTTAATTTTGTTGTTCTTTGCAATTTGCTGGAAAGTTTTATTAAAATACGAAGTGACGAAAACCAATCCAGTGAAAAAGACAATCACAATATAGAGACAAATCTTATAATGTTGCAATAAACCAACTGCCAACAAGAATATTTTAAAAACAGGGCTGAATAATGAAGCATCAACAATGTGTCATTATCAGCGACGGTTAAGGCTGACATTTATAAATTAGGCTTTTAGTTGTTATCTTCAATTTTATATTTTCAATTGGGCATTTGTACTGGGCAGACGCGAAATGAATTCCCTGCCTTTCGCAAATACTCAACGTAGCGGCAACCGTAATTGTCAAACCTTTTCATTTTGGCACATTCAGGAAACCATTAAAATACGACCCCAAAGTTGATAACTTGCGAAGTGAAATTCGACAGGGTAATTATGCAATAGCAAAGTCGACACCAAAGGAATTTGGTATAAACTACCAGACGGTGACGGCAGAACTGCATTAATCAATTCTGTAATTGAAAATAAAACAGACTTTATTTATTGGCTGGTTGACAATGGAACCAACACTAACCATCAAGATAAAATCGGTCATTCTGTTTTACATTTTGTTGGACAAAATATTGTTGAAGAACTTGCCAAATATTTTTTACAAAAAGGTACAAATCAAAATTTTCAACAGAGTCACGGCAACTCGGCTTTCTGAACAGCAATATTTAATGCAAAGATTCCTACAGGCGAACAAGGTGTTGTAAAATTATGCCTCAAGTTTGGTGCAGACCCAGATGTAATAGACAAACACAGTAAGACAATAAAATTTATGTATGAGACATTTCATAGTATCGACATTTCAACAGTTGACATAATGTGACAAGGCTGCCTCGAACTTGGGTTTGCTGCTATGCTGCCAGATGAATAAATCCTTATCTTTTTGTTCAATATCAGCAGCGGTTCGGCCAAACGTAATTTCATTGAGCTTTGGTTTCCTATCTTTATCATCAGCAATTTTATTGGGCTGCTGTTCCTGGGCTGAACAACATAAATGCCAGCACAACAGAAGGCTTGAACATTGCATGCAATATTTTCGGACACTTTAAAATAAACTAATGAACCGACTACTATTTTGTTTTCTTTTATTTTCTATGTCAGCTTTTTCGCAAAGCGGGAAGGATGAAACATTAATTTACAAAGGAGATTTCTATAGCCTTTATTACGACAGAGCAGTGCAGGCGGACAATACAGCCATTGCGATCTCTCCCACCTTTATCCGGTCTAATTATAAAGACCTAACTGGTACAGAAAAAGAATGGAAACTAAGTACAGATATTTCAAGCCTTCCAACGTACAAATCAGACCAGTTAATTGTAGATGCATTGTACAACCTGTCAAAGGAGGAATCTTTGAAAAATATCGAAGTTGACAGCACATTTCGAACCGGAACAAAATGGGGAGGCGTTTGGACAAGGGATATTTCTTATAGTATCATTTTAGCATTTGCTTACCTGCAACCAGACGTTGCTAAAATAAGCTTGCTTAAAAAGGTAAAACGCGGAAGAATTATTCAGGATACTGGTTCAGGTGGTGCGTGGCCAGTCTCGTCCGACAGAATGATTTGGGCGGTGGCGGCCTGGGAAATTTATAAAACTACGGGCGATGAAGAATGGTTAAAAAAAATTAACCCAATTATTAAAAACTCCCTGGCAGACGACAGGAAAACAATCTATGATCCATCCACAGGACTGTATAGGGGTGAATCTTCGTTTTTAGACTGGAGAGAACAAACGTATCCAAAATGGATGTCGAACATGGATATATATGTCTCTGAAAACTTAGGAACAAATATGGTTCACTATGCAGCTAACAAAGTATTTGTTGACATTTCAAAACAGTTGCACCAGCCTTATAAAATTTACCAGCAAAGAGCAAACGATTTAAAGCAGGCTATCAATAAACAATTTTGGATGAAGGAGAAAGGATATTACGGACAATATTTGTACGGGCGGCCAAACCTCACATTGTCTCCGAAGTTTGAAGCCCTTGGAGAAGCATTGTCTATATTTTTCGGTGTGTCTGATGATACAAAATCAGCTTCCCTGCTTTCTCATTCACCAGTTACTCCTTTTGGTGTTACTTGTATTTACCCGCAAATACCTGATATTCCGCCGTACCATAACAACGCGATTTGGCCTTTTGTGCAGTCATATTGGAACCTGGCTGCGGCAAAAGCCGGAAATGAAAAAGCACTGGTGCAAGGGCTTTCTTCCATTTACCGGGCGGGGGCTTTTTTTCTAACAAATTATGAAAACTTTGTTGCCGAAACCGGGGATTTTAAAGGCACTCAAATAAATTCTGATAGAATGTTATGGAGTATGGCTGGCGAATTTGCTATGATTTACAGGGTATTTTTAGGAATCTCTTTCGAAACGAGCGGTATTTTGTTTTCACCGGTAATACCAAAGGTATTTGGAGGCACTAAAATCTTATCCAATTTTAAGTACCGCAATGCCATGCTTGATATTAAGGTGCATGGTTTTGGTAAAAAATTAAGTTCCATTACAATGGATGGTATGTTATTACCCACTCCTTTTATTCCTGCAACAATAAAAGGAAAACATTCGGTAATAATTGAGATGGACAATGCCTCATTTGATCATGATTCACTACTTGTAGTTTCAAATTATTTTTCACTTGCGAATCCTGTCGCCAGCCAAAAAGGAAACAGTATTGAATGGAGTCCAATTGAAAATGCAGTGTATTACAAGATTTACAGGAATAGTCAGTTTGCTGAGAAAACAGATGCGGCATATTATCTGATAGATTCCTCTAAAACGGCTATTTACAAAATAAGTGCTGCAGATAAAAACGGTTGGGAATCATTTACCAGTGAACCTGTGCTGGTAGCGCCAAACAAAAATGTAACGATTGTAGAAATGGAAAACGTTGCCAATAAATCTCCTTTACCTTACACGAATTTTACCGGCAATGGGTTTGTAGAATTCTCCACTACAAAAAATAGGGATTTTACCATGAACTGTAATATTTCTAAACCTGGCAAATACCTGGTGGACTTTAGATATTCAAATGGCAGCGGTCCATGGAATACCGAAAATAAATGTGCCGTAAGAAGTTTATATGCAAATGGAAAATATTTTGGTGCATTGGTCTTTCCACAAAGGGGCACGGATCTATGGTCAGATTGGGCATATTCAAACTCGTATTACATAAATTTGAAAAGGGGAAATAACGTAGTCAATATCAAATTTGAAGATTGGAACAACAATATGAATGTAGCTATAAACAGGATGATGTTAGACCATTTAAGAATGATTTATGTGACTCAATAAATACTGCTCACAATAAAGTTATTGCAGCAAGCAGGGTTGAAATAATCTGCTGCAGTCGCTATCACCAGTGGTTCGGCGGACGGAATTCTATTGGGCTTTTTGTTGTAATTAGCTTTTCAATCGGCTTCAGTTCCAGCGCTTGACCAAAAAGGAATACTGCCTGAAGCATTTCCCGAACGCTGGTGGCAAGGCTATCCTGAAAATTGGAAATCTATCTCAGATAACATTTACATATGACCCAAATTATCAAGCGTAATAAATTCGGCAAAATCAACCCAGCGAACATTATTCAGTTCGAGAAAGTAAATAATGTCCTATTACGAGATGGCTACAAAATATTCTTACAGGAACATAACGGCGGACAACATTTACCTGGTACCTGGCAGGACCAGCGTGGTTCTTTACCCTTCTGTGATGCAAAACGCTACGGCAACCCTAAGAACGACAAAATATTATTAACTTACAAACAAACAATTAAAAGTGTGGGGTCAACACTATAATCTCTGACAACAAGAAAATGAAAAAAATATTATTCATCCTCGCAATTGCAACAATAGGTGTAGCGTGCGAAAAAGAGCATGAACACAAAAATTTATGCCCGGTTGTGTCTGAAAAAGCAATTCCTACTTCTGTAAGCAGTGCATTTCAGGGAAAATATCCCAACGTCATTGTTGAAAAGTGGTTCAATAAGGACAACAAAGGGTATTGTGCCCTGTTTAATTTAAACGGAAAAGAAACAAAAGTGCTGTTTGACAATATTGGAAACTTTCAAAAGGAAGAAATGGACCAGAAAGGTCAACACGAAGACGATGACGATAACGGTTGCCAGTGCCACACAGACAAAGATTAGCATCATTTTGATTTTTAAAATTAAGTTTTTGAAGATTACAAAGTTTATATTTCAGGAAACTTTAAGCTTGACACGAGACACCTGTATATAGACAGCATGGCAGCCGATAAAAAAGTATTTGCAAAAGCAGGGCTCAACAATGTAACATCAGCAATGTGTAAGCATCTGCAGTGGTTCGGGCAGACAAGTATCAGTTTAGTTTTCTGTTTTACCTTAACGTTTATATTTAAAGTTTTTCATTTGTACCGAGCAGTCGAGCAATGAATTCCCAGCCTACGCATATATATTCAACGTTAGCAGCAAAAGCTATATTTTATAAAAAACTCTCGAATTAGATGAAACTGTAAAATTCATCGTATAATTTTTGTAACCAATATTAATTTCAAACATTTTTAAAATAGGTATTATTATGCCGCTAAACAGAAGAAACTTTTTAAGAGGAGCCATATTGCTACCCGGAATTTCAATGGGTAGTTCTTCGTTATTCGCAGCCCCCTGGAAATATTTTGAAGATGCCAATAAATTAAAAAGAGTTAGACGGAATGATACTCTCTGGCCTTCACATGAGCAATGGCAACAATTAAATAAAGCTGTAAATGGAAATCTTATCAAAATTGAATCGCCATTGGCTGCCTGTAAAACTTCTTTAGACAATAATGCCTGTGAAGAATTGTTCAAAAATTTAAAAAATCCATACTATATTGGTGACAATCCAGCATTAACGCAAACATCCGGGTGGGTAGATGCCTGGCAGTCAGAACCAAGTGTATATGCAGTGGCAGCAAAAAATTCTGCAGACGTTTTAGCGGCTGTTAATTTTGCCCGTACCAACAATTTAAGATTGGTTGTAAAAGGTGGTGGACATAGTTACCAGGGCACATCAAATTCTGCTGATTCATTACTTATATGGACTAGAGCGATGAATAAAATTGTTATTCATGAAAATTTCCTCGCTGAGGGTTGCGAATCAAAACAATCTCCTCAGCCTGCCGTAACTATAGAAGCCGGAGCTTTATGGATTCAGGCCTATAATGATGTAACCACAAAGAACGGGAGGTACGTTCAGGGTGGTGGTTGTGCAACAGTTGGTGTTGCAGGATTAATTCAAAGTGGCGGTTTTGGAAGTTTTTCAAAAAACTATGGCATGGCGGCGGCGGCATTACTTGAAGCTGAAATTGTAACTGCAGATGGTTCGATAGAGATTGTAAATGCCTGCAAAAAACCAGATTTATTTTGGGCATTAAAAGGAGGTGGTGGTGGCAGCTTTGGTGTTGTTACCAAAGTAACTTTGAGAACCCGTGAGCTACCTGAAAAATTCGGTGCTGTATTCGGAAATATCAAAGCCAATGATGCTACCTCTTATAAAGTGTTAGTACAACAAATACTGAAGCTGTATAAAACCCAGCTATTTAATCCGCATTGGGGGGAATCAATTTCTTTTCATACAGACTCAGTAACCCTTAATATGGTATTTCAAGGTCTAAATAAAGAAAAAGCACAAGCATGCTGGCAAGATTTTGAAAGTTGGGTAAAGCAAACGCCGAAAAACTATTCTTTTGGAATGCCGTTGACGGTTATTGAATTGCCTGCGCAACGTTTATGGGATATTGACTTTTTAAAACAATATGCTCCCCAACTTATTGCAAGTGATGACCGACCCGAAGCCCCTGCTCACAATGTATATTGGGCATCTAACAAACAGGAAGCAGGACAATTTTTATATGCCTATCATTCAGCATGGTTGCCTGATTCTTTGCTGCAAAACAATAACCAAATTCAATTGGCAGATGCAATATTTGCTGCCAGCCGTAACTGGACAATGTCTTTACACTTCAACAAAGGCTTGGCTGGAGCCAGTGCTGAAGAAATAGCAGCAGCAAAAGATACAGCTATGAATCCGGTAGTCCTGGATGCATTTGCACTTGCCATCATTGCCGGTGAAGGACAACCGGCCTTTATTGGTTTAGCAGGACATGAACCTGATATAAATGAGGCTCGTAACGGAGCAGCAAGAATTGATAAGGCAATAAATGAATTGCTGAAAGTTGCACCAAATGCGGGAAGTTATGTATCTGAAAGTAACTTCTTTGAAAAAAACTGGCAACAATCTTTTTGGGGATCAAACTATTCTAGATTGGCTTCAATAAAAAAGAAATATGATCCTGAAGGCCTTTTTTTCGTACATCATGGAGTAGGCAGCGAAGAATGGAGTGATGATGGTTTTACCAAAAAGAAATAATTTATTAAGAGCGTGCCCTATTGGCAAAGTAAATCAACATTAGTAAATAAAAATAACTGAGGATGAAAAACCTAAAATGGGATTGACACCAACAACGAACCGCTAATAAAAGTATTACTGCAAGCAGGGCTTGACATTGAAACAATCGGTTGTAGTTGGCTATCAGCAGTGGTTTCGGCGCACGGAATTCTGTTTGGCTTTTGTAGATTAACTTCAACTTTTGTTTATTAATTTAGATTCAATTCCGGGAGGACAGTTGGTCAACTCCCCAAACTCCGGCAATACCCGAACGTTGGCGGTCATTGTAAAGCGACTTACCGCAAGTAATCAAAATGACACACAATTTAAATTCAATCAAATGAGAAATCTAATTTACGCAATCAACCTTACTATTGATGGCTGCTTAGACCATACCAATACGATCGCTGATGACGAATTGCTTGAATATTATTCCCGGCTTGTGCGAGATGCGGACCTGCTCGTCTACGGCCGGAAAACCTATCAATTGATGGTTCCTTATTGGCCCAATGTCGCAAAAAACCTTTCGGGTGAGACAAAAGCAGACCTTGAATTTGCTCAGGCATTTGAGTCCAGCAACAAAATTGTTTTTTCACGAACTTTAGAAAGGCCCGAAGGAAGAAACACGAGAATTGTTCGCACCAACCTTCAGGACGAAATACTTAAATTGAAACAGGAACAAGGAAATAATATTTTAGTTGGTGGTGTAGATATTCCATCACAACTTATACAACTCGGGTTAGTTGATGAATATTATTTCGTGATTCAACCGGTGGTTGCTGGAGAAGGTAGACGGTTGTTGGATGGTATTAGCCTACTGAAAAAATCACAATTAAAACTTGTTGAGTCAAAGATTTTTAAATCGGGAAGTGTTGCGCTTCATTACCTGAAACAGTGAGAGAAAACCTGCAACAGGAGCGATACACTTTGCTATGAGCCACAAGGACAATAAACAACGCAAAAGTCAGGGCTGAACATTGAGGACATCAGATGTAGTTCGCTATCAGCTTCGGTTTGGGCATGACAGTTTCAATTTATTTTTTTTGTAACTTGTACTTGATACTTTCAATTTGGCTATTTTTTCCGGGCAGTACCAGCGATGAATTTCCTGCCCGTTGCCAATGCAAAACGTTAGGCGTCATTTTAGGACGACACGACCGAAATAAAAATTAACGATTAAATTTAACCTGGAAAATAGAATTATGTCATTCCAGGCATACATAGACAACATACAAGCCAAGACAGGAAAGTCGCCAGAACCCTTAAAAAAAATTGGAAAAAAATGGTTTTTACAAAATGGGCAACTTATGAAAACCGGAAAAACTACTAAAATTACAGATTGGTTGAAAAGCGAATTTAAATTAGGACAGGGACACACAATGGCAATTTATGCAACATTCAAAGGTAAAAAAGATTAAAATGAAAGAAACAAATAATCACAATGAGCGATTTGCAAAAATGACATTCACTTCGGTTTATCCTCTTTACCTTGCAAAAATCGAAAAGAAAGGAAGAACTAAAGACGAATTGCATCAAGTGATTTGTTGGCTAACAGGTTATAATGAAAAAAAAATTCAAAACCACATTGATGAAAAAATAACTTTTGAAAAATTCTTTAAAAACGCTACAATCAACCCAAATGCTAAACTCATAATTGGTTTAATTTGTGGTTACAGAATTGAAGAAATTGTTAACCCATTGACCAAACAAGTTCGTTACTTAGATAAGCTGGTTGACGAATTAGCAAAAGGAAAAGCAATGGAGAAGATTTTACGAAAGTAGAATAGGCATTTATTAAATAACACTCATTAATTTAGAAAATACAAAAAATGGCACAAATCAATCCTCACATTAACTTCAACGGAAATGCCGAAGAAGCTTTTTCATTTTACAAATCAGTATTTGGCGGAGAGATCGCAAAAATTATACGTTTCAAAGACTTGTCAAGCCCTGAATTTCCGGTAGCAGAAAATGAAGCAAATAAAATAATGCATATTGCTTTACCTATCGGAGAAAGCATTCTAATGGCCAATGACGTTCCAGAAATATTGGGGCGAACAAACGAAAATGAGAATAGAAGTAAAATCGTAATTAGTGCAGAAAGTAAAGAAGAAGCAGACAAATTATTCAACGGACTTTCAGCAGGAGGACAAATTGAAATGTCAATTGCCGACAGTCCTTGGGGTTCCTATTTTGGTATGTTTCGAGACAAGTATGGAATTGAATGGATGGTGGATTTTGACCCAAATTATAAAGGACAAATTTAGTCGAAGAAAAACAACGAACGCCTAATAACCAGGCTTTCGTTTTGCCCAACGGCCAAGAAATGAAAGCTTGTTGAACGAACCGGGTGGAGGATGACTGATTATCTATTATGGGGATATCGTAACTGTATATCCCCGCGGTTGTTGACCCACCATTCCGTTTTATGCTGACCCACAATTCCAGAGATCTTGCCCCGACTCGTTTTCGTAACCATAAAAGTATGGTCTGGCTGCTTCCGGAATGTTGACTCCACAACCGAAAATATTCACTTCGCAATAAAATCACCCACAGCTTTCAAATAGTTTTGAAATCCCATTGTGTTAGGTACATTACTATGGCCTGCGCCCGGTATTCTATATGCCACTTTATACGTTCCCTGGTAATTTTTATAGACCACTTCGCCCTGCGAGTTTATGGGTAGAAAGCTGTCATCTACGCCATGAATCCAGAAAAAGGGCTGTTGTACTTTTTTGATTAGTTCAGCATTGATTATTGTAAGGTTAGTAAAAAATGAACCAGCTAATGCCAGGCCGGAGGCATCTTGTACCATGGCTTGGGCGGAGGCCATGGGTGCTTCGAGCATTAGTTTTGAAGGGGTAAGGCTTCGCGGCTCGGCTGTCAGTTTTACCGCAGGGGCAGTGCCGAGGCTGAAGCCATACATTACGAGGCGATTATTGTTTAAGCCGTTTGATTTTAACCATTGCAGGGCTGCGTCTACATCGGCATACAAACCATTTTCAGTTGGCTTTCCTTCTGATAGGCCATAGCCACGATAGTCTACCATCATTACGCCATAATGGTTCTTGCTTTTGGTGTTCGCGAGGAGTTGGGCCCTAGGCCAATAAAAATCCATATGGTCTTTGTTGCCATGGCAATACATGATTACGGTGTCTATAGCGATCTTGCTTACGTCTCCGATGTATACACCAAAAATTTTTGTTGGAGCGGCCTCGCCGCTTGCCTGGGAAATCAGGGGTACTATTCTCACCAGGTTAGTGGGTATTTTGTAGGAACCATCCAGACGGAAGTCTGTATCGCCGGTATAATCGTCTAATTTATATTCACTGATCTTATTTTTGTTTGCATTAAACAAATTATCATCCAGTCGCAGGCAGCCTGGCAGCAACGCGATAATGGCGATACACATTATGCTTGTATAAAATATCTTTTTCATAAGGATTTTAAAATTTTCGGGTTACACCAAAATAAATTCCGAAGGCGCCATGTTTATTAATGAGAGATTTATAATCGACCACGCTGGCATTGGAAACATTCGCAGCCACCATTTTTGCTTCTATATTATAATTCCATTTTTTGCGTACCAATGTTTCGCCGATCATAGGTGTTAGGATCCAATGATGGGGCTGGTCTTCGTCCAAGGTTCGTTTGCTTTGCAATTCAAACCAATTGCAGAGGCCGACGTAGAAAAAACTCCTTCCATTGTTATGGTCCCAAAAGGCATTTACATCTAGCTGTGGATACAACCTCGCTTCATTTTTCCGGTAGATAATGTTTAAGACCGGGTTGATACTAATCGCCGGAATGCCGCCCTTTTGCTTTAGCAACTGTTTTGTTGCCCCCAACTCTAATTGCAGGTTTCCGTACAATGCCGAGGTGATATTAAGTGAGGCAAATCCAGTGAGGGAACTGTCGATACCATAGCCATAGGTAGCCGTGATAAATGGCATGGGAATGGGAACACTTTTGTAATCAATCACTGGTCCACCCAGTGAAAAGTTTACGGCTTGTTGCTTTTTGGCTAATGGCTTTACAAACCGGGTGGGTGCACAGGAACAGAGAAAGCAGACAGCACTGGCTAAAAGAATATTTTTCATGTTTTTATAATAAGTGTTGGCAGGTTATAGATGGCGTTTCAAAGACCGCCTTGCAGCGTATTTAATTATTTTACCTGTAAGAAAAGACCCCTCTTTCCGGCATCACCCATTCGAAGATGATGTGCTGTTGCTTGGGTTACCCACTGAGAGGATCACCATACATTCAGTAGATGCAGCCGCCATCCGTCCTGAAAGACATTATCGTAATACTCACGGAAATCTTTATATTTTGCCTCGTACAATTGAAATTCACCAGCGCTACTTTTCTTCCAAACGGCGGTATATAAAGTCTTGCCATTTACCACACAATTACTCAGCAGCGAAAGACGCCAGCCCTGTGGCCAAAGCTCATTGTATTTGTTTTTGAAATCCGTATAGTTCCAGCCATATACCTGTGTTTCGGTTTGGGTGCCCGGCGTAAATACTGCACTATAACGCACCCCGCCGGGGATATTGAACATCCGGATCTGATTGAGGCGCCAGCCCTTTGGCCAAAGTTCGTCGTATTTTTTTTTCAGGTCTTCATAGGTCCAGCCCAAAAGTTGCATTTCCCCCTCATTGCCCTTTTTCCAAATGGCTGTATATAATGGTTTGCCGTTGAGGACACACACGTCAAGCAGTTTTATGCGCCAGCCCTGTTTAAAGAGTTCATCATTTTTCTTTTGATAATCTTCCAGCGCCCAACCATAGACCTGCGTTTCCAATTCATTGCTTGGTTTCCATACAGCAGAATAACGAAGCGTACCGTTAAGGACATGAGTACTGATAGCGCTTAAGCGGTAGCCTTTGTTCCACAGGTCATCATATTTTGTCTTCAACTGATCATAGGTATATCCATAACATTGAACTTCCCCGGCCGCTGTATTTTTGAAGACGGCAGACACTGTATATGGCAGATCGTCTGCAAGTGGAATGCGAATGACTTCGCCCTTTTGCGGAATCCCGCGGCTGACAAATTTCCAGGTGCCATTGGCCTGTTTTACTTCATAATTTGAAAACGCTATGGGGAAGGTGATAAAGCCAGCCGTACCATCGGGCTTATCGGTAACGGCTAAATGAATATGGTAAGCACCCACTGCAGCCCCCACATCGCCTGTTACTGCCAGCGCCTGGCCGTAAAGGGGCTGGTCGTTGACCTTTACTGTAGAACTATTTTTTTGAATATGCAGGTAGGCGCATACTTCATTAGGACCTTGTTGTATCTCCACCATATTGGAAGGCGATTCTCC
Organism: Chitinophagaceae bacterium; assembly: GCA_039925965.1. GTDB lineage: Bacteria > Bacteroidota > Bacteroidia > Chitinophagales > Chitinophagaceae > JAZKFT01. The sequence continues at coordinate 49,137 of JBDSXW010000050.1, forward strand.
GCTTGTCTTGCTTTGATTTACCGTGATTACCTTGCCCGAGGCACTCGCCTTAACCGAGGCCCCATTTGTTCCGTTAGGATAAATTCCTGCCTGGGGTTGATTGTTGACCATAAAGTCCCAACAAAAAGAAGCATACCCAGAATGCGAACCTAGCACATCATCATTACCCTGAATCACATACCATTCTTCGCCGCGTTTGAACGGTAATTGCATGCTTTTCTGGGCCGTAGGCAGGGGCAGGCTGGCTGCATCATTGGTCTTATTGCTGGAAATCTTTACCAATGCAGCACTTCCTTTTAGCGTGGTTGTATTGTTGAAATCAAGGGTGGCCCAGGGTGCTACTGTGCTGAACGTTGAAATGTCTTTATTAGCATACAGGCTAGCCACCTGAGCTGGAGACAGAGCGGTTTTAAATACAGCAATATCATCTACGAGTCCATAAAACTGGGCGTTGCGTCCACCTGTGGTTTGCCCTGTTGTTCTTTTACCAATCCGCAGGGTGCCATTTGGCAGTTGCGGATCCGTTTTGCTATAGGAGATATTGCCTTTTTCAACCCCATTCACATAGATCTTACAAGACATATTACTACCATTCTCAGTGGCTACCATGGCAATATGCGTCCACTCACCTGTTGTATAATTATAAGTGATGGTGGTGGTGCTGGTTCCGATATTGAGTAATAGGCTGGCCACCCCGAGTGTATTTGTTTTATAACCCATCCCCGCAAAATAAGTGCCCGTGCCGTTTTCTGCGATAACGGGGCCCTCATAGGCCTGGGGGAACTGCATCATGCAACGGTAGGCGATGGAATGGCTAGTTTTGATAAAATCACTGAACTTGATATTTGTTTCGGCATAACCTGTCCAACTAACAGCCAGGGCCTTTTGTGCTTTTGCAGGTATACAGACAGCCGACAGCAAGCCCAGTACGATAACGAGAAATAATTTTTTCATAATGAAAGGGTTTTGGGGAGTGATTGGTGATTTTTTTGCGTGAAAATGCTTTCTCATAAGTTTTGTTTTATTAGTTTTTTGTCCACTTTGGCAAGCCTTATTGAAATGTTGTTTTTGCCGGATCAAAAGTGCAAAAAGAACATGGCTCTTACAATCGCATAGTCATGCGTATTTACAGGGAACAATAAAAAAGGGGAAAGGGCCTGAGCAAACCAATTGGTTTACACCAACCTGTATTTTATAGCCTTTACTACAGCTTCGGAACGGGAGTTTACCTGTAGCTTTTCATAGATGTTCCGGATATAGGTGCGAACTGTGTCGACGGAGATAAAATACTTTTCGCCGATCATTTTATAGGTGAGGCCCTGTACCAGGCCTTCAATAACTTCTGTTTCGCGTTTGTTTAACCGGATCTTATTGTCAGGAAGCGAGTAGCCTAATTTCATCAGGCCAAAAACCTTTCGGGCAATAGCAGGAGACATGGGGGATCCTCCATTGCATACCTGCCTGATGGCATCCATGATCAGCTCGGGAGATGAGCTTTTTAATAAGTAGCCAGAAGCGCCTGCCAGTATAGCTTCCAGCACTTTGTATTCATCTTCCAATACGGTTAAAATAATCACTTGGATATTGGCAGTAGCGGCGGCAGATTTTAACTGCATCGTACACTCTATGCCACTTAATTCCGGAAGGTCGATATCCATCAGAATCACATCAGGGATATCAGTACTTAAGGTTGCGAGTGCCACCGCACCTGAGTCGAAATCGCCGGAACATTCAAAGTCAGGTGAGAAATTGAGCAATGATTGCAGTCCCTCCCGAAAGAGCTTATTGTCTTCAACAACGGCAACGCGAATGGGGATGGACATGATGGCTGAAAATATGAGTTGAATGAATTTAAATGCTGTGCCGGCGGGTGCTGTATTACTGCCGACAAGGTAACCAATGGTTGGATCCCTCCTATTCGCATATATATGCGATAGTTCCTTCAGCGTCTAATCTACCGGGCAGGTAAAAATTATTTGTGAGCCCGATCCGGGACTTGACATGAGTGCTAATTTGCCACCGCTTTGATGAGCTCGTTTCTGCATGTTCTTAAGTCCATTGCCGGCCTTTGCATGTAATGTATCAAAGCCAATTCCATTGTCTTTTACCAGCAGGTTTAGTAAATGGTTCTCTTTGGTAAAGTCAATGGTAATGGTAGAGGCGTTGGAATATTTAACGGCGTTATTAACGGCTTCTTTAAATACGAGGTACAAATTTTTACGTTTGTCCATTGAGAGGCGAGTGCTGTTAACTTTGTCCGAAACATTAAAATTTAATTCAATATTTTTAAGTTCCGCCAATGGCAAAGCGTACTCCCGCATCCTGAATACAACCTCCTCCATACTGTCTTTTTCGGGCTGGATGCTCCAGATCATGTCTTGCATAGATGACACAATAGCACGGGACGAAGTGCCTATCTGCGTAAGCATACTTTTCATTTTAACCGTATCGCCTGAATTATCCCACATGGCCATTTCGCTATGAAGGGCAATACTGCTCAGTGTAGAGCCGAGTTCGTCGTGGAAGTCGGCTGCAATATTTGACCGGATTTTTTCAAGCTCCAGTAATCTTTTAAGGCGATAGCGGCGATAATAAAAAACAAACGTAATGAGACTTAACACAATACCCACAGCCAGCAATAGCTGGTTACGACGTTGCAGCGAAAGTTCCAGGTTTTTGAGTTGGTTCTGCTGGCTGAGGCTTTGCAATTTCATTTCGGTAACGACACTGGCTTTATTATAATTTTCAAGCGATAGTTGGCTAAGCGAATCTTTTTGTTTCAGGTTATTAAGTTGCAGGCGGTCTAATGATGTTTCTTTATTCATGTTTGCAAGCTGCAACAGATTGATGCGATTTTTATCCGTTAGCCCGGCGACCTGCAGTTTATTTAAGTCATTGTCTTTTTGAAGTGATACTATTTCCAGCTGCTTTTTTTCGGTTTCCAATTCTGTTTTGTATGCGGCGTCCATTACAGCTATTCTTACAATGCTTGATTTTGAGGTGATACTGTCTTTTACCGATAGATATTTTTTAAAATATTCGTTTGCCAACTGGTAGTTGCCTGTTTTTTCATAACAATTGGCCAGCACCTGGTCCGTTAGCCATTCGATACTTTTTATTTTGTACCGCTGGTTTAAGGCCAGGCAATTAAGACCATACCCGATCGCCGATTCATATTCGCCGGTTGCCTGCGATGCTGCAGCGAAATTACTAAAGCTATACACCCGCCCCCGGGGATTGGCGGCAGTATCCTCCACCTCGTAAGCCTTTTTGTAATAAGTCATGGCATTAGCTGGTTCCTTTGCTTTTAAATAGACGTTACCTATGTTGTTATTGGCCAGCACCTGAAAAAAACGGCTGTTTGGGTTTTGAGATAAATAATCCTTGTAGTAGCCAATAGCAGCCTGGTAATTTCCGAGGTTCTCTTCTACATTGCCAAGGTTCATTAAAAGATCCACGATGGGGCCGGTTTTCAGGTGTAAGGCCTCATCGTAAGCCGGAAGCAAATATTTCCTGGCTTTTTCATATTCCTCAATCCGTTTGTAAATAAGGCCGATCCAGTTGTTTAGCTGCATTACCAAAAATGGATCATTTATATTGGCTGTTAGTTTTAAACCTTCCAGCAAATTTTCCATGGCCCTCGGGTAGTCAAATTTCGATACATACGTGACACCTAAACCAAACAGGTTTTTTGCTTCATTTTCAATATCCCCTGCTTTACGTGCATACGCTATGCCTTTCAAACTTAGTTCGAGCGCGGCGTCGAATTTTAGATGTTCGTGATTGAAACTTCCCAGGTCGTAACAGGCAGCAGCAGCTTTGGACCATTCTTTTGCATTTATAGCCGCCTCTAATGTTTGTTCGGTTGTAACTACTGTGGTGTCGGGATCTTCATCGAAGTTGTCGTAGTCATTTTCAGGTACAACTAAGCGTTCTTCTGAAGATTCATCATCTGTACCCGATCCGTTGTCGTAGTTCTGGCAATATTCATCTACAAGAAAATTGCCAGCGCCGTTTTTGACCGGTCCAATGGGAAGGCACAAAAAAAGCAACGATAGCAAGCCTGCTAAATGATATGAATGCATGCAAATCTGTTTATAAATGGGGACTGAATTCTAAAGTTAATTGATTGCATTTTGTGAACCAATTTTCGCAGTATAAAAGCTGTAAAGCTAGCAATTAACCCGAAGCCTGAGTTACTTGTCACGAGCGCCAGCAAAAATCCAGGGAGCAGTATGCCGCGTCAAAGTTCCTAAGTTTAAAAATGTCTGGATCGGCAATTACTTTCACAAATTCAGACCAGCTTCTTCGCAACTTTCCCAATGGTAAGGCCTTGAACAATAATCGAGAACAGGACAATGATATAGGTTATGGTTACGAACATTTCGCCAAACATTTCTTTGGGTAGCGATAATGCAAGGGCCACCGAAATGCCCCCGCGCAAGCCGCCCCAGGTGAGGATTTCTACGGCGTTTTTTTCAAATGTCTTTTTGTATTTCAAGACCGTTATCGGCAACCAAACGGATACAAGACGGGCCAGTAGCACAATGACAATTGAGATCAGGCCCAGCCATAAATAAATCCAGGTGAAATTAATAACCAGCATCTCCATACCGATCAACAAAAACAAAATGGCATTCATTATCTCGTCGATCATTTCCCAGAATTTATCTACGTAGTCACGGGTTTCATCACTCATACCCAACTTACGTCCCTTGTTGCCAATCATGATACCCGCAACCACCATCGCCAACGGACCGCTTACATGTAACTTATCGGCCAGCATATAGCCGCCCATTACAACTGCCAGGGTAATCATCACTTCCACTTTGTAATTATCAATTGTTTTTAACGCCCAAAACCCTACATACCCCAGCAGGACCCCGAACAAAAGCCCGCCTCCCGCTTCTTTTAAAAATGTCAGGAGGATATCAACTCCTGAAAGATTCTGAATACCAGCCTGGATGATTTCATAGATACTGATAAATACCACAACAGCCACTCCATCATTAAATAGGCTTTCACCACTGATTTTGGTTTCCAGTGACTTTGGAATATTGGCTTGCTTCAGGATTCCCATTACCGCAATCGGGTCGGTAGGTGAAATCAAGGCGCCGAACAGCAGGCAATAAATAAAACCCACCTGTAAATGAAAAGCCATGCAAAGCAAGTATAGCAGGGAAGCAACGACGAAAGTAGAAATGAGCACCCCAATTGTGGAGAATGTAAGAATTGTAGTCCTTTCCTTTTTTATTTGGTTCATGTTAATATGGATGGAACCCGCAAAAAGCAAAAAGCTCAACATGATTTTCATCAACACGGTATAAAAATCGACCGACTTAATCAAATTTGTGGTATGGCTAAACCATGTAGCATTCACTTTGCCGAGCAAAACAATAATTAAAGAGGCAACCAATGCAATGATCATCACCCCGATGGTGTTCGGCAATTTCAAAACACGAAAATTGACATATCCAAACACGGCGGCCATCACGATTATAATAGCAAACGAATTATACAATTCCATACTTCAAAATTAATTTTGCGAATTTACATTTATTTACCCCGGCAAAAAGCCTTATGCAAGAGATGTAGCTCAGCCGCAGCCCTATTAATTCCTTTGAGCTAATGGGTTCGCCCCGATTCGGGTAAATTACAGGCTATTCTATTCTTCCTCCTGCTAATTCCCTTTATAAACCATGCCTTTTGCCAGCTTCCCCGGTATTAATTCCGACCAATGCTGCGATACGGTTTTATTGTTGCGACATCCCTAAATTTGCCGGGCGGCAAAGAAAATGAAGGCCCATTATGACGACAGCGATTATTATTACTTTATGTGTGTTATTACTTCTGGCCTATGTTTTCGACCTTACATCAGGTAGAACCAAAATACCTTCGGTGATTTTGTTATTGATTTTAGGGTTTGGTGCGAGATATCTTGCCCAACTGTTAGAACTAACCATGCCCGACCTCACGCCACTTTTGCCCATCTTTGGTACCATTGGGTTAATTCTAATTGTGCTGGAAGGGTCACTTGAGTTGGAGTTCAATAAGTCAAAGGCGCCACTCATTAGAAAATCATTTATAACTTCCCTGCTTCCGATGATTGCATTGGCTTTTCTGCTATCTTTTCTCTTTCAATATTTCGCAGGATCCACATTCAAAAATGGTTTGATCAACGCGGTCCCTTTTTGCATTGTGAGCAGTGCCATTGCAATACCCAGTGTAAAATCGCTTATAACTTTCGATAAAGAGTTCATCATTTATGAAAGCAGCCTGTCTGATATCCTTGGCGTATTATTTTTTAATTTTGTGTCCGTCAACAACAATATTGGCCTCCACTCCCTGGGAAATTTTGGATTAGAATTAATCGTTATAACCATTGTTTCATTCGTGGCTACGATCGGGCTTGCATTTCTGCTCAACAAGATCGACCACCACATAAAATTTGTTCCCATCATTTTACTGATCATTCTAATTTATTCTATCTCCAAGATTTACCACCTGCCGGCGCTCGTTTTCATTTTGCTTTTCGGATTGTTTCTTGGCAATCTTGACGAAATGAAGCATAATAAATGGATTAAGAAATTGAAGCCGGAAACACTGGACACAGAGGTTCAAAAATTTAAGGAATTAACGATCGAGGGCGCATTTTTAGTAAGGGCCATTTTCTTTTTGCTTTTCGGTTACCTGATCCAGCCTGCCGAGATTCTCAACACCGGCACCTTAATTTGGGCGATTGTGATAGTAGCTGCCATTTTTCTTTTTAGGGCGGTCCAACTAAAACTTTCAAAGCTTCCATTTTTGCCGCTTTTATTCATTGCACCACGGGGATTGATCACTATTCTACTATTCCTTGCAATTGAACCCAACCAAAATATTCCTATCGTGAATAAATCATTAATCATACAGGTCATTGTACTTACTTCATTGGTGATGATGGTTGGGCTCATGCGAAATAAAAACGCGAGCGAGGAATTGGTGCCCAATACACTTGCAGACGATCATCAAAGCGCTTTTCCTGAGTCAATTAAGAATGAATCAAATAGGCAGGCATGATAAGAATTGTTCTTTCAGGTAGATAAAGGGGAGACACAGGTAACGAATTTCTATTCATTTATTTTCGTCGCAGCAACGACCGGCAGCACTTCGTCCAGCGGCTTCCCACCTTTAATTCCAAAATCCAATGTGCGGATCGGAAAAGGTATCACGATATTATTTTGATCATAGGCATTCTTAATATTCATGATGGCCTGATTGGTAGCGGTCCAATAGGCGGGTTGCTCCGGATTCTTCAGCCACAGGCGAATCACATAATTGATAGCGCTGTCGCCAAACTCCTTATAATACATGGTTGTTTCATCTTCCGCACTCAAGCCCTCAATATCTTTTACTGCTTCCAGGGTGATCTGCCGAACTTTTTCCAGGTCTTCACCGTAAGACACCCCTATCTCCAGGTCCAGTCTTCGTTTGCCCAGCATCGAGTAATTTTCTATCGGGTTCTGAAACACATTTTTATTGGGCAAAATAACCATTTGCCCCTGAAAGGTCAACAGCACGGTATCCCTCAGGTTTATATCGGTAACTTTTCCCATATAATCTCCAATTTTGACAATATCTCCAATGTGAATCGGGCGACGGAAGGAAATGAAAATACCTGAAATAAAATTAGCCGCAATATCCTGAAAAGCAAAGGCCAGGGCCAATCCGATTAACCCGGCACCGGCCAGGATGGATGTCACCGCTTTATCAAGCTGAAGAATACTGAGCACGACAAAAAGCGTAATACCAATACAGGAAAGGTAAATCGCCGTGGCAAGCAAACTATTAAAAGCGGTGTTTTTGGAAATCTTATTGGCAAGCTTCTGTGAAATCTTTTTTATGCTTCGGGCTAAAAACAGCCCCAGGATAAATACAAGTGTAGCCAGTAAAATGTTAGGCAACATTTTAATGAAACCGTGCATCCAAACCGATAACTTTTGCATAATCAGCTTATACGCTTCATTCAGATTCATATAAATAATTTAAGTGTTTAAACAGGTTTTCAACTAAGTAAATACCACGGGTGCATTTAGTATTGTCGCAGCCTTTTTGGGGCCCTATCCCCTCCCGAAATAATCGGACTAAATGCCGGGCTGCCTCTCAGTAGTCCTTCAATTATTTTGACAATTTTGCAAAACGACAATTTTAAATGCACCCTTTACCTCAAGTCAACAGCAAATTTGCAGGAGACTCATCAGGTGCTTTAGCAATGGCAGCAATTGCAAAAACGATTACAGACAAGTTTAGAAGATACGGTGCTGATAGTGATCCGGTCTTCCGAATCAGTCAAACAGTCACCGATAATATAATCACCGAACTAGAAACCTTCGGCAATAATTTGAAGCAGGGGTTTATTTTTTATGATTACTTTCCTTGCTTCAGTGGCAAGTATGCCCTGTTTCTTAAAAAATGAAATTACCCGAACGACTGTTTCTTCAGTGGTTTCCGAATAAGATGCAATATCTGCTTTTGACATGGTAATGGGCGATTCCTTACCGCCAATTTTGTATTTTTCATTTAGAATAAGTAGTATCAAAGCAACCCGTTCCTTTGCAGATTTGTGAGACAGGGAACCGATTAAATTAATCCACACATTAAATTCAAAGCTTAGGATCTCCACGAGGTTGAACGACAAATTGGGAGACCTTTTGGCGATATCTAAAAACTTCCTGCCGTTGTATGCATCAATCTCACTTTCTTCCAAACCAATGGCAGAGACCGGATGCTTTTCATGGCATAATAATGGGCGAAAGCCAAAATATTCACCCGGCGTATATATGTACACAATACGGCCATTGCCATTTTCCCCTGTCTGCTCAATTTTTATTTTTCCTTTTTTTACACAGTAAACTGCCCTCGGGACGCTTCCTTCCCGATATAATTCTTCGCCTTTTTTTAGACGTATGGTCGTAGATATGTCGTGCAATTCATTCATGTAAACTGGCAACACCTCATTAAATAGCTTGTCGCTTTTGAGATGGTATTTTGATCTATCAAAATTCATACAAAATTAATTTTCAATGGTTGACAGTCATCAACCTTTCTGAATTGAAGTTAGCTTTTCTTTGTACTAATAAGTGGCGCACTCGCAACCCAGGAAATTTACCATCATAATTGTTAATGCTTACATCTGCTGTTCACTAAAACAAAATCGCTCTTAGGTTTAAACATTGTAGATTCACCCGATTTCGCACGAAATTTATTTATCAGCCTCATCGGGAGGTGTTTATGCTGATCACTGATGTGGTAGCTTGCAGGGGGTATTAGAACGAAGGATGGAAACACCTATTAGGCGGATACGGCGGATATTTTGCAGATACTTTGTTTATTATCAAATTGTAATGCCCGGCAGTTTTTTAGCAATTGCTGAAAACCAGGCACCGTGACCAATTCCCGGCTTTTCCGCTTGCGAACGACAGCTGGTTACAATTCCGGTCCATAGGGGTTCCGCCGACAAAAAGGGGCTGTAATTCAAGTTAAAACCTTCCGTTGACCGCAGCTGCCTTTTTCGCGGATTGAAAATGTAATATCACGCAAACCGGCGGCTTTAACAACTTGCTGTACAGCGGTTTGTTGCGGGGCGTTTGCAGGAATAATTGCAACTAAAGACCATTTGGGTCTTGATACTAATTTTCCAATCACCACAAAATGACTACCGATGAACTATCAAATAAAAAATATACTGGTACCAGTCGATTTTTCAGATGCTGCCAATAACGCACTACAGGTTGCAGTGGCCATGGCGAGCCGGCATAAAGCAGTAATACACCTATTGCATGTCATGTTACCGCAGGTATATATTGACCCTACGGGAATGTACGCGCCCATGCAAGAGTTTGAACAAAATTTTATGGACGACGCCAGAGAAAAATTAAGTAAGCATAAAGCGGCCATCCGAAAAACCAACGAGGTGGAAGTTACCACCGAGATAGGAGTAGGTAGTGTGGCAATTTGCGTAAGCAACTATGTTCTCAATAACCAAAAAGATTTAGTGGTAATGGGTACTCATGGCATATCAGGCTGGAACGAATTCTTTCTCGGCTCGAATGCGATGGCTACCATAAAGGAATGCAGTTGCCCGGTGCTAACCATTCCTCCGTCATTTAAAAAACGCACATTTGATTCGATTTTGTACCCGATCAGGAATGTGGAAGGCGTGGTGGAAAAATATGACTATATCAAACCGATTGTCGAAAAAAATGATGCCCAGATTCACCTGCTGGGGGTTGCGCAAGAGGATGATGAATATGAATCCACCCTGTTAAGCAATAAGCTAAAAGCAGTACGGGAAGCTATTGCCCACGATAATCAATATATTTCTTACGAAACCTACCAATGCACCAACATCGCCTCGAAAATTTTAGAAGTTGCCCATACAAGAAATGATGATATAATAATCATTAACGCCACCCTGGATAAGGCCTGGTATAATTTCTTCGGCGGCAGTTATACACAACAAATCGTAAACCATTCCAAAATTCCCGTACTTGCCGTTAAGCCGGCCCTTACCCCTGATTTAATACAACAACGGGAGGTGTTTTTTGCAACAGAAGCCCAACACTATCGACCGCTTGAAATACCACCGCTTTAAAACATAAAAAATGATCAATAAAATAGAGATACTTAACCTGGACGTGACGCATTACAAGCAATTGCTAGAAGTCATGAAGGCTGCCTATAGAAACTGGACCGGCAGTTATTGGAGTGAATCAGTCATCGAAAAACTGATCGCAAAATTTCCCAGTGGCCAGTTTGTGATCATTGCCGATGACAAAGTAATAGGCTGTGCATTGTCAATAATTGTAAAGTATGATGATTATGGTGATGATCACACTTATCGGCAAATAACTGGTAATTATACTTTCTCTTCTCACAATGAGAAAGGGGATGTACTATATGGTATTGAAGTCTTTATTCACCCGGAATTCAGGGGGCTTCGACTGGGTCGGAGACTATATGATGCCAGGAAGGAATTATGTGAAAAACTGAACCTGAAAGCCGTAGTTTTTGGAGGCAGGATACCCAACTACCATTCATATGCCGATGCGCTAAAACCAAGAGAATATATACAAAAGGTGAAGCTGAAAGAAATATACGACCCTGTTTTGTCCTTTCAGCTAAGCAATGATTTTCATGTAAAGAAAGTGCTGAAAAATTATATGCCGGAGGATAACGAAAGCCAGGAGTTTGCTACGTTATTGCAATGGGATAATGTGTATTACAGACCCGACCACGCCTTTAGTAACAGGATAAGAAAAAATGTTCGCCTGGGCTTGGTGCAATGGAAAATGCGGCTCTATAATTCATTGGAGGAGCTATTTCAGCAGGCCGAGTATTTTATAGATTCTATCTCTAATTACAAAGCCGATTTTGTATTGTTCCCGGAATATTTCAACGGGCCGCTGATGGCGGAGTTTGAATCTATGAGCGAATCGGACGCCATGCGGGCGATGGCACAATATACCCACCGCATACGGGATAAGTTTAGCGAATTTGCAGTGATGTACAATGTAAATATCATTGCTGGAAGTATGCCACTTTATGAAAACAATATTTTAAAAAACGTGGGGTATGTATGTCATAGAAACGGCAAGGTAGAAATTTATGAAAAACTCCATGTAACACCAGACGAAGAAAAGTTTTGGGGATTGAAAGGGGGCAATATGCTACAGTCGTACGACACTGATTCAGGAAAGATTGGGGTACTTATATGTTATGATGTTGAGTTTCCGGAACTATCGCGGCTGCTCGCCGACGAAGGCATCCAAATTCTTTTTGTGCCATATCTTACAGACACACAGAATTCCTATTTAAGGGTTCGGTTGTGTGCCCAGGCGAGAGCAATAGAAAACGAATGTTTCGTTGCTATCACAGGCAGCGTGGGCATCCTTCCCAAAATAGAAAACCTGGACATTCAGTATTCCCAGGCTGCTGTTTTTACGCCAAGCGATTTTGCATTCCCATCAAATGCTGTAAAAAGCGAAGCAACTGCCAATACAGAAATGGTACTTATTGCCGATGTTGACCTGAAATTATTGGATACCCTCCACACGTATGGAAGTGTGAGAAATTTAAAAGACCGCAGGACGGATTTTTATGAATTAAAAAAAATAAAGCCGAATCCCTAAAAAAATAATGCAGGGCTGGTATCAGCACGTCCCCGTGAGCAATCAGCGGCGGCTTTTATTTTGAGCGCCGCTACTATGAACCGATATTTATAATACCCAAATCAATAATTAGTTAATAAAAAAAACAATATGGATATCACAATACAGACAGTAAATTTGAAAGTAAGTAAAACGCTAACCAATTTCGTAAATGCCAAAGTTGGCAAATTATTTAAACAGAGTCCTGAAATTATCAGGGCAGATGTAACACTTAAAGAAGGCGCAAAAACTAGTTTAACCAACAAATGGTGCGCCATCTACATCTCTCACCCCGGCGAAAACGAATATGTAAAAAAGAGTTCGGCTACCTACCAGGAAAGCGTGCTCCTTGCCACTGAAGCCATGGAAAAAATATTACGGAGGAGAAAAACAAAGATGGTAAATATGCGAAACGACGACAAATAACAAAGGCAATTTAGACGTCTATCACCGGCTACTTCCCCTGTTGATAGCCAATTTTGGTATTGAAAAGACTTCCCTAAAAGAAATGGCCGCTCCGCAAGTATAGATAATCCTTTAAACCAAGGTTACTGAAACAACTAAGCCATATCATCGGCATTATCTATCCATTACAGAAAATCCTCAACCAAATTCCTCACCGCAATCTCCCGGTAAATACCGCTATGACCAAGGCCTTCGGTAAAATAAAACTGTATGTTTTGTGGCTTTTCTCCGGCAATGGGAAGTACATCTTTGATGGGGGTGGTAGGGTCGTCTTTGTCGTGCACCCATAGGATATCGGCTGGTACCAGTGGCAACACCCGGCTAACGGAATACCAACTCAGTGGCAAACCCTTTGTATCTGCTATCAGTTTGTCAAAAGCCAGTCTGAGGTCTCGGGGTAATTGCAGCAGCCCAAAGAAATTATCTGCAGCCGTTATGCTTTCGGTTACAGGGGCGATCAGCACTATTTTTTGTGCGCTCAACGGCGGTTGTTGTTCCAGCGCCAGCATGAGCGATAAGCCACCAAGGCTGTGTGAAATATAGGCGTCAAAAGGCCCATTCAATTGTATCATTTCCATGATTGCATCGCGGTACATCATTGCGTTCAACCTTTTGCCCTGACTAAGTCCGTGGGCGGGCGCATCGAAAGTGTACACGTCATATCCTTTTTTTAAAGCGGAACTAATGTACTTTTCAAACGCACGACAGCTACCCGCAAAACCATGAATAATGAGTAATTTTTTTCCGGAAGGATGTTCACTGCTAAAGCGATAACCCATCAGGGTATTGTCTTCCAACTGAAAAGGAAACTTAGTGGCATGTTTAAAAAAAGCACTGTCTTTTCGTTTGTTGTGCCGATGGGGTTTTGTAAATAGGTCGAGGGTCGCTTTTGCAGCGGCGAGGGCAGATACTCTTTTAAGCATCATGATCCTGGTGCGGTAATAATTAATCCCGATTCGTTGTGTAAGTGAGAGCTGATGTGAGGCCATAATGATAACTTAGCGGGTGAAGTCTATTTATATTCGGCAAAGCACAAAATTATGAACTGGTCTCAATTGGTCAATAAATCAATATGTCAATAACCTATTGATTCAATGCAACAATCGTATTCATCGTGATATGCTTTGTGAATTATAGCCGCAGCTGGCATTTTACAGCCGCAACCGTGCTCGTGTCGCAAATCTATTTTAATACATTGATAAATGAAAGTATCCATTATTGGTTCGGGAAATGTGGGGACTGTACTGGGTCGGAAGATAAAAGCGGCCGGCCATCAACTGTTGCAGGTGTATAGCCGCGACCCGGATCATGCTAAAATCCTGGCTACGGAACTGCAATGTAGTAGCGTTAACCGGTGGCGTGAGATTACCAGTGAAGCGGATATTTACCTGGTGGCAGTTGTCGACGCAGCCCTACCCGAAGCCGCAAAAATGATAGGCACAAAAAAAGGTCTGGTGCTGCACACAGCCGGATCCGTTTCCATTGAAGTATTGAAAACCGTTTCTTTGAATTACGGTGTGCTGTACCCCTTGCAAAGCCTCAAAAAAGAGAAAACTAACTACGCCGATATTCCATTGCTGGTGGATGGGAATACAGCCGATGATTGCTGCATGGTGGAAGATTTTGCACGATCATTCAGTAACCTGATTCAAAAGGCCGATGACGCCTACCGGCTGAAACTCCACGTAGCCGCCGTGTTCGTCAATAATTTCACCAACCATTTTTTCACCCTTGCAGCGGATTATTGTTCGCAGGAACAGGTGAACTTCAGCCTGCTTCAACCGCTGATAGAGGAAACAGCAAATCGGTTGCGGGATCATGACCCGGGGGAGGTCCAGACGGGTCCTGCAGCACGAAATGACCAGTTGACGATTAATAAGCACCTGGAATTGCTGCATCAATACCCGGCATTGGAAAGGATTTATGAGTTTATGACAGAGCGTATTCAAAGGTATCGTTCAGAAAGTATTTGAGAATTTCATTTAATATCTCTCCCAGGCCTGGGCAATGGATGCGGCAGTGGCCATTAGCTTAGCAGAATAAATCAACCACCCAACGGAACTAACAAATGACCTAGTGACCTATTGATTAACGACTTATTTGATGGGCCAGATAATATCGGTCTGTATTTCTTCCGGCTTTACTTTGGTAGGGTCATTCATGTATTTCTCGATGGCAGTGCCGTCACTTGTTTTACCATGGGCTTTCATCCAGGTTTCCAATTCGGCATAGCCTTTATACACCGTTTCATATGGACCAAAGAAATGGCATACCGCGACCCGCCTGGCACTAAGATCGACGGCAGTAATGCCTTCACAGGTCTTAGCAGGCTTTTTATCAACGACCACCCCACCCCAAAATTCGTATGGAGCGGTCAGGGTTTTGTAAGAGGCAATTGGGGGATAGGTGATTTTTAAACCGTTGGCAGCAGCACAAGTACCCAATGCCTGGTAAATCAGCCCGAGTTGCCGGCCGATCGCTTCGGCTGTTTTTGCCGAACCCATTTTGGTAATAGCGATTGATGCCGGATAATCCATTTCTTCAATGGTCATTTTGCCAGCAACACTACCAGCAAAGGCAGCAGCTTCAGGGCTTTCGGCCAATTTTTTCAGGTTGACCAGGCTTTTGTCGAATTCCTTGCCGACCATTTTATCCATCACACCCAGGGCGCACATACATTTGCCCATAACACCATACAGGAAGGGCGCCTGGGTCATATCACTGGTCATCTGCCATTGTATTTTGGTAGCTGTGCCTTCGGGCGTAAGTGTAAAGGAGCAAGGCGATTTCCCCATGCCTTCAAAATCCAATTCACTCGCCACTATTTCATTAGGCTTACTTTCGGTGATGGTCATGCTGCCTTTTCCGACATCGCTATTATTGCTTTCCCAGCTGTAAGTGGCACCTTTCCCGATCGGGTTATCACTCATTTTTACTTTCCAGTTGGGATCCATCTGGTTCCAGCTCATCCAATTGTCGTAGCTTTTAAGGTTGTTGACAATGCCGAACACTACTTCAGGTTTTGCATTGATGGTTGCAGAACGTTCCAGCTTTGAAGTTTTGGGTAGGAAAAAGGAAATGCCAACCATTAGGATAACGAGCACCAGGAGAAACAGGAAAATGCGTTTTAACCACTTCATGTTGAGCGTTGTTTTGGTTTATCGGAAAAATTTCGAAACAAATAAACATAAAGCAACCGGACTATGCAAGCCATTTCTATCAATCAAACTAAGGACTTGCAGCGAGTCAGCTTTCCAGGCGTTTATTTCATCCACCCAAGTAAGTGGTATAACCCTACTTTTGCAGCCGATTTAAGTATTACAGAGAAACATGTACAATATCCATTTTAAATTCGAACAAAAAGGCCTGGCGCCTATTACGATAAGCAATGCTGTTATTGGTGATTCGATTTTAGAAACCGCCCTTAAGAACGACATCGACCTTCACCATAACTGCGGCGGCGTGTGCGCCTGCAGCACCTGCCATGTGTACGTGCAAACGGGCGAGGAACACCTGGAAGAGCTCAGCGACAAAGAGGAAGATTTTATAGACAGGGCTATAAATCCACGCATCAACAGCCGCCTGGGCTGCCAATGCGTATTGTTGGAGGGCAGCGGCGATATCGAAGTATTGCTGCCCGACCAGAGCCAGTTTTTGGGAGAATAGCATTTTGATTTTTTGATGTCGGATGTCTGATGTCTGATTTGTCCACTATTCAACCTACCACCAATTACTATTCAACTAATTAACCAATTAATTAATCACCCAATGCCCCATTACGAGCCGCCGATACATTGGAACGACCACGAGGATATCGCCATGAAATTATACGAGCGTTTTGGCGACGATTTTACGGAAAGCAAGATCTACCGCATCCGCTTTACGGAATTGCTGGAGTGGATTTTACAAATTCCCAACTTCGATGGCACCCGCGAACAAAGCACCGAAGGGCACCTGGAAATGATCCAGAGCGGCTGGGTGTATGAGTGGCGGGATAACCAGAAGTAATGTGCTAATGTGCTAATGTGCTAATGTGCTAATTAGCTAATGTGCTAATGCTAATGCTAATGCTAATTGTACGCCGCAACCAAATTTGAGCATCACTCTTTAAGCATTGGCTTTTTCTGATTGCCTTACATTCATCCTGCTACTCATAACCGGTACCATTAGCTAATTGGCTAATTGGCCCATTAGCTAATTATTATGAACCTGCTCGAACTGCTGACGCCTGTCACCACTTTTGTTTTTGATGTAGATGGTGTGCTTACTGATGGCACGCTTTTTTTATTTCCTGGGGGCGAGATGGTGCGCCGCATGAACATTAAAGATGGGTATGCCTTGCAACTGGCGGTGAAAAAGGGCTACCGCGTGGTGATTATTTCGGGCGGCCATTCGGAGCTGGTGAAAGACCGGCTGGAGCGGCTGGGTGTGAGCGAAGTGTTTATGCAGGTGACCGATAAAAAGAAGTTGTTGGGCGAATACATGCAGCTGCATCAAATGCAATGGCCACAGGTAATTTTTATGGGCGATGACATACCCGATGCCGACGTAATGCAGCAGCCAGGTATCGTTGCATGCTGCCCCGCTGATGCTGCCACAGAAATCAAACAAATCAGTCACTATATTTCGCCCATCAATGGCGGTATGGGTTGTGCGCGGGAAATCATAGAGAAAGTGATGAAGCTGCAGGGAAGCTGGCAGCATGTGGGGGAGGTAGCAAGTAGATAATTGATAATTGATTAATGGATAATGGGGTGCAAACGGGATATGCCAGTGATATTGGGAAAGGGTGGATGGATCGTCGGTTTCTATTAGTCAGTACATTTGGCAAATATGGGAGGTCATCCTACACCGCTTCGTTTGAATTCACTTTATTAGCATATTACCGGACCAGCACATTTGGCCCATTTCTATCTTTAAACTTAATGCATAGTTGCCGATTAGCACATTCTCCCATTTCCACATTAGCAGGCATTAGCACATTATCAAATTGCCGCTTATCTTCACCCGCATGAACCTTATCGGCCCGTTTTTTAAACTCATCCGCTGGCCCAATCTTGTATTTATTGTTATCACCCAGTTGCTATTTAACTACGGCGTGGTACATCCTTTGTTTCGTCAGGCGGGTTTGACACCCAACCTCAACCATCTCCATTTTAGTTTACTCTGCATTGCTTCGGTATTAATTGCAGCAGCGGGTTATATCATCAACGATTATTTTGATGTTAATATCGACCGCATCAACAAGCCGGACCGGGTGCTGATAGACCGGGTGATTCACCGCCGGTGGGCGATTTTCTGGCATATGTTTTTATCGATGACTGGTGTTGTATTAAGTTTTATCGTCAGCTTTTCCCTCAGCGACGGCTACTTTGTAATCGGCTTTATTAATTTCCTGTGTGTGATCATCCTTTGGCTATATTCCACTACCTATAAACGAAAGATCCTGGTGGGCAATATCCTGATTTCATTGCTTACCGCCTGGACGGTTTTAGTAATTTACGCCGCAGAAATACCCCATCTCTGGGATGCGGCAGCAGGCAGCCAGCTGCGCTACCAGGCTGCACTCACCAAATTATTAAGGGTGGCAGCACTATACGGTGGCTTCGCCTTTGTGATATCGCTGGTGCGGGAAGTAGTTAAAGACCTGGAAGATATGGAAGGTGACCGGAAGGAAGGATGCCGCACCATGCCGATTGTGTGGGGCGTACCTGCATCCAAAATATTTGCCGCTGTATGGTTGGTGGTATTGATCGGGATACTCATCATTACCCAGGTATACGTGGTGCAGTTCGGATGGTGGATCAGTGCGTTGTACATTATTACAACAGTGGTACTGCCTCTTATTTACATTATGAAATGGCTGTATAAGGCAAACCAGGTGGGCGATTACTCAAAGCTAAGCAGGTGGATCAAGATCGTGATGCTGACGGGCATTTTATCAATGCTCTTTTTCAGGTTTTATTTTTAGAACAGCTCATCAGCCACTGCTTTTCCATCCATTCCATATCATCCACTTATCATCACAAATCATAAATCTAACATCATACCTCACACACCCATCCAACACCATAAATCAGACATCCGACATCAAAAAATCCATCACCTATGTCTCTAAAAATCATCCTTGCCTCCACATCGCCGCGCAGGAAACAATTGTTGGAATGGGCTGAAGTAGATTTTGAGATCATTACCCATCCCACAGATGAACTGATACCGGAGGGTGTGCCCGCAGCAGAAGTTCCGGTGATTATCGCCCGGGAAAAAGCATTGGCCGTAAAGGAAAAATTACTGGTATGGAGTGAAGGACATACCATGGAAAATGCCAGCCACCCCATCCTCGCGGCCGATACTATTGTGGTGTTGGGCAATGAAATACTTGGCAAGCCAAAAGATCGTGAACAGGCCATCGAAATGCTGATGAAACTGCAGGGCAACCACCATAAGGTTATTACAGGCGTCGTTATCCTTTATAACGGTAAGGAAATCGCATTTTCCGATACTACTGATGTGGTTTTTCATCCGTTGACGCATGACCAAATTGCCTTCTACGTTGACCGTCATCATCCCTACGACAAGGCAGGTGCCTATGCAATCCAGGAATGGATTGGTGTGGTAGGCATTAAGTCGGTAAATGGTGATTTTTTTAATGTGATGGGTCTGCCGGTTAGCCGGGTGGTGCGGGCGATTAATACTTTGTAAGTTTCAAGATACAAAGGTCAAGGATCAAGGTGCAAGGATACAACAGGGGGCTAAATGGAAATTTGAGCTTTCTTCGCTACTTATTTCGTTTCCAGAAGTTATTCGTCCCGATTACAGGCATTGAATCTTCTTTACAGCTTCACAATCACATCTGCTATTTATTGATTGGCCCGGATTGGGGCAAAGGGTACTTTGAATGTAAACATCGGTGTATTTTTTCAGGCTGCTGTTTTAGCTGTTCGCACATTTGTAAGTCTGTTCGTTGTTTCATCTTCTTGTTATGATCACTGAAAGGCTTCTTCAATTTATCTGGCAGTTTCAATATTCTAACCGGCAGGATTTACTTACTGTTGGCGGAGAATCGCTACAGGTAATTTTTGCCGGCGAGTGGAACAGCCACCAGGGTCCGGACTTTAAGCAAGCCCGCATTAAGCTGGGCGATACGCTTTGGGCGGGTGAGGTGGAATTGCACCTGAAAGCTAGCGACTGGCACCGGCATCACCATACCAATGACAACCATTACAGCAAGGTAATACTCCATGCCGTGTGGGAAGATGATGAACCGATTGCGGATCAGAATGGTCATCTGCTACCTACCGTAGTGCTCCAGCATCGTGTATCCAACCTGATGCTGCGCCGGTATCAGAACTGGATGAGTCAGTTGCAGCCGATTCCATGCCTCGCCGACATTACTTCAGTTCCCGCCCTTGCCTGGCAAAGCTGGAAGGAAAGATTGATGGTGGAAAGATTAGAACAAAAGGCCGGGCATATTCAGCGGCTATTGCAACAGACCCAGAACAATTGGGAGGAAGTTTTCTGGCGGATACTTTGCCGCTACTTCGGTGCCGGAGTCAACAGTGAGTGTTTTGAACAGTTGGCCGCATCGCTGCCGGTGCAGGTATTGGCCAAGCATAAAAACCAGCTACAGCAGGTGGAATGTTTATTATTGGGCCAGGCAGGTTTACTCAATAAAAAGTTCAGATCGCATTACCCCCTCTTGCTGCAAAAAGAGTATCGCTACCTCCGCAGAAAATACCAGCTGCAACCCATTACAAAACTGCCGGTCTTCCTGCGAATGCGCCCTGTAAATTTCCCTACGGTAAGGCTGGCGCAGCTTGCTATGCTCGTTCATCAAAGTGTTCATTTATTCAGCAAGCTGAAGGAAGCAGGCGACCTGCCAACTGCCACGCTGCTGTTTTCTGTAACCGCCAATGATTTCTGGAATGATCATTTTAAGCTGGAGGAAGCCAGCGAACACCAGCCCAAGAAACTAGGTGTCCAAATGATCAATACTTTACTGATTAATGCGGTGGCTCCCACCCTCTTTGCCTATGGAAAATATGCAGGCGAATCTAAATATTGCGACAAAGCCATCGAATGGCTGGAAGTATTACCGAAGGAAGAAAACGCCTTTACCAGGTTGTACACCAGCGCCGGAATCGAAAACAATTCCGCCCTTGATTCGCAGGCATTGCTGCACCTGAAAAAAAACTATTGCGATGAGAAAAGATGCCTGGAATGCGCTGTGGGGAATGCGCTCCTTAAGAAGGGTTCCTGAAGAAAGGTTGACAGCCTTTTGAAGGTTGGCAACCCTACTCTACCCAATCCGCAACAAACACATTGGTATCATGAGTTCCGCCATTATTCCGATTGCTGCAAAAAGCGATTTTTTTTCCGTCGGGGCTAAACATCGGGAAGGCGTCGAAACCTTTGTCGCGGCTCACTTTCTGCAGATTGCTACCATCCGGGTTAATCGTGTACATATTAAACGGAAAGCCCCTTTTATACTCATGATTGCTGCAAAAGATAATCGTTTTGCTGTCGGGTAAAAAGTTAGGTGCCCAGTTGGCCTGGCCATAATGTGTTATCTGCTGTTGGTTGCTGCCATCAGCATTGGCTGTATAGACTTCCATATTAGTCGGGGCTACCAGACCTTTGCTTAACAAGTCTTTATAATCTGCTTCCTCTGCCGCATTTTGCATCCTGCTGGCACGCCAGATAATTTTTTTACCATCGGGGCTAAACCAGGCACCACCATCGTAGCCCAGGGTATTGGTAATGCGTTTTACTTTTTCAGTTGTCAGGTCCATTATGTAGAGATCGAGGTCGCCGTCGCGCATGCTGGTAAATAACATCTTTTCCCCATCGGGGCTCAGGGTGCCTTCTGCATCGTAGCCCGGCGTGTTGGTAAGGCGTTTGATAATTTTCCAGTCCATATCTGCCATAAAAATATCAAAGCTTTCGTAGATAGGCCAGATGTAGCGGTTGCCATATTTTGCGCGGTCGGGAAGTGGCGGGCAGGTGTCGGCGCCCAGGTGGGTACTGGCATATAACAGGTGTTTACCATCTTGCATAATATAGCCACAGGTGGTGCGGCCTTTCCCGGTACTCACCCGTTTGTAATTAAATGGTTCATTAGCTTTTTCGGGCACTTTGCCTACAAACATCTGGTCGCACATCAGTCCCTCTTTTGGGTTGGTCCGCTGAAAGATGAGGAATTTACTATCGGCGCTCCAGTATGCTTCAGCGTTGTCGCCTCCGAAAGTGAGCTGGCGTATATTTTTAAAATGTGTTTCATCGGCATAGTGCATGGAATCGACCGGGGCGGGCTGGCCAGGCTGGGCATTCGCCACTTTAATCAGGGGGACGATCAGAAGAAAAAACCAACCTTGCTTCATGTAGAAAATTTTTGTAAATGTATGTGAATGTCAAAGCCTAAACCTCCTCAAACCACCTCGAAGAATAGCCTCGCCAAACCCCCACGTTTACAATTCCAACCAAGAAAATCACGGTTCTAAGGACCCTCATTTGGAGGGCCGGGAGGCTTTTCTTTGGAATGATTGGGGGCATTACACAATCGTCCTTTCCATCATCAGCTCCACCATGCGGTAGGTGGCTGGGCAGTATTGGATGTTCTGCTTATGAACGTGCACATAGTCCGTCCACTTCTTTTTGGTAAGGTGGGGAAAGCCGGCACAATCGGCGGGCCGGATCTCGTAGATGGTGCACTTATTGCTTCCAGGATCTAACCACTGACAGGGCTGTTTTTTATTTTGCCAATCCTTGTCCTTCTTATCATATTTAAGGTACCTGTCTTTAAATACATCTTCTGTAAGTTCAAAATGGGCCGATATCCGTTCAATGTCATCATCATTAAAAGTCGGTGTCATTACCTTGCAGCAATTGGCGCAACCCAAACAATCCGTCTCGTTCCATACCTCCCTGCTGATCTCCATGGCCATAACCGCTACATAGGGCGAATCCTTTTTCTCCACTTTGGTTAAAAAAGATTTCATTGCCTTTTGGTGGTGCCTTACTTTTGCCGCAAACGAACGCTTGTTCATAATCTTTTTTGAGAAATAAATAGGATAATTATGAACCGAATGTACAGCGTTGACACCAATAATATTTTCGTTTGTGGCCACAATCCATTCACGTCTAGAATTTCCATCTCGATCCGATCTGGCAATTTTGTCATCTCTTAACCCCGAAACATAATAACAACTTAACAACAGAAGCATTTTTGCATCTGCACAAATACGACTTTCGTAAACCAAAACAAAACAATTATGAGAATGAAAAATTATGTCATCCCTTTAATGATGGGTGTGCTGATCATGTTGGGGATTCCCGGTTTTTCTCAGGAAACGACCTCGGAAATTCAGGGCAGTGTATCCAGCAGTTCGGGCCCGATAGCCTCCGCAACCATTGTGGCTTTCCACCAGCCTACTGGCACAAAGTATGCAACCACCTCACGGAAAGATGGCCGTTATAACCTGTCGAACCTGAGGGTGGGTGGGCCATACACAGTAACAGTTAGCTTTGTAGGACTGAAGGAAGAAAAGCAGGAAAATATTTTCCTGTCACTCGGCCAGGTATTTTCTGCCGACTTTTCTTTAAAAACCACCATCCAGGATTTGGGTATGGTGACGATCCTTGCCGCAAGGCAGAACAAGATCTTCAGCAGCGGGCATACCGGGAGCCAGGAGATCGTGAACCGTACCCAGATTGAACGCCTGCCTACCATCAACCGCAGTTTGCAGGATTTTACCAAACTCGAGCCTACCAGCAATGGTTTAAGCTTTGGCGGCCGCAGCAATCAATACAATAATGTTACCGTGGATGGCGCCAACTTCAATAACTCATTTGGCTTATCCGGAACACTCGGTGGACAAACAGGCTCGCAACCAATCAGCCTCGACGCCATTGAACAGATCCAGGTAAACGTTTCCCCATATGATGTACGCCAGGGAGGATTCACAGGTGCCGGCATCAACGCCGTTACCCGCAGCGGTACCAACCAGATCAAGGGGTCTGCCTACACCTATATCAAAGGTGAAAATACACAGGGATACCGTGCCGGCAATTCCCTGGTTACCCGTACCCCGCTGACTTTTAAGCTCCGGGGTTTCTCATTGGGTGGGCCAATTATCAAAAACAAATTGTTTGTGTTTTTAAGTGGCGAACAGGTTCGCCAGGAATTACCAGCTACCAGCTTTGTAACCAGCAATGCGAGCCGGCCGCCGCTTTCAGGCAGCGTTTCGCAGGCAAACAGCGATACGCTTACAGCATTGGCCAATTTCCTGAAATCTAAGTTTGAATACGACCCGGGTGCATTCGAAGGCTATAGCCAGAGAACGCAGAGCGATAAATTGACAGTAAGGGTAGACTGGAACATCAATAGTAAGAACACCCTTACATTGAAATACAATTATCTTAAATCTTTTGCTGACCAGTTTGCCAGCACCAGTCGTAATGGTTATTCAGGATTTTTGAGCGGTGGACAGCCAGGTAATTTCTCTATGCCTTTCCAGGGTAGCGGTTACACGATCAACAATAATTTCGACATATTTATTGCTGAATTAAATAGCCGGTTTGGCAATAAGGCCGTGAACAAATTCCAGGTGGGCTATACCAGGCTTCGTGACTTCCGTACACCGAGGGGTAGCTCTGGCACTTTTCCACTGGTGGATATCATCAATAACGGAAACATCTATACCACCTTTGGTTACGAGCCATTCACTTTCAACAACCTGTTAAGCACAGATGTATTTCAGATCTCTGATATTGCCACTTTCTACAAAGGAAGCCATGAGATTACAGTAGGTACGCAGAACTATTTCAGAAAATATAAGAACGGATTTGCGCCGGCTTACCAGGGTTTATACCAGTTTAACAGCCTCACCGATTTTTACAACAGCGTAAACAATGGTGTTACTGCTACCCGTTATGCACTCAACTATTCGGCGCTGGCTGACGGTTCTTTTCCTTTCGCAAAATCCGGCGTAAACGAACTCGGGCTTTTTGCACAGGACAAATTCAGGGTTAGTAAAAAATTCACCCTTACGTATGGCCTACGTATCGACTATTCAGCTTACACCGGCACACTGGATCAGAACCCAAATTTTGCATCCCTTGTATTCCCTGGTGGCAAAACTTATAACGTGGGCAAATTGCCGGCCAGCAAACCATTGGTTTCTCCCCGCTTAGGTTTTAACTGGGATGTGACGGGCAACCAAAGCTTCCAGATACGCGGCGGTGGCGGTATTTTCGCAGGTCCTCCCCCGTTTGTGTGGATCAGCAACCAGGCCAGCAATAATGGTGTACAGTTTGGTTCGCAGGTAAGAACAACGGGTGTGCCGTTTAAAGCCGATCCGAATGCTTACCGTCCAACAGCGGGCGCTGCTAATACCGCTTATGGTATTAACGTGAGCGGCGCAGATTTTAAATATCCATCTGTTATAAAGACGACCCTGGCTGCTGATAAGAAATTTGCCGGCGACGTCATTGCAACGATCGAAGGAAGTTTTACCAAAGACATCAACGCCGTTTATTACAGCAACCAGAACCTGAACCAGAACCTGGCACAGGCGACGCAGTTTGCCGGACCTGATTCACGCTATCGTTACGCTACGGCTACCGGGTCCAACAGGGCACTTTATTATGGTGCAGGTGGCGCCACAGTTACCAATCCAAACATCACTACGGTAATATTGATGGACAATACGAAGAAGGGTTATAGCTACACCATGACTGCCAGGTTGCAGAAGACATTTAAGGATCTTTACCTGAGCGCTGCGTACACTTACAGCCAAAGCAAAAACACTGCTGAAGGTGGTAGCACCGCCGGTGGTTTGTGGAGCGGCCGCGCCATACAGGGCGATCCGAACATGCCGAACCTGGCCAATGCCTCCTGGTACCAGCCACACCGCATCATTGGTTTTGCTTCCTACAAATTATCCTATGCGAAGTACTTCGCCACTACGATTGGTTTGGTGTTTGAAGCAGCCACTTCCGGCGTCACCTCATATATCTATAGTAATGATGTAAACAACGACGGTAATACCAACGACCTGATTTATATTCCTAAAAACGTTCCTGGTGGTGCAGGCGAGATCAACCTGGTAAAAGTTGGATCAGGCGGACTGGGAACAAACGCAAGCTCAGATCCACGCACGCCAGCACAAATCTGGAACCAGCTGAACAACTTTATCAGCCAGGATAAATACCTGAATTTCCACCGAGGTGGCGTGGCTGATGCTAACTCAGTAGTCTTGCCTTATTTTAAGAAAACAGACCTGAATGTTACCGAAGATATCTCGGTTAAAACCGGTAAGGACAGGCATACGCTCCGTATTTCACTGGACATTCTAAACGTGGGAAACATGCTGAACCGCGACTGGGGCCTGGTGAGATTTGCTACCAAAAACAACTTCCTCACCTATGAGGGGTTGGCTGCCGATGGCAAGACACCGAGCTTCTCATTCCCTTACCTGGATGCTACCAACCAGATACCACTAGTAAACAGCTTTAACAGCAGCACCAGTATCGGAAGCCGCTGGCAGATGCAGTTAGGCTTAAGGTATTTGTTCAATTAAGCCACTGCTTGTCGCCTTTTTTAAAGACCCGTTCCGGTATGGAACGGGTCTTTTTTTGGCTGGCGACACAACACCAAAACGTCCTTCCACGAAAAAAGCACCTCCAGAAAGAAGTGCTTTTATAAATGAGGTTTTGATCAGTTATACTTTTTTATTAGAATTAAAACGCTTATCGGGTGTGCCGTCCTTTTTGATTGGACCTGCAGCCACTGCTGGCGTGGCGGCTACTTTATTTGCTTTATAACGCATATCGGGTGTGCCATCTACCTTTGTTTTTGCAGCAGTAACTGTTTTTTCTGTCGGAGCTGCTTTTGGCTTTACAACTGTAACAGTCTTCCCGGTATTTATCGTCTTCGCCGGCACAGCCTTTACCTCTTTCTTTTCAACTGACTTGGCAGCGGCCGGCGTCGTAGCTTTCTTTGCGGGAATCTGTGCATGGGACATGATTCCAAAACCGAGAAACATCATCGACGCAATCCATAGTTTTTTCATGTGTTTTATTTTTACATTGTAGGTTTAAAAGACTACAAAGTATGAAAGTACCTTTCTTATTTGCCCACGCTAACAACGCTGGTACTCCAGCCCAATTTTTAACAAAGCCTTTTGAAAACTTGCATATGCTGCCCTTCCGGAGTAGCTGACTCTCAAAATCTATTGCAAAATGCAAAGGACACTACGGATTTCCAAACCTGGAAATCCGCAATGTCATTCACAATAAAACCTGAAAGGCTAAATCATTAATCAAATAAACGCTACCTCGTATACCCCAATATCTTCAACATGCTCTGCGCGGTTTGTTCCCGGGCATGCACCCAATCTTCGAGCTTGCCGTTTTTATCGAAATCTACAATAACGTGTTTGGGCGAAGGGATCAGGCAATGTTTGATACCGCCGTAGCCGCTGATCTGGTCCTGGTAAGCGCCGGTGTGGAAGAAGCCTACATAGAGGTTCTCCTTTTCCGTTCCATTTACCTTCGGTAAAAATACTTCGTTTATATGCTCTTCACTGTCGTAGTAATCGTGGCTGTCGCAGGTGATACCGCCAAGTACAACCCGCTGGTACTCCTCGTCCCACTTATTGATCGGCAACATTAAGAACCGTTCCCCAATGCCCCAGGTATCGGGCAGGGTGGTGATAAATGAAGAGTCGATCATATACCAGATCTCACGATCGTTCTGCTCCTTCTGACCGATCACGCTGTAGATATGCGCCATGCTTTCGCCTACCGTAAAACTGCCAAATTCAGTAAATATATTCGGTTCCTGCACCTTGGCCTTCTTGCAGGCGACTTTGATATTACGTACGATTTCATTGATCATAAACTGATAATCGTACTTAAAACCCAGCGAATGTTTAATTGGAAAACCGCCGCCGATATTGATCGAATCCAGCTCAGGACAAATCTTCTTTAACTGGCAATACAGGTTGATCACCTTGTTCAGCTCACTCCAGTAATAGATATCATCCTTGATTCCCTTGTTCAAAAATATATGAAGCATCTTCAACTGAAACTTGTCTTCATAACCTTCTATCTCATCCACATAAAAAGCGAGGATATCTCTAGGGCGTATGCCCAGCCTTGAGGTATAGAAAGGGAAGTTGGGTTCTTCTTCCGCGGCCACCCGAATGCCCAGCTTAAATGGAACTTTCACCGATTTTTTATAAGCCTGTAATTCCTGGATATTATCTAAAACCGGAATAACATTTTTAAAACCAGTATTCAGCAATTTAGCGATCCGGCTGGTATAACTTTTTTGCTTATAGCCATTGCAGATGATAAAGGTATCCTTGTTAATCCTCCGGCGCTGGTAGAGTTTGTTCACGATCTCGATATCATAGGCAAACGAAGTCTCCAGGTGTATTTGGTGTTTAAGCGCTTCTTCTACAATGAACGAAAAATGGCTGCTCTTGGTGCAGTAGCAATAATTATACTGGCCCGTATAGTTGTACTTCTTAAAGGCATTGGCAAACATGGTCTTCGCCTTGTTGATTTGCATCCCGATCTTGGGCAGATAGGTCAGTTTCAAAGGAGTTCCGTGCTTATCTATCAGAGCTTTTAAATCAACGCCATTAAACTGCAGGTAATCATCTTTTACTTGAAACCCTTCCTGCGGAAAGTGAAAGGTTTGTTGCACCAGGCCGGTGTAGGTATTGTTCATCTATTTTATGGATGGGTAGTAATACGTTGCCCTTCGGCAAACGTGGTGAACAATGAAATTTTTCGGGACAAAAGTATAGGCAAAAAACAAAACCGGGTACGAAAATTTCGCACCCGGTCTCCTTTTATCTTTTTGTTGAATATTTTACAAGTTCTATCGTTAACAAGCTTCTTACAGGAGGCAGTCAATTCTGACTTTTAAACCCAAAAAACAGGCTAACAAGTGAACTTGTGAACCTGTAAACCCGTGAACTTTTCAATTGGAACTTATTTCACCGAAGCAATAAGGCTCTTAAAAGTTTCAGGCTCATTCATGGCCAGGTCGGCAAGTACTTTACGATCCAGGGTAATGCCCTTTTCGTTCAGTTTGTGGATGAACTGAGAATAGGTCATACCTTCTTCGCGAACACCTGCATTGATACGGGCGATCCACAAAGCACGGTATTCCCGCTTTTTAAGTTTACGACCTACAAAGCTGTAAGTCATACCTTTTTCAACAACGTTTTTGGCTACGGTATAAACGTTTTTCCTTTTGCCATAGTAACCTTTGGCCTGATCCAGTATCCTTTTACGACGGGCTCTTGAAGCAACGGCATTTTTTGAACGTGGCATAATTAATTATTTTTTGATCTCGGATCCCGGTTGTCTGATTTTTCCGGCGCCTGAAATGTGATGTAAAATTTGATTGATTTTATTTTTGGGTAACCGCTAATAGGGCAACCGATAATAGGGCAACCGCAAGGGTTTGCCCCTACTTTAAACGCAATAAACGTTTTACGAAATGCATGTGCGACTGGGCTACTTCGCCGTCTTTACGCATCCCACGTTTACGTTTGGTAGATTTCTTGGTAAGAATGTGGCGTTTGAAAGCCTTCTGATGCATGATTTTACCGGTGCCGGTTACTTTAAACCTCTTTTTGGCACTTGAGTTGGTTTTTACCTTTGGCATGTTATTAAAACATTTGCGTTGATACCCTGCTGGCGGTCTCTAACAGAAGAAACACTTTTGGAGCCTTGTGGGAAATTTTTAAGCAAGTTCCGGATGAACAGAACTTAGCTAAAGGGCGGCAAAAGTAAGGGAAAACATGGAAAAAGATGGCGGAGATTCTGAATATTTTCCCCGACGCTGCAATTTTTATCCTGGGAAGGGAAAAACCCAGCCTTATACCGTATCCTTAGTGAATGGTGGTCACCTTTCATAGGTGACCACGGGGGGTATTAACGGGAACCTTTGAATAACTAAAGGGCCCTCCCAAAATGGAGAAGGCCCTGTAGTTATTGCAGCCGATGCTATTCTTTGATTACTTTCAAAGTATACAACACTTTACCATCTGTTCCGGCAATTCTTACGAAATACAATCCCCTGCCCTTGCCGTCGTCAATGCCACCTGGCATCATTATGTCCGATCAATTGCCAGCAACTGGCAGCGGGGTGTGTAGGGTCTGGTCAATATTCAGTTGTCGTGCTGCCGCTATCAAATCCGCCGCGCTGTCTAAAAACAACTCCTATTGCCACAACAGGTTTTCGAAAATATCCTTAGCTGTAGCCACAATCTGTTGGGTCAATACATGGATATTTTGCGGGCATATGCAGGGGATCCATCCCCCAAAAGCACCTGCCCGCCAGTCGGCCGGGCCAATCCCATCCAGTAAAATGCGCGGGGCGGCAGCGGGCAGACCTATTGATAGTAGTGGTAGTAGTAGGGCTCGTCGGGTAATGCCCGGTTGTGATGATAACCCATACCGGGTTCCCAGTCGGCCGGCCGGATGCCTAACCGGCGATATGCCCTGCGGATATATAGTTTTTGAAGGTTGTTCAACCGGTTTAGTTTTTTCCAAAAAAAATTAGTGTTTAAAACTAGGCGATTAATTTTTTCTAACTATTGTTCTGTTAAAAGGCGTGGAGGGATATACGTTCGTCAAAACTTCTCCGTTATGCTGCTCACTTATTTATTCATTAAAAGCCACCTTATACATGCGAAAAAGCAGCCTCCTTTTCCTGATCGTTTTTGGAACCCTGTCTTTACAGGCACAGAAATACACTACTGCCGCCGGCATCCGCCTCGGAACTGGTATCGGCGTTACGTTACAGCAATCGCTTTGGGGTAATTACACCCTGGAAGGCATTGTACAGAAAGGCTTTTTTAATGACCTCACCACCATTTCTGCGCTCTTTGAACAACACCATAAGATCATCTCCAGGGGTACCAATTTTTATATTGGGGCCGGGCCCCATATCGGCGTTTATAACCAAAGCAATAAAACTACCGGTCTTAAAAACCCGGTCGGTGCTTCGTTTATCGGTGGACTAGAAATGAGGTTTGGCAAAATGTTACTATCATTCGACTACAAGCCTTCGGTTAACCTCACCGGCGGTAACGGCTTCTTCGATAGCCAGGCAGGCGTTTCTCTGCGGTACATTTTTTTAAAAGCCCAAAAGAAAAAAACCAACAAAGACCAGAAGTGGAAATTCTGGAAGAAGAAAAACGACGACAATAAAGACGAAGAGTAAAGATGCGGGAGTAAGGGTCTAAAGGTCAAGATTTTTAGAGATTCAATTAAAGGCGCTTAATGAAACCCCAATCTGATTCATTACGTTCAACCGCTGACTTTGATGCCTTGACCTTGAACCTTGATACTTGAACCTTTGTCCGTGACTGAATAAGGTTTACCGCTTTCTGCAAAAAGAATACAACAGTGAAGTTTAAATGCCTTGCAACAGATCTTGCACCTTGTGTCTTGAAACTTGAAGCTTTCTTAAATCCCATTTGCCTTACAACTCCGGCCGAACATCCAGTTCGTTTATCTGGTTTTTATAAACGGATGGGAGCAGGATCATTTTTAACAACCAGTCCATCCTCATCAGCCTGCTTATTTTATATAATGGCACCACAAGCCTAAGCCATGAAAAATTGTTAAAATCCAGTAATTCTTTTACCCGCCCGGGCACCACTAATTTTTGCCCTTCTAGTAATACCCTGAATCGCATGGGTCCAAGGTGCTTTCGATATTGTTTAAAAAGGTCAGCCGTATACACAGTTTTATGCAGGTCGTCCATTAAATGTTGTTGCCGTACAGGCAACCATGCTGTATAATTTAGTGGCAATTCCTTTAATCCCATCCTCAATCCCACATGAAAAAAAACATTGTGGACTTCTTCTTTTTCTTCGTCGCTTAATTTTCTTTCGAGCAGTTCGTATGAAGCGATCGAATAATGTATCAGCATAAACAATACATCACGATAGGCCCAATCGGGTATGGAAAAACCCCGGTTCGTTTCCACAGTGCCATGTATCTGCCGCAGGATGTCGATTGCTTTATTGGCTTCCTGCATCGGAGAAAACACAATCTTTCTTGCATAGGCCACCGTGGAGAACAGCCGGCCCAGGGGATCGGCCGGTAGCTTGCCTGTAAAGTACAGCCAGTCTACTGCTTTATTAAGGGCAAATTCGGCAGAAGCGCCTGCAAAAATAAAAAGAATGGTATCGCTCTTGCCCCAAATTTTCCGCACCACCGATTTTTCTTCAACAAAGAATTGCATAGTGTTTGATTGATTGCTTGATCCCAGGTTTCGCTTCAGTAGTGATGGAATTGTAAAGCTAACTGAATTAACTTTGAATCTCAAAGTACTTTTAGGTCATAATGCGGGTAAAACAGGATAGAACAATTATCATCAGATCTGATTGAACGCATACGAAGCCATTGAGCCACCCATTCTAGTCAAGCTGATCGAGGAAATACTCCTGTAATTGTTGTTTACCAAAAAATGAAAAAGGCACCCAAATATCTTCTACGGGCAGGTACACTTCCACCGCATCGGGCGACGGGAATAATTTATAGTCGAACCGGTTACTGCCGGTACTGATATAGCCCGTGTAGTAGTAAGTCATTTTATGCTGTTGCGCATAATCTATTTTCTTCAGGATCATGAACTTGCCAAGGCTGTATTTGGTGTAGGAAGGATCATAAAAATTAAGAATACCTGTAATAGCGTCGCCGCCCCTATCGAAATAGCCAACGGCCACCAGTTTTTTAGTGTCTCTTACTTCCACCATCCAGGAATCAAAAGGGTTTTCCAGGCCATATTGGTGCAGGTAATTGCTACTGGTTTCGGCGGTGCTAAACGCTACATGATTTCGGTAAAGGGCATACAGTGTTTCGGTTTCGGGCGTCACCGTGGCTCGTTTATATCGCACTGTAAATGCGGCACATTTTTTCCGGATCACCAGGGCCGATTTCTGTTCATCTATTTTGGCGAGAATGGTCCGCAGCCAGAACACCGGTACACTAACGGTATCCAGCTCGAGCCTGGTATGGTGTGTCGTAAAGACCATATGCTGCATGCGGTAATAACCGGCGGCAAGATAACCATCCAGTAATTCGCCCTTAAAACCCTCCACTCCAGGCAATATATAGTCGGGTTCTCTTAGCATAGGTAACAATTTCCATGGGCGCCTGCCCTATTCATCGCGTGGTTTGAAGATCCAATAAATACCGTGTTTCAGTACGCCTCCAAGGTTTTATAAATCAGGACTTTATCCGGCTGCAAATGAAAATACAACGCATACGGATATAGTGTTGCTATCTTGATATAAAATCTTTTGGCAGCTCGCCAGATACAAACGGGCAACCATCATTTTAAAAGATGGCCGCCCGTTTAATGATTGTTTTGTAAAACTTCACAACTGCTTGCTATTTCAACAGTTGCAATGAGCTATCATTGATTTCCATAGTATATTTTTTGAGCAGGTTGGTTATTTCGGCGCCAGCCAGTAAAACCGGGCCGTAGCCATGGGCAGCAAAAACATTCACAGGCCTGTAGTAATAAAAAGCCGGGTCAAAGGCCATGCCGGTGCCTACGCAGGTGCCTTCGACCTGGCCTTTTGCGTTTACTTTGGTGCTTACCGCATTCCAGGCAAGTATGGCTGCCGGCGAATATGCTTTGGCATTGATCCAGCCCTTGTTCACGGCCCTTGCGAGGCAGTAGCAATAAATTGCTGTCGCTGAAGTTTCAAGGTAACTGTCTGACCGGTCGAGCAACTGGTGCCAGAACCCTTCGCCGGATTGATAGGCTGTAAGCCCCTTTACCAGCAGGCGAAACTGGTTTAGTACCGCCGGTCTGCCCGGGTGTGTATCGGGCAATACATCCAGCAATTCCGTCATCGCCATTAAAGCCCAGCCATTGGCCCGGGCCCAATGAAACTGAGGGTGTTCATCCATTTCCTCCACCCAGCCATGCATATACACATTTTTTTCTTTGTTAAACATGCGTTGCGAAAACTGGAGTACTTGTTTTACACAATCGTCATAATATTTATTGTCACCGGTAAGTTTGCCCATCTGTGCCAGCGCGGGCACGCCCATGAACATATCGTCCAGCCACAGTGTATTTTTTTGCGGGCGGTTACGGGCCAATGTGCCATCGGCCAGCCGGTATTCTTTGGTAGCGATATAATCAATAAGGTGGTCAATCAACGGCCGCAGGTTGGCATTTCCACCATTCCGCAGGGTCTTGATCATGGCTGCGCACACGGCGCCGGCATCATCCAGGGCATGCGGGTTCATCTGCTGGTTGAGCGGGTTTGTACGTAGGGGGAATTTTTTGTATAAGGCAGTGAAGGCCGGCATTCCATTGGCAATAAACGCCAGCCTTTCCTTAGTATAGTCCGCATAGCGGCTATCACCGGTCGCTTCACCTGCGGCAAGCATTCCTGCATAAGTGACGCCCCACTCATAACTGCTCAGCCTGAAATCGGCTGTGGCAAGAACGGTGTTGGTATCTATTTTGGCCAGGTCGGTTACCTCGGCTTTGGTGCGGCGGTCCATGTATTTTGCCGGCGTAGTGGCGTTGAGGTAATCGAATACCCTATCCATAGTTTCCTTTACTTTTTCGGGAGATGGTGCACCATAGGGCGTAACATAATCCGGCTTTAAAGCATGCAGGGGAGCGGTAACATCGTTGGCGAGCTTTTGGGCGGTTGCAATGCTGCCCGCCAATGTTAAGCAGGCGACAGCATACAGGTAAATGAATTTTTTCATAAGGCTTGTCGTGGTTCTTTCAGAACGCTTTTTGAAATTATTAACCTTAAGTAGTATTTCGGTAAGACAAACAGTACCATGTTTTAAAAACCAGGCCACTGTCGGATTTCTTTTAAGTACCGTTAAATCAATACCTTATTACAACAACGCACAAAATACTATTTTTAGATTATCAGGCATCCTGCCCCAATACAGGAAAGCGGATACCTTTTCTGGAAATGGAGCAGGTAAATATACCAAACGACCTAAGAAAAGAAATGCCGGGCAAGGACTGCGGCGGGCTGCCTACCGTTTTTTATACAGCATCTTACATTTCTCGATAGGCTGGTAACAATACCAAAGCAGTCTCCGTCGTTCAAATAAAGACAAATAAAATATCTTCATTCAAATAACCTTAGTCCATTATCTTTTCAACTCACCCTCCTTTTATACAACAAACCCATTTTATGAAAACCAGCCTGTTTATATTATTAGGTCTAGTTTATACCACCTCGTTCGGTCAAAAAAGTTCGATACTTTTTGGCAAATCCGAGGCAAAGAGAATAAGCTCTGTCGCCATCACCAGGTATTCTGATGGCATTTCAATGAACAGGGTCGAATACAAAGCTACTATTGACAGTGCCGGCTTTTTTAAGTTGCAGGTTCCAATTGCCCGGCCTTTTGTTGGACAATTTATGAATCAGAATATCCTGATATATCCAAACTCAAAAATAGAATACCAGGTCTTTGGGTCCGCCCCCCTGTTTGGATTAAAACAAGTCAATGGAATTCCAGAAAATGACTTCTTAATCGGATTAAGGTCTTTCAACAAGCTCCTCTTTAATCCTTATAAATTTAATTTTACCGAAAATTCTATTTCCTCGTTCTATGAATCGCTTGACAGCAGCCTGCAAGCGCAATTTGCTGAGTTAACGAAATTCAATATCTCAAACAAGTTCTCAAACAACTATCTAAAAGCGGAGTTAGAATATTCTTTTTTTTATAACTTATTAATTCCCCTTGACAAAACGGAAATAAGCATCGAAAGAAAAGATAGTGTCTTGAATTTCATCACCGCCAGATTTATAAAAAGGGAGACGAAGGATATATTTGAAAACTACCAGCTATGCCTCTTCCTAAAAACCTTAAGAAAAAAGCCCCAGCTCATTTCGTTGTTTCAAAAAAAAAACCTGCTAACAACGAATGAAACCGCATTCATACACCTGGACTCGCTGTACAATTTGGTAATGAAATCAGATAGAAATGAAATAGACAAAGTTAATATAACGTTTAACGAGCCGGCGTTTTTAAAACTGGGATTTCAAAAGGTGTACGATACCATTGTACAAGTCTACAACGGGTTTAAAAACGCTATTCCCATTTTAATACAAAATGAAATACTTTTTTCAAAAACAAATGAAAAAATATCATTTGGCGACTACATTAAAAGTAAAACTTCCGAATTATTTGTCTTCGACTTTTGGGCAACCTGGTGCGGCCCCTGTTTAGCGCAAAGCATCCCATTTGACAATCAATCCGCCACTTTCAAATTACAGCCAATCTCTTTTGCAAAGCTGAATACAGATAAAGAGTTTTCTAAATTTGCTTCATCTGAAGAAAAGACTTCAACAAACTATGAGTCATTTCATATAAATGGAGCATTTGAAAACAAACTTATGAAGTACCTAAAGGTAAATTCCCTGCCAAGGTTTGTGGTGATTGACAAAAATTTCAAAGTAATATTTTCCGATTTTGGATTCGCCTCGTCCTTATCTTTTGGCCCTAAATTATTTGAAGCTTTAAAAAGAACAGGCAAGTAAACTACATTACTTATTTTAAAGGGTTAGGGAGTCCGATTAGGTGCAGGAATGTGCGCAAGTAGGCGCCAGACTCCGTCTGGTGTCTACCTGTTACTTTTGTTCTGAAATTGCGGTTGGTATTGTATTATAAGGCTCCCTATCACATCCAGAGTTTGCTAAAAAATAATAGACATAAAAAAGCCGTTGGTTTTTCGAGCGGTTTTTTGCAGGCTACAAACCTTATAGCATATGCGGATCAATAACAACGAGCCACGGAATACTTTTAAAGTCATCCAGGTTGCTGGTGACAAGGTGTAATAATATCCTGGTGTAATGCCGCCAATAGTAGGGTTCCCATTTAACCCCGTGTCGTGAATGAGGAAATTTGCGAAAGCCGTAAGATTAGTGCAAGCGTCTCCGCATGTACCCCAAATATTGGCAGTCTCCTCTGCGTTAGAGCCAGGTAGTAATGGCGATTCTTGAGTAAATGTGACTTTCAAAATAGGCGAAGAAAAGTGACGTGTAGACACCGGACAGCGGCCGGCGCCTGTACGGCGCTTGGGTACCTGACTACTGGAATCATAGTTGCTGCCGTTATAGGCTGTTACTGTGGTAGCCTGGAAGCTGTGCCTCAGCTCCGTGCTTTCCTTTTGGATTATTTATATTATGACAAAGCCCCTTGGCACCTCCATTGGTGATTACCTTTCTCAATCAACTGTTCACGGTGGGTTAGATATTGGGGGTACCTAACGACGCTTACCGCAATGGGAGATGCGGAGATAGAAAAACAAGTAAGGGCTTAATAAACATCATGTACCGGACCTGACACTTCGTTCAGGAATGGCTTTTTTATTGCCGGTAAAACTAAACAAGGTTTCGTATGCAACAATCCTTTTCTATTTACATGGTTCCGATGCACTTGTTTTATTTATAAATTCAGGTATCTTGTTTGGTAAAATTTGTATACGCCCGGACGATTCAATTCTTCCCATTCAAAAAGCACAGTTATGAAAAAAGTCTCCCTAACCCTAAGCCTCTTTATCACCATCCTTCATGCAACTGCCCAAAACGTAGGTATTGGCACCACCAATCCTACCCAAAAATTAGATGTAAACGGCACCATAAAAACGACAGGCTTTCAAATGTCTACAGGGGCCAGTGCCGGTAAAATTTTAAAAACCGATACCAGCGGTGTGGCAAGCTGGGGCATTATCGACGGTAAAAGTTTGTTTGCTACCCCACCTGCTGTGGATCTTTCATGCCCGGCGGTTACAGGGTCCGTAAACACAGGAATTTTTCCCTATTCTGTAGCGGTGGCAGGAAACTACGCTTATGTAGTAAGCAGTACTACAAATACGATGAAGGTAATCGATATCAGCAACCCGGCTGCTCCTGTCGTAAAAGGATCCGTAATTACAGGAAATTATCCCAGATCTGTAGCCGTAGCCGGCACTTTTGCTTATGTGGTAAATTATTCAAATCATACAATGAAGGTCATCAATATCAGCAACCATGCAGCCCCCGTTATTGTAGGGTCAATAGGCACTTCCAACAATCCCAATTCTGTAGCGGTCGCAGGTAATTATGCTTATGTTGCGAATTATGGGGCCGATAATATGGAGATCTTCGACATCTCCAACCCGGCAGTTATAACATTGAAGGGATCGGTATTCACCAACTCAGGCCCATTTTCAGTATTCATAGCAGACAGTTTTGCTTATGTCGTTAATACTGGTGCCAATACCATGCAGGTTATAAACATTACCAACCCGGCCTCACCCGTAGTTGTTGGCACAATAAGCACCCAGAACAATCCCAATGCTGTAGCAGTAGCAGGTAATTATGCGTATGTGGTAAATAAAGGTAGTAATACCCTGCAGGTCTTTAACATCAGCAACCCTGCGGCACCTGTACTGGCCGGGTCGGTAAGTACGGGCACTTTTCCCTGGTCGGTAGCTGTGGCAGGCTCTTACGCTTATGTAGTCAATTATGTTAGTGCTACGATGTTGGTGGTAAATATTAGCAACCCATTATTGCCGGTAGTGGCGGGGTCGGTAAGTACCGGAGTGGGTCCCATATCTGTGGCCATAGCAGGTACTTATGCTTATGTGGTTAATACTGATGCAGGTATGATGCAGGTCATCAACCTTACCTGTTCACAAAATTTTACAGCCGGCTACAATCCTGCAAACGGGCAAACCAATCCGGTAGAAATACAGTGGATTAAAAACGGTAATGATATAAGTAACAGCAATTTTGGTAATGTGGGTGTAGGTACCAAAACACCTGCCAGCAAGCTGGATGTAAAGGGTAGCCTTGCCGTTGGAGCCGCTTATTCAGGCACTGTCGCTGCACCCGCTAACGGTGCCATTATTGAAGGCAGAGTAGGTATAGGAACCACTACGCCTGTCAGCAAATTGGATGTGGGAGGTAGCCTTGCAGTGGGCGCCACTTATTCCGGCACTTTTGCCGCACCCACTAACGGCGCCATCATAGAAGGTCGGGTGGGTATTGGAACCAGCAACCCCGATGCACCATTGCAGATCAATGGAACATCAATAACCACCCCCAATTTAATCCGTTCTTTCTTTCAGCAAAGTAACCTTACCTCTATTACAAATGGCACAAGTACCAGTGGCAATATACAGGTGCATGCCAATGGTTGGTATTGGGCCGATGGCGGAGGCTTTGTAGCTACTTCCGATGCACGTATCAAAAACATAATAGGACTTAGCAATACGGCTGCCGACCTGGTCACACTTAATAAAATAGAAGTAACCAATTACAAGTACAAAGATGAGATCAGCCATGGCAGCGGCCTGCAGAAGAAAGTGATTGCACAACAACTGCAATTAGTTTATCCAACGGCTGTAAATACCAATAAAGGCATCATCCCCAATATATTTGAAAAAGCACTTATAGTAGAGGCGGTCGGGAGGCAAACCCACATCACTACCGCTAAACCACATGGCCTTTTTACCGGGGATAGGGTAAAACTGATACTTGAAAACAGTGGCGAAAAAATAGTGAAGATCGGGGTAGTCGATGCAAATACATTTAGTGTAAATGAAACTATTGATGGTAATGTATTCGTGTATGGCAAGCAGGTAGATGACCTGTTGAGCGTAGATTACGATGCCATCGGAATGCTGAATGTTGCTGCTACGCAGGAGTTATCGAAACAGGTGAGGGAACTGCAAAAAGAAAATGCGTTACTGAAAGCCAACGCTGATCAACAAAAATCAACATATGAAGCCAGGCTAAAAGCCATTGAAGACAAACTAAAAGCCCTGCCTGCAGCCGTCTTAACTACCAGAAATGAATGATGTAAAAAAGCAGGCAATTGCAAATGGTATTGTTAGGGATTATATATTTTTAAAATAAGAAATGATTAAGAAATCAATATGGTGATCGTTACGCCCGCTTTATTTACACATACCGCTGCTGAGAACGCAGGCATGGGCAACTACACATTTACCCAAATATCAATAGTGGTCGGTACAATTAAAACCACAGGCCTTCAAAAGCTACTGCAACCCGTGACCTGACTGGCTTGCTTGAAAAATTTTACTTACTTGAAAAGACGGGGCAAACAGGTGCTGGCACTTCATATACTCTCAAAATATAACGGGCTCAATGGGAAGTGAGTAGTTGGTATTGATTCAACTAAAAAGTATGAATGAGAATCTCTCTAATCAAATTCAAATCTTCAAATCCCCGATTAGGCGCAGGAATGTGCGCAAGTAGGCGCCAGACTCCGTCTGGTGTCTACCCGTTACTTTTGTTTTGAAATTGCACATGGTATTATATTATAAGCCTCCCTATCACATCCAGAGTTTGCTAAAAAGTAATAGGCATAAAAAAGCCGCTAGTTTTTCGAGCGGTTTTGTCCAGACGACAAACTTTATATGATATGCGGGTCAATAACAACGAGCCACGGAATACTTTTAAAGTCACCCAGGTTGTTGGTGAAATGGTGTAGTAATATCCTGGTGTAACGCCACGAATAGTATAGTTCCTTTTTAACCCAGGGTTTTGAATGAGGAAATTTGCGAAAGCCGAATCTTCAACCGCCCCGTACCATTACATCATATTTTGTGAATAAAACGGAATCTGCGCCGGTATTTTTCACATTCTTGTGAAAAAACGGCTTGTAAAAAATTAATTTTTTACAGTTGGATTTTTCACAGGCATGTGAAAAATGGAGTTGTGAAAAATTAATTTTTCACAGTTGGATTTTTCACAGTGAAAAATTCAGAGCTTTTGAATCCCCCCTTTTGAGGTTAGTTACTGAGTAGTATCAGCAATTTCGACTCCCCCCTGCCTTGAACCACTGCGGTTTGCATTCATAACCGCCCATTTCAAAGCCCGCGCTACTTCAAGCGTCCCGCTTGGACCCAAAATATAGCAGCGTCCGCTGCTGTCCGCGCAACATCCGAAGAGTCCTGCGGCCCACACACGAGGCCAGGGGAGAGACATTACCTCGAAAACGGTATGGGCTGAGAGTCGTTGCGAAATGAACGCCGGTCAGTGAGCGGATTTTTTGATAGCTATTGCTTTTACTTCGGCAGAGGACGCTGCCATTATTTTAGGCACAGGCGAGACGCCTGCGCCAATCCTGCTTTTTTCGGCAACCTTGCGCCAATTGGGGGTTAGCGAAACCGTGGTCATTAAAGTTTACCATATTGACAGCTAGCGAATGCAAATAACAATAAGGCAGGCGAAAGGAAAAAAAGACAGAATGGCTCCACTGAGTCCTGTATTATTGGTGATGCTTCGGGAATACTTTCGGGCTTACAAG
Source organism: Chitinophagaceae bacterium (assembly GCA_039925965.1). GTDB lineage: Bacteria > Bacteroidota > Bacteroidia > Chitinophagales > Chitinophagaceae > JAZKFT01. The sequence continues at coordinate 90,146 of JBDSXW010000050.1, forward strand.
CCTGATCCCCGTGGTTTTTTGTTTGAAGGTGAAATACCAGGCAGGGCTTACAGCGCAAGAAGTCTGCAACAGATTATGCAGGCGCCAAAAATCAGGGCCGGCATATTAAAACCCGGTGGTGTACATGCGCTTCGGCATAGTTTTGCTACCCATTTGCTCGATAAGGGTACGGATATCACTATGATCATGAAACTTTTAGGCCCAACGACTTTAAAACCACGCTTCGGTACCTGCATGTTACCAATCGGGATATACTAAAACTAATAAGCCCCTTAGACGACCTTGACCTCTAATTTTGAATAAAATGGTAGCAACTTGAAAACAGATTGTCGCTACGCGACAATATTCATAACCAGCTAAAAATAAACCCCTTAATTAAATTGCCGCTTATTTTGGATATTGCAAATACGCGGCTATATTTGAGTTGCCTGCAATTTTCATGGCACTCTACTAATTGTATAAACATAATTTAAAAAAGGCATGACAAAACTCAAAAACATTTTAGGGAATATTCTCCCAATTCTTATTCCAGTTTTGTTAATTGGGCTTTGGATATTGGGGGCAGTTCATGGGAAGAAGAAACATAATGTTGACCCATTTTCGGCCAATTTTTTTGTCTGCTGGTATTATGGTTTAGAAACATTTTGGCATAAGCTAGACTACAAAGAACTTAATGACGACATTAAAGTTGCAGCATATTTAATTATGCAAAAACCCACAGGAATTGATGCTAAAGAGCAGTTAGATTTTAATGAAACTAAAAAGGGATTAAAGGAAGTTCTTGAAAAACTAGACAGCAAAGAAACTGATTACGTAAAATCTGGCGTGAATACATTCGTTGAGTTTATGTCGTCGATTCAAGACGATATTATTAACGCACTTCTTAATTATAAAACTGCAAAAATATTTGACATTAGTGTTAGTGACAAAACAAAAAGCCTCTCTAAAAAATGTGCATCTTTCGGGCTCGAGAAAGAAATGAAAGAAATGGAGACTGAATTGGAAAAAATAAAAAACACTTTTAATGAAAAACTAGAAGGCAATTCCCAACATTTTGATGAAAGTTTGATTGATGAAAAGAAACTTAAAGATGAAGCCGTACAAAAAACTAGTGTAATCAATTTAACGGTTAGAGAAATATTTGGCGAATGATGAACTCTAACCTCCAAAATACAGATACCCTAATTAAAATAGGAATAGCGACACTTTTATTTCTTTGCCTTTTAAAAATGCCTTACGGGTTCTACCAAATAGTACGCTTTTTGGCGACTGGTGTTTTTATTTATTTCGCATTTACTTTGAATAAGGGTGGCAAGCATCGCTTAACAAAACAACTTATTTTCATATCGCTTGCTGTTCTATTTCAACCGTTATTTAAAATAGCATTAGGTCGGACAATATGGAATATTGTTGACATCGTAATTGGTGTGGTGTTGTTATTTTCTATATTTTTCAGTACAAAGAAAACCGCACCACCCTGACAAAAACTGCAGGCAACTTGGGTTTGCAGCTATGCTGGCAGACGAATGAATTCTCAGCTTTTTTCTCGCTATCAGCAGCGGTTCGGGCAGACGTAATTTCATTGAGCTTAGGTTGTTATCTTCATCTTTTGTAATTTTATTGGTCTGCGGTTCAAGGCTGACGAATATAAATGCCAGCACAGCAGCAAGCCCTGAACGTTGGCAGTAATGTTTATCAGCAAACCCTAAACTATGGCAGTAAATAGACCCAAATGTTTTATCAGTTACGCACAAGTTGACACAGACTTTGTTTATGAGAACATAATTCCAATTTTAGAAAGATTGCAAATTGACATTTGGGTTGCAGGAGAACAGATAAAACAAGGTTATTCAATTCAAGAAACAATCATAGATGGTATTCGGCAATCAGACCTTGTTATTTGCTTTCTTAATAGACGAAGTACTTTTGTAAATTTTGAAATTGGTGCAGCACTTGGGAATAACAAACCCGTCCTTGCAATCGTAAATGAATACGAATTTGACATCCCTTCTGACTTTCGCTATTTAAATTATTTATCCTACAATGAGAATAATCTTAGAGGGTTTCCGGAAAGATTAAGGAATTCAATTGAAATAATTTCTGAAACAGTCATCGACAAAGCAACCTTTGCCTACAATCCTAACACGAAAATAATTGGAATTAGTGTTGGCTCTGATAGCAATGATTTTGCAGGGCAACTTTCATTTACATCTGCATTTATTGACTTTATAAAGTACATAACAGATGAGCCTGTTATTAATCTTTTACAAACTTCAAAAGGGTCTCTAAAAAGTCTTGTTTCTCTTGACTTAAAATCTTGGGCTGAGCTTGTTGAAAAAATTATTTTTTTCATCCCAGAGTTAAAAAAGCGTAAACAAGACCGTTTAAAAGTTGAAGCGGATATCAGAAAAACTGACGCCGAGACAAACCAAATAAATGTCAATACTAAAATTAGGCAAGCAGAAGCTTTTTTAGACATTGCTGAACGTTATCAAAGACTTGGATTTACAATCCAAATTGACGATGACTTACTAATTTTGCAAAGTCCAAATGGACAATTGACGTTTAAACAACCGCCAAGAATAGAATAACCAACACTACTGCCAACATGGGGTTTGCTGCTATGCTGGCAGGCGAATAAATCATCAACTTTTTGTTCACTATCAGCAGCGGTTCGGTCAGACGTAATTCTAATGAGCTTTTGTACTTATCTTCATCAGCAGTAATTTTATTGGGCTTCAGTTCCCGGCTGAACATTATAAAATCCAGCACAGCAGCAAGCCCTGTCCGTTGTAAGCAATTTTTTAAGAGCGGAATACTTCAAGTGAACTTAAATAAACCAATGAACTTCCTTAAAAACATATTGAACGGAATATTAGGTATAGTGGGTATTCTTGTAGGTTATGTATTAATAAGATTGGTTCTTGGTTTTATTGTTTATTTATTCGAACCTAATTCGTCCGCTACAAAAGTGGTTGAAGTAGTAGGAGCTTTATTAGCAATATGGGCTATTATAGAAGCAATTAAGAAAACTAAAAAATAGTTTTCAATACATCGACTTATTCTGTTGTAAGCAATTTTTTGACACCCCAATGACACCGACAATTTTAACAGACAAATCAAGACTTCAAGAGATTTATGATTTGAGAGTTGCTGCTTGGGAAAGTTCAGACAGAATAGGGACAATTAATAAACTCAACTTTCCTAATGGCTGGGCAGAGAACATAGACAATGAAGCTTTTCATTTTGTGATTTTTGACGACAAAAATAAAATTGTAGCAAGTGCCCGTATAAGTTTACACAACAGTATTGACGAGTTGCCATATCCAACAGTTTTTAAAGAATTTCACTTACCAACAGACAAACCATTTGCTTTTTATTCACGGTTAGTCGTTTCACAAGAAAACAAAAGCATATTCACTTTTAAGAAACTTGACCAAATACGAATACAATTTTTACGAGAAAATAATATTCCTTTTGCGCTTGCTACTTGTGGTAGTAAAAGATTGAAAAGTATGCTTGCAGTTGGCTTTGAAATTTTAGGTAAGACTATTATTGAATTTGCTGATATTGGACAGGAAACTGCACTAATACTGTTTACAAATAAAGTTGCAAATGGAAAATAATCACGTTTCAGTTTGGGGCAGAACATTAGAAGAGTATCAGAAAATGTTTGGATTAGGAGATATTCCTACTTCTACACAAATTTTATCCATTGCAGACGGACCTTCAACTTTCAACAAACAACTTAGAGACAAAGAAATAAATATCGTTTCTGTTGACCCAATCTATGAGTTAAGCATTGACAATTTGAAAGAAGTTTTTAAACAGAGTTATCAATTCAATAAGGGCTTGTTCTACAATAACAGAGAAAATTTTTTATTCAAAGACGACACAGAAATTGAAGCCCTTTTACAAAAAAGACAAAGTACGTTTAACGCATTTATTACTGATTATGGACTCAACAAACAATATTATAAATTCGGTCAATTACCAACTTTAGATTTTGCAACAAATTCGTTTGACTTATGCGTAAGTTCAAATCTTCTTTTCATATTTGACCATATTTTCGACTTGACCTTTCATATTCAATCAGTAAAAGAAATGCTTCGTGTAGCGAAAGAACTGCGAATATTTCCGCTTTATGACATTAACGGCAACGAATCAAAAAATCTAAAAAGTGTTATAGAATATTTAGACCAAAATAATTACCAATGGACAATTCAAACGAATGATTATTATGTTTACAAAGACGGCAACAAGTTCTTGCAAGTCTTTGGCTCGGCGGACTAAAACTGCTTACAACAAATGTATTTGCAATAGCAGGGGGCGACGTGCAAGTCCTCGTCTGTAATTCAATATCAGAAACAGTTCCAGCATGACGTTAGTAATTTAGCTTTTGTACTTAAATCGGCTATAGTTTTTCAATCAGCGGTAGTCCGGGCTGACGTTTTTCAAATGCCCTGCCATCGCAAATACTTAACGTTAAATGCCATTTTTTTAGATCTTTTAAAACCCCGGTGGAGACAGCAAAATATAGTGCTGGACTTGGATGTGACAATCTACCTTAATTGATTTTAAAGGCTGACAGTTCCTAGGTAATTTGAAT
>JBDSXW010000051.1:0-150797 GCA_039925965.1 Chitinophagaceae bacterium
CTGAAACACCGGGTCCGCTTCAACTGATATAACAAAGATGATCAAGAAAAATTGAAAATCAAAACACAGGCATCTTATCCCACTGTGGAAAACGTGAAAAAGAGTCAACTGATTTCAGGACGCTGCAAGATTGGCACCAGGCCCATCCGCTGCTCATGTTCTCCGATCAACATCGTTGGGTATTTTGAAAAGTTGTGCAGAGATCAGCTTTTTTGATCGGTGCGGAAGATCGGCAAGAGGAAATCGCAACCTATAACATGCGGTTTGGTTATATGGCGGGTGAAAAATATATGTTCGGCTTTAGTTCGTAATTCAGCATTGGTTCCGGCTGACGAATAAAACCAGCCAATAGAATAAATTTTGAGCAATTATTTATACATTGAGCAGCAGTTCCGGGCTTACGAGTTTCAATACCGCCACATCGCCAAGCCGTGAACGTTGTGCGTCACTCTACAAAAGCGCTTCAAGTCGTCATAATCATTAATTTTGTGCAACTTTTATAACATGACACAGATTACTCAAGAATGGATGAACACTTCCCGCAGATTATTCGGCAATGGTTGGACGACCAACGAAATGCAAATAATGAAGGTATTGACACAGCAACAAAGGACGCTGCCAATATCTGTGGAGCAAGCCAAGCAACAAGTGCAGCGGCTAAAGGAACAGAGCCTGTCAATCGTAAAGAAAGGACAAACTACAATGAAGCCGTAAGACCGCTTGAAGAAAATGCTTTAAAACATTGGTCGCAAAGCAACGGCTTATGGATTAGTGAGCATGACTTTATTAGACAATACGCTACACGACAAATTGGAGCAGGTGCAGAACAGAAAGTCTACCTTCATGAAAATGGTCGGGAAGTAATCAAAGTAAATACGGGAACTTATCATGGCAATTGGCTGGAGTTTTTTAACCGCTTGCTATGCCATGAAACTTTTTTTCCTGCAACGAAATATTCTACGGTTGGATTTACAAGCGTTGAACAAACTTTCGCTGTAGTGATAAAGCAACAATTTGCTTTGCTTAGAGAAGGTGCTCCACGTTCCATAGTTGAGCCATATCTCAACAGACATGGCTTTATCAGAAGAAAGAATGATGATTATTACAATTCTGCACTTGGAATAATCCTTGAAGATTTACACGATGAAAACGTATTTATGTTAGAGGGACAAATACTTTTCATTGACCCGGTTATTTACTTTGAAACAACAGAGATGGTACTTAGCAAAAACGTTTTGTTCAGATTTCCATTTAGTTGAAAAACCCTAACGTTCAGCGAAAACGGGCGAACGCACAACATTAGGTTTGGCTATATGGTGGCTGACGAATATACAATCAGCTTCACTCCGCTATTCAGCTTTTGTTCGGGACGAACATAAATGCCAGCACAGCAGCAAGCCGTGAACGTTGCCTGCTACTTCCATTCAGCCTGGCAGTAGGGTTGAAAAGAGGTATTGATTGTCCCGACACCTTTAAAACCAAGCATTCTTAAAGCGAACGCTTAATTTATCACCAAACATCATTTGATTCTTCATGAAGTTTTATAGCGAGGAAATTGACATTGAAGTCGGGGCAATTGGATGCACCTTGACATTTAATGAGGAGAAGGCCGATCCGGAAATTGAGATGTGTATGTCAACGAAAGAGTTGATGAACCGGACACTAAAATATATTCTACTTCAACGAACCTATGCTGAAGGTGACTTTGAAGAAGATCATTATTATTTTGAGCCAACCAATTTTGACAAGGCTTGTGAGCTAAAGGATTTTGTTATGGAATTATACCGATCGCGTTTTGAACTGACAATCAATGGTGACTTCTACCAGGTTCAGTTTAATCACGACGACGCCACATTTGAAAAGTTGAAGTCAGCTCTTGAAATCGTAACGAACGGGACAGGATCCTTAACGATTCATACCATTGCTGAGTGAATCTTGAAAATTTTCGGCCCCAAATATTCTACCGCAGCAGGCAGTCGAGTGAGCAAGGGAAATTTCACCCCAGGCTCCTCTCTGAACCGTGCGTGAACCTCTCGATTCAGAGCTCTTCAAAATGATTTGGCAATTAATAAACTGGGCAAACACTCCAATGGGCAAACAGGCCGGTTCGAATTTTATATAATTTATTGTGCCATTTCTGACTCTTGTATAAGTTCATCCGCTTGTTCCATTTGCACCATTTTTCAAGCCGTCGGTTTACAAACCGCCACACGTCGTTCAGGTCGCCTTTGTAAAAATGGCAATCGTCGTTATGTAAGCGTCCGACCCATACCCTTTTTTAATACCAAACAGCCCGGCTATATTAGTCGGGCTGTTTCCAATTTTGGGGTAGCAGTTCATCAATGCTTTTCTATGGGTGGGTGTTGATTCTATCAAGGATATCATTGAGCCAATCATATGGATTTTGATGCCGTGATTTTTGCAGGTGGCAAACAGGCTGTAAAAAATGGCAGACCGCTGGGCTGCAGCATGGCTTCCGGCAAACAATAATGACAAACACCCAAAATGCGGAGCGAGGTTATTGTTACGCAGGTGCTCAAGGTTTCTCTGCCAATTGCTGCGGGTGTATTGAGCAATTAAAAGGAAATAGCGAATCGTACAGAGGGCGTGGCATTTTTGAAAAAGTCGTTGAAAAATAGTTGCGGGGTGATGCTAAGTGTTTTGTGTTCAAAACCGCCGAGCCCCAGCTTAAATGTGTTTTTTTGAAAATAGCTTTCGGCGCCGCTTCTTTTTGATAAGTAGCCGAGAGAGATAGCAGCCGTTACATTGTTCCAGCCTACCGGATGGCTTGAGGGATACCGTGGTTTATTGGAATAGCTGAGTTGGATAAATGTATTAGGATAGATGGCTGTTTTTCCACTACCAGGTCTGTCAAAGAAGAAATAGGTTTCCGAGTTGAACCGGATGTTATTCGTGCGGTACAGGCTGCTGAAATTAATATTCACAGATGGCCCCGCGATAGAGGGTAAAAAATGATCCTGTACATTCTGAACGCCCATCTCGCCGAACAGCGAGAGGCTCCAATTGGTGCGTTGCGCCGAATAATCTGATTTGCCAGGCATTAATTGATCATAAGGATCATGCGTAATGTTTAGCGATTTTCTCAAATCATTGCCCGGCGTCCAGCCCGATCTTTGTACGTAGTCAGCCGCTATTTGCTGTACGGAAGCATTGAGTACCCCTTTGGTATACATGGCAGTTTCATCCAGGTTGTTCACTACCATCGTAATCTTCCATTGAGGAGCAGCGGCCTTTCCCCGGGTGCGTTTGTCAGCAGGAAAGAATTTTGTGATGCAGAGGCTGTCCTGTTCTGTTTTCAAGACTGCTATATCATCGTCGGTCACCAGGTAGGTTTTATCATGGTTGGTGGCGCTGAGGCGAATCTTCCTGGCCCCGGCACCGTCAATAATATATTCTACTTTACGTGTGTTGCTCTCCGTGGCCAGCGAGTCTTTAAGGGGCGACAGGTCGTGCAACACGGCGTTCAGGATCGAATCGATATTCATGACTGATGCCAGTAGTTTCATGCTGCTCAATTCGACCAACACATAATTTTTATCCAACAGGTTTATTTTAATGTGATGGATCAGCGGGTAGCTTGGTCCGGGTTTCAATGGATCGGATGGTTCGGCAGTCCTGCCATTGCTGATCTGAGCGTTAGCGGTGAGGGCAGCACATGCTCCTGCCAGCACCATTACAATGAAGTATTTTTTCATGGTTATTTTAGATGAGAATGGTGAAAGATTTATAGGATTAGGTATTTTGTCCGCACCAGATCTTTAGATGCATTCTATTCGATGTTTTTTCTTTTTTTTCTTGATAAAAAAAAGGTAACCGTAATAGGAGGTTACGTAAAAAAAATCAAGGCTGCGAAATAAAAGCTACCGAAATCACTTCGTTCATCGCTACAAGTAAAAATTATCAATAAAGCCTAAAGCCGGCTAAACTCGCCGCAATAGTCAAAATTTTCGGCGGCCCGAAGGGCTCAGACAGCGCCGGCTTCTTAACGGCTTTATTCATAATTTTCTTAACGCTTTTATTTCGAGGCCATTCCGATGCGAGGATGCCTATAAAATACCTAATCCTAAAGGTTTAAAGTGACTTTGCTTTTAATGGAACACTAAAGCGAAACGGGCTGGTTTCGGAAACAGTTGGTTCGCTATTCTTCGCGTTAAATTTGAACTGGAAACTACCGTCTTTTGAAGCGGTTGCATCATTGATGTCCTGGCCGGCCGATTCATTCAGGTGTACCACTTTCAACTTCTTTTTTATCACTGCTGTTGCGGTGGATAGCGTACCGGTATCCCGAAGTAGGGTATTGTTACTATTGGCATACTCATTTGCCGCGGCAGGCATCCCTGTGTCTTTTCCAGGTACCTGGAGGGTGGCATTATTGGCAGACAGCGCAGTAGGGTTTTCCAATGGTACAACCTTTAAAATGCGCTTGGCAGCTACCGTGTTTAGTCCTGCCTTTGGAGGCGTGGTAGCAATGGCGGTTTGGCTGGCGGATATAGAACCCGGTGTACCAGGTTTAGTTTTTTCTAAGGCGTTAAAATGCCGGACAAGAGTCCTATCCAGGCACTTTGCGCCTGTCATATGTTTTGGGCCTGTAGCTTCCATCAAAAAAAAGGAACTCAGTATGGCTATGAAAAGGGCAGCCGCTACAGCCAGGCGCAGATATAGCGGCATTCTGTTTTTTTCTTTGGGCAGCCGCTGCTCCAGTTGCGACCACATAGCAGTAGCATCAAATGCATGCTGTGGGGGAACAGTTGCCAAACTGTCCAGTTTATCGGCGATGGTTCTATTGGGCAATGGCGTTGACATAATGTTGTTCGTTTTTAGCAATTAAGGCCTGGAGCATTACCCTTGCCTTGAATAATTGTGATTTAGAAGTGCCTTCATCGATATCCAGTGTCTCAGCGATTTCTTTGTGACTGTAGCCTTCAATCGCATACAGGTTGAACACGGTGCGGTAGCCGGTGGGTAATTGGGTCACTACCCGGAATATTTCGCCAGCATTCAGTTTGGCCAGCGCTGTTTCGACCTGGTCGGTGCATTCCGGAAGGTCTTCCACCACCTGTAAAAAACTATTCCTTTGCCGCAGCATCATCAGGCATTCATTGACCATGATTTTTTTTATCCAGGCTACGGTTGTCGTGTCGCTGGTATGCACGAGATAATGAAGCTGCGTAAAAAACTTCAGGAAGCCATTCATCATGGCCTCTTCTGCTTCATGGTCTGTTTTAAGGTAGCGCCTGCATAACAGGAACATACTGGTGGCAAAACGATCGTACAGGCATTTTTGTGCACTAGTCCGTTGCTGCCGGCATTCTGCTATAAGATTGCTTAGTTCCATTTGCTGGTGCTGTTACAATGAAGATAAATGCTCGTTTAAAGTAAATGGTTGCCTGGCCGGTAATTTTTTCTATCAACTACCCTGGCAAAAAGAGGCTGCCCTTTTGAGACAGCCTCTTGTGTAGATGGGATGGCGACTTTTTACAGATTTAATTTGTGCGCTTCGATCAAATCAGTAAAGGCATCGGCGCCAGCAATCTGCTTGTCGAGCTGTTCAGCGTCGTACTCCTGCTCGAGAACGTTTTCAGCGCTTCGGCTGCCACCGGGGCGGCTTAGTTTACGCACTTTTACTTCCAGTTCCATTTTGTGGGTCAGGGCATCTTCTTTCGCCAGTCCTTCGGGCATGCCTTCAAGGCCCGCGATGCTGGCTGCCAGTTGCGCCCTGTAGTTACTTAGCGTTGCCGCGAGTTCTGTAGTGCCTTCTGCACCGTCTCTGGAACGAATGAGGAGGGTTTCCCTGCGATTGGCAAGTGAACGCTTATCGCGTTGCGCCATGTTAATAAGTGTGTCTGCTTCGTTTACAGACCTGATCAAATCTAAGGAGAAAAGCATATAAATGGTTGAGTATGGGTTTTAGTGAGCCACACTCATTGTAACAAATGAAAATTGTTACGGGTGCGTTGCTTGTAAAAACTTAAAGAAAACATAATGTCAAAACTGCGAAGCCACAACGGCCATTTGCGCCTGTAAGCCGGCAATTTCCACCTGCAACCACAGGCGCTTGCCGTTCGCTTGTTGCATTCTTTTGGAGGCTTTCCGGCCCATGATGGTGAGCTCGAGCGCTTCAATGCTTTCCGGGTCCAGGAACGGTTCCTGCTGCTGCAGTGCTACCAGTGCGAGCAATTTTTCAGCGGTGGCGATCGTGTTCAGTATGGCGTCTATTTTTTCTTCCGCCAATTTCAGGCGGTGGGCTGTAGCCCTTTTCCATTTTGACAATCCTGCTGGTGGTGTGGCTGGAGCAGCGGCATATCCGCTTTTTTCCAACTGTACCTTTTGAAGGTTATTGTGGAGGTTGTTTACCGCGGTAAGCAAGGAGGCAGGAAGCGTACGACGGTCTGTTTCAGCCATCGCCATTTGCGAACTGCCCATGGAAAACAGTCCCGCCATTTCTTTTATTGTAATACCCAGCGCCATACGGAGCGTCCGGGCGGCATTAGTACTGGTTTTTGTGTTTGTACGACCCATAAAAATATTTTATATCGGAAAATTAGCAGATTCAATCTTCAACCTCCCCATACCACTACATAATATTTTGTGAATAAAACGATACCTGTGCCGGTATTTTTCACATGCTTGTGAAAAAACGGCCTGTGAAAAATTAATTTTTTACAGTTGGATTTTTCACAGGAATGTGAAAAATGGAGTTGTGAAAAATTAATTTTTCACAGTTGGATTTTTTACAGGAAGAAATTCAGCGCTTTTGAATCCCACCTTTTGAGATTAGTTGCTGAGTAGTATCAGCAATTTCGACTCCCCCCTGCCTTGAACCACTGCGGTTTGAATTCATAACCGTCCATTTCAAAGCCCGCGCTGGTTCAAGCGTCCCGCTTGGACCCAAAATATAGCAGCGTCCGCTGCTGTCTGCGCAACATCAAAATAGTCGAAGAAAAGTACCGTGTAGACACCGGACAGCGTCCGGCGCCTGTACGGTACCAGTATCTGCAAAAAATGCCAAAGTTTATTCGACTTTATAACGGCGACAGGCTTTATTTTCGCATTGCCTAATTATCAATAACCCAAAATGAATCCTAATCAATTCGCCCCCGAATCTGGCAGGCAGATCTCATTTCATTGCTTCTAAAAGATGGGTGTCTGCATCGCTTTTGTAACAGGTTTCCAAGGACCTCCAGCATAAAGTACGACTGCAGCACCCATTTTTTCTTTCACTACATCTAAGATATACTTGTACATAGTCCAGTCAGCTTTGCTTTCAGAGTACATTTTGGGTAGAAGAAAATAAATCTGAAAATTATTTGGTGTAATACGCCCCCCCCCTTAATTCTAAACCCTAAACAAAAAAGCCTGTTGCTGGAAACCTTGGAAATTTCTTTGTTACAAAAGGCAGACACCACACTAACACCTACCTTAATCTCATGGTAGGTGTTAAGATGCCTTCTTTGATAATTTAAGGTTTACACTGATACATGTATCTGAAATACTACCATTTTTCGGAAACTTTTATCTGTTCGGTAGCAGCTTTAGTAATCCAATATTACTATGCGTACACACAATACCAACAGCCTTGCCGCTACCCGCCAGTTGCTTTCTATTAAAGGCATTCGTTACGATCCTCAACAGTTAAAGGATGACCTGCTTGGTCATCCCGATTATCCCTCTCTCTTTTCAGTACATCATGTATTACGCCAGTACGGCATACAAAACAGCCCTGTAGAAGTAAACAATGAAAGCCTGGATGAATTGGGGCAACCCTTTTTGGCTTATATGCAATTACCCAACATCGGGTACGACTTTGCTACGGTAACCAACGTACACAACGGCACCATTACTTATACTAATAGTAAAGGGAAGCCAGAAACAATCTCCCGGCAGGATTTTCTGACCAAATGGAAGAATGTAGCCGTAATGGTGGACGGCGTTAGTAACGAGAAGTCGCTGGTGCCCGTAAAATCCGCAACAGGTACATTTAATATCAAACTTATTGGTGCCATTGCGATTGTGCTATTGTTGATCACTACCATACTTAACGCTTCCACGCCATTAATTTTTGCCCCATGGCTACTACTGAAATTTTGCGGGCTGGCGATTACGGTATTATTACTGATGTACGAAGCCGACCGGCAAAATGAAACCGTAAAACAATTTTGCAGTGCCGGTAAAACTATTAATTGCGATGCCGTATTACAAAGCAAAGGGGCCAAAATAGGACCATTTAGCTGGAGCGAAATGGGATTTGCCTATTTCGCAGGTACTCTTCTATACTTGCTCATTGCGGGTAATACTCCTAATTCTTACTTGCCGCTGGCCGTGCTTTCTCTGCTGGTGTTGCCTTATACTATTTATTCTGTTTACTACCAATACAAAGTGGTGAAACAATGGTGCAGGCTTTGCCTTTTTGTGCAGGGGATAATTGTAGCAGAAGCAGTATTCACATTATTCGCTGTAATACTTCCCGGCCATTGGGAACTGCTGCTAGAAACCTGGACAGTTGCATGCTTATTATTGCCATTACTTTTACTTCCACTGGTCAGTTGGTTGGCTTTAAAACCCAGTTTTAAGAAAGCCGCCATGTTTGAAGGATATAAATATGCATACCTAAGGTTGCAAAACGACCCGGCGGTATTCTTTGCGATGCTGCAGCGGCAAATGCCTGCACCAGCCGGGTATGAAACATGCAGTATTTTGATAGGAAATCCCAATGCCAAACACGAGATCATTAAAATCTGCAACCCTTACTGCGGCCCATGTGCTTTGGCCCACCCGGTCCTGGAAGCTCTTGTAGGAAAATATGATATAAAGCTGCGTATTATGTTTCTGGCAACAAATAATGACGGCGACAAAAAGGGAGAAACTGCGAGGCACTTTATCGCATTAGCAGCCTCGCAAAACATAACGATTGCTAAAAATGCCATGCACTGGTGGTATACCAATACTTCCAAAGACATTGACTACCTTAGAAAACTGTTTCCGGCAGATGATACCAATAGTGAACTCACTAAGGAACTACTGGAACAAATGCAAACCTGGAACGAGCAGGCCGAAATAACGTTTACGCCAACCATTTATGTCAATGAATACCGGCTTCCCGAAATGTACCGAATTGAGGACCTCAATATCTTATTTGGGAATGAATAAACAGGCCGATGGCCTTAAACATAGTTTTTGCAAAAACAACAGGTTTACGCTTACGGTACCTGCTTATTACAAACCCGTAGGCAAAATAAAACTTTTAAAATGAAAAAGTTAAGTAAGAAAGAAATGAAACAAGTTGTTGGAGGGGTTGCAGACTGTAGCTGCACATGCTCAAATGGAAGCGGATCTTGGACCTACAACAACGGAGCCCAGCCGGGCATTGAAGCGGTCTCACGTGATTTCGATGAATACTGCAGCACTGGAGCTGGCACATGTACAAATTGTACTAATCTACATCCGTAAAACAAATAAAAACTGGGGCTACCTTGTTGTAGCCCCAATCTATTATGAAACCACTAATATTAAGCATTTTTTCTTTTTGCCTCTTTCTTTCCGGCTTTGTGGCAAAATGCGCTACCATTACAATTAAGATTGTAGGTCAACCGGTAAACTCAATACGGGTAACAGCACCATTACATAGTAACTATTTTTCCAGACATCAAGGGATTACTGACGAGGTATATATCGGTACTGACTCTTTTGTTATAAATATAGATTCACCCGAAACCTCATTCTTTAACATTTCATTTAACAACGAGGAAGCGTTGCCTATCGTATTGAATAAAAGTGATAAAATTTACATTACTGCAAATAGAAAGTCTGACAAATATGTTGCTTACTCTTTTACAATTGACGGTAGTAATAGTGCTGCCCATAGGATTTACCAACAGTTTTTCTTCCCTGCAGCAAGAGCGTACTCAGCAATTGATCATTTTGCTACCCAAAAAGAAGGAGGAAAGGTTTTACTCAAAAAAGTAAAAGTTTACATTGATAGTATTAATGGCATTTGGAAAGATCTAATTTCAGAAAAAGGGTGTGACGCTAATGTTTGTGAACTTTACTCCACTGATGTGACATCAATTTTATATAAACATTCGATCTCTGTGTTAAGTTCGTCTTACTCTCAAATCGACATACCTGTTGATGAAGTAAAAACAATTAAAAACACAATGATGTATTATGGAGGCATCACAAGTCGATTGTTATTGAAAACATATTACGGAAACATTCTTTACGATGAGTACTTAAAGGGGATTTTAAGGTCCGATTCGACTATAGAAGATTCAATGATACGGTCTTCTGAATCTGCATATTTCATTTACTATGACTCCAGCTTCAGGGAAAAAGCATGGGGAGGATATCTCTGGCACTTAAGAACGCTCTTTCCCGGTATAGAAATGACAGACTCAAATAATTTAAACCTGTTCAAAAGATATTATAAAAATTCAGTCTACGTAGAAAAAATTTCCCACTACAATGATTCGATTCGCGCAGAACGGGCGAAATTATCTACAGTTCAAACTATCGACACAACCTATTTCAATAGTTTGACAGAACTTTTGAATACCTGTAAAAATGAAAGGTATATTTTTATTGATATTTGGGCAACATGGTGTCTACCTTGCATTGATGAATTTCAATATTTAAATAGTCTTTCTAAGTTTCTTTCAAAAAAGCATATTGCCCAAGTATTCCTATCGGTAGACAGAGAAGCGGATCGTGACAAATGGATGACCTTTGTTAAAAAGAATAATATTCCAGGCTTTCACGCGATGTTAAATAGACAAAACCAAGAACAACTGTTAGCTCTGTTAAATTCAAAGGTTGACGAATCGCTAAATATACCCCAATACTTATTTTACGACAGCGAGAAGAAAAAGTTTACAATAAACTTGCCAAGGCCTCGAACTGGCGTAGTTCTCGAATCAAAAATGAACAGTTTACTAGAATGATAATTTGGTAATGCAGATATTTTACTACCTAGATATTGAAATAAAGCATGAAACTTCCATCGAAGAAGATAGTCCCGGCGCCCCTATCAACCAGCTCCGCCCCCTTTGGCTTGCCAAATATTCCTCAAAATAGACTTGAAGCAACAGGTTGGCCAATACTGTGCATTTTTCCAACTGATCCTAAGTCATCTAATTTTTCGATATGTGGTCATAACTATGAAATCCGGATTTTCAAACATCCATTGTGGCCCCTTGCAATTCTAAACACCAATAGTAACTCGCTTAAAATTTATGAAAGCTATTCCGTATTTACAATTGAAAAGGGCAAAAGGGGGCCGCTAGTGGCAAACGGTCTGTTATCTCAACTTGCCATCGATTCACTTCTTAGCCTTGAAAATTGCCGCGTCAAAATATTTCCTACACATCAATTCGCCAATTCCATTCAAATTAACCCTGTTAAATCTGGTATTGGGTGCGTAAGAGAAGCCACTGTTCAATACTATCCAAAATCAATAGAAGCCTACTGTATAACATCTAAGAAAAAAGAACCTTACAAATTTTCTTCCAATGTATTAACACTTGTCTATTTTACGGGAAGTTGGTGCCCGCCATGCAAATTAGCTCATAGTGACATACAAAAATTCCACCTAAGGTATAAGAGCAAAATCAAATTAATTGCCATCGATAAAGAAGAAACAACTGATGCATCAGTAAAATATTACAAAGAAAGTCACGCTGGTTGGGATTGGTATTATATTCCTTTCAATTGCGCAGAATCGACGTGTTTAGACAAACTATTTAATGTTAATACATACCCAACGTTTATATTAATAGATAAGAGTAGCAGACTGGTAGCAACTTCATCAGCCAGCGATGGCATGCAAATCATGGAAGATCTTTATGCCAATTACATTCGATAGCCAGATACTCTTTTTGTTGTAATTCACAGAAATCACCCTCATAAAAGGTTTTACGCTTTGCCAACTATTAATACAATAAAACACTTTCTCCAGCAAGACGCCATGGATTGCGGCCCCACCTGCCTAAGGATGATTGCAAAACATCATGGGCAAAGCATTCCCATCGATGCGCTCCGGAAGGCAACTGGTATTGGCAAAGAAGGCGTAAGCCTGTTGGGAATCGCAGAAGCTGCGGAGGCTGTAGGGTTTCGAACCCAGGGTGTGCAGCTCACTTTGTCGCAATTACAAACCGAGGCTACACTGCCCTGCATTCTGCATTGGAGCCAGCAGCATTTCGTAGTATTATATAAAATACAACGCGGCACCTATTATCTGGCAGATCCTGCCGTGGGATTGGTAAGCCTTAGTGAGCACCTATTTGCTACAAGATGGATCACCAGTAGTTCCGAATCCGAAAAGACCGGCATTGCACTTTTAACAGAACCTACCCCGGCATTTCACAACGGCGATTTCGACTTGTCTTTTTCAGAACCAGGCGCTAAGGGCTTTGAGTCTGTAATAAGATATCTATACCCCTACAAAAAATTATTGTTTCAGCTACTACTGGGTGTGCTATTGGGCAGCCTGATACAACTGATTTTGCCCTTCCTGACCAAAAGCATTGTAGATATCGGTATTAGCACCAGCAACCTGTCGTTTTTACATATCATTTTGTTGGCACAACTGGCATTGTTTGCGGGCAGGCTAATGGTAGATTTTATCCGAAGCTGGATATTATACCATATCAGCAGTCGCATCAATATTTCTATCCTTACCGATTTTCTAATCAAGCTGATGAAATTGCCGGTCAGCTATTTCGACAGTAAAAAGACCGGCGATATTTTGCAGCGCATGAACGACCATAGCCGGATACAAAGTTTTTTGACCGGCACTTCGCTCACCACATTATTTTCCTTATTCAACCTGGTGGTTTTCTCCGTGGTGCTGGCCCGGTACAACCTTACCATCTTTGGCGTGTTTGTTTTGGCCAGCATTCTGTACACCTTATGGATCATTTTATTTCTGAAACGCCGCAAGCAACTGGATTATCGCCAGTTTGATATTGCCAGTGCCGAACAAAGCAAAACCATCCAACTGATACAGGGCATGACGGAGATCAAACTCCATGGCTGCGAAACACCCAAACGCTGGGAATGGGAACGCCTGCAGGCGAAAACATTTAAGCTTGGCATCCGAAACCTGGCCCTTAGTCAGTGGCAGCAGACAGGTGCCTTTTTTATTAACGAAGGCAAAAATATCTTCATCACCTTTCTGGCCGCCCAAGCTGTAATTACGGGCAACCTGAGCCTCGGCGAAATGCTGGCCATCCAATACATCATTGGTCAGCTTAACAGCCCCATAGAACAGATGATCGGTTTTGTGCAAAGCTGGCAACTGGCTAAAATAAGCCTCGACAGGCTGAATGAAATTCATGGGCTGGCTGATGAAGAAGCCTCCCCCAACCCCTCCGAAGGAGGGGCTTTAGTCCCCAATAACTTGAGTTCTCCCATAAATAATCACGGTTTTCAGCCCCCCCCTTTGGGGGGCAGGGGGGCTCTCCATGGCATCAGCGAACCACTTTCAACCATTCTACCAGAAGATAAAACCTTTACTTTTTCAGATGTTTCTTTTACCTACCCGGGAGCGGGCAACGAACCCGTATTGCGAAATATTAATTGCATCATTCCCAATGGAAAAACAACAGCCATAGTTGGAGCCAGTGGCAGTGGCAAAACCACCCTGCTTAAATTGCTCCTCAAATTTTACAGACCCCAAACCGGCGACATTAAACTGGGCGGTAATAATATCGAAAATATCAGCCACCGGGCTCTGCGTACCCATTGCGGGGTAGTGATGCAGGAGGGCTTTGTATTCAGCGACAGCATCGCCCAAAACATAGCCGTATCCGATGAAAGGCCAGGGTTGGAACAATTAAAACATGCGGCCAAACTGGCTAATATATTACCATTTATAGAAAGCCTTCCACTGGGCTACCATACCAAAATTGGTGCGGAGGGCACGGGCATCAGCGGTGGCCAGAAACAGCGGCTGATGATTGCAAGGGCCGTTTATAAAAACCCGGATATTGTTTTGTTTGATGAAGCCACCAATGCACTGGACGCTACCAACGAATCCATCATTATCAATAACCTCAACGAATTCTTTAAGGGTAAAACAACCGTGGTGGTAGCCCACCGGCTTAGCACGGTAAAACATGCCGACCAAATCATTGTACTGAACGAGGGCAGAATCACCGAAACGGGGACACACCAAAGCCTTACGGCGCTACGCGGGGAGTATTATGAGCTGGTGAAGAATCAGTTGGAATTGGGGGAATAATTAATAATTAGTAATTAATAATTATTAATGAAGGAAGATTCGGTTTTACATTTTTAATATTATACAGATGCCGCAGGAACTTTTTATTAATCCGCTTTCAGCGGAGGTGCAGGAGATAATATCTAACCGGCCCAATTGGATAACGAGGCATGGCATGTTATTGCTGTTGCTTGTAATGGGTGCGATGGCGGGGGTGTGCTACTTTATACGCTATCCCGATATTGTGGCAACCACCGCCAGACTAACTTCCATCAATGCTCCCAAGCCGGTAGTAGCCGTCAATGGTGGTCAGTTGGTAAAACTTTTGGTTTCCGAAGGCCAGGTGGTGAAAATGAATGATGCTGTCGGTTATATGAAAAGTAGTGCCAGCCATGCTGTGATACTATTATTACAGGCCAGGCTTGCTACCATTTCAGATGTGATAATCCACAACCAAACGGAAAAACTGGAAAGCTTGTTTGATGGCTACCTGTCGCCAGACTCGCTGGGAGAATTACAACAACCCTATCAGACATTTAGCCAGGCGCTGCTTACTTTTAAAAGCTATTTAAGCCATGGCTTTTACCCCCGCAAAAAAAACATGCTCTTCTCCGACCGGCAATACCTGGAACAACTGCTGGCCAACCTGGAACAACAAAAGACCTTTCAAACAGAAGATGTTCATCTTAGCGAGACAACGTTTGCCGCCAATGAATCATTAAAACACGACAAAGTGATTTCTGAGTTTGATTACCGCAACGAAAAAAGCAAATTAATCGGTAAACAACTCTCCTTGCCACAGATCAATGCCTCCATCATCGGCAATAAAAGCCAGCAGCATGATAAGGAGAAAGAAATCGTGGAACTGGAAAACCAGATTGCACAGCAAAAGGCCATTTTTATACAGGCCGTAAACACGCTGCAAAGCCAGGCGGAGGAATGGTGCCACAAGTATATTTTAACGGCCCCGGTAGATGGGAAGGTAAGCTTCGCCACATTTTTGCAGGAAAACCAGCAGCTTACCTCCAACCAAACCATCTGCTATATCAACCCCGAAAACAGTAGCTACTTTGCAGAAATGACGATACCACAGGCGAATTTTGGTAAGATTGCCGCAGGGCAAAAGGTATTATTAAAATTCCCCGCTTACCCTTCGCAGGAGTTTGGAGCCGTCCAGGGTACGATCGGTTTCATCAGCCGCATCCCCACCGATAGCGGCTATGCCGCCAAAGTAATGTTACCTGCCGGGCTGATAACCAATTTCAAAAAGCAGATACAGTTCCGGGAAGGCTTAACTGCAAGTGGAGAAATTATTACGAAAGACATGCGGCTGCTGGAACGGTTTTATTACAGCATTGTGGGGAAGATGACAAATTGATTGGGGAGCGCCATTCCATTTTTATGCATTGCCTACCCGATTAGTCGCAAAAATGTGAGCAAGTAGGCGCCGGACTCCGTCTTGTGAAAAAAAGGCTTGTAAAAAATTAATTTTTTACAGTTGGATTTTTCACATCCTTGTAAAAAAACGGCTTGTAAAAAATTAATTTTTTACAGCTCCATTTTTCACAAGAAAAAATTCAGGGCTTTTGAATCCCACTTTTGAGGTTAAAATAACTGTAACATGCGCTAGACAGTCAAAAGTTGTTTGATAAAAACTGCCGATGCACCACTGGAAGGCATTTGCAGTTCCAATCTATTACTGCCACGCAGAAGGATGTCATTTTCTAACGGTGCAACCTGAACCGGAAGAAATGTGGCATCAGGACTCAAGCTACCCCCGATTAGGCGCCAGACTCCGTGTGGTGTCTCCCCGTTAATTTTGCTTTGAAATGGCACATGGTATTGTATTATAAGGCTCCCAATCACATCCAGAGTTTGCTAAAAAGTAATAGGCATAAAAAAGCCGCTGGTTTTCCCCCGTTTTGTTGCATGCTACAAACTTTATAGCCTAAGCGGGTCAATAACAACGAGCCAATAGGTTACAACTATATTATATCGTAGGTTTAGTAAGAAAATTGAGCTGATCGGCATTGAAACAATCGGCCATATAAAATCCATTAGCAACATCCATCATAAAGCCAGCTTTATACGAAGAATAGGTAGCGCAAGTATTCCAACCAGGCAGCTGTATTCTAAAGATTAAAAAAGGCGTTTCGGGTACGCCAAATTCGATGTAACAATGATAGCATACTATAAACCGAACAAATTATACACCACATGGCGCCAACTACACCCAATAATTTCTGGCAGTTTGATACCGGTTATTGGTTTAAAAAATTAAATAGTTCAGATCTCGGATTGACTAAAGAAGCCGCCGAAGACATTTTAAGACACACCGTTAGCAGTGGAAAGGCAAAGTCAGGTTTCCAAAAGGATGTACTGCTTTTTTTCGCGCAATTCAAAAGCCCGTTGATGTGGCTGTTGATTGGTGCGGTTATAATTTCTGCTTTTTTAGGTGATACATCCGATGTGTTCATTATACTTTTTATTGTATTGTCGACAGGGCTGCTGAGTTTTTTCCAAGAAAGAAATGCTGGCAGGGTTGTGGAAAAATTGCAATCCATGATTGCTTTAAAAAGTATGGTTATCAGAAATGGCAACGCCGAAGAGGTGGTAAACAGCTCCGTAGTAACAGGAGATATTGTGGAATTCAATGCAGGGGATATGGTTCCTGCTGACTGCCTGTTGACAGAATCGAACGAGTTGTTTGTTAATGAAGCCAGCCTCACCGGCGAATCTTTTCCTGTGGCAAAACAAATAGGTGTAATAGATGAAAAGACAGAATTAAACAAACGGAGCAATTGCCTTTGGGAAGGAACAAATATTGTAAGCGGCACGGCAAAAGCACTTGTGATAAGCACGGGCGGCCAAACTATTTTCGGCAGTATTGTGCAAAGTGCTTCACAAAATATTGAAACCAGTTTTGAAAAAGGTATCAGGGATTTCGGCTACTTTTTAATGAGGATCACCATCATCTTATCTGTTATTATTTTAGGAATCAATTTGCTTAATCACAAGAGTGTGGTCGAGTCAGCCTTATTTGCTTTGGCATTGGCAGTAGGTATGGCTCCGGAATTATTGCCAGCAATTACCACTATTGCCATGAGTGCAGGCGCAAAAAGAATGCTGGCGAAAAAAGTAATCGTAAAAAAATTATCCTCCATTCAAAACCTTGGTGAAGTAAATCTTCTTTGCACTGATAAAACCGGTACCATCACCGAGGGTACAATCGATGTGCAGGGCATTGTTGACAACAGCGGCAAAGAAAATGTGTATGTAAAAACGTTGGCTTTTTGGAACGCCAGTCTGCAGCTAGGTTACTCCAACGCTATTGATAGTGCGTTAAAAACGTTGAGCTTACCTGACCTAAAAGCGCCTCAGAAAATCGGCGAAATTCCTTATGATTTTATCCGGAAAAGATTAAGCATTGCAGTAGATACCGGCACAGAAAAGATATTGATCTGCAAAGGAGCGTTCCCTGAAATTAAAGCTATCTGCACACAAATACGCATTGCAGACGGCAGCATAAAAAAGTATGCTGATTACAAGGATGCCATAGAGAAACAATATGATGAATATGGCATTGCCGGCACCCGGGTTATTGCTTTATGCTACAATACCATAACGCAAAACACCATTAAAAAAGAAGATGAAATTGAGATGGTATTTGCGGGTTTTGTTTTATTACGGGATCCCGTAAAGCCAGGAATTATTGATACCATCAACGAATTAAAAAAACTGCATGTAGGATTAAAAATAATTACAGGCGACAATAAAAATGTAGCGAAATCAATTGGCATCAGCCTTGGCATTGATAACCCGGTTGTGATGACGGGCAAAGAATTATTTGATGTGAGCCAACCCGCCCTGGAACAAAAAGTAAAAGCAGTACATATTTTTGCAGAGATTGAACCACAACAAAAAGGCAGGCTGATAGCGGCTTTGCGGAAATCATTTACTGTGGCATACATGGGCGATGGCATCAATGATGTATCAGCAATTAACACTGCCGACATTGGCATCTCGGTAGAAAATGCAGTAGATGTGGCAAAAGAAGCGGCTGATTTTGTTTTGATGGAAAAAGATTTGTCGGTACTCGTAGACGGGATCAGGGAAGGCCGGAAAACGTTTTCCAATACGCTGAAGTATATTTTCATCAGCACCGGTTCCACTTTTGGAAATATGTGCAGCGTGGCCATTGCCTCGCTGGTATTGCCTTTTCTACCAATGCTGCCCAAGCAGATTCTGTTAACCAATTTCATCACCGATTTCCCCTATCTCACCGTTGCGTCAGATAATGTGGATGAGGAACAATTGGACAAACCCGGTAAGTGGGATATACAACTCATCCGCCGCTATATGGTTGTATTTGGCATACACAGTTCCTTGTTCGATGTCATTACTTTTTTGATGTTGTTATACGTTTTAAAAGTAAAAGAATCTGCCTTTCAAACCGGCTGGTTTATAGAGTCCGCTTTATCCGAACTCTTTATTCTTTTTATCATTCGTACCCACAAAAATTTCTTTAAAAGTTTGCCAGGTAAATATCTTTTTTTATTAAGCATCATCGGTTTCATTTTCACTATCGTATTGCCTTACGTTTCAGCCATTGCCTCCCAAACCGGCCTGGTTCCCTTGCCCTTCTTTCAAATTGGCGCCATGTTGCTCATTGTAGCCTTTTATATTCTCACCGCAGATCTATTGAAAGTTTGGTTTTTTAAAAGGTATAAGGATTCGTAAATTAAAATGTGGATTTGCGAGTTAATTCAAAAATGGTTTTGTCTTTTTAATCTAATTCCACGCAACTTGCTTGCGCGGGGCTGCCCGTTTTTGGCAACGAAAACAAAGACCATCGTTGGGTCGCAGGGATAATTTTGCTTACTGTAAATGATACGCTCTCAAAAAACAATGGGATGGCATATACATTATATACACCATCCCATTGTTTATCTGACCCAACTCTATTAAAATTACTGTTTCAAAAAGAGTTTACTTGAAGTCGCTCCGTCTTTAATCGTTACCAGGTAATATCCGGCAGCCAATTGGCCAATAGCTATATCCGTTTGCGTGCTGCCGGCAGCCATCGGTATGGCTTTCAGCAGTTTGCCATCCAACGCATAAATACCCATGGTAGCAGTATTGGAAACGGCATTGTGCGTAACGGTAATACCATTACTCGCAGGGTTTGGAAAAATACTGACCGTATGTAAAAGTCTGGTGTTGATCGTTACGATCCTGCTGTATTTATAACTCCCGTCTTTGTCGGCAATCTTCAGGCGGTAATAAGAAACACCGCTTAAAGGGTTGGCATCTGCAAATGAATAACCAGCAGCATTGGTGGCAATTACAACCCCTATTGGGGCAAACGAAGTTCCGTTGTTACTTCTTTCAATCGTAAACTCCTTCACGTTCACTTCTCTTGCAGAAGACCATAGCAGGTCTACCTTTTTGCCATTGTAGGATGCACTGAAAGAAAGCAGATCGAGCGGTAAGGCTCCGCCGGTATTAGCGACAATAAACGGAGAAAAGGAAGTAAAGCCACTCGCCTTGGCAAAATAGGGACTGGAAATGGTTCCGGAACCTGAGAATACGGCAGCGGTTTCATCCCAGGCACCAGTTCCAAAATGGCCCAGCACTATGCTGGAGGCTGTGCTAAAGCCAGCTGCCTGATCGGCAGGTAACCAACCCAAGGCAATAGCGAGGTTCACTACATTGGCAGTAGTGGGAGTAATGGTAAACTGTTTGTTAACTGCCCTGGATGGGTCCATAACCGGGTTGTCAAATGTGTTTTTTACACCAACAGCAATAATATCCGCTGTGCCGGTGTTCGTGAGTTTAGCAGGACTATAACTGCCGTTGCTTCCAATCGGAAACAATAACTCTGATGTGCCAACCCGATTTTTCAAAACGCCATCCCCGGTGATATTATAGAAGTATTGGGTATTTGAAGCATTGTAGAAAACCATGTTGGTGGTAGTGGCTCCCCTGATGGCAGCATCAACAACGCCATTCGTGCCAATATTGGCGAACATCTTGCCGGCCACTGCGGCGTTATTGGCGGCAAAGCGCATCGCATTACCCGTCCACCAGGTGCCGTTTACGTTAACCGTAATCGTACTATTGGGGTTGGTGGCATGTGCTATGATGCAGGAAGTTCCGCTGGTTCTCATATCCAGTAAGCCATTGATATTGTAGGTATAGTTACCAAACTCTACAACGGTATTGGTAGTTGGCGAACTGCCCTCCTGTAAGTACGACGAGCTACCCATGGTAACCGTACGGCCGCTGGCAATGGTGATGGTAACATTGTCATCATTCTGGCCGACTGGAGCGGTGCCGCTGGTGGCATTGGAATAGTTACCGCGCATATACCCGGTCATGTTGAGGTCGGCATCTATAATAACTTCAAGGGTTTGTGCAAGCAGGTTACAGGTAAAGTTCAGCAAGTAATATTTACCGGTGCCGTTGCCAGTAAGGGTGATAGTACCATTGGCAAGGTATCCTTCAAAATTCACCCGCTCACCTGATGTGGAACTGGAACCGATGGTGCCGTTATTTACTACGCTGTTAATGATGCGCATATTGCGGGCACTGGTAAGTGATTTCAAAGTAGCGCCCGTTTCTACGACCAGGTTTTTGATAGAAGTGGTACCACGTAACAAAACCGTAAATCCATTTTTGATGGTTACCGTATTCACTGAGCCAGAGGGGGCTGAAGTGGCAGGAACCCAGTCGCTGCCATCAAATGTTTCCCATACATCAGCAATGCCTGTGGATACTTTTACAGAATCGTAGTAGCCAGTTTTAACAGCCCTGAAGTCGCCCGTTATCGGCGAGGCAAAAGCAGTGCGGAAATTCCACACAGTACCGGTGGTAGTACCTTGTCCGTTGGTGGCATCAATACGCCAGAAATATTGGGTATAATCGGTAAGTCCACTTACACCATACGAAGGCGTTGCGCTATATGGAAGATCAGCCTGTTTGGTTAGCGTACCTGCACTGGTGCCAAAATACACGGCATAAGTATCGGTGTTGGAACTACCGGCCCAGGATAGCGTAAGATTACCGGAGGCGGCCACTACATCCTGCTGGTTGTTAGCCGGATTTGGATTGGAGGGCACCGCTGGTGGCGTAATTAATGCTGGTGTTGTTACCGATTTAATGGCACTGTAAAGCGATTCCCTGGTAGTACCTACTGCCTTGATGCGATAATAGTATTTAGTGGCTGGAGTTTGTCCGTTAACGGTATAAGTGACGGCATTGGCAGCAGTATGTGCTGTATCTGTAAATGAAAGGCTATCCAGCGACTGCTCTAATACGAAGTTGAGTTCGTTGTCTGAGTTGTCGGTCCATGTGGCGGTAACGGAACTGGTACCCAACAAAACATCTGTAGCGGCGGTAAGTATCAGGTTAGATGGCGCTTCTACAAAGCCGGGATTAACAACCAGTAGTTCGCCGGTGGAGGGTTTAAATTTCCAGAGCATGCCCGGTCCTGGGGTGGCAGGTATAAACTGGGTAATGTCGCCGCTAAAAGTAGAACTGGTGACAAATATTTTGAAGATATCGCCCAGGGCAAAACTGCCCGTGGTGTCCAGTTGCAGCGTGCCATTATAAGCGACTGCACCGAGTACCGATACCTTATCGTAAGTATTGGTGTTTTTATTGATCTGAATATTCACTATGCTCGCTGGCTGTAGTGTTAGTTTGGCTTTGAGGGCCAGTGTACCAATGGAACTATCGCCCGGCTGTAAGGTTCCGGCCTGCACTTCCACATCGCCCGAAATATTTCCTTTACCTGCCAGGATGCCACTTACAACCGTTGTTTTACCGGTACCTGTGTTGCTGCCATTTACAATTAGCGCACCACCGGTAATAGTTGTAGTTCCTGCGTAA
Source organism: Chitinophagaceae bacterium (assembly GCA_039925965.1). Taxonomy (GTDB): domain Bacteria; phylum Bacteroidota; class Bacteroidia; order Chitinophagales; family Chitinophagaceae; genus JAZKFT01. The sequence goes on from JBDSXW010000051.1 coordinate 22,130, forward strand.
GTATTCGTTCCTGTAAGCCGCCATACGCCGTTTCCTTCTTTGATAATGGTGGTTTCACCGTCTGTATTAGTAGTGGTGCCATAGAGTTGGTTATTGATGACGCCACTGAATGTTTCATCCGTGCCTGCGCCGCCGATAGAATAGGTCGTATAGCCAAAACCAAACGATATCGTTTTTTGACCACCGCAGGAAAGCATGGTTCCTGTAGGGCCTGATAAACCACCAAAAGAGATATTGCGGTTGTTGGAGTAACTTGCTATTTTGGTATTGCCCGCGGTTATAACCCTGGCATTGGGCATGCCCGTTGAGTTGTCGATCATGAAAATGCTACCGTCAACTGTATTCACCCCATTGGCAACCAGCGTGCCGGTAAAATCAGACCAGTCGCCCTGTATCAGTTCTCTAAGGTACGGAATCGCATAGGTGAGTTTACCATTGCCATGCACATTAAAATTCAGGTTGGCGTTACGATAGGGCTCAATACCATTATCAGTACTATCCTTTACATATATTTCAAAAGGATAATTTTCGTAATCCGTGGTAGAGCCCCCGGTAGTGCGGTAGGTGCCACCTTGTAAGCGCAGGATATTTGAGGTTCCGACCCCCACATTATTGTTGATGATATTGTTCTCCAACACGGCACTGCTTACCGGTGCTACTTCTATCACACCTCCTTTGATGATGGTTTCGCCTTCGTAAGGGTTCACGCTCTTAAGAATCACCTTGCCAGGGCCCGATTTGGTAAAGCCGCCAGCGCCCGACATGGAACCGGTTAAGGTTACTGTTGCCGCCGGGTTGCTAACATTAAATTCTGTTGTTTCATCAATAATGGCATTGCGGTCGGTTGCTGTATTTGCCCCTGTATAGCTGAATATTCCACCTTTCCAAACCCAGTTAAAACCATAATTCGCAGAGGCACCGATAGCACTAGGCAGGCCGCCATTGGCCAGCTTGTTTATTTCCAGGGTACCATTACGAAGCACGGTTGCTCCGGTGTAATTATTGTTGGTAAGCAGTGATAATTTACCAGCACCGGTTTTATTCATAGAACCGCTACCGGCTATGAATCCTGCCCCACTGAATGTATAATCCGAAGGCGAATTGACCAGTATATCTTTCGGGCCCATTTGGGCGGTAAGGTTAACGATTACAGGATTCACCGATTCGGGAAACAAGAGTTTGCTACTGTCTGTAAATGCAACAGGAGTACCGTTATTCGTCCAGTTGATAGAGCTCAAATCCCAGTTCAGGTTCGCCGCGCCTGTCCAGGTGAGATCGGGAACAAAGGTGAGCGGATCCAAAACCGGTACTTCTATCGGCTTGGATTTAGCGATCAATTCATTTGAGTAGCCGGAGTTGCCTAGCGCATTGTACGCCCGTACCCGGAACGTATCTTTTTCTTCAGGTTGCAAGCCGGTAAGGGTGTAATAATTTTCGTTCACACCAGTACTATCCAGCACTACAAACACACCATCTATTTTGCGTTCGAAAATAAATCCAAGCTCTTTTTCAGTATAGTCAAACCATGAAAATGAAATGCTGGATTGGGTAGCTGAATCCGCCCTAAGATTTATTGGAGCCCGGAGATAAGGCTGTGAGTAGCTGCCGTCAATCCCATTGATATAATTTTCAATATTGGTATAGCCATTTCCGGTAATGATCATGGCATCTGCAGCCGAATTGGGGTTCAAACCGTTCGCATTCTCCCAGGCGTCAGGCATACCGTCGTTATCGGCATCGGGCCGTACAGTACCTGCCCATAAAGGCCAGGTGGTAGGAACACCAAATGGCAATACTGACTCGTTTCCGATTAATGCGCCTTTTTTACCAAAAGATTTTACCTCATTTACCACAAAATAATCAGCATAATCCCTGTAAGGTAATGAAGCACCTACGATCGGCAGGTTCACATCCTTCAAGGTATTTGCGGGAATGGTAGGCAATACCGGGTAATTATATGGTACCGCCTGAAAATCGGGTCCTCCGCCAAATTCACTATGCTGTATCTGCACCGGATCAAAAACGCCATTGCGGTTGCTGTCCTGGATATTATCCAATTCGTAAATATGGAATTTGTTATTGCCCACGCTAAAAGGGCGTACACCATCTACCGGTCCTTGTATAAAACAGTTGCCCACTGCGTTGGCAAAAGATTCGCCCTCGCTGTCGCCGCCCATGATGTAGGCGCCCGCGCTCCAGTTGTACACCATGTTATTTACATACTGGTTCACGCCTTTTACCTTATTGTTTCGGGTTCCATTATCTGCATAAAGATTACGATATAGTGTAACGCCACCATCACATTGTATCAGCCCGCCTGCAGAGTGGGTTTGCAAACCCTGCGATATCATACAGTTTTGGATAGTGATATTCGTTGCCGTAGTGGTGTTGATGGAGAAGTTTTCATCGCGGCCCCAGGATACGGAGCAGTGGTCCCAAATAACATCATGACCGTTCTCCAGACCATTGGCATCTTTACCGCTGGTGCCCACAGCACCCATACGCATTTTGATATAGCGGCAAATCGTGTTGCTGGCTCCGGAGAATGACCAGCCATTTCCATATACCGTGATGCCCTCGCCAGGCGACGTTTGCCCTGCCAGGTAAATATTAGCTGAAACCACCATTCTTGCCACAATTTTGATTACACCTGCAACGTCGAATACGACGATGCGGTTCGGGGCGCTTACGGCATCCCGCAGAGAGCCGGCGCCCGCATCATTCAGGTTAGTTACATGGTATACTGAACCGGTGCGGCCCCCGACAGCGTATTTACCAAATCCCTCAGCGCCAGGGAAAGCAAGTTGTTGGGCTGATGATTTTTGGGACACTTGCAGTAGCAGGCAAACCAGCAAGGCACAGGCACAATTCATTTTGTGCCTGGTGGTCGTGATCGAATGTTTCATAGTGGAAGTTGGTATTAATTGAAATTATTTGGAGGATAATCGGTTTGGAATGCTATTTATATAAACTTCCAGATTGGTGTAGGTCTTACTAAGTTTAAATTCCTTGCCGTCTGCACCATTGCCGGCTTGCAAGCCATGTTGCTTTTCCCATATATCCGGGATACCATCACCATCGGTATCTGGCAAGGCTTTGTCACTATAAATAGTCGGCTGACCGCCAGCATCTGCTTCGGTCTGGAAGATCTTCCCTTTGGTACCCATGGATTGCAAATAACTGATCAGCCTGCTATCTACGCTGTCTCTCACAATAGAGGCACCGGCGGTTTGCAGTACGGTTCTACAAGCTGCCGCAGCATCCTCCACCTTCACTGGAATCAGAGGCGAGTGCGTAGGTTTTTCCAGCAGTGTCGCAGTGGCTTTTGTAAAGTCACTGTCGGCCACCAGCCGGCCATTCAGCGAACCGTTCTTATCCAGGTCCACGTAGTTGCCGCTTTGGTATACATGATCGGTGGCAGAAAACATAGCGATGAAATTGGGCGTGGAGTTAGGCCCGGCGATAAAATAGTTGTTGATAATATCCTGGAAATGGTCTGCTTCTGAGTGTCCGCCAACTAAGCCACTGGCGCCCCAGTTGTACACAATATTATTTACATACGATATGCCTGCCTTCGCTTTGGGATTCCGACTCTGGTTATCGATCCAAAGGCAATGGTGCATGGAAAAATTGGTGGGCCCTTCCAGCAGGGCGCCAAATCTTTGGGGTTCAATAGATTCGCCGATGATGCAATACTGCATCGTGATATCGGAACTGTTCTTTAGATGCAGGTTATCCCAGCGGCCCCATTGTATTGATACATGATCGAAAATGATGTTGTTAAGATCATCGGCCACTACGGTACAGGAACCTTTTGCCATACCGATACTTCCGCGAAAGCGCATATACCTTACGATGGTGTTGGAGGAAAACGAAACTGTGTTTCCATAAACAACAACTCCGGCGCCAGGAGCTGTCTGTCCTGCGATAGTGAGGCTTTCAGCAGCCTTGATCTTATCTCCTATTTTGATCACGCCGCATACATCGAACACCACGGTACGTCCGGCCTTGCTTACTGCTTCCCTGAAACTGCCATTGCCGGAATCGGCGAGGCTGGTTACATGATACCGTTCCCCGCCCCTGCCGCCAGTTGCCAAAGCACCGAAGCCTTCGGCGCCGGGAAACGATGCTAAAGGTTGCGCACTGCTGCGCCACCAAAATAGCAGGCAGCAGCAGAGCAGTGCAGAAAATTTTATGGGCTGAACTAACGGCATCAGGTGTTTATATAGTCTTTAGTGCACCGGTACAGGAAGGCAAAGCATCCGCAACGGGATGGAAATAAGACATCCACATCAGGGATCCAAAACCAACAAAAAGTGCTAAAAAAGTTTAGAAAAAAAGGGCATGCATGACAAGCACACATGGCCCTATTTACCAAAACTAACTATGAGAAAAGCATTACATTTTAAAAGGAAGATACCAGTTGGCTTTATTCATCAGCCTTGTTCTTGTGGCGGCGGCTTCAGGCACACCATCCTTACTCAGCTTGGCATAAATTTTATCGGCCAGAAAAGCAGGGTCGTTACGGCGTAAAGCTATCCGTAACAAATCCGGCCATCTTGTTCCTTCAAATCCATTTTCCAGGGCAAGCTCTTCTATGATGCCATTTTCGTTCGATATCAAACTGTCTGAAGGAGAACTGATCGGGTAACTGGTGAGGTTAGCCCGGGCGCGGACGCCTATGTTACGGTACCAGTCGGAACGGAAGTAAGGTGCATCACCATTACGGGCGTCAAAATTATAGGGATAGCTATCCTTTAACGTGTTTTGATAATCCGTTCTGTCTGTTGTGGGAGACGGATATACCGCTGCAATACCCTGGTTGGCAATTCCGAAAGCCAGGCCATAGCGCCCGGCGCGGTTCGCTGCTTCCGCAAAATGGAGGTGCAGGTGTGTTTGCCGCATGATAAACCATTTGCTGGTTTTCTGTAGTGGATTGAGCGGAACGCCCGTGGAATTTTGAATGTAGTTGTATAAATATTTCATAATGGTCGGCTGGCCTGCAATCATCTTCCAGCTCAGCTGGCCGCGGGCATCGTAGGGAAGGCCATTAGTGGAACCAGCAACGCCGCTAGCCCGCTGGGTCTGACTGTTCCAGCGATCAATAGCGTCCTGCGATGGTTTTAAAAGATAATCGCCACCAATGGGTGAAAATAATTTTACAAACGGATTGGCGGGCGCGAATTTATAGTCAAACGGCATTACCCACAGCCACTCGTAGTCAAAGCCATTGTCCTGTGGCCTTTCGAACATGTAGCGCCATTGTGCACCTTCCGTTACAAGTGTAGAAGCATCGCCGGCACGGGAGTAAGTGATGTAATGATCGACTGAAGAACCGCTCCAGCCCAATCTATATTGTACGTAATATCTTTCTCCGGTAGCACCCGAAGTAGCGGTTTCCATTATTTCCCGGTAGTTGGTCGCGGCAGCGGTATAATTTCCTTTCCAGAGATTCAAATCTCCAATAATCATTTTTTTAAATGCGAAAAATTTAGGCGTTGTGTATCCATCCACTGATACATTCAGCGATGTTCCGGAGGGGTATGGATCTTTCCAGGGAAGCGCCTGGGTATTGCTGAGGAGGCTATCCAGCAATGTGTTGAAAGTGAGTTTGGGAAATTTGGCTGCATCTCTGATGGCATCCACGGTAGCAAGCGGATCAGTAACATAAGGCACTTCACCATAATGAATGCCCAGTTGCAAATACAGGAATGCACGCAGACAGGCGATGTCGGAATAGCGTTGGTTGTACTCTACCACTTTCATCTTGTTATCCCGTTTCATGATATCGAAATTGGCCAGCACATCATTGCAGTTAATAATCACTTCGTAAAACGGACGTGGATTAGCCCAGGGATTATCAGCAGATACATTATGGGTACTCAGCTCCTTCAAATATCCATCTGCATTCGCCGTGTATTCCACCATATCTCCGCGGAGTTCATTCAGCAATATATATCGTTCTGCCAATCCCATGAACTTACCATAAACACCCACAACGGCGGCATCGGCATCGCTTACCGTTTGGTAAGCCTGTTTCACATCCAGCTGGTTCAGCGGTTGCAAATCGTATATCTTTTTGCAGGAAAAAGCACTCACCAGCAAGGAAGCTGCCACAGCGTATTTCAAAAAATAATTTTTCATCGGAAAAATATAAATATTGTTTATAAATAACCACTCTTTCACTATCAGGACATTTCTACAAACCAAGCCGTACACCAACTGTGGCGCTACGGAAAATAGGATCTAAACCTGTGTCGATACCCTGTGCAAACACACTTGGCCTGGCACTGAATTCAGGATCGAACCCCTTGTATTCTGTAAGGGTGAAAAGATTATGCGCCGCTACGTACACATTTACGGCAGTAAAGAATTTGGGTTTAATTGGCAGGTTGTAACTCAGCGACAAAGTACGGAGGCGGAAATAGGAAGCGTCCTCGATCCAGCGGTTGCTGAAACGGCTGTTACCCATGGGATCTCCGAAAGTAGCCTTGGGGATATTGGTGACCTGTCCGTCAGTACGCCACCGGTTATTTACGCTCACCAACTGATTTTCGGTAGTGGCCACGGCCTCCAGTCTATACCGGATATAGTTGAACGCATCATTGCCCTGGCTGAAAGTAAACAGGGCGTCCAGAGAAAAGTTTTTATACACCAGGCGGCTCGTGATACCACCCGACCAACCTGGGTTTGGATTACCGATCACAGAGCGGTCGTTATTGTCGATCACCTTATCACCATTCAAATCAGCAAACTGAATATCACCAGCTTTAAACGCAGTGAATGATCCATCCGGGTTTCTCTTCCGCAAGCCTGAGGCAGCGGCGGCAGTTTCAGTGGCAAAAACACCATTTGAAGTAAACCCGTAAAACAAATTAGGTGCGTTGCCGTTGGCCGTAAGGATCGTGGCACCTGCAAAATCTGTGGTAAAACTTCCGCCAGGTACTGCCAGCACCTTGTTCTTATAGGTGCCCACATTAAATCCAAGATCCCATTTAAAAAATTTCCTGTTCACGATTCTTGCATTCATAGATAGCTCGACGCCTTTGGAATCCATACTGCCACCATTGGTGAGTACCGAGCTAAAGCCGGTGGTGGTGGCCAAAGATTCATACACCAGCATGTTGGTGGTCTTGTTTTTGAATACGTCAAAGTTCAGCATCAGCCGCTCGTTGAACAGGCTCAGGTCAATACCACCATTCAGTTTGCTATTCGATTCCCATTGCAGTGCCGGGTTGGCGATACCATCTCTTACCAAACCCTGCATGCCGAGGAGGTTCTGAGAGGTATAACTTTGGTGCGCTGAATAATTACCAATATCATCGTTGCCAGTAATGCTGTAAGTAGCGCGTAGTTTCAACAGGTCGATACCAGAATTAGCCATAAAGTTTTCGGAAGACACGATCCAGGCCGCTCCTATGGAAGGCGACACAGCAAATTTGTGGTCGCCCAGTTTAATGCCATCGTGTGCGAGCGTACCAAAACGCGATGAACCATCTACAGCCGCATTAAACGACAGGTACATTTTTTTACGGAAACCATAGTCTACATTCAAATAGGTGTTCGTCCAGTTCCATGCGCCAGTATTTCCACCAATCTGGCGAAGGGCATTCAGACCATTCTGCACGCTCAAAAGCTGATCGGTAGCAGAATTATAACCCAGCGCAAAATCCTGTTCAGCATCGTTGTGCTGGTAACGAATACCCAGGTTTGCCGAAATATTGTGAATGGTATTAAAAGTGCGGTTATATGACACCCTGGCATCGGAATATACCGTAAACAGGCGCTTTACCTGGCTTGCCAAACGACTGTCTGCAATCGCATTGCTAAGGGTATCGTCGGCCACGCCTTTACGAGGAATAAATGAACTTTCACGAACCTTATCGTAGGTGACACCGATCATGGCGCTGGCACTCAGGTAGCGGGAAATATCATACTTAAATGTAAAGCTGCCGAAGAAACGGTAATATTTATTGATCGCTTCCATGTTCTGGATCAGTGCAGTTGGATTACTCAATCCCAAAGTATCGGTATCCGCTAAGTTGGGAGACTGGAGACCTGCATCGTTTACCTCATGTACCGGCAGGAAAGGCGCTTTGGTAAGTGCGAGGTAGAGCGGCGCAGTTTTCAGCGCAATTCCCTGATCCTTCAAATTTTGCTCATTGTACGAAAATGCAAGGTTGGCGATACCGGTCAGCTTTTTTGAGAAATTAAACTCAGCATTGAAGCGGGTATTGTACCGTGAAATATCTGTTGCTTTTACAATGCCATTATTCTTTACCACGCCCACGCTAAGGCCATAGGTCGCGATATTATCGCCGCCTGTTACTTTCAGGAAATAGTTAGAGTTGGTACTATTGTCCAGCACCTCTTTCTGCCAGTCTGTATTATAATGATAACGGGCATAGTTGGGGCTTTTAGGATCGTCGTTCATATAGGGCAGGGCTGCAATCTGGGCAGCGGTCAGGCCTTTGCTCTGGAGCATTTCAGAGAGGTAGATGCGATAGCCCGCTGCGTCGAGGACCGGTAAATTCTTCGGAGCAAAATTGAACCCTGTATAAATGCCGAAATCGATCTGTGTGGCCTGGCTTTTAGACCTGGCGGTGGTAATGATGATTGCGCCATTGGCTCCCTTGGTTCCGTACATAGAAGACGCATCCTTGAGCACGGTAATATTATCAATGTCCTTGGCATCAATCAGTGCCAGTGGATTGGTGTAATTGTTTGCGATGATGGATTCGCCATAGTCGTTCGCATCATACAGCATATTATCCACCACAATCAGTGGCTTGTTGGTGCCAAACAACGAATTATATCCGCGTAAAACCAGGTTAGCTCCAGCGCCCGGTGCGCCGGATCTGCGGGTAGCGTTTAAACCGGCAACCCGTCCCTGAAGTATGGCGTCTGAAATTTCATAAGGCTGGGTCCATGCACCATCTACGTTGTATTGTTTGGCAGCAGCGGTGATATCGCTTTTTTGCTTTTTCCCAAAGGGCATCATCAGTGGCTCAGAAAACGACACCAGGCTCTCATCATTCAATTTGAGGTCGAGTGTCTTTCTTCCTTTGAGTGCCACAAAAACAGTTTGAAAACCTTCAGCAGTTACCAATACGCTGGCCTGGTAGGATGGCACATTCACTGTGTATCTGCCATTTTCATCGGTAATGGCTGCTGAGAAATCTTCTACGGCGACACTTACACCCACTACCGGCTTACCGGTGGCAGCATCCTTTACCATGCCGGAAACAGGTACCCCACTTTTTGGCTTCGCCCTGGTGATAGTGACGGTATCCGCCTTGCTCGTTTGTGCATGCAGATCTGCCGTTCCCGCAGCCAGCAACAGCGCTGCAATACTTACGGAAGTCAGGAAATGTTTTTTAATACGAAGCATCGTTATTTGGTCTAATGTGTACAATAAGTTTACTAAAAGTCCGTGCTACATTTTCGAACAGGAATGCTATCCTGTATCGTAATCGAAAACCTTAAGGTTGTGGCACCAGCCTTATATAATCACAAACCAGCGGATTCACTGCCGCGGTGGTGCTATTTGCCGCTACCAGATATACATCCAGTATTGATCTATAACTGAGCAGTGCCACTTCTCCCAGGTATATTTCATTGTAATCGTTCAACGCCACAACGGTATAAGGAAAACCGACGGCTTTAGATGAATCCAACGCCAGCCGCTGTGAATAGGCTGCAGTCTGGAAGTCGTTCAACGCTACCCAGTAAGCCTTATATTTTGTAGAATACGAATTGGGTACCCGGTATTTGATGTTGAATAAAGCCACCCCGTGTCCAGACACTAACACATCCCTGAAATTCTTACCGGTGAGAATGTTGTAGCGATCCCGGAAATATGTATTACCTCTCCGATCATTACTGGTGCTACTATAGTTTTCAGCTTCAATATAAAAGGGCTTCAGCTTGTTTACGATCGGCGTATTTACCTGGCTCATCACGTAGATAACGCCATTGCTGGTTTTAATAGTTTGTATAATCGATGATTTCTGTACCGGTATCCTGGTAAGGAATTTAGTTAACAGCGTATCGGTAGCCAGGCCAGTTCCGGTGGTGGAATAAATCCCCTCCACTGCCAGGTCACGGGCAGCATCCCAACTCGCCAGGGCGATGGTACTATCTGTGGTGGTGGTAGCGTAATAGGGTTTCATCTTCAAAACTTCCGCATCCCAGGCGGCATCAGCGAGTACAAAAAAGGTAAACTGCTTGCTTTCGTTTCGCAGGTCCTGTACACCAGTCCAGTATAGGTTGCTACGCACTGAATCTGTTCCAGGTTTGTAGATGGGCTTACCCGTTAATGGATCTACCCCGGTTTGTATGGCGTTGGTAGCATCAAATACATTACGATATAGGGACTGGAGGTATGCCCTTTGCTTCGCGGGAATCAGCGTGTTGTTCTCAAAGGCTTCCCAGGTGCTGGACAGGGGTGGTATCATTTTATCAATCACCTGCAATACCCCATTCTTTGCCACTTTATCGGCGATTGTGATGTTGGCATCTTCCAGCTTTTTGCCCAGGAGGTTATTGTATTTGCCATTCAGCATCTGGATGCGCAATGGCGTTGCGGCTGCTGCAGTGTAGTAAGATTGCGTGGCAATATGGTTGCCTACAAACATCGCCAGCTTCGCGGAATCATTGATGGTGGCGGCATCCAGTGTAGCAAGGGCTGCATTGGTTGGCGCAAACACGGTAAACGTTTTTGACCCCGCAATTACCTTATCAAACCCTGATTTCACGAGCAGTTCTGCAAACTTGCTGAGATCGCTGCTTTCACTCACCTGCTGAAAAAGGTCTTTACCAAGCGCAGGATCCCTGAGCTCATTGTGCTTATCCCACTTGGTACAGGAGCCCAACATTAATGCTACGGTACAAGCCAATATCAATGAATAATTAATCTTACGAAACATTAGCATTCTGATTTTAATAAACATTGTTTTTAAGTAAATTCTAAACGGTGGCCTTTCAAAGGTGCTAACCGACGGCCACAGCATATTTTAATCACAATCAATCGAACAAGCCATCTTTAGAGGAAGAGTTTGGTGCCGTCGGGTTTAAACCTTGGTAATACCTGGTCCTGGTCAACCGGGATAAAATGGATCATATCAAGGTTATTGTTGTTTTGTGTTCCATTTATAGAAACGATACGCAGCATATGACGTTCGGTAGTAAGAATATCAACAGTACCTACCAACCTGGACGCCCAGGTGGTACTGGTATTCTCGATATACCTTTTCCAGCCAATAGATTCCAATTCACCATCGGTACCATTCGGCCTTGATTCAGTGAAATTGAAAGGGCGTTGCATGGTAACGCCATCAATCTCCACATTGCACTGCATATTGGAACTGGTGGATTGTTTTTGCGACCGGTAGCACATCCATACTTTATAGCGCCCTTTAATAATGGTAGGCGTGCGATAGTCAACATAGAATGGTCTGTTCGGGGCACCGAGTGGCAATATGTTCACGTCAGCGTTACAGGCATAGTTAGTGATGGAACTGGCTGTGCTGAAGCTATAAGTAAGTGTAGAGGTACCGCTTGCCAAACCTAAAGGCCATGTGATATCTACAACTGGAAAATCTGCGGCGGTGGCTTTTACAAAATTGTAGCTCTGCTTGCGGAAATAAGCCGGCAATTTTCGAATCTCGGTAAAATCAGACACATCCCAGTAAACCGCTGTTGGCTTCCGGTATTTCAGGGTAAAATGCGCACTCGCATCATGGACAACGCCATTGGTGCTGGCGATGTCGCTGGTAGGGCGCCTCAACGTGATACCTGGTTCCAGCACGCCATTAAATACATCATCATTTATCAGCACCTGCTGATCTTGCAGTTTGGAACTCACTACTTCCTGCGGTGCCAGCGTGGTATGCGATGTGGCGATAATGATATCTCCGAGGTATTTTATTCCATTCAGTATATGATAGGCACAATACAGGTTCAGGCTATCGGTAATCAGCAAGGGGTTACCGGTTTTGGAATATTTAGCCTTCAGTTGCGCATAGCTGTTGATGCCTGAATCAGCCAACACCTGGTTAGATTCTGCAATCACTGTCAGCCATTTTCTACTTGGGTTAGGGTTGTTATTGATATTAAGAATATCGAAATAACCGGTCTCTTTCAGTGCCTGGGTGAAAATCGAATAGTTGGTATTGGCTTCGATGGTCTTAGCCAATGTAAGCTTTGGTGGAATCAGCACATTGTCGATTACATGGATGATACCATTGCCCACCCTTACATTAGGCTGCAGCACAAATGCTTGTCTGTTGATCAGGTAGGTAGACGAACCGGCTTTATCAGCAACACTCGTAATCAGGTACTGGCCAAACATAGTAATAGTAGCCAATTTACCATCGGTAAAGGCTGCGGTCGTTACTGTATCTTCCAGCAGGTGGAAGCGTACCATATCCTTTAATACAGCCAGGTCGGCTGTTTCCACAGATGTAGCTCCGATCTTAGGCAGGTAAGCCCGTACGCCACTATTGGTAGGAGCAAAAACGGTATAGGCACCATAGGCATTCAGGAACGCTGCGGTTTCGGTACGTTCCAGTATCTGACGGAACAAAGAAAATGAGTCGAGGTTTTTATCGAGGTAGCCTACAATATTTACGTCGTCCGTGGTTGTTTGCTTGATGGCAAGCTTCTTACAACCCATTGTAAAAATTAGTAATAGCAATATGGCAGTACCCGCAGTAAGCAATTTTGAAAAAAGATTTTTCATGTTACAAGTGTTTGGGGTTATTTGTAGAAAGAGTTTTGTACCAGTAGTTTGTTTGTCTGTATCTCGTACACGTAGATCGGGAAATAATGGCTGTTTTTATCCTTGTACTTATTCAGCGCCGCCTGCTGCCTGTCTGACGGAACACTGTTGGCCACTACATTGTACAGGATGGAAGCCCTTTCGTAGTTTCTCCTTTTTGCGTTACGCAAAATATCATACCAGCGCTTTCCTTCAAATGCAAATTCCCTGGCTCTTTCTTCTAATATAAAATCTGCAATCCCATTCTTATCCGTTGTTGCCGGTGCCCGGTCGGTCGCTACCAGCGCGGCAGCACGGTCACGCACCTGGTACACCAATGGCAGCGCTTCGGCGCCTCTGTCGAGCTGTGTCAACGCTTCGGCCTTCATCAGCAAAATATCCGCATAGCGATAAACAAACCAGTGGGTGAAAGACTGATCCTGCGACTTTAAACTGTTGTAATCAGAAGCCACAAATTTCCAGATGGTACCATCTGCAGCCCGAAGTGCTGAACCCTCTGCACGAATGTCTTTTTTGGTATCGTCTACCAGATCTACGGTATACATTTCGTCCAGTACGCGGAACGAAGCCTGCCAGCGGCGGTTTTGTACAAAAATCTTGTAAAATGGGTTTAATTTCTGAACATCAAACTGGAATTCGAAGATGCTTTCGTTGCTGTTTCCCTGGGAATATAATTTATCAAACCATGAAGCATCACCCTGCAACAAACCAAACTGACCGGAGTTGATCACCTTATCACATTCAGCTACGCTTTCAGGATACTTTTCCATCCACAGGTACACATCGGCCAGGATTGAATTCACGGTATACTTGGTCACCCTACCCTTATCAAAGGCTTTCGAACCATAAGTAAATACAGCACCGGCTTCTGCCTTTTTAAGGTCGGCTACTATCTGGGCCAGCACTGTGTCCTGACCAGATTTCGGGATGGGGACAATATCCTGATCGCTGATAGTAGCAGTCAGTTTTAAAGGAACATCTCCCCAGCTCCGCACCAGGTAAAAATACATGAGGGCCCTGATCGCCAATGCTTCGCTTACTGAAGCATCCAGTTGCGTTTTGGTAAACGTTGGATCGAGGTCTATTACGGCAGGGGCCAGTTGTATTACAGTATTACAGTAATTGATAGTGCGGTACAATGCGCGCCAGTTCATCAGGGTATTGGTTGCCAGCATGTTCACGTTCACCATTTCCAGTTCCTCAGGCGATATAAAGGTTCCTGGTGTTGCCATGTCGGCTCTCGCTTCGCCCCATATCCACAGGTATTCTGCCAGAGGCCTGTCCGAAGTATATTGGGTAGTGCTGGTGGCAGTAGGCGATGCCAGCAGCGATGCGTAAATACCAGTTACTGCTGCGGCCACCTGCTCCTTGGTTTTCCAGAAATCTTCCCGCACGATGCCGTTTTGCGGTTTCAGATCCAGCCACTTTTTGCAGGAGGTGAACCCGGTTACGAGAACAAGGAATGCGGCCAGTTTAAAAACGTTATTCTTCATCGATGCTGATATAAAAAATTGACAAAAACAGGTTTAGAAAGATGCCACCAGGCCAAGGGTAAACTGCTTGGATGGCGGTGTGAGTGAATAATCAACTGCTATACGGAAAGGATCTGCACCTCTGGCACTGATCTCAGGATCCTGGCCAGTGTACTTGGTAAAAGTCACCAGGTTCTCAGCAGTGATGTACGCGCTCAGGTTCTTCATTTTCAATTTAGTGATGAATTTTTTATCGAATGTATACCGGGCAGTGATAGTGCGAAAACGCAGGTAAGAAGCGTCTTCCACATACCGGTCGCTGCCGAGCCAGTTATAACCACCGGCAATCAGGGCACGTGGAATATCAGTTACATCGCCGTCTTTTCTCCAGCGGCGTAACACAGCAGTACTTTGGTTATCGAAATTGTACTGATTAGTGGTGTTCATTTTTGCACCGTTAATTACATCATAACCATAGCGGAAGCTGAAGAAAGCACTGAGCCGTAATTTATTCTTCCAGCTTATAGAAGGGCCAAAACCACCGGACAGCTTGGGATTGCTGTTTCCAAGATAGACTACATCTTTATAATCGATATTGCCATCATGGTTGATATCTTCATATTTGGCGTCGCCAGGCTGGAATGTGTAATCTACAGCTGGATATCCAAAACGCATGTACACAACCTGGCCATTGGGCCCGGTAATAGGTTTGCCATTTTCGCCTACCGCCCTCGTAGCTTCTTTATCTGTATAAACGCCCGCATATTTGTAGCCATAGAATGAACCGAATGGATTATCTACCTGCAACAGGCGCAGGTATTCTCCGTTCCTGGTTACGTCACCCTTGGTGCTCGGATAGAATTCAGAAATTGCGCGGATGATATTTTCATTTTTCGACAAATTGAGATCGAAGCCCAGTGTCCAGTCTTTTGTTTTGTAAGGAATGGTGTTCAGGTTAATTTCCCAACCCTGGTTATCCAGCGTACCCACGTTCATGTTAATCGCATTGTATCCGGTGAAAGCAGGAACCTGCAGGCCATCAAACATCAGGTCTTTGGTACGGTTGCGGTAAACGTCTACATCAAGGCGTACCCTGGATTTAAAGAGCGACAGGTTGCCACCCACGTTTGTTCCGACCACAGTTTCCCAACGCAGGTTCTTTAATTCGGGGCTGGCAGGATAAACAGCACTCTGACCTAAATAACTCCAGTCGTAAGTGGTGTAGGTATTATAAAAACTATAATCCCTGCTCGGCGCATTACCCACCTGGCCATAACTGGCCCTGATGCTGAGGTCGTCGAGTTTTTTGAACTTTTTGAAGAACACTTCATCGGAAGCCCTCCAGCGAATGGAGACAGAGGGGAAATACCCAAATTTATAGTCTGCACCAAACCTGGAATTACCATCCGTGCGCATGGTGCCATTCACAATGTATTTGTCTAAAAAGCTATACTGCGCAATTACCACGGCACCGATGCTGCGGCTTTCAGAAATCCCGGACACAGCCCGCGATTCCGAGTTTTGCGTACGACCCGGGGTTGAAGCGTCTACCAATAATGAGGATGCGGTATTTGAAACCATTATCTCCTGGTTCACTACCTTATAATCACTGGTCAGCACGTTTGCAAAGGCTTTGAAATTATGAACATTGCTTTTAAATATTGGCGTATAGGCAAACGAGGTTTTGGTGGTAACACTGAATCCATCAATATCACCATCGTAAGCACGGTTCACTACGTTTTCGGTGTTGGGCCTGCCGGTAGCAATCTGTGGTAAAAAGCTTTTGTTCTTGGTGTTGTTGATATCAAACTGCACATCGAAAGAAGCATTCAGCACTTTCTTGATGATGTCGTAGGTTAACTGAAAACGCGGAATAATACGGTTACTTTGAATTTTGTATAAAGCCTTGTCGGCCAGGGCTACCGGGTTGTAGATTCGGGTATAGGTACCCTGTATGTTAGATGCTGGTGAAAAATAGTTGGGAGACAGGTTGCCCAACTCATCGTACTCAAATATGCTCATATTTGGCATTTTGATAAAAGCTACAGCCCTCACAGCGCCATCGTTATTGCTGGTATAGTTCCGGCTCTGGTTGTAATTCGTATAGGCAATGCTGGTGAAGAACCTTATTTTATCAGACACCACGTAATCCAGGTTGATACGTGTATTGATACGGTCAAGTTCGGTTCCGATAGTGGTACCTATTTGCTTGGTATAACCTACAGAAGCAAAGTATTTGGCTTTCTCACCTCCTCCGTTCATAGAGATGGCGTGGTCGTTGGTATAACCGGTACGGGTAAGTGCATCTACCCAATTGGTGTTATTGCTGTAATTATGGTACCAGTAAGGATCATTAGGATCGTAATTGAACTCGCGGTTATTCTGTGTATTCAAAGTAGTTCCGATACGGTTGATAAAACCTTCCGGGATCAGCGTCGAATATTGATCACCATTCAAAAGCGGGATGGCATTTGGTTGCTTTGCAAAAGATCCTTTAAAAGTGTAAGTGATGGTAGGCTTACCGATCGACCCTCTCTTTGTAGTGATCACCAGTACTCCGTTGGCGGCGCGACTGCCCCAAACGGCTGTTGCAGCAGCATCTTTTAATACCGTAATATCTTTAATATCCGAAGGAGAAATATTGAGTAACTGAGCATATCCCTGCTCATCTGCCGTACCAAAATTAAAATCTCCGGGAATCTCTGTTTCGTAGGGAAGGCCATCCACTACAATCAGCGGATTACCTGCATTACTGATAGAAGACGTACCACGGATCTTAATACTCATGGCGGCTCCGGGATCGCCGCTGTTAGCTACAATGTCCACACCGGCCAGGCGACCCTGCAGGGCCTGATCGATGGAAGTGGCTTGCATTTCTTCCAATTCTTTGGCGCTGATCCTGGCCGTGGCCGTGGTCAGTTCCCTGTCTGCAATAGAAGTAAGACCGTTGTCCGTTTTTTTGCTTACTACAATCGTTACCCCGTCCAGTTCGGCTTTGTCATCTTCCAGCTGAAAATTGATAACGCCCTTGCCGTTAATCGGCATCAGGATAGTCTTGTGACCAATATAGGAAACGGATAATTTGTTTTTTGGATTTGATAACTTAATAACAAAATTTCCTTCAATATCGGAAGAGGCACCTTTGATGATGCGGCCGTCAGCATCTATCTCCGAAACAGATGCACCTTGAACGGGGGCTTTGGTTATTTTATCTGTTATTTTACCGCGAACCAGCTGGGCCGCCGGGGCCTGGGCGGTCACCTGTAAAAAACACCAGGCGGTAAGGGCAATAAGGCAGGCAATTCTTTTAAAAATAGGGCTCATTTCAAATGCAGTTTTCTGGTGGTTTACAGGACAAATTTCAGGTAATTATCGATCAGGTGAATATTACATCGATTGGATAGAAAGTTACTCGTCGTCACGCCATTGATTACGTTTCCATACCTGGGGATCGGCTGATCCGCATCCGTAAGTTTAACAGCATTGGGCACTGTATTGGTAACGAATATTTTTACAGGATCGCCATTGTTGTTTTTAAGCACCGATTCAAAAGAGCCACTGGTCTTTCCATCGGTACCAATACATGTCTTGTTTAGAATATGGTATTGGATAAAATTCACAACCTGCAGCTGCTCGGCTGGTAGTGTGGGCGTATAGTTTGGAACTTTGTTAGGAGCCGTGCCAGTGCCCGGCAGGAAACCAGCATTTACAGCAGCACGTATCTGTATAGAATCCGGAATAAAAACCGTATAGAAAAGTCCTGCGGCAACACCCTGAATTTCACCTGTAGCGCTATTATACACGCCGCTTGAGTTGCTCATATATCTCCAGAAAGGTGAATACCTCACATTACTGGCAGCCAGTTTCTTAATATCGCTGGAGATGTTGCTTTCGCTGAAAGTGATCAGGTTATCGCAGTAGTAAATCTTACCATTCAACGATGTTTTGGATCCCGTAATATTTACGCTGGTGTTGGAAAATACATTCCCGGATCCCTGGACGCTATTCGCACTCCACTTAATAAACTCACCGCCATAGGTCTGCGCAACCCCTGTTCCGGTAAGGTTATCCAGTTCGCCATTAGGCGTAGGCACCACAGACATATTAATAATACGCAATAACCTGTTGTAAGCTGTAGAACCCGTCAATACAGTACCATTACCTGGAGGGGTATACGTCCATTGCAGGTTTACGTTAGCATTCAAAAGCGGGTTAAGTGTATAGCCAGCCGCCGCAATAGCGGCATTGCTCATCATAAAAATGGTGTATTTCTGGCCTGGATTAGTCACGATAGTTCTTAGCTCCGCGTTCATCAGGCTTTGCATCATGGAATAGTTCGGATCCAGGTATACCCGACCATAAACAGTGGTGAATACGTTGGCTTGCTGCACTTTATTGGTACCATAAAAAATCCCGTTGCTTAATATCTTTTTATCTACGATATCGGTATTTATGTTAAACCTTGCGTCTTCATTTAAATAGCTCAATGTGGTTTTGAACTTGGAAGGCCATACTGTATTTTGCCACATATGGGCATTAACGAAATCGTAGATAATGCTTAAAGGCATCACATCAAGTGAGGTATAGTTTTCCAGCAATACCGTGTTGATATAATTAAGCAACACCGCGTTAGTTGGCACAAATAAAGTGTACCCGTTGGTTTGCGCATCATTATCCTGCAACTTTAAAAAGTTTTCATTATTGGGCGAAAAAGCCAGGTTACCATTAAATACTTTTGTAAATACCGAAGTGGCCACACCATTCCGGATATTGTAATTATTG
Source organism: Chitinophagaceae bacterium (assembly GCA_039925965.1). Lineage (GTDB taxonomy): Bacteria > Bacteroidota > Bacteroidia > Chitinophagales > Chitinophagaceae > JAZKFT01. The sequence continues at coordinate 41,165 of JBDSXW010000051.1, forward strand.
GTCACCGTTGGGTTGATAATATACTGAATGAGGTACTTATCAAAAAGCTTTTTAAACTCGCTGTATTCCGGTTTAGAAGCAAGGTATTGGTCAATGCTTGGCAGTGCCATCAATACTTTATTGATTTCATGGATCACGCCATTTTCTGCCGGGATATCCTTTGATATCACTTGTGCATCCATTACATTAAAACCAGTAAAAGGAGTGGAGGGATAAAAATAATTGTAGTCCGCAGCGGTAATCGCACTGGCTGTGAAAAACGTATCTGTGAAAATGGGTATATTTTTATTATTGTTGTCTGCATCGATATAAAAACTTTGACCAGTAGGGTTATTATTGCGATTGGAGGCAATTACTTTTATAGGCGCTCCCGCAGTATTGGTGCCGTCGTACACATAAGTGTAGTTGGCTGTTCGTCTCTTATAGGCACTGTTGGGTACCCACCCGATAGAACTTTGAAAGTCGTCGATACGATCTTTTTTAAAAGCATTGTACACCAGGCAGTAGGTAATAATCTGGCGGCAGGTGCCGGAATCCAGCGCATCTACCCCTGTTACACCGCGATCTTTGAAGAAGACAGTGAAAGCCGAATCGTTCGGTGCAAAAAAAGTCCAGTATCCTGCGGCAGACAAAGTGGCTTTATAACCCGATTTGTCAATAGTAGCCAGCAGGTTTTTAAACTTACCCTTCGCTTCCAGGCTTTGATAAATAGGTGGTTCCAAGGTATCCGGCCGGCCATAATATTCATCGAAGGCTTTTTTACGGCAATTGGTAAGCAGGAGGCTAAATGCAAAAAATACGAGGGCTCTCTGGAGTATTTTATTCATGGCAGGCGATCTGATTAAGATTTTTACGGGGCGGTTAGGGTTGTTTCAGGCTTGAATACTGTCTATTGGGGCGCTCAGTTACAGGCTTCCCAAACAATCAGAATGAACTATGAAAACGCTGGAAAATAGATAGCCATCTCTAAGTCTGTATTCATAAAATGGCTCGGTGGCAGGTATGGATACCGGGCCCAAAAGTTTTATTTTCATGGCAAGCTGTTTTGGCTTTGTTTATGTTCAACCGTTATTCATCGGGCAATCGTACTCAAGGTTCTTCTTCCTAATCTGCTGTAAACTTACTCTTTTACCCACCTGCAACCATCCTGCGGCATCCTGAATTTTGGCTCAAAACAAAAAAAAGTCATTTCTACACTTATTTTCTGCTCCTGCTACAGCGGAACGCCGTAAAGTAATACGGGCGTGCCCGTAATCGTTTTCGTTTCCCGGCTCCAGGCGGCCTGCGAACCAGCACAAAAGGTGAGCTTTTGAGAGTGGTGAAACAACAAAATGGCCTTTTTTCTCTTTGGAGAAAATAAGGCCATTGTGTTGTTTTCCTGACTGCCTGGCAACGCCACCGGAACGCTTTATTGTTTCACAAATTTTGTAACCATTCTTTCCGTTCCGTTCTGCATGATTACCAGGTAATTACCTGAAGGCAAGCTAGAAAGCGTCAATAGTGTACTATTGGCACCGATGGAACAATTGACTGATTGCGTCATCCTTCCGTCGGCTGCAACGATCTTAATTACGGCTCCGCTTACAGCACGGGGATGAGCAACTGAAAGGGTATTTACAACAGGATTTGGGAAGGTCCTCAGGCCGACACTATTCTTTCCGTTAACAGTCACGGTTCTGCTCAAAGTGAATTTGCCGTCTTTATCGATCATTTTCAGGCGATACCAGTTGATGCCTGCAGCCGGATTTACATCGGTAAAGGAATAGCTGTTGAGGCCACTTGTATTTTTTGAAGCCACAATGCCAACCGATACAAAATCCCTTCCGTTAACAGACCTGTCTACTTCGAATTCTCGTGTGTTCACCTCGTTGTCGGTTTGCCAGGTGGCTTTTACAGCGCTACCATTCAGTATAGCGTCGAAGGAAAGCAGTTGCAGGGGCAATGCGCTACAACTTGCAAAAGTCACTTTATCAGCACCTGCGAATAGCGGGATCAATACCCTTACGTCAGCGGCAGCCATCGGTGTATAGGCGTAATAGCTGCTTGGAGTAAAGACGCCCGCAGGGTTCAATTCGTCAAACTTAATGGACCTTCCGCCAGGGTTTAGCATCGCCGGATTAATCTGAGCGGTGATCACCGGTAATCCGCTGTCGTCGTATGCATTTCCTGTTTGCTTTAACCCTACGCAAGGATAGTTGCCGGTTTTAGAAGTATAGGTATTGTCGTTGTTATTGCCATACACCGCTTTAAAATCCGCTACGCTCCTATCGGCATACATTGGCCAGTCGGTGTTGAGGTAAAAATTATTCTCGCAGAACACCTGGGCAGTATTGGCTGCGACACTCCCGTACAATTGTACATTATCCAGCAAATTATTTAACACATGCACCTGGCCGAAACGCACCCTCGGATTACGGCTATTGGTGTGCATAAAATGATTGTTCACATAGGTAATTTTTAACCGGCCCAGATCGGTGGCACCATTGTTATCGCTATGCCCGTTAAGACTGGTTTTCCAGCTATTGCGAAACAGGCACCACGACACTGTAATATAGCTGGCGCCGTCTTTGATGTCGCAGCCACCATCGGGGTGTTCAGAGTCTAAGGGAAAGCCAATGGGGCTGCCGATTGTACAATGATCGACCCAGATATGATGCGTCTCGCTATAGCCAATATTGATGCCGTCGTCGTAGTAATCCTGGAAGAAGATGTTACGGATCAGTAGGTTATAGGAACGTTTTACATTAATACCAATCTTCCACACCACATTCGATTCACCCACTACGCTGAGGTCGCCCTGCTCGGGAATGTCCATCATGTAGTTGCCGAATATCTTGGCGCCAGTGGTAGTTAGGGTTTGGGAGCCGTCGTAAATACCGGCTTTGAGAATAATTACCAGCGGGGCTTTTTTCATACCATTAACCGTATTGTTGGTTTTATAAGCCTGCTGGCGGTTATACAAGGATTCACAAAGCTTATTGAATTCCGCCGGGCCGTTGATCGTTAATGTATCCGGGGCACACTGACCACCCTTGGTAGGACCGGTAAATCCATCAGCGGTAATCGATGCAAAGCCGATCACTTTTTCAAAGTCTATGGTGATTGCAGAGTTGAAAGTCGCAGTTACATTTTTCACTGCATCCATGGTAATCATCTGTACTGGGTTGGATCCGCTAAGTGCGCCGCCCCAGCCGGCAAAAGTGGACCCCAGGATCGGGTTCGCCGTAAGTGTCACCACAGTGTTAGCTGCATACTCTCCTCCTTCCGGATTGAGGCTTACACCACCCACACCCGTTACCGATATATTCAGCTTATAAGTTGGTACTACAGCAAAGTTGGCCACGATGGTTTTATTCGCATTCATTGTAATCACCGAAGGGTTCACTGAGCCGGTAAGATCGCCGCTCCAGTTGCTGAAAGTCAGTGCTGGCGTTGTTTCTGCCAGCAGTGTCACTGTTTCGCCTTCAAAATATTTATTATTTGTGCGGGCCGGGCTCTTGGTTACTACTCCACCGTTGGTAGCGGTAACGCCGAGGGTATAGCTATTGCACGGTGCACCCGAAAGCTGTAATTTATCCAGGTTGGGGCCATCAGTTGTATCCCAGGTAATCTTAATATTATTGAGACCGGCTGGTAAGGTCAATACCACTGTTTCATTTGCCCAGTCGTCGAAGGTGGCAGTCCGTGGAAAATCCAGGAGTTTGATGAATACATCGTTCACAAATAAGTTGCCTTTACGGTACGTATCGTTAGCAAGTGAATACCGGAATTTTGCAGTACGATCCCCTGCCTGTGTCTGGCACACAGAAAAAATCATTGAATTCTCCCCTCCGGCAAGGAAGTTGATAAAGCCAGTACCCGTATAGTTTAAATGGTTATTATCCACCGTGCCGGTGAAATAGGCTTGTTCTGCTTCGTAGTCGGTAAATACAAGGTTTGGATCAATCAATGCAACAGTAACGGTCCATCCCTTGGTTGAATTATCCTGGGCGGTAACTGTGTACACTACCGGGCCGCTGAAATCCTGTGCAGTAGCGGCTCCGGGGTTCACGGAGGCATTGGCAGAAAGGCTTAAGGTAACCGGTACCAGGCCCGTAAGCGTACTACCCAACGGCATATTAACCGCGATGGTGCCAGCGCCTGAATTAATAGTAGCGGACCCAATCTGGCTGTTCGATAATTTAAAAGCAGTAATCTCTTTTGCCGCAGATGCTACCTGCGTCACATTCACCGTCCAGTTTTTGATCGTAGTGCCATCCTGGGCAGTGACCGCATAGTTTACCGGGGATGAAAAGTTTTGCGCGGTTGTGCCCAAAGGGCTTATAGTAGACAACGGCGAGATAGTCACCGTTTGAGGCGCAACAGGATTCAGCGTGGTTCCCAGCGGAACATTTATAGCGATGGTGCCAGCAGCTGAGTTAATGACTTCACTACCAGTTTGCCCGGTGAGCTTGAAAGCCGTTATTTCCGCAGCGGTGCTTACAGTATTGTTCGACAATACATACAAGTCATGGATCTGGATATTGCCGGCAGTAGGTTCAATGCGAACACTTACAGGACCTGAACTGACAATAGCCGGAAAGAGCGTGGCAAAATTAAAGGTTGCCGCTGCTTGCACAGTAAGCGTAGTCGAAACTGTAGTATATCCCGGTTCGCCATCCTTTTTATATTTTACACTCACTGTTCTCACCGAACCACCAGTAGATTTCATATTAACGTTAAATACACTGCAACTGGCAACGTCGGCCTGCAGATAGCCGCCCTGGATAACGGTTTCAGCACCCGCGGTACAAACACCGTCGGCGGTCTTTGTCGTACTAATCGTACCGTCGCTGGTAATGCCTGTGGGCAGTGGACTGGTATTAAAATGGTAGTCGAATAACACTGTTTGAGCAGAAGCTCCAAAACGAGATCCAAAAGATAGTACAAGAATGCATAAAGCAGTTCTCATGAAAACACCGGGATTTTTCATACAGCAAATCATTTAAGAGAGTTTAAAAGTATCGGCTTAAAAAGAACTAACAGCCATTTATCTATGCAAACGATGTCGGAAACGATTGCGCTGGCGGTTTTATTGGTCACTTGATACAAGTAATGTTTGCCTTGATTAAAATCATGTTTGTTTGACCAGGATTAATGTTTGTCTTCCCAAAAATGGATTTTGTCTTCCCCAAAATAAAGTTTGTCTTCCCCATGACAATGTTTGTCTTCCCTAACACAAAGTTTGTCTTCCCCAGGAGAATGTTTGTCTTCCCCAAAATAAACTTTGTCTTCCCCAAAATAATCTTTGCCTTCCCCAAAATAAACTTTGTCTTCCCCAAAATAAACTTTGTCTTCCGAAGAATAAACTTTGTTGCATTGCCTTTCAGCCCGCAACCTTTCCCAATAGCAGGCAACCTTAAATAAACAAATAACGGTTCAGCCATACAATTATGTATCATTCAAACATTTAGCTCAAATGGTAGACAATTTCTATAGTTTTCAATTTTTTTTTGACACTCTGCAATCATTTCCCGTACTTGCACCCATTGTGAAAAAAACAGGATCATACCTTTCATTTTCTGTCATGGTCGCTTCCCCGGCTACCACTATTACTATTATTACAACCCGTTAGGGTTGTACTTCTCCATATCACCACATGGGCTTTTAAATAAGCTGTTTACATTCGAAAGTTTCTCATTTTCAAGTCATCGGTAATTAGGTCAGTAAGTCAGTGATTTGAAAATAGTCAGTAAAGCAAAAGGTATCAGTCAATTTAATATTTGAACCGAACATCGGCAATGACAATTTGCCATTGACTCAATGCCCTAATTTGAACCACAAATAATAATAAAGCAAGAATAAGATGCAAGTTCTAAAATTTGGCGGCAGCTCAGTAGCCGGATCAGGGGTAATAAAACAGGTAATGGCCATCGTGGAAAAGGCGTTGGTTAAAGAAAAAACCATTGTGGTGGTATCGGCCCTTGGTGGCGTTACAGATAGCCTGATCCAATGCGGTACGCTGGCGGCAGCAGGCGACGAAACATTTGATGCGCTATTGAAGCAGGTAGAGCAGCGCCACCTGGAAGCAGTACAGCAACTGATCCCGGTAACACAACAAAGCAGTGTACTGAGTATGGTAAAGCAACGGTGTAACGAGCTCGAAGACATTTGCAAAGGCGTATTTATGCTGCGCGAATTGTCGCCCCGCACGCAGGACAGGATCGTGAGTTATGGCGAATGGTTGTCGTCTCAGATTATTTCATCCGCTTTTAGCTTTAACGGAATTAAAAGCGAATGGGTAGATGCACGTAAGCTCATCACTACCGACGAGCACTTTACCTATGCTGCTGTAGATTTTATCGCCACCAATAATAATATTCAACAATATTTTGCACACCACCAGGGAGAATTGTTCCTTGTGCCTGGTTTCATAGCAAGTGGTCATAGTGGCACTACCACTACGCTTGGTCGCGGCGGCAGCGATTATACTGCCTCTATTTTCGCAGCAGCATTAAACGTGAGCAACCTGGAAATCTGGACCGATGTAAGCGGCATGATGACCGCCGATCCAAGGCATGTAGCCAATGCCAAATCCATACCGCAGATATCGTATCGTGAAGCGATGGAACTCTCCCATTTTGGAGCGAAAGTGGTGTACCCGCCTACCATACAACCTGTTATGGGAAAGGGTATTCCGGTATGGGTGAAAAATACTTTTGCGCCAGAGGATGGTGGCACGGTAATCAAAGAAGCACCCGATCATAAAGGCAATAGCATCACGGGCATTTCAAGTATCGGCAAGATAGCATTGCTGAGTTTGGAAGGTAGTGGAATGGTGGGAATACCCGGCTTTTCCAAGCGCCTGTTCGAAGCCCTAAGCAACGAAAGAATCAATGTGATCCTGATTACGCAAAGTTCTTCGGAACATTCCATCTGTGTGGCCATAGAAGAGCAGAACGCTGCCAAGGCCAAATACGTGGTGGACAATGTATTCGCTTTCGAAATAGCCACCAAAAACCTGGATCCGCTGCTGGTAGAAAAGGGCCAGGCCATCGTAGCCCTGGTGGGTGATAACATGAAGAGTCATACGGGCATCAGTGGTAAAATGTTTGGCGCACTCGGACGCAACGGCGTAAACGTACGTGCCATCGCCCAGGGCTCGTCTGAAAGAAATATTTCTGCCGTTATCTCTTCAGAAGATGTAAAAAAAGCGCTTAACGTTTTACACGAAGAGTTTTTTGAAAACACTTATAAGCAATTGAATCTTTTTATAATAGGTGTAGGAAATGTTGGGGGCAAACTGTTACAGCAATTACACCAGCAGCAGCAGTACCTGCAGGATAATTTATTGCTCCAGGTGCGTGTAGTGGGCATGGGTAATAGTAAAAAAATGCTGTTCAACGATGAGGGCATCAACCTTACCAACTGGCAGGCCCTGCTATCGGATGGCGATCCGATGAGCCTGGACGGATTTGTAAGCGCGATGCGCACAAAAAACCTTCGCAACAGTGTATTTGCCGATGTTACCGCCAATGCAGACATCGCCAAATGTTATTTACAATTGCTGGAAAAAAGTATCGCGGTAGTAGCATGCAACAAAATAGCCTGTTCTTCCCCCTATCCTTACTACCAGGAACTAAAAGACCACGCAAGGGAGTTCAATACCCAATTCCTCTTCGAAACCAATGTGGGGGCCGGTTTACCGGTAATAGGCAGTTTGAACGACCTGATCAAAAGTGGTGACAAGGTTAATAAAATAGCAGCAGTGTTAAGTGGCACCCTCAATTTTGTCTTCAATAACTACAATGGTCAGAAAAGCTTTGCGGCTGTGGTAAAAGATGCCCAGGATGAAGGCTTCACCGAACCCGATCCACGATTGGATCTGAGTGGCACAGACGTGATGCGTAAAATAATGATACTGGCCCGGGAAGCTGGCGAACAACTTGAAATGGCGGATATTGCCAACGAATCATTTATGCCGGAAAGTTGTATGAATGGGGATGTGGCCAATTTCTATGCAGAGATGGAAAAGCACGAGGAGCACTTTAAGAAATTATATGCGGCAGCAGCCTATGCAGGTAAGAAATTGAAATTTGTTGCTACTTTTTCGCCTTCGGCAGCGGGCACTAAAGCGGCGGTAGGTTTGCAGCATATAGACCCACAAAGCGATTTTTATCACCTGTATGGCAAAGACAACGTAGTACTTTTTTATACCAACCGTTATCCGGAACAACCGTTGGTAGTGAAAGGTGCCGGCGCCGGTGCAGAAGTGACAGCGTCGGGGGTATTTGCTGATATCATACGGACGGTTCGTTGATACGGGAAGGCACACGGTTCGTCATTGCCCGACGAGGCAAGCGAGGGTTCGTCATTGCGAGTAAATATTTTCCGCTTCGCGGATCAAGGTCTTTGAAGATGACAAGTTAGTGGATTTCAGCCCCAAAGGGGCGGCACATAATAGCCCGGGGCACCGCCCTGGATTTGAAAATGTTGCCAGGTTCGAGAAGCCCTGAAGGGGCGGCACAATTCCAGGCAAAACATCATTGCAAGCCGCATTGTTGCACTCCTTCAGGGCTTGATCCCACTGTTATTTCTTGCCCCGGGCTAATTTGTTAAGCCTTTTCAGGGCTCTGTGGCGAATATTTTGTGGCTGATAATCACATAATTAAACATCTCGTCATTGGCAGATCGGGGCCTTGCCCGTCGTGGCAAACCCAAACCATTAGCTACGACTGTTGAACAATAAAAAGCTATAACTAATTCATTGGGGATTGCCGCGGGCACGAACCCTTGCAATGAAGATGTTTTTAAAGTTTACTTTAACAAAAAAACTATGCTACCACCAAAAACCGCTGTAACCGTCCGATGTCCGGGCACTATTGCCAACCTGGTTTGTGGATTTGATGTATTGGGACTTTGCCTGCATGAGCCATATGATGTGATGCACGTAAAGCTGTTGGGCGAACGGAAGATTATCATCAATCCCACCGAAGGATACGACCTGCCTACCGACGCTGAAAACAATACGGCCGGTGCGCCATTGCTGGAAATGCTGGAAGAAATAGAAGGCGATATCGGCTTTGAAATCACCATCGAGAAACATATCAAACCTGGTAGTGGCGTAGGTTCCAGCGCGGCCAGTGCTGCAGGTGCGGTGGTAGCGGCGAATCATTTACTGGGCAACAAATTTTCTAAAGAAGACCTGGTGCGCTTTGCCATGTTTGGCGAAAAGGTAGCAAGTGGTGTAAAGCATGCGGATAATATCGCACCCTGTATCTATGGTGGTGTTACACTTATCCGGTCGATTTTTCCACTGGATATTATCAGCATCGCAGCACCGGCTATGTATGTAGCCCTGGTGCATCCGCAGATAGAAGTACGCACAGCAGATGCAAGGCAGATACTCCGCAAAGAAGTATTACTGAAAGATGCCATTCGTCAGTGGGGCAATATTGCCGGGCTGGTAGCAGGCCTTCTTCAAAACGACTACGAGCTTATTGGCAGGTCACTCGAAGATGTGATCATCGAACCAGTGCGGAGTATATTGATACCCGGTTTTAATGAAGTAAAAAAACTATGTATCAAAGCTGGTGCACTGGGCGGCGGCATCTCCGGATCGGGTCCATCTATTTTTATGCTGTGCAAGGAAGAAGCCACGGCCAAAGCGGTAGAGGTTATTATGAAGGAAGTGTACACACGGATCGGCATCGATCATCATACGTATGTAACGACGATTAATACGACGGGGATTATGGTGGAGTAAGTCTCCCTGCCCTCCAAAGGAGGGTTCTAAGCAGCGTCCCGAAAAGATTAATATCCAATCCTGATTATTGCTGCTGGCTAAAGCAAATTTTTCCATGATGATGACAACAATCATACATCAACCATCCTAAATCAGACATCACTATATGCTTTACTACAGCACCAATAACGATTCTTCTAAAGTAGATTTTAAAGAGGCTACTATCAAAGGACTGGCACCGGATAAGGGTTTGTATTTTCCGGAAAGCATCCCGGTATTGCCGGTGGATTTCTTTGAAAACATCAATAGCTATAGCAAGGAAGAAATCGCTTTCAAAGTAATACAACCTTATGTAGGCGATGCGATTCCAACAGAAGAATTACAAACTATCGTAAATGAAACCATCAATTTTGATTTTCCGCTGGTGCAGGTGACGGACGATATTTTTTCGTTGGAGTTGTACCACGGCCCTACCCTTGCGTTTAAAGATGTGGGTGCCCGGTTTATGAGTCGCTGCCTCGGGTATTTTGTAAAAAATGCTGGTAAAAAAGTGACAGTTCTGGTAGCTACCAGTGGCGATACCGGTGGCGCCGTCGCCAACGGCTTTTACGATGTAGAAGGTGTGGAAGTGGTGATCCTCTACCCCAGCGGCAAAGTAAGCAGTATCCAGGAATTGCAGCTCACCACGCTTGGCAAAAACATTAGAGCACTGGAAGTAAACGGCAGCTTTGACGATTGCCAGGACCTGGTAAAACAAGTTTTTGCGGATGCGGAATTGAACAACCAGCTATTTCTTACCTCTGCCAATTCCATTAATGTGGCGCGGTGGCTACCGCAGCAGTTTTATTATTTCTTTGCCTACAGCCAGTGGGCGCATAAAGAAGCCCCGCCCGTAATCTGTGTTCCGAGTGGAAATTTTGGTAATATATGTGCGGGTCTTATGGCGCACCATAGTGGGCTTCCCGTGAAGCATTTTATCGCTGCCACGAACGCCAATAATATTGTACCGCAATTTTTTAAAACCCAGGAATACCAGCCCAAGCCAGCCGTAGCAACGATCAGCAACGCCATGGACGTAGGCAATCCGAGCAATTTTGTCCGCATCCTCGAAATCTTTGAGCAACAATTTGAATCGTTGAAATCCGTGGTCAGCAGCGTAAGCATCAGCGACGATGAAACGAAGGCTGTTCTCAAAGAAGTGTACGAACAACAAAACTATTTACTGGATACACATGGGGCAGTTGCCTACGCCGCATTGCAACAATATTTATCGGAGCACGAAGATGAAAAAGGTATCATCCTGGAAACCGCCCACCCGGTGAAGTTTTACGATGTGGTGGAACCGATTATTGGTGAAAAAGTACCCATGCCGGCCAGTGTGGAGCATTTGCTGGATAAGGGAAAAGTGAGCGTGGTGATGGATGTGGATTATGAAACACTGAGGGCGTTTTTGTTGGGGGCCATGTAGTTATTAAAAATAAGGTTGTGTTTAAAGTTACGGATTTGGCTTTCCTTTCGGCCTATAAAACAATCCGAACAATAGGGGAGAATATATTTAGCTTTGAGAATAAATTTTTGAGCATGGAAACTGTAATAAAAATAAGTCCTTCCGAAATCAATGATACTTTGATTGACACGCTAAAGCACCTTATTAATGGGAAACAAAATATTGATGTAACCATTTCTTTACAAGAATATGATGCTCAATATGCTAATGCGCTCACAGATTCAATAGAACAGGCAGAAACTGGTGAAAACCTTGTCAGTTTTGCGATGGAAGATTTTATGGCTTATAACCCCTCCAAATAGTGTCTATGAGAATTGTAGCCTTTACTCAAAAAGGGTTTGAAGAATACAATGAATGGTTTGCTACCAACCTGGCAATTATTGACCGGATAAAAATTTTAATCCGGGATATAGACAGGGATTCTTTTAAAGGTTTGGGTAAACCTGAACCATTAAAAGGTAATTGGTCAGGGTATTGGAGCAGGCGAATTACAGATGAACACAGGCTCGTTTACAAAGTAACTAGTGAACAAATTTTAATTGCAAAATGTAGCGGGCATTATTAGTAGCCCTGCATATCCTGAAAATCTTCAACTTCCATTTACATCTCACTTAAAGCTTTGTAGCAATATTCCCAACTTCATCCTCAGCCACACCACCGGCGTCTGTTGAAAATCCGGCAACCCTTCGCAAAAACATAACCTGCCATAAATAAAAGCCGCCTACTTTTATAGACATTATTCTTGTCACTTAAAAAATCTCTTTATGGCCAGCAAACCATTGCATTTCGAAACCCTGCAGATCCACGCAGGTACCGAAGCCGACCCGACTACGAATGCCCGGGCGGTTCCGATTTACCAAACCAGTTCGTACACTTTTAACAGCAGCGAACACGCAGCCAATCTGTTTGGCCTGCGGGAATTCGGGAACATCTACACCCGTATTATGAACCCCACCACCGATGTGTTCGAAAAACGCATCGCAGCGCTGGAAGGTGGCGTCGGTGCTGTAGCAACAGGATCAGGCATGTCGGCGCAATTTCTGGCGCTACACAACCTGTTATTGCCAGGTGACAATTTTGTGTCGTCTTCATTTTTATATGGGGGAAGTTTCAACCAGTTTAAAGTTTCTTTTAAACGCATTGGGGTAGAAGCGCGTTTTGCTGAAGGCGATGATGCTAAAAGTATTGAATCAAAAATTGACGACAAAACGAAGGCTATCTACCTGGAAACTATTGGCAACCCAGGGTTTAGCATTCCCGATTTTGATGCGATCGCGGCAATCGCTAAACAATATGATATACCGCTGGTGGTAGACAACACTTTTGGTGCAGCAGGTTTTCTGTTTAAGCCTTTTGCACATGGTGCCAACGTGGTGGTAGAATCCGCGACCAAGTGGATCGGCGGCCACGGCAATAGCATCGGCGGTGTGGTGGTAGACGGCGGTAATTTCAATTGGGGCAACGGAAAATTTCCTCAGTTTACAGAGCCTGATGAGGGCTACCACGGTATGAAATTCTGGGAAATTTTTGGCACCGATGGCCCGTTTGGCAATATCGCATTTATCATCCGCCTCCGGGTTAGTGGCCTGCGCACATGGGGACCATCCATGGCGCCATTTAATTCGTTCCTGTTTATCCAGGGGCTTGAAACCCTATCTCTAAGGGTGGAACGCACCGTACAAAATGCCCTGGCCCTGGCCCATTGGCTCGAATCACATCCACAGGTGGAGTATGTAAACTACCCTGGCCTTGAAAGCAGCAAGTACCATGAACTGGCTAAAAAATACTTAACCAATGGATTTGGCGGGGTGTTGTCCTTCAAGATCAAAGGTGGTAAATCGGCTGCAGACACTTTTGTAAATGAGCTGAAACTGGTTAGCCATCTGGCCAATGTAGGGGATGCCAAAACACTCATCATCCATCCGGCTACCACCACCCACGAACAACTAAGTGAAGCGGAACAAATTTCCGCTGGGGTAGCGCCAGGATTGCTCAGGATTTCACTGGGTATTGAGCATATTGAAGATATTAAGGATGACCTCCAAAACGCGTTTGAAAAAGTGGCTGGGTAAGCCCGTCAATTAAAGTTGCCAACCTTTAAAAGGTTGGCAACTTTAGCTCGAAACCGTTTGACTTACCTCACAAAAACAAAACTGCCACCCCACCCTCCATAGCCGTTGCTGCTCATGCCATTTCTTACACTGCCCACATAAGCGCCAAGCCCTTCGCGGATTTCGATCGTAACCGTTCCCCCGGCCTGAAGGCTGATCAGCCCCGCGTGCACTGCGGCAAGGCCAATTGACGAATCATCCGTATAAGTATCTGTACCCCAAAGCCGGCCGGAAGCGGGGCCACCCGGAGGAATATAAAAACTAAACCGTTGTCCGTTTTTACCACGATAGCTGTCCGCCTGGGTAGCCCAGGTGGCCTGAACAGTGCCCACTGGATTATTACCACCATTTGAAGCCTTGTCCATTTGTGCCTGCAGCCGCACCCGTTCCGCACCCGGCACATTGCTGTCGTTGGAAGTACTTGCCACAAAAATGTTGATGAAGGCCTTGTCGCCCGACACATTGCACGCTATAACTGCTGTATTATTATTCTTATAGCCTGCCATAAAATCGCCCGCCTCGTTTTGTATGGCATAACCTTCCGCTTGCAACGCTTGTTTAATCCGCCGCATGCCTTCCTCATGTTTAAAATTCATGATCTGTATGCCCCGCGACCAGGAAGGCTGGCTGTTGACCGACAGTACGGCCACAAACAGTGCTATGGGTATCAAAATTTTAGGATAAGAAATTTTCAGCTGTTTCATTAGGGTTGCTTTAGGGTGAATAATCAGAAAAATAGAAAAAATAGTAGACATTCACAAGCAGTAAAAAGACTTTCTTTAACGGGGTCGCCACGCAATTTCCGAAGCGCAAATATTTATGACCCTGGGCGCTGTTGCCCCAGTTTTCTCCTCCCAGGTTTGGATACCTGTGGATTCCAACTCTCACGATTTTATTTCTTCAACCCCGGATAATCAAACACCAGGTTACAAAAGATCTTAACGCCATTATACAACATGGCGTCACTCACCATAAAATCCGGCGTATGGTGCGGTGGGGCTTTTGCGGGGTCATTACCTTTCGGCATGCCACCATAATAAAGAAATACCGATGGCGCTTTCGTGCCGTAAAAGGAGAAATCTTCGGCACCAGTCACCCAATGTGTTTCCTGTACATTGCCCACCCCCATTGACTTTTCAAGGCTTGGTATAATTTGTTTGGTAAGTTCCGGCGTGTTGTAGGTCACCAATGTTTTGGTGTCAATCTTCACCTCAGCCGTGGTGCCATTTGCTTCTGCTATTTTAGTCACGGTCCTGGTTACACGTTCATGTACCTCTTTCTGCATTTTGCTGTCCAGTGTACGAATGGTGCCATACATTTCCAGTTCTTCGGGGATGATATTATTCCGGACACCTGAATTTATTTTACCAACTGTTATTACAACCGGCGCAGTAGTGAGGTCTTCCTGGCGGCTCACGATTTGTTGCAGGGCATTGATGATCTGTGCACCGATGGCGATAGGGTCAATGCCCAGCCAGGGTTGCGAGCCGTGGCTTTGTTTACCTTTTACTTTTATACTGAACCAGTCGCTCGCAGCCATAAAAGCACCGGGTTTATAAAAAACTTTTCCTTCCTCTATCCAGCTTTCGATATGCATGCCAAATACCACATCCACTTTGGGGTTGTCCATCACACCCTCCTTCACCATCAGCAGTGCGCCCCCTTCTTCATCACCGGGAGGGCCTTCTTCGGCTGGCTGGAAAATAAATTTCACGGTACCTGCAATGTCCTTTTTCATCGAAGACAGCACTTCTGCCGTCCCCATCAGCATCGACACATGGGTATCGTGCCCGCAAGCATGCATCACCGGAACCTGCTGACCGAGATAGTCTGCTTTCACTGTCGATTTAAATGGCAGATCGCCTCTTTCCAACACGGGTAGGGCATCCATATCGGCTCGCAAGGCGATGACCGGCCCCGGCTTTCCTCCGTTTAAAATGCCCACCACGCCCGTCTTAGCCAGGACTTGCGTTTCGATGCCAAGCTTTTTTAAATGGTCCAAAATATATTTTTGGGTATTAAATTCCCGGTTGCTCAATTCAGGATTCTGATGCAGGTATCGCCGCCATTCTACCAGCTTGCTTTGTATCGCATGGGCTTTGGTGTCAACGGTTTTGTTTAGATCCTGGGCGTATGAAATAAAATGGCATACGGTGAAACAGAAAAGGAGAAAACAGTTTTTTTTCATGCAGTTGATTTTGAGAAAGGAAGTTAGGTGAATTATTTTTGCCGCTTCCCCGTAAAGCTAGCCGTCGGAAACTTCAGCTACTAATCGTAGAGAGGATGGTGGCTGACGCTTTTAGAAAACATCCGGCTTGCCGTGGTTAAATATTCCGGCCCTGCCAAAAAACGATAAAGAATACCACGCTTACATAGGTCCAGAGAAAAGAGAATACTATGTGGATAATTGTTTCTGTCCGCTTGCCTTTCCAAAGCTTGGATGAGTAACCGAAAAACTGGAATAGCAACCGCGTAACCCAGAAAACGAAAAGGCCTAATGCTAGCTTATTTCCTAATTTGGTGTGCATCAATTCTCCAGGCAATCCCAGACAAAGCAATCCCATCAGCAAGATGGTAAGCGCAATAAAAAAAGTGTGTACATACATCATTTCCCTGTTGATACCATCCAGGCCGCTGAGGTCTGCCTTCCAGTTAAAACGCTTTGGAAACTGGATATGGACCATCGCCAAAATGATAAAAACAACGCCAATAATTCTAAGATGCAGTTCCATTTTTAAATAAAGTGAATGTGGTGATAAATGGTGTAAGCTTTATTTCTTGTTGGATCGCGTAGCCAGCCCCGGCGAATGTTTCCTGCCATTTCCTTTTTGACATAAAATGAAAAAAGCCAATGTTATAAGCCAGAAAATTGGGCATGTCACGTAAATGTTCGGTCACAATAATTTTGCCTGCTGGCTTTAGCACCCGGTGTAGTTCTTTAAAAAAAACAATCCGTTCCGCATCGCTCCGAATTTCGTGTGCAGCCAGAATTAAGAAAATAACATCCGCAAAATTGGCCGCAAAAGGCAGGCTGGTCGTGGTTATGGGCATTGTGCCCGGATAAGCGGAGTACGCTTTTCTTGCCCGTTCAATGGAGACTTCCGTATGCTTTTCCGCATCGTAAAAATCGTAAACCAGTAGTTGGTTTCCCGGATACTTGTCAGCCAGTGTGCTGCTGGTTTCGTCAAAGCCTGCATTGATGTTAATAAGGGTAGCTGCCTGCGGTATAGCAAGACTATCGAGCCAGCTAAGGGTGTATAGCCCGGAGAAATCATACACGTATGCAGATACCAGCAATGAAATGAACGTTGACGTGGTGATAAGCGAAGCAAGTACAATAATATAAAGCCGGAGCGACACCGGCAGGAAACCGCCGGCAATAAACATCAACCCCACGAGGACAATAGCCAGTGCATAAAAATGCCAGTTAAAGCGGATGATATTTACTACCCCCTGGAACGGTTTTCTCATGGCTGCCATTTTTCTACCCTGCCTTTTTTCCAATAGTACGGAATCTTTCGGATGATAAATGCATTGGCTAACTGTACACTTTGAAACTGCAACGAACGCAGAAAATTAAAACGGTAATGCAACACCTTCACTGGCAGCGGAGTCCAGTTTTGCCTCACGCCTTCTATGATTAAAACATTCCTTGCAGCCGCATCATAACTAAAGGTGAACGGCAATGGCCCTGCAAACCTGCGGGCCTCTTTCCAATCGGAAAAAGGGGAGCGAGCCGGTAGTGCTATATCCGTTCCTTCTGCATCGAAGGTAATTTTGAACTTCGATCGCTTCGAGTGTATAGTTGTGGAATCACCTGCTGATGAAACCGAGATATCGGTAGTGGTATAGCGGTACCTGGTAAACATATTCCCCAGCCATTCCATCCTTTTCTTATCTGTTTCGGATTTGAGGATGTACAATCCCCTTAACCGTTTACCGTCTTTGTTGGTGTAGGTCACAAAAATCCGGTACCCGATCAAAAAGAAATCAGTACCGAAAATTGCGGGGAAACCCTTCGGTCTTAAACCCGTAGTTTGCACCATTGCCACGGCAATAAAAGCCCATGTGTCTTTGAATGTATCCAGCTCCAGGCATTCGGGGATCATGCCCTTCAATTGCTCTTTCGGTACGGCAAAGGTGAGCACAAGCGAAGTTTCGAAAAAAGCCTCAACAGCGAATGGATGATTTTTCAGGGATGTAAACATGAAAACCTGGTTGCGGTATATTTTCTATTCAGCCGGAATGCATTCAGGTAAATGACCACGATAAACAGGGCCGCAAACAACAGGTTTGCCTTGCCAAATAATAAGAGATCCAGGGCCTTGTTGTATTCAATAATATTCATGGCGCCTACTATTACGATTTGAACAATAGCGCAAAGCCTCGGTTGCAAACTGCTCAGAATCCATGCTGCCATCCCAATTTCTGAACTCCCTATAATGACCGTCAATAGGCTGGAATGCGTTGATCCTAAAACGCTCGCCACAATTAATTCGTGCCTTGGAACAAGATGTAAAACCTTACAAACAAGTCCATTGACCAGCCAAACCAGTGCAATGAAATACATAATGGTCGTATGGAGCATGCGTGTATACCTCATGGTGTGAAATGATTTATACTTTTCGACTCAAGGACCAAATGACCAATTCACGATTTAGCCTTTGACGACAATCCTAGTAGCTACCAATTCCCCATCTGCTCGTCCACAATCCGCTCGGGCCTTTCAGCTTCTTTAGTCTTCCAGTCCATATCATATTTTACAAAAAACCATAACCAGATCGTGCGGCTTAGTTTCATCATATACGGCATTAGGACTACCAGGATGGCAATATTTACGCCCAGCCAGATAAATAGGCTATTGTCGTTAATGCTGATCCCGATCAATACATAATAGGCCACAAAAGTTGCGACGGTCAGCGCTACAGTAAGTGCATAGCTCACATAGCCGGTACCATAGTAAAACCCAACTTCCAACTCGTTATACTGGCCGCAAAGGGGACATTTGCGATACATTTCCATATTCTTGGTTACAGCCAGTTTTACCCTATTTTTAAACATCGGGCCACGCCTGCAGCGGGGGCAGCGTAGGCCAAACATGCTTAGAAAATAATTGGGCTTTCGGTCGCTGTATTTGGATTTATCTGCTGGAAACTCTTCTTGCATCACAATATCTTTTGTGTGCAAAAATACCCCTATTAATCAGCAAGGACTATTTTATAATCCGAAAGTAACAAATCCGTGAATTAGTCAATGGCTCATTGGCTAATTAGCACATTGGCATATTAGCTAATTACCCTGTGGCACGATTCGCTCCATCGCCATACTCCGGCTGCCTTTTACCAGCAGGTAATTGCCGGTAGATTGTTGCGCAGCCCACCATTCCGAAGCCTGGTCCGAAGTATCAAAATAGCGAAAAGGATGTTGCAGGTTTTTGAAATCCCCGCCGACCAATATCACGTCTTTCCAGGGGAACCCGCTGATTTGCCGGAGAAGGGTGCGATGTTCCTCCAGGCTTTCAGTACCCAGTTCCATCATGCCACCGAGAAAAAGTATCTTATTCTCTGCATGGAGCTTTTTGAAATTATCAATGGCTACCCGCATGCTGCTGGGGTTAGCATTGTAGGCATCCAGGATAATCTGGTTGCCACCACGCTCCACCAGTTGGCTACGGCTATTGCCGGGGATGTAGTTTTCCAACGCTTTCTGTATTTTCTTATCAGGAACAATAAAATATTTTCCAATGGCTGAGGCCGCCAGTACATTGAAAATATTATACGTTCCTACCAGCGCTGTTTTAATCGCCATGGGCTCCAAACCTTTGCTGATGGCTACTTCCAGGAAGGGTTCGCTTTGTACTGGGGTTCCGGTAAGATCCCCGTTTTCGGTGCCATACCAGTGAATAACGGGCAATCCCTTTGCCATATCATGGAAGTAATCAAAATCATCACACACAAAAGCGATGCCGTTGTTGGCCCTTAAAAAATCGTAAAGTTCGCCTTTGCCTTTTCTTACGCCTTCCTCGCCTCCAAAGCCTTCGAGGTGTGCCTTGCCGCAATTGGTAATAAGCCCGTGGGTAGGTAGAGTGTAACGGCAATAACCAGCTATTTCGTCCTGGTGATTAGCCCCCATTTCTATTACCACCATCTCCGCATCTGTCTTTATTTTTAAAATCGTGAGCGGCACACCGATGTGGTTATTGAGGTTGCCGGTCGTTGTATACGTTCTATACTTCGCACTCAATACCGCATGCACCAGCTCTTTTGTAGTGGTTTTACCATTACTGCCGGTGATGGCAATAAATGGAATATTGAATTGCTGGCGGTGGTATTTTGCCAGGTCCTGCAAAGCAGCAAGCACATCGGGCACGAACAGTATCCTATCCCCGGTAACAAATTCGGGTTCGTCAATTACTGCATAGGCTGCGCCCGCCGCCAGGGCTTGTTGCGCAAAGGCGTTTCCATTAAAGTTGGGTCCTTTTAATGCGAAGAAAATGTCGCCGGCACCAATTTTCCGGGTATCGGTGGTTACCGAAGGGTATTGTTTATAGATATCATAAAGCGCTGATGTATCGATCATTGGACAATGTATTTTTTACAAATGTACGGGTGGGATTATTAGTTGCCGGGGAGCATTTCTAGCATTATCCGGCAAGAACCAGCCGAAGACATTTACCGCTTTACGGCATCTATCCTTGTTATAACCTGATACTACCTGTTGTGACGGGTATTCGGGAATTGCACCCTGGTGCTGGTATACACATACATAGTGGAAACGATTTTCACCTTACATATCTAGTAGTCAATCAGCACGGCATTGATTATTGACTCAAAGCCCAACTAACGATTTCGTCCCTTACCGACTATAAACAAAAAAAATCCCCCAACAAATGCCGGGGGATTTTTTATAAAACGGTCAAAGCATTACAGCTTAATAAACCTGATTGTTTTACTTCTTGCACCATCAATATAACCTGTGATATGGTACACGCCAGCACTTAATGCAGAACAATCTACACTAATTAAACTGCTGCCTTCGGCTACCGATTGACTAGCTGATTGTATTAGTTTGCCGCTCATGTCGGTAATTACAGTTTGTATTTTACCAGCTTTGGCAGCAGCAACACTTAAGAATGCACTATTGTGCACAGCGGTTGGATACATGCCCACAATCTCGATGCCCTTATCGGCATTGATGATGGCAATAACCGCTGAGTAACTCACCTTACCATCCATATCTATCATTTTTAAACGATAGTAGTTAATGGCTTTTACAGGTTGAGCATCGGTAAAGTTAAACGGCAAATTACAACGAACCTGTTCTGCCGCAATACTTGTGAGCCTGCTGAAATTTCGAGCATCTGCACTTCTTTCTATTTCCATGTTAATACGAGCCGATGTGCAGTTTACTTTCCACTCAACGGCGTTGCCAGCATTAGTTTTTACACCTTTAATATATTGTAGCGTAATGGGTAGTATCACGTTACTTTTTGTAATAGCAAATTCGCTGAAAGTGGTAAGCCCATCACGTTGTACAGTGTAGCTGCTTCCATTGGTGTGGGTTCCTTCAAAAGCACCCCAGGTACCTGAACCCGAGGCACGTTTAATAACCCTTGCCTCACCACCCGCAGTCCATAATTGCAGGCTGGCAAAATCGCTGCCCGTTAGCCGCACACCATAAGTACCGCCGGTTATGCCAGTATTGTCTATTTTCCAATAACCTTCAGTATAAATATCAGTAGCGGAATAGGCACCGTCTGATTGTGGCAAACCAGCTGTTCCTGCAGAACCGGGTATGAATTGAGCCGTTAATGTGCCGCCTGCGCCTGGTGCGCCGGTAAAAGCTATTTCTGCAGGATAATAAACATTTAGACCGCTCTGGGCAGATATGCCTCCCACCGGCAATAAAGAAGCGGTGGCACCAAACGCAGTGGTGGCTGCTGCAAAGTAGCGACGGAAAGGACCTTTTACGAAGCCACTTGTTCTTGAAAGTGTACCTGTTGATGCCGGAGAAATTCCAAGCGTAAGGGTATTTACTGCGGTAGTATTTACCGTACCTGCGGTAAGGGTGAGTGTACCGCTTACCGATAGAGGCACGTTCATCGTAATTCCAGCAGTACTGCTATTGCTGATGATAAATGTATTTAAACTGGCTGTAGCTGATGTTACGAGGTTTCTATAAGTACCGCTACCGCTAATAGTTTGTGCATTTCCGGACGGCACACTACTTGTACTCGAAGCAAGGTCACTACCCCATTTAGCCATTTCTACTGTAGATGGTGCTGTAAAGAATGCCCCTGTGTTTACATTAATATTTCCATTTATCTTTAATAAATTAGTCAATTGAAGATGACCGCTTATTACTTCCACATTACCTTCAACGCCATTGGAATAGTTACTTGTAACCATTCTTTTATTGGCAACAACAGGATCTACTGCGTCAACAACAAGATTTCCAGCAATAAAATAACCTGTACCCGGCCATGCATTATACTGAAAGCCAGATGTATTGCCGCCAACCTGGGTAGAAATACCATCCCCTAATTGCATGGTATGGCCCACACCAGAACGATAACCTAAACCCCAATAGGCAAAGGCATGACCATTAGATGTACCACTAGCAGCAGTTGTTGCCGCATGTGGATCCACAATAACAATACTACCCCCTGTAAGATTTAACGAAGCTCCGGGATTAGCGGTTCCGAAACTAACAATATTGGTACCTGCAGGTACACTTGTTGTTAGGTTCCCTGCATCATTACCATCAACTTTTATAGTACCACCAGCCTGGTTAAATGAAGAGCCGTTCACGTTCAACAGGCTTCCATTCAATGTAAGGATACCACCGTTAACTGTAAGGGTACCGTTATTTATAAGTATTCTATTGTTTTGTGTACAACCGATAGTTATATCACCAGAAGCTAAAACGAACGTACCCCCGGTTAAAGTCGTGAGACCGCGACATTGCAAACCTGCCGAGTTAGCAGTCAGCGTAATACCCGAAGTTACTACTACCGAATCCGTACACACAGGAATTACTCCACCGCACCAGATAGCCGGATTATTCCAGCTACCTGAAATTAAAGGCGCAAGAAATAATGGTGCCGTCCTGTTAATACTTACAGATAAAGCATCGTTAGCAGCATTCATATCACCAGCAATTATAGAAGTTGCATCAAAAGTATATGGACCTAGCGTCGTCATGTTAAGGGTAGTACTCATCGGCACATCAATAGTAGCACCTGCTGCAAGTGTACCCGAATTTACGGTTGCAGTTAAGGCAGCTACCACAGCACCTGTAACATTTACATTGACTGTAAGGTTAGTCGTAGCTAAATTGAGAGAAGTTGTTCCTGAATTTTTTACCTTAATAGTTACTACTTCACTATTGGTATAGCATGTTTGAACTGCCGTTGGCGTTACCAATGCATTACTGCTCACATCAATAGCAAAAAGTGATGGATTGGTACCGTCAAATTCATCAGCTCCCATATCAGGATTTACACCTGTACCAAAATAACCGGGATTCCCCTGCCTTACATCTGCATCAAAGTCATCAGTAATACCGCTGATGTTGGCTCCGCCACTTTCTGCCAGGGTGACAGTGGAAGCCGCAATATGTAAAAAATTTGAAGAAGAACCAGTAGTACTTGCAAAGGTTGTATTCTCTGTTACGGAGCTATTATCTCTGGCAGACACCCTGATTTTATAGGCTGCAAGGGTTTGGTCGCTATTGGTACCGTCGTAAAAAATTAAATTGTTTACGCCTGGGGTGCCAGCGTAAAACAAATTGTTGTTCGAGGCTGCTGCATAAGTAGTAAGCGTGGTAGCTGATCTTCTGTAGGCGGACGCAAAACCAGTAGCGCCAACAGGTGTACAAAGGTTGATAAAAATATTATTCCGCAGTTCTAATGTGGGTGTTGAAGAACCATAAATGGCAGCCGAACCAAATAATGCTCCGCTGCTGGTGCCGCTTATCAAAACAGTATTGTACCTAATATTTACTGTCGTTCCGCCGGTTACATTGATACCCGCCAAAGGAATTGCTGCATTGGCGGCAGGAGTCGTCAAATTTCCGACTAGATTATTATAAACATTATGCAACGTTCCCGCAGACACCAGCATTCCATTAACTGTGGAGGACGCATTGTTGCCAGAAAGATCATAAATTTTATTCTTGAAAATTGCACAGCTGACAGGTGCAGCGGAAATGATTCCGCTAACAGCTGATGCGCCAGAGCTTGATAATCCACTAATGGTATTTCCACTAAGGGTAGATGTGGTTCCAGAAGAACCAATTTGTATTCCTACAATAGTACCGGCACTACTAATACCACTAATAGTGTTTCCACTTATAAGATTACCATTACCACCATCACCACCACCAAAAGATGAATTAATAGCCGTAATTGCATTAGTGCCACCGGTAATGTTACTAATCGTATTACCTATAATATTATGGTTAACTGTACTGCCATCGGTATTATTAATAACTGTGAGGGTGGTGGCACCGGTAACTGTAATATTAGAAAATGTATTGTTAGCCCAGGTAGAAGTTACCAAAGTAGAACTTCCCCCAGAAGTTATTCCGGTTACTGTACCTCCCGCACCTGTCTTACTAAATGCTGTACCTGTAGCATTATTGCTGATTGTTTGCGAACCACCCACAGGAACAGTTATGCTATTAGAAATAAACGTAAAACTACCTGTAGTATTAGCTGTTAAATTAGAAAATGAGTTAGCATTAATATTAGTAATCAAATTTGCCATAGAATTCAAAATAAGTGTAACCACACCAGTTGGGGAAGCTACATTATAAGATGCATTGGTAAAGTTGTTGTTATTTATGTTTGAGGTGCTGGTGGGTGTTCCCGTTGTAGTTTCTACAGTAATTCCTTGAAGTGCACCTCCTACCAGCCCGGTAGCTAATGAAATTGTGTTGTTATTAAATGTATTGGTAAAAGCGCCTGTGGGGGGAACGCTAAATGCAGGAACATATATAGCTCTCATTGTTCCGGCAGTGTTGGTTCCTGGACTTACAATACTGTTATATGAAACATTAATAGTTGTTGAGTTTCTAACCAGAACGCCGAAAAGTGTTCCTGATACAGCGTTATACCCTGAAAAAGTTCCCGTTGTTCCATAATTACTTATTGTATTACCCGTAGCGCTTGAAGTACCGCCAATATCTATTCCATTATTAAAATCTGCTGCTGCAATGGGTCCTACCACTGCAATACCATTATTTACATTATTAATGATGTTGCTGTAAATTTTTAAACCGCTATTACCACCTGCAGTAGTTGTAGCAGATGCTGTACCAATGGCAGTAGATGAGTGTGATGCATTACAATAAATACCAAATGTATTTTGATAGGTTTTACTTAATGTAATGGTATTGTTTTGGATGGTATTGTTCTGTGCACCATTTGTAGTAGTTAAATAAAATAAAGCCACACCAAACTCAGTCATATTATTAGTTCCAGCAGCAGTGGTAGTATTTGCTGCATTTTCCAGCATTGTAAAACCTTGTAATGTTACAAAGTCACTACCAATTATTTTAAAAATAGCATCTACTAAAATACCTGAAGCCTGCGGTGTAGGTGCGGTAATGGTAACGCCCGTACCGGTAATGGTAACATCATTGGCAGCAGAAGTAGCTGCTACAAAATTTATTACATACCCACCAGCAGGCGAGGTTTCCGCACCGGCGGCACAGGTTAGAACAACCGGCCCCGAAATAGCTGTAATACCGCTAAGTGCGGTAACCGCATCGAAAAGCGACGTGTAACTGGCAGCTAATGCCGGCGTGGTGTTGGCCGGGTTAGTTACCGTTACAGTAACCTGGCTTTTAGCTGTAGCTACTAAAAAAATAGTCAGAAGCAGCAAGTAAATTTTTCTCATTGTGAGCATTGTTTGGGTTTAAAGATTATGGTTACAGGTATTCTTGTATGAGATTGGGTAATGCAGGGAAACAGCTCATTTACATTTTTTCATCGATCAGGTCCACGAACTAGTTTCAGAATGCCTGATTGGCAGAAGACTATGAGTTTGTTTCACCAGTTGAACAAAAGGCCATTTCCTTCTGAGCGAAGTGCAATGTGTGCGAGTGTTGCAGTTTACTGTATAAGAACGGGAAATGTAGGAAAAAATACAATACAATGTTAATAAACAGTTAATCAATAGAAACAAAACTCATTGTCTTGCAAAGACGAAAACTCAAACTGCTACACCTACGCACAAAAAAAACCACCCCAACAAATGGGATGGCTTTTTGGATAAGCGTATTTGGGATCAGATTATCTGCGTTGACGTTTTGTAGGGAAGTAGTTACCATCTTTCCGGCCATTACCTTCGGAAGCTCCAAAATAGGTCATAGCGCAGCGGAAGCCGATGGTGTTGGAAGACTGAGTCTGCTGGGCAAAGCGGCGAGTACCAGGGCTCAACCAATAGGGCATATCCAACCAGCTGCCACCCTTAATTACGCGGCTGCTATCGTTGATAAGTGTACTGATTCCATACCGGTATTCAGCACCACCGAGGCTGTCATCATCAAGATATTTAATAGCATTGGCTTTTTGATAATTTACACGATGGGTCAGGGTGCTGTCTGGCTCGGGTTCATACTTGGGAGAGTTGATAGCAACCCCATTTATTGAATCTTTTACATACTCGCCAGCTGCATTTTTCACCAGGCGTTTGAAAATATTTCCACGGAAGTAGTTGAAATCGTCACCCACTTCGAAAGTAGTCGGCCGGTAGACATCTTCTACCCACTCGTTTACGTTACCGCTCATATTATACAATCCGAAACCATTTGGATAGTATGCATCCACCCTTGCAGTGATGGCTGCACGGTCATTCAAACCACCAGCCACTCCCATCAGGTCACCAGCGCCACGTTTAAAGTTCGCCAGCATCGCACCCTGCCATGCACCACGACGGTTGTCACGAAGGCCATTGTAGTTATTATTGCCCCAGGCATATACTTGTTTATTGGAGATCAACTCCTCACCACGGCCCTTTTCTTTTTTACGGGGCTGAGGATTCAGGCTTGCATAGCCCAGAGCAGCATATTCCCACTCGGCCTCAGTGGGCAGGCGGTAGTCGGGTGTAAGAATACCATCTTCGAAAGTAACATGTGTCCTCGGAGTTCCGTTAGGATTGGTAAGCTTCGATTTTTTGTTTTTTGCCGCACTACCGGGAGGAGGATTTACCAGGCCCAGCAAATAAGACTTGGTATTAAAAGCCTCTTCACCCTTGCCATTCAAGGTTTTTAGTTCTGTTTTATTGATATATCCGCCTTTTGAAAGTTCGAGTTCGTTTACGCGGTCTGTACGCCAAATGCAATAGTCGTGCGCCTGTTGCCAGGTAACGCCCACTACCGGATAGTAATTATAAGAGGGATGACGGAAATAATACTCCACGTAAGGTTCATTAAAAGCCAGTTCGCTGCGCCATACCAGGGTGTCGGGCAAAGCAGCATCCACGATTGCCTGGTTTTTTGGATCAGCTTCCGGATCGAAAACCTGGCCTATCCAGTACATGTATTCACGGTAGTGTACGTTGGCCACCTCAGTTTTGTCGATGAAAAAAGAATTGACAGTAACCCTTTTAGGAACGTTATTCCAATCATTCATCACATCCTCCTGCGTTGCTCCCATGGTAAAAGTACCGCCCTGAACAAAAACAAGACCTGGCCCTGCTTTCACGTCTTTAGGCTTTGCCACCTGGAAACCACCCTGGGTTTTATCATTGTAAGCCCAGCCGGTAGCTCCGGAGGTTTCTTTCTTCTTCTTAAAAAGACCCCCATTTTTACAGGACGTAAGCGCAACGATACTACCCGCTATCATTATTACTGAAGCAACTTTCATTAGCTGTGTAAGATTTTAATTTAGAATGTAAACGCCCTCTAATACCAAATATTGTGCTAAAAGGTAGCAGCGAATGTAAGAAAATACTTTTGTAGAAAATTTTGATTTTTGCCGGTTCTTAGCATCTCCAATTGGAGCGAACAGTATTTAACAAAGAAAAAATTAGCGGATTTAAAAATTCCACCCGTGGCCGCAAAATAAATTGTAATAAAATGGCCGTTTTATAGATAAAGCAATGATCCTGATATTGGACGACCAAAAGAACTTGTGTACAAAAACAGGTGTTTCTACTCATAAAAAATTGCTCCCAAGACCATTTTGCCAGAAGTTTAATCTAATAGGCTGATTTACATTTTCCTTTACAATTAAGAACCGCTTTCTCCGTTTCTTTACAACACCATCCTTCTCAACCCCATTTAATACGGGGTATAGCTTTTTTGTCTGCATCGGCGCCGGCCCCGCATCACTGCCAGGCGCTCCGACAATCCTCCGCTCTCCATACCTTAATTTTTCAAACATTAAAAATGCAATTAACCCAAACCTCCCTGGGCAATGGTGAATCCTATGTTCCCTCCCAAACTGATGAATGGCTTTGGTGGATGGCCACCGCCGAAAAAGAACTGATACAGGATTGCGTGGTGGATCGAAACCGCTATCGCATTATCGGTGCTGCCGTTGCAGCTACCTGGTGCTTTGCTACCCTTGCCTGGACCTATTTTTTCAGTACTACAGTCAGCAACGCCTTTATGTATATTCCGCTCGGCATTTTCATGGGCATTATTGTGTTGTGTATTGACCGGGCATTGATCAAGGGCATTAATAAATTTAATAAAAACAGGCTGACGCCCTTTCTGTTCCGCGGTCTGCTGGCGCTAACGATCGGCACCTTTATGGCCCAACCGGCTGTGCTGGCGCTTTTTGATAAAGAAGTGCGGCTACAAACCTCGCTCGACAACGAAAAACGCAAGCAGCAAAAGCGGACCGAACTGGAAGCTCTTTACGCAGGCCGGAGTGAAGCACTGATGGCCAAAAAGAATGGGCTGGAAAAACAACTCATTCAGAAATACGGTGAAGTAAGTAAGGCTCGCAATGGCTTTATCGCTGAAACAGATGGTAGTGGCGGCAGTGGCAAAATTGGTATCAGCAATATTGCCGTAGCCAAAAGAGCGGAGTACCAAAAACGAGAACAGGATTACGCCGATTTGCAGAAAACCAATCAGCCGCTCTTGGATTCTATTGCAGCGCAAACATCCCACATGGACCGGGAGATGCAGCAGCAGGAGGCATTGTTTATGCAACTGCTGAATGATGGCTTCCTCACAAGGATACAGGCGCTGGAAAATCTTGTGAAAGGCAACGACGCGCTGGCATTCCGGTATTACCTGATCGTTATTATCCTGATGCTGATTGAATTGCTACCGGTAATCGCCAAGACGATGCTGCCGGCTGGCACTTACGATGAAAAAGTGCGGCTACGCGAAGAACTGGAAAAGGAAATGGCCGTTGGCAATATCCGCCACGAACAGCATTTAAAAGAGATGTACAACCGCCTGGCCACAGAACAGGATGAAGCTGCTATCCAGGCCTTTTTTGAATTGACCAAAGAGGACCGCCACCTGAAAATTCAGCAACTCGGTAAAAAATGGAAAGACGAAGGCAGGCAAACTTTTGACGGCTTCTGGGAAAAAGTAAAGCAGGAAGTGCTAACAAAGCAGGAGAACTAAGGTTCAAGGTTCAAGGTTCAAGTTACAGAAATCGATCTTCATTTTTGATCCCTGGGATTTGAACCTTGATCCCCGGGCCCTGGTACTTGAACCTTGAAACTTCATCACTGGACCTTAAAATTAATAACTCACCGTCACCTGCATAGTACCGTCGCCACCACCCAATACAGCAACTGCGGCATTACTTAGGCGCAACAGGATGTCTTCATTTTGCCTGATGGCTGGCAGTTCCCCCAACACTTTGGCATAAATTGCTTTATTGTTTCCGCTTGCTATTACTTTAATAATTATACCCGGCGTTACACCGCTCATCAGCACATAATATTTGTTGTCGTTCCAACCGCTGGTGCTTTTAAAGATGGCTGACGTGCCGCTTTCCATGCCTAGTTTACCGTTGTATTGCGAAGCAAAAGCACTTGGCAATACTTCCGGCTGTGGCCTGTTTGGATCACGCATGCCTTCGTCAAGGATCTGCTGTTTAGCCACGGGATTCCTATCCTCGACTTCCTTAGAGCGCACTTCAGTTTTTGGAGGTGGCGTTTCTTTTACAATGGCTTTTACAGGTTCTTTTTTTTCTTGCATACCCTTTTCTATGGGTTTTTCTTTAGGGGCTGTTTTCTCTGGAATCGCATTGATTGCCTGGCCATCACCATCCTTTAAATAACCTACTAATAACTCCTGGCCAATTTCCACATTTTCTGAACTAAGGTTATTTAACTTTTTTAGATTGGCTACTCCCATCACATTAAAATTCGTAGCAATACGGTACAGTCCTTCTCCAGGTGGCACCACATAATATACTTTCTGGCAAATAGTACAGGGTACTAAAAATAAATTGCCTTTCACCAGCGGAATTTTCAGTTCCTGCCCGAGCCTTAATCCGGCATTCCTATCTATTTTATTAAAAGCAGCAAGATCGTTTGCAGTAAGGCTAAAATGCCGGCCCAGGCTTGATAATGTTTCACCGCCGCCTACTTTTTTAGTCAGATAAGGTTTGCCATTTTCTGCCGCGGCCATGATTTTTTCCTGGGCATGGGTGGCAGTAGAAAGGAATAACAAAAACGCTAGAGTGGAACGCATATTTTTTCTTTTATGAGTGGGCAAATATAAGAAGACGAGGTATCAGTTGGGTTTATAGTCAGCCGGCGAAGGTTTCTTTTAACGCATCGTTGATCAAAGCTGCTTACCTGATTGCAGCACACAACAATTGCCCACAACACGACATGTTCTAAACAAATTGGGGTTCTGGCAACTATTGAGCATTTTTTTGCCGTTGTGGTTTGGCATCCGTTATTATTCAGGTTGGCAAAGCGATTTAGCCCTTTATGAATTTACGAAGCAGCCCCAACAGCAATGCAGCACCAGTACTGATCATGATTCCTCCAAAAATAAGACTGGTATTGAACTTCAGTAGTCCAACTAACAGCATTACCAAACCTCCAACCAGGTATAACATGGAATTAAGGATTGGAATATGACCCGAGGGCCGGATTACAGCCAGCACCAGTGCGCAAAGCAAAGCAGGCACCAGCGTACCATAGATCAGGAGCCTGTGTTGATCGTATAAACCCGAATAGGCTTTTGTACCATCTGTAGTTGTAGGTGTGAAGCCATAGGATGAGATGATAATTGGCGTGTTATAGACTACAAATATGATATAGCCTACCAGCATCAGTAACAGGGCTATAACGAGGGGCTTTTTCCATTTCCCGCGGCAGGCGGCTAACTTCCCGGCAAGCCTTGTAAAACCAATCATACTAACTACTGCAGCTATACATCCGATCGCTAAACCCACCACCATCAGCAGTACATCGGCATGGCCAAACTTGGTGAAAATAAAAACGAATCCTGGTAATTCTTCTTTTGGATCGGCTGGAAAAACGATGCCGGTATCGATAATATAGTTTAGCCTGTGAATTACCACGAGCACTGAAGCGACCCCAATGGTAAGACAGACCAGGTTAACCATACCAGGAAGCGCTTTTGGGGATGGCCTTTTAAGGGCTATGATCCATGATAAAGCCAGCGCGGCAATCAATAATCCCAATAAAAATGGGTACGCCGTGATAGCCTCCCCATCTTGATCTTTGTACATCAAAAGCGTGGCAGCGGTGGCCAATGAAAGTCCCAATGCTGCCAGTATTCCACCCGCTTTCGACGCTGCCATACCCATGACCCTTATTCCGGCTAAAAAAACAGCCAGCGACACCAGGTAAGATATTGGGAGCCATTCTATTTTCATGTTGTTAAAAAAAAACCCGGTTGCTCCTGTATAAAATATGCATTATTTCATGCCACCAGCCTAAATCCTTTGACTTTAATGCCTGTTTCTGGTTCTTTGAACATTGATCTTTCAATCCTTAACCCTTGCACCTTTCCGCCCTTTATCTACTCATGCCCGATGGCCAGTCGCCTGCCTCGCTGCCAAACCTGGAGGGCTTGGATCCCATGGTAATTTCCATGTTTCCACCTTTTAGCATATCGACATGGCGGAAAAAACTCTCTGTATACGGTATGCTGTTCCAGGTTATTTTTTGGATATACCTGTTCCGGGAGCTATTCTCTTTTACTTCGATGTGAAATACTTTTTTATTGGGCAGGTAAATGGTCGCATCGTCCATTAGCGGGCTGCCAAAAACATACTCACCACTGGCCGGATTCATTGGGTACATGCCCAGAGCGCTCCATACATACCAGGCGCTCATCTGGCCACAATCTTCGTTGCCAGTCAAACCCGCCGGCGTAGTATTATACATCAGCGCCATGATTTCCCGCACCCTTTCGGCTGTTTTCCATTGCTGGCCCAGCGCCGCGTACATGTAGGCAATATGGTGACTCGGTTCGTTGCCGTGTGCATACTGGCCAATCATACCACTAATGTCGTTGCTGATATTGTCGCCATGCATCGCACTGGTGGTGGAGAACAGGGAATCCAGTTTGGTGATCAGCTTGTCGTTACCACCCAGCAATTTTGCATAACCGCGCACATCGTGTGGTACAAAAAAAGTATGCTGCCAGGCCGTGCCCTCAATATACATGTTGTTATCTCCGTGATCGCTGTAATACGGATCAAACGGTTCCACCCATTGCCCGTTGCTGTTGCGGCCCCTGAAGAAGCCGGTTTTGCGGTCGAACAGGAATTGATAATTGGCTGCACGCTTCATAAACAGATCATAGTCGTCGTACTGTTTTAGCTTTCGTGCTACCTGCGCTATGCACCAGTCGTCGTAAGCGTATTCCAATGTAACAGTCACACTGTGACCATATTTATCCTGCGGCACATAACCAAATTGCCTGTAGGCATCTGTGCCACGGATATTTTGCATAGCACTGTTACGCATGGCCACGTAGGCCATCTCCCAATCAAAGCCACGAATATTTTTCATAATAGCATCCGCAATAATGGGCACGCTATGGTAGCCGGTCATGGTGTTGGTTTCGTTGAAGTCCAGATCCCATACCGGAAGGGCGCCGGACTGGTCGTAAAATGCCATAAAACTGTTGATAATATTCGGTACCAGTTCGGTTTGTGTAACGGTGAGTAGCGGATTGGCGCCGCGGAAAGTATCCCAGAGGCTATGGACACTTAACACCAGGCCAGTCTTTGATTTTTCAACCTGTGACTTTGCATTTTTATATTCGCCGTTGGCATCACTAAAAATCACTGGTGCCAGGTAAGTGTGGTATAAGGCGGTGTAAAATGTTTGCATTGTCTGCCGGCTGCGACTATGGATCTGCACTTTACCCAGTTCCCTTTCCCAAATTATTTCTGCCTGCGTTTTTACCAGGTCAAAGTTCCAGCCGGAAATTTCGTTCAACGCTTGCCTGGCGCCATCTACGCTTGCAAAGCTGATACCCACTTTCATGGTCACTCTTTCGTTGGCCTTTGTGGGGAAACCCAGGCATGCTATGACTTTCTTGCCCTGAGCATCGCCGCCAGGCATCATCTTGCCATCCGCAAAAAGGGTCAACTTCTGAATGGCTTTACTGAGCTTAACGGCGAAGTACACCCATTGTTCTTTCGCCCAGCCAGTACTTTTTCTCCAGCCCGTAAAAGTACTGTCGTCTATTTGTGTAAAATGACAATCGGTAGGACTGTCCCAGTTAATGGCGAACCCAAGGTCGAACCGGATCATAGCATCATTGGAAGCGGGAAAAGTGTATTTATGCATGCCACAACGCGGTGAAGCCGTGAGCTCGGCCCAAATATCAGGATCCTGTAAATGCACAGCGTAATAACCGGGTGTGGCCGTTTCCTGGGAATGGATATAGTGGCTGATGATAGGTAGCGTATCCGGGGCATGGCCAACAGAAGGCATCACCGAAATATCGCAATGATCGCCGATGCCTGTACCGGTTAAATGGGTATGGCTAAAGCCCTGTATCACAGAATCTGAGTAATGATAACCACTGCACCAGTCCCACCCCTGTGTGCCATTGTCGGGACTCAACTGCACCATACCAAAAGGCAATGTGGCACCGGGATAAGTGTGGCCATGGCCGCCGGTTCCAATGAAGGGGTTCACAAAATTGATAAGTTTGTTTTGTGCTAATGAGGAGTCGTGAATAGCTAATAGCGATAAAATGACCAACAGTTTTTTCATTACCTGACGGATGGGTTTAGGTGCAAATTAATGGTTAGGGTACAAATGGCAAGGAAGGGGGCGGATAGTAGTTTGCCGGGGAGTAATCCATATGGCTGTATCCATAGAAAACTCTTGGAGAATATTTGCTGGTTAAAACGCTGGATAACTCAAGTGCCACCACATCTAGCTTATACTTTTAGCCACATTGCGGAACTACTTGTAGGGGTTGATTGTATGAGCTACTGGTTACCCAGATGGAATGACTGCTTACCATTTACAGGCCGGAATTGCTGCCGGTGAATCCAATAACCGGCGACAAACTACAAAGTAACACATAGCAGGCAATCTTTCCGGAGCAATTATTCGCTCTCGTTGAATTGGTAGGGACCAGTCTCTTTCCTTCATCGAAACAATGTCCGGCAGCGCTTTTGTAACATCTAAACGCAAGTAACCGTTCGGCTTAAAACACAACCCAATACCTGAATAATTACTAATACCTTAAAATCCGCTAGCAGATGTACTTCCTCAGAGATGATAAAGCGGGTGCAACTTAATCCACATTTTTCCACATTGATATATCAGAAACGAGCACGACTTTCATTTCTCCACCAATAAAAAAACGATTTCGGTGGAGGGTAACAAGAATGGTTTAGATGGTGGAAGCCTCGTCCCCTTAATTCAACAAAACCATATAAATCGTATGAAAGCTGACAGTTTGTAATGGGCTTTCTAGTCCATTTTTTGTGGCTGGACACCCGGCTTCGCATACGAATACCGTTTTATCAATTCGGTTGTATAGTATCCATCAACGCCATTGCTGCAAATCGAAGCAGCTTTATCCAGTTGCAGAAAACCATCTTCGGAAATAACGTCATTGTCAATTTCTATCGAAATAATTTTCCCAATTACCAGAAAGGTATCGTTTAGTTCAATAGGAATAATTTGCTGCAGCGATAATGCATATTTGACGCAACTTTCCTTTACAAAAGGGGCTTTGATATTTTCTTGAAATTCAGGCGTAAGCCCTACTTCTCCAAACTCACTTATACCGGCTTCATACTTTGCACTTGTTTGATGCGCCTGCTGTACAAAAGAGGAATGAATATGATTGATGGTGTAAACGCCGGTTGCTTTGATATTAGCCAGCGTATGTGGCGCTGCTTTTGCGGGCCTGTTGATATACCCAACCAGGGGCGGATTGGAACCGATGTGGACAATACTGCTGAAAACTCCAAGATTGGTTTGCCCGCTCTCATTAATAGTGCCGATCAGGTTTACAGATTTGAAGCCGGTGAGGCTATTAATAAAGTTCGCCCGGTAAAAACGTTCCCAGGATTCTATGTCAGGAGTAGTGTAAGATGCCATGCAGGTAAATTAATTATCTCTCCAAACATTCTTGCCAACAAATTGTTTTTCAGACAGACTACAGCTACAAATTGTTTAGACCTGCAATATGAATGAAGCGGTTTTGGTTTTTCCTCATCAATTGTTCAAGCAACATCCTGCCATGCAAAAAAGCGGGCAGGTATACCTGGTGGAAGAATGGTTGTTCTTTCGGCAATATAATTTTCATAAACAGAAAATACTACTGCATCGGGCAAGTATGAAGTTTTATGAAGCCCACCTCAGGGAACAAAATCAGAATGTTCATTATATTGAAACAACTGATGAACGAAATGATGTAACCAAATTGATTAGCTTTTTATCGCAACAAAAAATTACCCATATCCATATTGCAGATGTAGTGGATTGTTGGTTAAGCAGGCGCATCCGCTCGGCTTGTAATAAACACTCAATTGCATTAAACATTTACCCTTCGCCATCATTCCTTAACACAATGGATGAAGTGTCTGATTATTTCAATCATAAGAAGACTTATTTTCAAACAGATTTTTATGTACAGCAGCGAAAGCAGCATAAAATTTTACTTGAAGCCAACGGTAAACCAACGGGTGGCAAATGGACATTTGATGCAGATAACAGGATGAAATTTCCCAGGAACGAAATTGCGCCTAAAATACAATTTCCGGAAGCAAGCAGTTACATTACCTCTGCAGCAGAATATGTGCAAGAACATTTTCCGCAAAATTATGGCAGCGCAGATGGCCCTCATCTCTTTGTGGCCACTTTTGAAGAGGCAGAAAACTGGTTGGGTGATTTTTTGAAAACCAGGTTTGAAAAATTTGGGATATATGAAGATGCGATTGTTGCTGATGAAAGCATTTTACACCACTCGGTACTTACCCCCATATTGAACACTGGTTTACTTACCCCTCAGCAAATTATCAATGCGGTACTAAATCATAGTAAAAATTATGACATTCCAATAAATTCCCTGGAAGGATTTATCCGTCAAATTATTGGCTGGCGGGAATTCATTCATATTGTATATGAACGGGAAGGAAATAAGCAACGTACGACTAACTATTGGAAATTTAATCGAAAAATCCCACAATCTTTTTGGTCAGGAACCACCGGAATAGCACCTATCGATATAACCATCAAAAAAGTGTTACAAACTGGTTACTGCCATCATATTGAAAGGTTGATGGTGTTGGGAAATTTCATGCTACTCTGTGAGTTTGACCCTAATGAAGTATGTCAATGGTTTACAGAATTATTCATTGATGCATACGATTGGGTAATGGTGCCCAATGTGTATGGTATGACACAGTTTGCTGATGGTGGATTGATGACGACTAAGCCTTATATCAGTGGCAGCAACTACTTAATGAAAATGAGTAACTATGAGAAAGGAGCATGGCAGCAGGTATGGGATGGTTTGTTTTGGCGTTTTATGGGTGTACACAGAGATTTCTTTTTACAGAATCCACGACTCGGTATGCTGGTAGGCACATTTGATAAAATGAACACAGAAAAAAAGGAAACACACTTAACAAATGCAGAAAGATTTCTAAACAGCTTATAATCGGAACAAACCCTGTAATAATAATAAAGGAAACGGGTTCAATCTGATTTCATTTAGGGAGAAAAATCTGATTCGCATGTCATGAAATAATTAAAAAGAGAAATACCGCAGTGTTGATGCACTATAAGTAAAACAGAAAAGATGATGATAATTGTAGGTGATTAAAGTGCGTTAAATATTGACCGGATTATAGAAATGGCCTGGGAAGACCGGACAACTTTCGAAGCAATAGAAACACAGTTTGGACCAAAACAACAAGATGTAATCAAGCTGATGAGGAAGGAGTTGAAACATGCTGGTTTTAAACTATGGCGGAAACGTACCAAAGGGCGTACAAATAAACATGAAGCTGTAAGAAGTAACGAAGTAGACAGGTTCAAATGCAGCAGGCAAAAAACAATTAGCCACAATAAAATCAGCAAGCGTTAATATGCATATGAATTTATTCTCTGACAAATCCAGATACGCCTCCCACCAAAGTTGTTTGACATTTTTTTCATTTATTATCCATCGTGTTTAACACAAGTTTTTGATCTGTACATGCAGACGTAAAATGAATTTAGGCTCTTGTTATTTCTTGTCTAATTACATATGCTAGTTTTTGCCTTTGAAGTTCGACAAACTCTTGTCTTAGCCCTTAGCCTACCTCCAATTCAAATACATTTTCAACAAATATTTCCGAGAATTTAAACTTTTACAAAAAACAAACTGTTTATTTTACTCGACATATAAGCTAAACCGAATATTATTTACTATATGCCATTATTGATTGCCGTTGTCATTAAAAAACAAACATATGCACCAAACATTTCTAAACATTCTACCGATTGCAAACAACAATTATGTGGCCTTCACATTTTTTGTGGGAACCATGGCCATGATGGCCGCCTGTGTTTTCTTTTTCTTTGAGTTGAACAATGTGCCACAGAAATGGCGCACATCTGTTCTTGTCTCGGGCCTTATCACTTTTATTGCCGCAGTACACTATTACTACATGAGGGGCTATAATTTGGATACGGGCGAATCTCCGGTATTTTTCCGCTACGTTGACTGGATCTTAACGGTTCCACTCATGTGTGTTGAATTCTATTTAATCACCAAAAAAGCTGGTGCAAAAGCGGGATTGCTTTGGAAACTCATTTTTGCATCTGTGGTAATGCTGGTAACCGGCTACATTGGCGAAGCCATTTACGGCAAAGAAACTCAGAGCTGGATTTGGGGATT
This sequence comes from Chitinophagaceae bacterium, assembly GCA_039925965.1. GTDB lineage: Bacteria > Bacteroidota > Bacteroidia > Chitinophagales > Chitinophagaceae > JAZKFT01. The sequence goes on from JBDSXW010000051.1 coordinate 78,843, forward strand.
GATCAGCGGTTTGGCTTATTTCTACATTGTGTACCTCGTTTGGTTTGGTGAGGTGGCAAAACTTGCCGGTAATGCAGGGCCAGCAGTGGCCAAAGCTGTAAAAACATTGGGATGGTTTGTACTGGTAGGCTGGGCCATTTATCCAATTGGGTATATAGCAGGTACTGCCGGGGGTCTATTTGGTATCCAGGTGTTTAAAGGCCTCTCGATGGATATTGTTTACAATATTGGTGATGCCATCAATAAGATCGGTTTCGGGCTGGTGATTTATGCATTAGCACAGTCTGATAAAACAACATCTGCATCTTATGTTTAACTAATATTAAGAAGTGCAGTACAAATTGTATTGCACTTCTTGTTTGATTTAAATTCATTTATAAAGCATTGTATGCTAAGAATTATGTTGTTATTATCAGGTTGTGTATTGTTGTTATTTCAACAATACATTTCGCCTGTAAGTAGCAGCACACAATTCGTTATTTTTTTAATCGGAATATTATTATTAGGTGTACCGCATGGCGCGGCGGATTTGCTGGTAGCCAATCAAAATGCAAACGGTCAAAAAAAAATATTCTCTAAATGTAGATTTTTAGCAATCTATATTTCCCGGCTTTTTGCCTTTGCGGGAATTTTATGGTTCTTCCCGTTGGCGGGTAACCTTTTATTTATCTTATTTGCGGCCTACCATTTTGGAGAAACAGATTTACACCAGTTTAAGACCAGCACGTTGTTAGGCAAAGCCTTCGTTATCTCTTATGGATTACTGATTCTTTCTGTTATTCTACTGCATCATTTCGAAGAAGTAAGACCCTTGCTTCAATTGTTCAGCGCAGGTAAGCAAAATGCAGTATTTATCAACTGGCTGGATGTAAACCGCTACAATGTCATCTCAGTTTCAGGAATCGTGTTCTTTACAGCCACATTTGTCTATTTTTTGAGAAACAGCAATAATGGCAGAAATGATAAAGGGCAATTCTTAATACGGTTTGGAGTTATTCTGCTAATTCTGTTCAACCTACCCATGCTTCTTGGGTTTACTTTCTACTTTGTTGTATGGCACTCAGTTTTATCACTTAATAATATTGTTACCTATTTAAGAACGAATAATTCTCCTACTCAAATTAGCATAAGTCGAAATATTATATTGTACAGTGTTATTGCCCTTGGGGGAATTGGTTTATTTGGATTTGCTGGTTTTATGTTTATCAGCAGCAATGCAATGGAAGGCTACCTGTTCCTGGGTTTAGCTGTTCTTACCGCGCCGCATATGCAAATTATGCATGACATGTACAAAAACCTACGACAAATACAACATGTTCAACATTAAGAATCCTTTCAAAATTAATTCAGCATACACTTTTTATATATGCTGAACATATTATGCTATGTGATGTTATCTATTTACAAGTAACGTCCTATAGTACTTTTTAAAACAGTATTTTTTTACATTTCAACAAATAAAAAACAATTATGAAATCAATTAAAAACGTTGCGCTTTTTATTGCAGCGGCAGTATTATCCGTTAACGCAATGGCACAAACAAAAAAAGACATTGTGGATGTAGCTACAAGTTCCGAAGCACATACTACCCTGGTGGCTGCAGTTAAAGCTGCAGACCTTGTAGCTACTTTAAAAAGCAAAGGTCCGTTCACCGTATTTGCGCCTACCAATGATGCGTTTGCAAAACTTCCTGCGGGCACTGTTGATAACTTATTGAAGGCAGAGAATAAAGAAACGCTTGCTAAAATCCTGACTTATCATGTAGTGGCCGGGAACCTGAATGCAAAAGCGGTTTTAGCAGCTATTAAAAAGGGCGGAGGTAAGGTGGTCTTAACAACGGTGTCAGGAGGAAAATTGACTGCGGCCTTTGTTAAAGGAAAAGTTGTGTTGACCGATGAAAAGGGCGGAAAAGCGACCGTAACAGTAACTGACCTTGCAGCAACTAACGGCGTTATTCATGTAATTGATGCAGTATTAATGCCTTAATAAGTATAATTACACCAGGGTATAGTTTAGGAAAGAGATTATAAACAAAGTCACTCAGATTCTATCTAAAAAAACGAACACAACATTTAATGCTGTGTTCGTTTTTTTCGAAAATCCTTCCAATAATGTATCTCAATACTAATTTTAATATCTTAACCCGTCATTAAAGTATTTCCATTTGTCGCATAAATACTTCAAATCATTTTACTTCAAATACTCAATCTGCGGTATCCCATTGCCCCCGCATTGCCAGTTGCCATTATTGGCTTTAAATAAAACATAGTCATTTTCATACTGGGTTCTAACAACCGCATTTGTATACTTTTTGCAAACAATATATTTAGTATGGAACGGATATAGCGTAGCACCCGCAGGTGCGGCATCGTGTTTTCTTTGGGCCCCACGACCTGGCACTAAGCTAACAGTATTGGTAAATGGGCTTGCCGATTGTATTGATAAAAAAGAAACTCCTATCGCAAGCGGCGACGACAATCCTCCCGTGTTCACCTCAAACCCATATAACCCATAAATGCCACTCTTAGCAAGTGTTTCCGAATAACGGGCATTTGAATTCATGTCGGGCAATGTAGTGAAATTGCAGCCTGCATCGGCAGCAGTATTCGAAATGTTTGGTTTCACAATGGGGGCATGATCCCGTTCCGCCGGCTTTTCAACATCCGCCATGGAAGGACCCGAATACGTCCCATCATCGTTTAAGAGATAAACTGCCATAGCGGTTACCTTTTTTATATCTGCCGCTCCAGGCGCATAAATTTCAATGTGCTCCTCCTGGCCTTGGGGGGTACTATAACCAACACCCATCAAATTATAGGCGCCAAGTTCATGAGCAAACTTGTCGTAGTACCTGCAAACAAAAACCCTATGAGTCTGCGGCGGATTATTACGTGTTTTTATATTCAGCCATATAGAGCCTTTATTATCATAGGTCCAGGTTCCAACTTCGTACCATTTTTCCAGTTCAGAGAAATTAGGCCTGGGGAGCCGGGAATCCTGCGCCTCGGTGTTGGATGAAAATAGTAATAAGATGGCGAATAAGGCGATGGCAAGTGACTCATTTAAAATCGATCTTTTTTTCATTTGGCGCTATTAGGGATATATTTGCTCAAAATGCCTCTCACAATAATAGTTGATAATATTGGGGGTCATGATCGAATCTTTTGGCATTGCAGCTTGCCAGTTTCACCAAGGCTACATGGGTAGATATCATTTCTATCCTTTTGAGATAGCTACCGCGTTTGTTGCCAATAACACGATCAAACAATATTAAGGATGGCAGAGCCCCTGTTTCATAATATTAAACAAAAAAACAATGATGTCGTTGGACAGTTGCTATGTTTTGTTGGCGATGTGTAATTGTTATTTTAATGCCTGGTATACCAGCACTTCGAATTTTTTGCTAAGGTCACTATGACTGTTCGGGCTTTGCTGGGTCATTATCAGGCACACCATTTTCTCTTTGGGATCGGCCCAGTAGGTGGTGCCGAAATAACCACCCCAACCAAAGCTGCCTATGTTTTTAGGGCTTTCAGCCGCCACTTTTTCAGTCACAATTTCGAAACCAAGCCCAAACTTATTGCCTGCTCCTACCACCAGGTCACCAATCTGGTTTTGCGTCATCATCTCAACGGTTCTTGGTGATAATATTTCAACCCCGTTGTAGACACCGTGGTTGAGCATCATCTGCAAAAATTGGGCGTAATCGTAAGCAGTGGAAGAGAGGCCCGCACCACCACTGAAATAGTGGGTCCCCAATTTCGGATAGTCCGGTGAAATACCGCCACGGGGCAGGACTTGTTTCGCAAGATGGTGCAATGAATCTTCGGTATATAATGTGGCCAGCCGACCGAACTTATCCGCAGGCAGGTTGAAATAAGTATCCGTCATCCCCAGGGGCAGAAAGATTTTCTTTTTCAGGTAATCATCCAGGGTCATCCCACTTATTTTTTCTACGAGATAGCCCAATACATCCACACCGAGGCTATAGCTCCATTTCGCACCGGGTTGACTTGCCAACGGAAGCCCGGCAAGTGTTTTCATCTTATCAGCGAGATCCGCCTTTAGCTCGCCGATGCCGGATGGGATGGCTGATTTTGCATAAATAGCATTCATTTCCCTACTGCCGATCACTGCATATCCAAGGCCCGAAGTGTGGGTCAACAGGTCTTTAATCGTCACTTTTCTCTTTACCGGAACAGAAGTATAGGTAGTATCGGCCTCGTTGAATTTGTCGAGCACCATCCCATTTTTAAACTCCGGGATATAATTTTCGATTGGGTCGGTTAGCAAAAATTTACCTTCTTCATACAACATCATCACTGCCACGCTTACAATGGCTTTTGTTTGGGAGGCAATGCGAAAAATGGCATCCTTCGACAACGACTTTTTGGAATTTATGTCATCATAGCCATAGCCTTTGTATTGCACCACCCTGCCATCTTTCACTACCAGGGTCACTGCACCCGCAATCCACTGGTTAGAAATATACTTGTTTATCACGCTGTCAATCCTTTTCAGTCTTTCATAATTCACGTGAGGATGGAATCCGCTTGTTTGCAGCACCTGGGCGCCACTACAGGCCACAAAAGCGGTGAACATGACAATACATGCAAGCCGTTGCAACGAAAAAGTAGGGCGCATAGTCTATTTTTTTGAAAGCGAAAGTTAAGGAATAGAAGTAGAAGAATCAAAGGTTCAAGTGCCAAGGATCAAGTGCCATAATTCGGTCCTTCTCTGTTGATTCCGGAGTTCGATCAATGAACTGTTTTAGGCCGAAAGTCCAGGATTATAGATCTCCGGCACGATAAACCCGATATAAAACAAAGATGCCCGATTAAATTAAAATAAAATTGTCAAGGTCCAAATCGTCAGTACCTGACTCGTGTGCATTGAGCCTTGACGTTGGTACTTAAACTTTACATCCTGGACTCTGCACCTTGTTGGGTGACCTTGTTAAAACATACGCTCCCACGCATTGGTGTCGCCCATCTCTTTACCTTCATCTTTCAAAAAATAAAACTCATGAAAAAATTGGTTACAGTTGCATTTGCCTCTGTGGTATTTGTTCTGGCTGGAAATGCCCAACCACCTGTTACGACTGAAAAAGCGCCGATGTCGAAAGAAGAAAAAATGAAGATGAAAATGAAGCAGGAGGAGGAACTAAATGCTGCGTTTAAAGAAGCCGGACTTACTGCCGACCAGGAAAAACAGGTGCGTGCAGCGCTGGATGATGCTAAACAAAAAAGCAGTGCCGTTAAAAAAGACGACACCGTGAAAGATGAAGAGAAAGCGGCCAAGATAAAAGAGATCAATGATCAAAAAAATGCAAAGTTGAAGGAATTGATGGGTGACGATAAGTATCGGTTGTTCAACGCAGCAAAAAAGAAACAAAAGGAAGCCGCCATGGCAGAAGGAAAAAACTAGTATTTAGCGTTGCCAGTTACCAGTATCGAAAATATTTCATCGTAGAATGAGATCAGGTACATCGATTAAATGCCGCAATCCTTACCGGGAACTGGTTTACTGACAACCGGCAATTGGCAACTGGTTCACATGTAGTTACAATTCGAAAGCCCCGTTCACTTTTCAGGAACGGGGCTTTCGATTATATAAGGTTAAGAATAGTTTAGTTGAAATTCAGCCTTACACCCAACTGGCTGATCCACCTGGCGCTGTAGGCCGGGACCACGCTGGTGCTCACCGTGTACGGCGTGCGACTGTTGTTCAGCGGATTAAACCGGTAAGTCGGCGTGTTGGCCACACCTGCAATCGTGCTGTAACCTGCGAACGAGATGATCTGGTATGAATCGTTTGACAAGAAATTGCTACGGCCCCAATCGCGGTTCAGCATATTGGTAAAGTTGAATACATCGTATGAAACCTGTATCTGGTAGCGATTTTTACCGAATTTCAAAGTCAGGTCCTGGGCTATTTTCAAATCTACGACATGGGTAAAGGGCAAACGGCCTCCGTTTCTTTCAGCAAATTGTCCGCGACGCTTTTTCAGGTACTTATCATTGCTGATATATTGGTCTAAAGCAGCTGCCTGCTGAGTAGGGGTATAAATGGTTCCCGAAACAGTATTGCTTAGGAATTGGTTATTTCCTAACCAGCCTGTGATCTCAGAAGATGTAGGAACGTAAATCAGGTCATTGCCGCCGCTGGTTCCATCGTCACGTGTCATGCTGTTCTGGTACACATAACTGAAAGGGTTACCACTTTGACCATTGTACACCAGGGAAACGGTAGTTGCCAGTTTCTTGTTGGCATAAGTAAATTTCTTACTCGCAAAAGCGAAGATTCTGTGACCCTGATCGAAATCGCTTGCGCTGCGGCCAATATAGTTACGGCCATTTACCGTTTCCATAAAGCGCCACTGACTGAGGTTTACGCTACTGGTAAGTTCATTTACTACAACGCTATTTCCGTAAGCATAGTTGGCGTTAAAGCTAAAGCCATTGGTAAAGCGTTTGTCTACAGTAAAAGTGAAATTGTAAGCAAAGCCCTTATCTCCCTTATTATTGCTCAGCAAAATAGCGTTGTCATACGGGTTAGATCCATTAGCATTGATCGGGATGGTAACCGGTATAGGATAAATATTACGTGATCCTGGGCCGGCGCTCTGAGCTGTAGGAGGTAAAATGTTGATATTTGTATAGTAGATTTCGTTGATGTTCTTGGTCAATATTCCTTCGAAAGTCAGGTTCCAGCCACTCCCAAGATTTTTGTCGATGGCGGCAGAAGCACGGAAAATCTTCGGCAACTTAAACTCAGCGGTGATTAGGTTCAATCCACCTTTAGTTACGCTGATTCCAACTTCATTTGGCTTCCATTGTCCATTTGGATCAGGACGGAAACGGATAGTATTCAAAGCAGCGGCATTCTGGCTGCTGCTGGCTGTGTAACCACCGATACTTGTTCCATTATTGTTATACACCCCGCCAGGCCATACTAGCGGCACCCGGCCTACGAAAATGCCTACACCACCGCGGATCGTCACGCCTTCTTCAGGTATTTTATAAACAATACCGATACGTGGTGACAGGGCTACCGGTAATTTAGGTTTTAAGCCACTACGTGCGCCGCCCAGGTCGTAGTATTGTGAAAATTTAGGGATGGCAATATTGTTGGTAAATGTGTCAGTAATCGGAGTTGTCACAAAACTGAAATAATCCGCGCGGACACCGTAGGTTAAACTAAAGTTTTGGCTGGCTTTATATTCATCACCTAAAAAGAAGCCCAAACGCATGGTTTTAAATTTCGCCGCCGACTCGGTTGCATCACCTTTGTTATCCAGTTGACTAAAGCCATAGATATACTGGTTTGGTTTGGCGTTGGTATAAAAATCAGTGATGCTGCTGTACCGGTAGTTGCCAAAAGTGTTTTGGATGAAAGCATTATAAGCATCGTTGAACTCAAAATCCACACCAGCACTTACCTGGTGTTTACCAAGGTTCCATAATACACGGTCAAAAATGCTGAGGTTCTTCTGGTCCAGTTTATTGATGGTGCTGCTGTTATCCGGGCCAATGAAAAGAGATGCGGACGAACCATCAAAGATCTGGATCCTTGGAAATGCATCCCCAATCGGGTTCCTGTCGTCGACTACCCGGGTGTAGGTTAACAATAGTTTGTTGCTGAGTCCTTTACCGAGGTTGCTCTTTAATTCACCTGAAAAAGAGTTAGTGGTGCTTGGAAACACGTAACCATTGTTGTAAAAATTGATAGAAGTACTGGTACTGGCGTTGGTGTTATTTCTCGTCATTTTATTGTAACGATAACTAAGACTCAGCTTATGATTGTCGCTGATATTCCAGTCAATTTTGGCAGCAATACGGTCCGCTTCCAGCTTATCGGGATTATCCAGAAATCCACCTGCATCATAGTTATATTTTCTCCTTATCGTATCCCTCAAAGCATTCAGTTCATCCACTTTCAAAACGCCGGTATATTGGCTGAACACAAATGGCTGCGGACGTATGTCGCGTTGTTGCTCTAAACTAACGAAGTAAAACAGTTTGTTTTTTATCAATGGGCCACCTACCCTGAAACCATAAGTTTTATTGGTAAAATCGGGCAGCTTGGTTGCTGCAGCTTTATCGCCGATTGGATTTTTGCCAGCCAGATCCTGGTTTCTGAAGAAGTTGTAAATCGATCCACGGGTTTGATTGGTACCGCCACGTGTAGTAGCGTTAATACCACCGCCGGTAAAGTTTCCAAGTGATACGTCAAATGGAGATATTACCACCTGGAACTGGTCGATGGCGTCGATTGAAATTGGTGATCCGCCGGTTTGTCCACCGTTAGTTCCGGAGTTGGATAAACCAAATACGTCATTATTTACCGCACCATCTATATAAAAAGCATTCAGCCTGTTATTCTGACCGGCGATGCTGATACCACCTTCTGCGCTGGTCAGTTTCGCTTGCGGTACTGCCCGAAGGTAATCACTTAGGTTACGGCCAACTGTAGGCAGGTTTTCCATTTTATCGCGGCCGATATTGGTTTCGCTTCCGCCTTTGCCACTGCTGGCAGCATTTTTATTGGCTACAACGGTTACACCTGCCAGTTCGGCTTTCTTGTCACCAAGTTTAAAATCCACTTTTCCCGCCTCTCCCAGGTTCAAAAAGATGTTTTCCTGTTTGCCGGTAACAAAATTTATAAAACTTACTGTCACGGTGTAGGGTCCGCCAATATTCATATTGGCAATATCAAACCGGCCGCCGGAGCGGCTTTGCGTTTTATAGCTTGTGCCGGTAGGTTCATGCAAGGCACTGACAGTGGCGCCCACTAACGGTTCGCCATCGGTAGTTTTTACAAACCCGCTCATGCTACTCGTAGTCGTTTGAGCCCACATCATTGCCGGGAGCGCCATCAGAAAAAATAATAAACTTCTTAATTTCATAAAGGGAAAATTTTACAAGGTGCAAATAAACGTTAAAAGCACTTAACTTTCCCATGACCCTGTTAACAAATTATTAGCTGCATTGGTGGAAAACTCCGTATCTCCCGGGAACTGCACCTTCAAACCGCATTGCCAACTCAGCCCAATTACCGCTTCTGCCTCCATCTCAACCACACTTCGCCAGGTTAGGCCAGTTTTCCACAGCAACGGCGGTTTAATATACCTGCTCTTGAACTTTGTCCGTCCTGTCTTGTTCGTTACACCTTTTTCCCTAAACCTTGATACCGTCTCCTGATCCTTGTCCCATGTACCTTCAACCTTCCCCCTTATACCTTATTTTTGCTCCCAAAATTTGAATTATGTTAGATACTATTGAAAGTGCTATAGAAGATATCCGGATAGGAAAACTGGTGATCGTGGTGGATGATGACGACCGTGAAAACGAAGGCGACCTGATTGGTGCCGCAAGGATGGTGACCCCGGAAATGATCAATTTCATGACCAAATACGGGCGTGGCCTGATATGTGCCCCCGTGGTGGAAAGTCGTTGCGATCAATTGAAACTGGAACTAATGGTGACCAATAATACCGCCCTGCACGAAACGCCATTTACTGTTTCGGTCGACCTGCTGGGGCACGGTTGTACTACCGGCATTTCCGCACACGACCGGGCCAGAACGGTGCAGGCGCTGATAGACCCCAAAACAAGACCCGAAGAACTGGGAAGACCCGGACATATATTCCCCCTCCGGTCAAAAAAAGGTGGTGTACTTAGGCGCACCGGACATACAGAAGCCACTACCGACCTCGCCAGGCTCGCAGGATTTGAGCCTGCGGGGGTATTGGTAGAAATTATGAATGACGACGGTACCATGTCCCGCCTGCCCGACCTGGAGATTATGGCCAAAAAATTCGACCTCAAGCTGATCAGTATCAAAGACCTGATTGAGTATCGCCTCAGGAGAGATACGCTGATAGAAGAAGTGGTGCGGGTAGAGATGCCCACCAAACATGGTGATTTTAAACTGGTGGCCTTTCGCGACAAAAGCAACGACAATGAGCACCTGGCCCTGATAAAAGGCGAATGGAAACCTGGCGAGGCCGTACTTACCCGCGTACACAGCAGTTGTTTTACGGGTGATATCCTTGGCAGTCTGCGATGCGATTGCGGCGACCAGCTTACACTGGCCATGAAGATGGTGCAGGCGGAAGGCAAAGGCGTCATACTGTACATGAATCAGGAAGGCCGGGGTATCGGGTTGGTCAATAAATTAAAAGCTTACAAACTACAGGAAGAAGGCGCGGACACCCTGGAAGCCAACCTGCAACTGGGCCTCCCCGGCGACGCGAGAGACTATGGCGTAGGTGCGCAAATGCTGCGCCACCTGGGTGTTACCAAATTAAGACTATTGAGCAACAATCCGAAGAAACGTGTGGGTCTTACCGGGTACGGCCTGGAGATCGTAGAAACGGTGGCCATCGAAACACCTTCCAATCCACACAATGAAAAATATATGGCGACCAAGCGGGATAAAATGGGGCACGAGATTTTGATGGAGCAGTGATTGGTGGATCAGTTGATTGGTTAATTGGTTACCTCGCTCATTAGAAAAGAAAGACAACAGAATGATGGTTAAGAAGTCATTTTGTAAATAATGTTGCCCCTTTTTGTGAATAGTAGGTTGGAAATCCAACTGAAATGACCGGACAAATATTGGTCATTTAGAGTCTTAATTTTAAATTACAGTATTAGGAATTATTAAAATCATTGCAAATGCTGGAGACATACCATATCAGAGCAAAAAAGGAATAGGCAGTTTCGTTACTGGAACTTTTGAAAAAAGATGACACAATTGAAGATTTGGAACTACAGGAATTCGAATTGTATGAAATGCAAAAGGCAGACATAGATAAAGAATTGAAGCTGATAAATGCCAATCCCGACTACCTGATAAAATGGGAGGATGTAAGACAACGCTTTATCAAACCTTGATGGAGTATACTATTTATATTACTCCAACAGCAGTAAATGACATTAGCGAAGCCATCAACTATTATAATAATAAAGTTGCCAGCTTAGGATACAAATTTGCTAGCGATCTTGAGAGAATTTCAAAGCTATTGCCATGCTACCAAATGGGTACACCGAATGTTATAAAAATGTGAGGGGTAAATTGCTGAAGAAATTTCCCTACCTGATACTTACTTTATAGAACAGATAATACGGCCAAAACAGTGGAAATAATAAGGATCTACAATACTGCACGCAACCCCTATTGGGCATAAAAAAATTATAGATCAGCATACTGTAAACAATAATTGACATCCTTCTCACTCAACTATATTTGTCATAAATAGCTGGTGAATGATTTCTTCGATTAACGATTTTCAAAAAGTATTTTTCATTGGGGTTGCGGGTACGGGCATGAGCGCTATTGCACAATACCTGCATGGTGTGGGCAAAAATGTGGGCGGCAGCGACCGCTATTTCATCACCGGCGAAGCCAACGAAACCCGGGAAAAGCTAGAAGCCGAAGGAATTCACTGCTTCCTGCAAAATGGCGAAGGCATTGACGAAACCACCGGCCTGGTAGTCGTTTCCACGGCTGTGGAAGACACCGTGATAGAAGTACAAAAGGCCAAACAGCTGAACATTCCCATAATTAAAAGAAGTGAATTACTGGCGATGATCGCTGCCAGTAAAAGAACCATTGCCGTAGGCGGCACCAGTGGCAAGAGCACCACAAGTGCCATGCTTTTTGATATCCTGCAACATGCCAGTATGCACCCTGGCATTATCAGCGGCGCCGGATTAATCAGCATTATTAAAGAAGGAAAAATCGGCAATGCCAAAACCGGTAGCGGTGAATGGCTGGTGATCGAAGCCGACGAAAGCGATGGCTCTATTGTACAATACCACGCCGAGATTGGCCTTTTACTGAACGTAGACAAAGACCATAAAGACATTGACATTTTGATGCATATGTTCACTACCTTCAAAAACAACTCCGCCAATTTTATCGTCAACTGCTCGCACCCGCTTGCGGCCCGGCTAAGCAGTCATGCATCAGGGGACTTTGCGCTGGATACGGCCACTGGCGCAGGTTATATCGCATCTGGCTTTTCGCAGCAGGGTCTCTCCATAGAATTTACCATCAATGGCACCGCCTTTCACCTGAATAGTGTTGGTCGGCATAATATGGAAAATGTGCTAGCCGCGGTGGCAGTGGCTAATCAACTGGGTGTGTCGCTTGCCGTCTGCTCAGAAGCCATCGCAGGTTATGAAGGCATCTACCGGCGCCACCAGGTATTAGGTAAAAAAGACGGTGTGCTGCTAATCGACGACTATGCGCATAACCCGGTGAAATGCGCCACCTCTATCCAGGCCTGTCAGCCCATTGCACCAAAAGTAATCGCCTGGTTTCAGCCACATGGCTATGGCCCCACCAAATTTTTACGGCATGATTTTGTAGAAGAAATTTCAAAAGTGTTGCGGCCTGAAGACGAGATCTGGATGAGTGAAATATTCTACGCCGGCGGAACCGCCGTAAAAGATATCAGCGCCAACGATTTGATCAGCGATCTGAAAGCCACCAGCGTAAAAGCTTTCTTCGTAGAGCACAGAAATGACCTGGTAAAAACCTTGCGGCCACATTTCACTGAAAACTGCGTCCTGCTGCTCATGGGTGCCCGCGACCCATCGTTGGAGCAATTCGCAAAAAAAGTCTGGGAAGAATTGTGATTTTCTGATGTCGGATGCGTGATTCAGATTTTTTGATGTCTGATGCCTGGTTCGGATTTTTTGATGTCTGATGCCTGATGTCTGATTTACCGGGACTAACATACACGTCATTTGATCAATAATTCATAGGGTATTTTCACACTTCCACATTCCCACATTTTCTCCATTATTCATTATTCATTATTCATTAATAAATTATCCATTAAAAAATGGCTTCCTCCAAACGCAGCCCTGCCATGGGTTTTATCTTTTTAACGCTGCTAATTGATGTAATCGGCTTTGGGCTGATTATACCTGTGATGCCGGACCTTATCAAAACACTGGGCCATACCGATAACGCCCATGCCGCAACCATTGCTGGCTGGATGTTATTTACGTATGCCATCACCCAATTTATTTTTTCCCCAATACTCGGCAACCTCAGTGATAAATATGGCCGGCGACCCGTGCTGCTTTTTTCTTTGTTCGGATTTGGCCTTGACTACCTGCTGCTCTCCTTTGCACCCACGATCGGATGGTTTTTTGTTGGCAGGTTTATTGCCGGTATTACAGGCGCCAGTTTTACTACAGCCAGTGCGTATATCGCCGACATCAGCAACAATGAAAACAGGGCTAAAAATTTTGGTTTAGTGGGTGCAGCGTTCGGCATCGGCTTTATGGTAGGCCCATCACTGGGCGGGCTATTGGGCCACTTTGGTACGCGGGTTCCATTTTATGCGGCGGCCGGTCTTTGCCTGATCAACTGGCTCTATGGCTACTTTGTACTTCCCGAAAGTTTGTCTGAAGAACATCGCAGAGCTTTTAGTTGGAAAAGTGCTATCCCGTTTAAAAATCTGTCTATCCTGAGGCGGTATAAATCGGTAAATGGATTGGTAGCTTCACTGGTTTTAATCTTCCTGGCCTCCCATGCGGTGCAGAGCAACTGGACGTTTTTCAATATTGAAAAATTTAAGTGGAGTGTATTGATCATGGGTTTTTCTTTAACACTCGTAGGCGTATTGGTGGGCGGCGTGCAGGCCGGGCTTACCCGCGTAATCAACCCCAAAATTGGTAATGAAAAAAGCGTGTACATCGGATTGGCTATGTATGCTCTCGGCTTGCTACTATTTGCATTTGCATCGAAAAGCTGGATGATGTTTGTATTCCTGGTTCCCTATTGCCTCGGCGGCATCGCAAACCCATCGCTACAGGCCATTATGAGTAGCGAAGTCCCATCTAATGAACAGGGCGAATTGCAGGGAGCACTTACCAGCCTCACCAGTCTAACGTCTATTTTTGGCCCTATCATCATGACCAATCTGTTTTCATATTTTATCAGCCCGAAAGCGCCTTTCTATTTTGCAGGCGCAGCTTTTCTGTTGGGGGCTGTATTAATGATCGTCAGCGCTATGCTGGCCTACCGCGCACTGCATGTGAAAAAAGTACCGGCTTTATCATAACTACTTAGAGCTATTAAACAATGAATCCGGACAGGCTGCGGATTAGCACAGTTGATAAATTTCTTACCTACAGTTGGGCTCAAATTAAAACCTGACTGTATCTTGTTCACTTAAAAAAGTATGCTATGAAATATACCTGGATAGCGCTGGCACTGATGATCAGCGGTTGTCATATAAACATGAACAGTGGGGATGATATTAACGGTAATGGTGTCATTAAAAAAGAAACCCGGAACCTCGGCGGTTTCACCGGTGTCGAAGTGGCAGGCCCTTTCGAAATAATGTTGGTCCAAGGCAGCAGCTTTGGTGTTGAAATCGAAGGCGATGAAAATCTGCTTCAATATATCGACGTCATTAAACACAATGGCAACGTGGAAATAAGCGAGAAAGATGGCTATGATTTACATAGCAAACGCGGCATTAAAATCCGGGTGTTGTTGATGGAAGTTAACGAAGTGTCCGTATCCGGCTCTGGCTCGGTAACCAGCGAAGCTCCGGTAAGTAGTCCCGATAAGATGCAACTGGATATTGCGGGCAGCGGCGATTTGAACCTGGATGTAAAAGCACCGAATGTATCCGTGGGAATTGGCGGCAGCGGCAAAGCCACGGTAAGTGGAAGCTGCCGGAAGTTACACGTTGCTATCGGCGGCAGCGGTGACTGTTTCGCCGAAGACCTGCTTAGTGAAGAATGCGAAGCCAGTATTGGTGGCAGCGGCACAGCCAGGGTGTATGCGAGTGTAAGCCTGAAGGGAAGCGTAGGTGGCAGCGGCGATATCTTTTATAAAGGTAAACCCAAAAATGTGAGCAAATCCATTGGTGGCAGTGGCAGTATAGAACCGATAAACTAACCAAGCTGAGCTTTCCCGGTGTCTTTTTTTTAGCTGTAAAAATATTCAAAAATCATCAAGCAATGCTCAATTTTCAATAGAAAGCTTGTTCGGAAACGGAGCCTTTGGGTTTTAAATTTTGATTAATCCTACAAAATATTTCCGGAATATCAACTACTATTAATCGTTATTCGTTATTTCCGTAAACATAAAGAGAGCCGTTCCAGATACAGGAACGGCTCTCTTTATTATTCTTTCGCTGATTGATATTATACCAGCTTCTCTACCTGCATATAGTTCAGTTCCACAGGTGTAGAGCGGCCAAATATTTTTACGATTACTTTCAGTTTTTTCTTCTCATCGTTCACATCTTCGATCACACCATTAAAGTCGTTGAAGGCACCATCGATGATCTTGATGGTTTCGCCAACGATAAATGGTTCACTCATCTGCATACCCTGCTCTCCCATTTCATCTACCTTACCCAGCATTTTGTTTACCTCTGCACGGCGAAGTGAAATAATATTTCCTTTGGATCCTTTGCCATCGGTAAGAAAGTGCATGATGTTGGTAATGTTGCTGATATGCTGAACGATATCGTCGGTAAGCTTACCATTGGCCACTTCCAACATTACATAACCGGGATAATAGTTCTTCTCCCGCATTACCTTTTTGCCGTTCTGCACCTTGTACACTTTCTCCATAGGTAAAAACACCTGTTTTACGATTTCCCCCCATGCATTGCGGGTAATATCCTTATCCAGGTATTCTTTTACCTTACGTTCTTTGCCGCTCACAACCCTTAGAACGTACCACCTGGTGGTGTCCTGTACTACTATTGTTTCTTCCATTAGCTAATTAATGAGTATATCAATTTCAATACAGCCTGGCTTGCAAAATCCATTACCCATACAATGGCGGTAATTACCAGAGTTGCACCCAGTACGATAACCGTACTCTGTTGCAGCTCGGTCCATGTAGGCCAGGTTACTTTTTCAAGCATCTCTTTCCAGCTTTCGCGGAAATAGGTGGTTACTTTATTCATAATTAAACAATGTGCTAATGTGCCGATTAGCTAATGTGCTAATAAAAAACCGCTACTACTGAATTTTAAACAACTAGTTGGCATGCAAAGCATGCAATTTAATTGGCTAATTAGCTAATTGGCACATTAGCTAATTCAAAAAGCGTTCGCACGGGCACTAGGATTCGAACCCAGATCAAAGGTTTTGGAGACCCGTATGCTACCGTTGCACCATGCCCGTGTTTAGTATTTAGATGAAAGTACAAAGTACTTAGATAAAAAACCTAAGTACTTTGTAATTTTCACCACACTAGTATGTCTTTGTACTAAATACTTTGTACTAAATACTTTGTACTACATACTTTGTACTAAATACTTTGTACTACATACTTTGTACTAAATACTTTGTACTAAATACTGATTACTTAAGGATCTCAGTTACCTGTCCGGCTCCTACTGTACGACCACCCTCACGGATAGCGAACTTCAGGCCTTTTTCCATTGCAATCGGCTGAATCAAAGTAACAGTAAGGCTGGTATTATCACCAGGCATCACCATTTCAGTTCCTTCCGGCAACACGCACTCACCGGTCACATCCGTAGTACGGAAGTAGAACTGAGGACGGTATTTGTTGAAGAATGGTGTATGACGTCCTCCTTCATCTTTGCTCAATACGTAAACTTCACCTTTGAATTCAGTATGCGGCGTGATAGAACCTGGTTTGCAAAGCACCATACCACGACGGATCTGGGTCTTTTCAATTCCACGTAACAACAAACCTGCATTATCTCCGGCTTCACCTTCGTCAAGCAATTTCTTAAACATTTCAACACCAGTACAGGTTGAAGACAACGGAGTCGCCATCAAACCAACGATTTCAACTGGCTCACCAACTTTGATACGACCACGCTCAATACGACCAGTAGCAACGGTACCACGACCAGTAATTGAGAATACGTCCTCAACACTCATCAGGAACGGCATATCAACCGGGCGCGGAGGCAACGGAATGTAGCTATCTACAGCGTCCATCAATTCCATGATCTTAGCTTCCCATTTTTCATCACCAGCCATTGCGCCGGTAGCAGAACCCTGGATGATAGGGGTATTATCACCGTCAAAGCCATTCTTGGAAAGGATCTCGCGGATTTCCATCTCAACCAGTTCCAACAGTTCAGGATCATCTACAAGGTCAACCTTGTTCATGAACACCACCATAGAAGGAACACCTACCTGGCGGGCAAGCAGGATATGCTCGCGGGTTTGTGGCATCGGGCCGTCAGTAGCTGCCACTACAAGGATAGCTCCGTCCATCTGGGCAGCACCAGTGATCATGTTCTTCACATAATCCGCGTGACCCGGGCAGTCTACGTGTGCATAGTGCCTGTTCGCAGTAGCATATTCTACGTGAGCTGTATTAATTGTGATACCCCTTTCTTTTTCTTCGGGTGCACCATCAATATCATCGTAATTTTTCTTAACCGCCAAACCTTTTCTTGACAAAATATCGGTTATAGCGGCCGTTAATGTGGTTTTGCCATGATCTACGTGACCAATGGTGCCGATGTTAACGTGAGGTTTTTCCCTCTTGAAGGTCTCTTTTGCCATTTTATTTGATTTTTAAATTGTGTATGTTGTTAATTGTTATTCCTCCAGCATTTCTGCAAGATGTTATTTTTTGTACCAGCGCCGGTACCACTTTTCAACTTCATTGGCGAACGCTGAAAACCCGATGATTTTGGGGCTCTCTTTCTCATTTGTTGCGCTGCTCAGCAACCAGATTACGAAGCATTTAAACCCAAAAAGAGCTGTTGATGAGAATTGAACTCACGACCTCTTCCTTACCAAGGAAGTGCTCTACCCCTGAGCTACAACAGCTTGAAATCAAGTCATTGAGTCAGAAGAGTCGGTGGTCATTATCATTATAAAATGATCAAATGACGTTGTGACTTTATGACTTCCACACCCTGAGCGGAAGACCAGGCTCGAACTGGCCACCTATAGCTTGGAAGGCTATCGCTCTACCAAATGAGCTACTTCCGCTTAAAACAATGTGCTATTGTGATAATTAGCCAATTAGCTAATTAAAACCGTAGCATTTTTAAAGAACTTTTGAACCCAGGTTGTTAGCTAATTAGCACATTGGCTAATTAGCTAATTAACTGTGGGCAGAGTAGGGTTCGAACCTACGTACACTTGCGTGAACAGATTTACAGTCTGTCGCCTTTAACCACTCGGCCATCTGCCCTTTTTTAGTATCAAGATCTTAGTATCAAGCATCAAGATTTTAGTATAAAGTATTTAGATATCCGTATCAAGATGAAACCAAACTAACCCCCTCTTGCTACTTGCTTCTCACCTCTTTCTACTTGCTTCTCAACTCATTCTACTCTTCCTGAGCCGAAGAAGGGAGTCGAACCCCCGACCTGCTGATTACAAATCAGCTGCTCTACCAACTGAGCTACTTCGGCTTATTTTTTGTTCCATTCCTGATGCCGGTCAATGATTCGGGATTCTTCAATTATCCATTTTCGATTTTCCAATTATCAATTACAAAGAACGTATCCCGTTTTAAGGGAGGGCAAAAGTAAAGGAAAATGGCATTAAGCAAATTCACAAGTGAAAAAAATTTTAAAGAAAATTATTAAGACTTGTTACAAACCAATTCCAGTCATTTCAAAAAACCGCCCGAATGCAGGTAGGCAGCGCATTTGGGGCAAAAATCTTTTTCATGATTGAGCCGGTCTTTGCCTTTTGCATCCGTCATCAAACACTGTTCATTGGGGCAATGTGGCAATCCAAAATTGTGTCCCAACTCATGAATGGCCACTTTTAACAGCTTGCTATGCAGCTCCCATTCTGATTGCGGATACTTATTTAGGCGGTAATCCGATACCACGCAGCAAGAACCCGGTTGGTAGCCTAGTCCCATGACCCCCCAATCGGGATTGGCGCCATTACTGGTGGAAATATCTTTACCGGTAACCCCGATCACGTAAGTATCAGCAGCCCGCGCAAAAGTTCTTAGAAATGCCAGAATCTTATCAGCCCTAAACCGATGACGCGGTGCGTACCATGCACTTGCAGGGATCCGCCGGGCTGGCAGCACCGAAATAGTAGCTTTATAGTAGCGGGCAATATTACTGTCTAAAAAAGCGATCACATTTTCGCCAATATCATCGAGCGGCTGGATCAGTATCTTTCGGTTGGAATGCTTTTTAGCAGCTATAGTAGCAGCCGGGCTTTCCTTTTTAATGTTATGTGAACCACAACCGGTTATAAACATGCAAATAAGGAAGGCGATAAAATTGTATCGGTTCAAGGAAGGGCTTTTATTAAAAAAGTCCCGCCGGGGCGGGACTTGGGACATTAAACGATGAAATTAAATGATTGAATTAAACTACTAGTTTTTCTTTTTTTCTGATGATTTGGGTACAGATGGAATCAAATGCTTCATCAAAAGAAGCTTCGAAAGATTTACTCGACGATTTCACAAACAGCTCATTTCTCGGTATACTCACTTTGATCTCAGCTATTTTGTCTTTGATTTGATGCACCACATTATCGAGTTTTAAAAACACATCGACTTTAATAATCCGGTCGTGGTAAGTGGCGAGTTTGGCTAACTTCCGCTGAATGTGATCCCTCAATTTGTTGTCAGCATCAAATCGTACTGAATGAATGTTCACGGTCATAGTAACACGTTTTTAATGAATAAATAAAGAACTAATTGGAGGGTAATTTTCCATACATAGGCCTGTCTTTTTAGTAAGTGTAAGATAAGGCAGCAATTGAGAAATGCCAAAAAAAGAAATGCCAATTACGAAAACAATTTTGTTCATGCTTTCGGGTGTGCTTTTTTATAAACGTCTTTTAATTTTTCGATAGTATTATGCGTGTAAATCTGTGTAGCCGCGAGGCTGCTATGACCCAGCAAATCCTTGACAGCATTCAGTTCTGCCCCATTGTTCATCAGGTGCGTGGCAAAAGAATGCCTTAGCACATGGGGGCTTTTTTTATCGATAGAAGTTACCAGTTTCAAGTATTTATTCACAATTCTCCAAACACCAAAAGGGTACAATTTTCTTCCTTTTTCGCCAACGAGTAACACCGAAATATCCGCATTACTGATGGCAGTTCTCTTTGCTTCGGTATAGCTTACCATTTCTTCTATCAGCAACTTATTGCAGGGTAATATTCTTTCCTTATTTCCCTTACCCAAAATTTTAAGGGAAGCCTGGTATTTATCTACCTGGTTCTCCTTCAAATTGATCAATTCACTTAGCCGCATCCCGGTCTGGTATAGCAATTGCAACACCAGTTTCTCAGTGCGGCCGGTCCAGTCGTCTGGGAACTCCACATGGTTGAATAGCAGTTCCATCTCCTGTTTGTTGGCAAATACCGGCAACCGTTTGCTAATCTTTGGCGTTGATAATGTGGTGGTTGGATTCTGCAGCAGATTCCCCTGCCGGATATGGAATTTGAAAAAAGACTTGAGCGTAGAGATTTTCCGATTCAGGCTTTTCCCGGTCATGCCGTCATTTTTCAGATTGGCCAGCCAGGTGCGGATAAAAGAGGCAATAACATCGCCGATGGCCAATTCCCCATAGTTGCTACTCAAAAAGGTAAAAAACTGATCCAGGTCGTCTGAATAGGCCCTGATGGTATGCTGAGAATAGCGCTTTTCGAATTTAAGATAATCGATAAAAGCGACAATGTAGGGGGTATTGTTATCCATTGAGATAAGTAAACAATGCTAAGCTACAGCAAAATCTTAAACTGGTAGGGTACAATATTTACATTTGCCGCTGCTGAAATGCACCGGCGACGGCTTCTTTTTTAACGATCTTATTGAAAGCCCCTGCGGCTACCAACAAACATGCAAAAAACCTATTCCTACGATCAGCTTTCGACTTTTTCGTACCATATTTTTAAGGCTATTGGCTGTAGCGATACCGATGCTACTACCGCCACCAAAGTGTTGCTGAGGGCGGATATTCGGGGCATCGACAGCCATGGCATTGCCCGGCTAAGTGGTTATGTGCGCCTCTGGGACGCCAAACGGGTGAACGCAACCCCCGATGTAAAAATCGTCCATGAAAGTCCCAGCACCGCGGTGGTAGATGGTGACAGTGGCCTGGGTTTGGTAGTAGCCCCCTTTGCCATGGAGGTAGCCATCAGCAAAGCCAAAATCTGTGGCACTGGTTGGGTAAGCGTCTGCAACAGCAATCATTTCGGCATTGCCGGCTACCATAGCATGATGGCGCTGGAGCATGACATGATCGGCATCAGCATGACCAATGCCAGCGCACTGGTGGCACCTACGTTCTCTACCGAAAAAATGCTGGGCACCAACCCGATCTGTGTGGCCATACCAGCAGGCGAAGAGCCCGCCTTCGTAGCCGACCTGGCCACTACCACCGCAGCCAACGGCAAATTGGAAATCCTACAACGTAAAAACCTGGATACACCCGACGGCTGGGTACAAACCGAAGACGGTAGCCCCACCAACGATGCTAATATTTTAAAAAAAGGCGGTGCTTTATTGCCACTCGGTGGCGATCGCGAACATGGCAGTCATAAAGGGTATGCCCTGGGCAGCGTGGTGGATATTTTTAGCGCGGTGCTGAGTGGTGCCAATTATGGACCCTGGGTGCCGCCGTTTCCAGCCTATGTGCCCATGCCTGAAAACCAGCCGGGCAAAGGCATTGGCCACTTTTTCGGCGCCATGCGGATCGATGCCTTTAGAACTGCAGCCGATTTTAAATACCATATGGACCATTGGATCAAACGCTTCCGAAGTGCTACACCCATCGCTGGCCAGGAAAAAGTATTGATACCAGGAGACCCGGAAAGAGAGATGGAAGCTGAAAGACGGAAAGATGGAATTCCACTTCTGGAGCAGGTGGTCGCGGATTTGGAGAAGCTGGGGGAACGGTTTGGGGTTGATATTTAAGCTGAAGGAGAAATATGAGTTTGCATCTTGAGCGGGCTATAAATCTTCCGTCTCTTTTTCAGTAAGACCTGTAGATTCCGAAATGATACTCAATGGAATTCCCATTTTCTTTAGTTTTAGAGCAACTTCCATCGCTTTTTCCCTTATTCCTTCTTTTATTCCTTCTTCAATACCCTCTTTTAACCCTTCACTTCTGCCTTCACTAAAGGCGGTTTCTTTGGCGTAATCAAAAGTATTTTTGTTATCCCTGAAAACTTTTAAACTCATTTCGTAGCTATCCATTTCACCAGGCCCAAACTTTGCTAATTCTGCCTTTTGAAATGCCTGGGTAAATATGCTGTCTTTAAAAATTGCCGGGATGTTTTCAAAGTCCTCCAGGTGTTTTATAAAATACAGCCACTTATCCAAACGTGTTTTCAGTGCGTCCTCCCCAAGTCTGAAATTGGGCATTTCAAGGTAGATATAGGTTAATTTATCGTAGAAAACCTTGCCGTTTTGATTTTTCAATTTTATCGTGTGTACCACCTCACTTCGCTCAGGTTCAGTCTCATAATCATCAAAAGTAAAATCTAAAATGCCGATACAATAAATTGCACTAAGATTAAAGTTCCAGTTACCCTTCTCAGCCTGTTCCCTTATCGGAAAAGTAGAATAGTAAATGGTTCTTTCAATAAAATAATTCTGTTTCGCCTTTTGTAATTCCACAATAAATCTTTCCCCGCTTTCGCTCTCACAATAAATATCGTATATCGCCCTGCGGTCAGCATCTGTTTTACCTAATTGCTCGGTATTTTTAAAGGATAAATCCTTTATTTTATCCTGCTGCGGCAAAAGAGCGTTCAAAAAATCAATCAACAATGGCTTGCTGGCTTCCTCCTCAAAAATCATTTTAAATCCAAAATCAGTAAACGGATTGATGTATTTCGCTTTCATCTCTTTAATTGTATGATGCTGCTAAAATTATGATTTTCAATTGGGTCTGCTTAGGATTAAAACAGCATTTCCTCTTTAAACCTCCTATCCCTTACATTTGCGGCCATAAAAATTTTAATTCATCAAAACAAAAATCGGGGGGAACCGGGGGTATGAAAATCATGAAATTTGGCGGCACCAGCGTTGGAAAGCCGGAAAGAATGCATCAGGTAGCAGAGTTAATCACTGCCGATAGCGAATCGAAAATCGTAGTGCTCAGCGCACTGAGCGGCACTACCAATGCCCTGGTGGAAATAAGTAACGCCATGGCCAGTGGCAATAAGGCCGAAGCAAAGCGAAAGATAGACCTACTCGAAAAACACTACCAGGATTTTGTACCACAGCTCGTTCAAACGGCGGCTGCCCGGGCTGATGGTCTGGCAATCATCACCGAACATTTTGAATTCCTCAACATCATTCTCAAAATATCCTTCAGCGATGCGCTTAACAAGGATATATTAGCCCAGGGCGAGCTACTGAGCACGAAATTATTCAGCGTATACCTTACCGAAAAAGGTATCAAACACCGGTTGCTGCCTGCCCTGGAGTTTATGACAATTGACAGTTACGAAGAACCGCAGATCGGCGCTATTAAGGTAAAACTGAGCCAGCTGCTACACCAGCATAAAGACGATACGATCTTCATCACCCAGGGCTATATTAGCCGCAACGCCCGTGGCGAAGTGGACAACCTGAAACGCGGTGGCAGTGATTATAGCGCTTCGCTGATCGCAGCTGCTATTAAGGCCTCTGTCTGCGAAATATGGACCGATATCGATGGCATGCACAATAACGATCCCCGCATCTGTGAAAAGACGGTGGCCATCGAACAAATGAGTTTTGAAGAAGCAGCAGAGCTGGCTTATTTCGGCGCAAAGATCCTGCACCCTGCCTCCATTTGGCCTGCCCAGATGTACAATATCCCGGTGAAGTTGTTGAACACCATGCAACCCTCAGCCAGGGGCACCATTATTTTACAGGAAGCAGGCAGTACCGGGGTAAAAGCGGTGGCCGCAAAAGATGGTATCATAGCGATCAATATCAAGAGCAGCCGTATGTTGCTGGCTTATGGTTTCCTGCGTAAAATTTTCGAAGTTTTTGAAAAATACCGCACCAGCATCGATATGATCACCACTTCGGAAGTAGCGGTATCGGTTACGATCGACAGTGACGCTTCGCTTGAAGATATTAAGAAAGAACTGGAACCATTCGGCACCGTAGAAGTTGAAGAGGGCCTGAGCATTGTATCGGTAGTGGGCAATGAAATAGCACAAACAGAAACCATTCTTCATAAACTGTTTGATGCGTTAAAAACAATACCCGTGCGGATGGTGAGCTATGGCGGCAGCAAGCATAATGTAAGCCTGTTGGTGCCTTCGGCTTCCAAAAACGAAACATTGAAATTACTGAACAGTGGATTGTTCGGATTATAAAAATGACTACCCATGCCTGCAAAAATTATCCTCTCGAGAAAAAATGATTTTATGAACCGCACCCGGATGTTCAAGGTTTTGATAGACGGGCAGGAAGTGGGCAAAATTGGCAATGGAAAAGTGGAAACTTTTGAGGTGGCCCCGGGAAATCATACTATTGAATGTAAAATCGACTGGTGCAGCAGCCAGACCTACGAGGTCACAGTGGGGAGTGATAGCATCGATTATTTGCAGGTGAAGAGTGGCATGAAATATTTCCTGTTGCTTTATATAGTCTTTCTTGCCTGGCTGGCTTCTGGCCTTATTTTTAAACAAAAAAAAGAGATGTTAGGGGCCGCTTATCCCTGGATACAATGGACGATCGTCGTAATTCCGCTGGCCTATTTATTGTATTATTTAACGCTGGGCAAAAAGAAATACCTGGTGATCAATCAGGATACATCCAATGTTTTTGCAGGCTAATCCCCAACAAATAAAAAAAAACTAAAATCCCCAATGCTAAGAAGCGTTGGGGATTTTATATTTTACACCAAAAACCCAGCCCTATGCAGGAAGACATGATTACACCCATCGTGCCAAAAGAAATTTTAGAAGACAAGCCACAGCAAAAATTACTCCTGGCCATTTTCCTGGAGGTGTTTGTCGGCTTCTTCAAAGACATCGCTGTAAGTATCTGGGACTTTTTTAAAAAGTTTATTTTGCTGATATGGTTTTACCTCCGCTTTATAGTGAATCCAAACGCAGAAGACTATTGGGTACAGCGTGAAAAAGCCATTCATTATTCCAAGGATACTTTCGAGTTAATCCTGCTACTCACGGCCGCACTGATTTTTTGTATCAAACAAGGCTGGATTGTTTCGGCGAGTACTTCTAATACCGACGCGTACAATAATGATTTCATGCAGTGGTTCATGGAGGCTGTTATTTTCCTGGTATATGCGGCTTGCTATTTTGTAGTGCTGTTGCTGCTGGTGTTGCTGGGCCGTCTGTTGCGAAAAATTTTCAGTCCTGTTGAAAGCAGCCGTGTAACCGATCTCGTGTTTGTTCACCTGAACAATATTTTCTTTATCACCGCCGCTATTTGCAGTTTTATTATCCGCTTTGATAATGTGGCCAGCGATTTTGAAGGGGCAGACAAAGACTACGAGATGCAGCATTTCATGATCGTTCTCTTCAACACATTTGGAATTGCTTTTGCAATTATCATGTTTATTTTCTTTGTGCGGCTTACGATGATCAACAAACTGCCGCTCCTGAAATCCGTCCTCTATATTACCCTGGTGCCAGCTATTGTATGGGCTTTTCTTTTTGCCTGCGAATTGTTCATAACCGCTTTCATGGCTGGTTTATAGCATTGGAAGCCCGGCATCAGTATCATTATTTGGCAACATTGGCGACGCTCCGTTCATCTAGAGTGCAACCATGAAACAATGCTAACAGGTAACTTATGTCAGGCCCACCTGTATCGCCCTCAAAACCGGTATGAACTTTAAAATCCAAAATACATTTGCCAGTTCCCAATCATTCTTTATTTTCATTTGCAAATGGTTTTGTAAACTACCCGAGACCCATCACCTATTATAAATCACACACCGAAAAACCACAAATCAGACATCAGACATCCGACATCAAAAAATCGTAAACGATGGTTCCAGAAATCCGCAAAGCCTTTAACGCCGCCTTCACCGCTGAGAGATACGACGGTTATTTAAAAGAATTATTCAGCGTTCACCCGGGCGACTTGGTGTTCAGAGTAGCGGAAACTCCGGTATTTATTGACAAGGCTTTTAAGCAGAAAGTACTGGATGCCTGTGAGAGTATTGTGGATGTAATTGTACGACCCGATTTCAAAGAACTTACCAAAAACGCCATCCCGGACAATGTAAAAGTGGCCAACGAAAATGAGTTTTCTCATTTCATCGCTTTCGATTTTGGTATCTGCGTGGATGAAGCCGGAAACTATACCCCACAGCTCATCGAAATGCAGGGCTTCCCCACCCTTTTTGCCTACCAGATTTTACATACAGAGATCACCAGGAATCACTTTCCCATACCAGCGAACTACGATAGTTATCTCAACGGCTTCACCAAAGAAACATATATCCCGTTTTTGAAAGAGGTGATCATTGGTAAACACAAGCCCGAAAATGTGATCCTGCTGGAGATCTATCCTGACGAACAAAAGACGAGAATCGACTTCAGGTGCACCGAAGATTATGTAGGTATTAAAACCGTTTGCCTTACTAAATTAAAAGCCGATGGCCGCGATTTATATTACGAAAAAGATGGGCAAAGAATAGCCGTCAACTGTATCTATAACCGCCTCATCTTCGATGACCTCGAACAGCAGGTATTGCCCGAAGGCACAATTGATATTACCAAAGACTGGAACGTTGACTGGTGCCCCCACCCTGCCTGGTTTTACCGCATCAGTAAATACACGCTACCGCTGATCAACAGCCCCTATGTGCCAGAGACCCGTTACCTCAGCGATATAAAAGAAATGCCAGCTAACCTCGAAGATTATGTACTAAAACCATTGTTCTCCTTTGCCGGCCAGGGCGTAGTAATCGACATTACGCCAGAAGACATCACATCCATCAAAGATCCGCACAACTGGATCCTGCAACGCAAGGTAAAATATGCTGATGTGATCCAAACCCCTGACATTCCCGCCAAGGCCGAGATCCGTATTTTCTATTTCTGGAAAGAAGGTGAACTGAGACCCATCGCTACTCAAAACCTCGCCCGCCTTAGTAAAGGCAAGATGATCGGCGTACGGTATAATGCCGATAAAGAATGGGTGGGTGGCACGCTGGCGTATTTTGAAAAAGACTAGCCATAATGGATAATGGAGTAATTGATAGTGAAAGTCCGTGAGTTAGCATCCGGCAAGGGCTGGCGTTCGCCCATGCATGGTTTACGCCAGGCGAATAATAGAGGCATGCGACCAACACCTCCTATATCGACTATCAGCACAAATGTTTACTGCGCCTGATGTAAGCTTCAGGTAACTACAACACTGATGCGGCGCAGGAACCCGGGACGGCCCCTCGGCTCCGAAAGTTGCTTCGAGCATAATCAGAAACCGTGGGTTTCGTGTCCCCATGAACCACTCAAAATCATTAACTAATAACGATAACCACCACTGGGAAAACCCATGCCTTATTATTTCAATGCCCGAACTTTGGCTATGGATAGTTATTATTTGAAGCCGTTCAAATTCAGTGGTTAGTAGGGACACTAACCACGACTCTTGACACTAACGATTGCTGTAATTTTGCCAACCCGGTTTCATTCGGCTGTAGAAATTATAGGGCATCATTTCGACCTCGCCTTCACCAAACAATCCTCTAATTCCTTCATCATATTTTTACTACCGATAAACATTGCCGAACGCTGGTGTAGTTCGGTGGGCTTTACATCCAATATCCGTTCAAAGCCGTTAGTAGCGAGGCCGCCGGCTACGCCTACGATAAAGGCCATGGGGTTACACTCGTATTGTAAACGGAGTTTACCGCCGGGTTTGCCAGTAGTTCCGGGATACATAAAGAATCCGCCTTTTAGGAGGTTGCGGTGAACATCGGCTACCATGCTGCCAATATAGCGCTGGGTATACGGCCCGCCATTGTCTGTGGTTTTATACTGGCAGTGGTGAATATAATCCTGCACGCCTTTTTCATATTGCTGAAAATTTCCATGATTTACACTGTAGATCTTTCCATCATCGGGACATTTGATATCGGGGTGGCTGAGGCAGAACTCGCCAATAGAAGGATCAAGCGTAAAGCCATTCACTCCCCGGCGGGTTGCATGCACCATCATCGTGCTGCTACCATAAATGATATAACCTGCGGCCACAATTTTATTACCTGGCTGTAAAAAGTCTTCAATCGTACAAGGCGTACCCAATGGCGTAACGCGGCGGCATATGCTGAAGATGGTGCCGATGCTTACATTCACATCGATATTGCCACTGCCATCCAAAGGATCCATGAGCAACACGTATTTGCTGTTGTTGCTCAATGGGTCGTCGAAGACTACTATTTCATCGTTTTCTTCACTGCCTACACCGGCGCAATAGATACTGTGGTTAAGCACATTGATAAACACATTGTTGGCAAACTCATCCAGTTTCTGCACTTCCTCGCCCTGCACATTTTCTTTGCCGGCGGCGCCTAATATATCAGCCAGGCCTGCCTGATTTACTTCTGCATTGATACGCTTCGCAGCAAGGCCTATACCCCTGAACAAACCACTTAGTTCGCCAGTGGCAGCGGGGAAATTTCTTAGCTCCTGGATAGTGAATTCATCCAGTGTCATTAATTTTCGGGATTGGGTCATGGCAGTCTTTTTAGGATTGCTAATATCCAACTTCATGTTGAAAGAAGGTAGAATTATTTTGTTCACAACTTAACAAAATAATGCCGGATTATGCCGCTGGTTCTCGTCAAACCAAACGAACAGTATTGCCGGAACAAATACGGCTAAAATGACGAAATACGAGCGGGTTGTGTAGTGAAAAGGTTTACCAAAGAAATATTATCGCCGGGAAAGGATCTGCACTTTATTCATTTTGATGGTGAGCCCTTCTTTGGCCTTCATCCCGGGATCCATGTCGAGGTAGTTGATTTTGCCCCCGGTCATGGTAAAACTATTCAGGTTCTGCAGATGGAGATAAGCAAAATAAGAACTGGTTACTTTAACGTTCAAAGCCAAACCCTCCCTGGCTCTTAACACCGAAGGCGCATCAAAACTACAGTTGGTAAAGCTGGTGGCTGCACCACCCCAAATATCTATGCCACCGGTGCAATTGTCAAAACTACCCCCATCGCATTGGCCGCCCAGCAGGTTACAGTTGGTGGCTTTCAAAACTGCGCTGGTTTGGTAGAGCTTGAAACTGCTGTTGGTAATAACAATGGGTTGTCCTGGCGGGTTGTTCTCCATAGTAAATTCAAAAGGTGCCACGAAATCCTTTCCGTTTTCCAACACATAGTCATTAGTGGGCAATTGTTTAACGCCGTCCATTTCGAAGTACAAACGCTGCCCCAGCACCCCACCACCTGAATAATGATGCAGCGCCAGCTTCAGCGCATTCATAATAGTTAGATTGCGGAACAGGCAACTTACATTAGGATGGATATACATAGTGTGTCCTTCGGCCATACGACCATCGTCATTGAACAAAATCGTAGCATTACTGATGGTGGTAATATTGCCGTCTATCCATTCAATATTGGCGGTAGTGGGTGACAGAATTCCAGTAACGCGGCACCTAGCTTTTTGCAATATCAACCTTAATTTGTTTCCCTGTTTAAAAATATCGCCAGTCATGGCGCCAGTTACCAAATGCAGCTGGTTACTGCCGGCCACGCTATGCCCCGCCTGCCTGATGAATGTTTCCTTACCCAAAGCATCGGTAACATACACGTCAAAATAATCAATGGTATACGCGATACTTTTATCCAACTCCAGGTCTTTGGTATTCTCAAAATTATTGACCAGTTTCCGGATAACACATTTGAGCGCATTCTCCACCCCAATTACCGGGTAGCGGTCACGCTCGGGGATATAACTATTAAAATTGTAATAGGAAAAGCCAGGAACAGACATGGACAAAGTTTTTCCGTTGACAGTACCCGCGTCCGTATATTTTTTAAGTATTGGGATTCCGCCACCATCAAAAGTGGACCCCTCGATCAGCAATTTTTTTGCGCCATTGACGGCATTGAGGTGTTGTGCAGGGACCTGTGAGAAAATAGCGAGCGGCTGATAGTTACTCCAGTTACAGTCGCGGATGGTGTACTCGCAAAAATCTTTCACGGTGCCGTTGCTATTCCAGCGGCCGCCGCGACTGGTGGTGAAAGCGGCATCAAAGCCAGCTTTTCCTTCAATATCCACCCTTTCAAACAAGACCTTCATCACCTGAAAATCAGCGTAGCTGGTGCGGCACACCACATTATTATTCCGGATGGCGGTGGACGCACGATCGGCACCGATAATTGTGAAATCCCGGAATATTTTAGATTCTATTACCCCATTTGGCACGGCATCTGCGTAAAACAGGTCAAACTGAAATTCTTCCTCGGGCTTGAGGTATACCAGGTCTTCCGCCCCTGTTTTTATTTTAGTTTTTTCCTTACCGAGGCCTTTTATTTCAATATTACCTTTTAGAATAAAGCCCGAAGTGTTGCCGCCATCGTTACGCCCGTGGCTTCTGCAGAGTTCGCTAAAAAATGGCACTACGTAGGCAGTGCCCGTATAGTTGAGCAACAGTTGTTTTTTGCCATTGGCCGCACAGTAGTCAAGGCCTTTTTGAATCGCGTCGAAATTATTGGTGCCCATCAATGCTTCTGTATTTTGCACATTTACTGCCTGGCTTTGATGCGGGCTTTCAATAATGGCTTTCTGGTTTTTTACATCTTTGATAATCGCGTTCAGGCTAAGAGTTTGAGAAGTATAGGCCGCATACAACCGGGCATTTTTAATAGCAATTACCTTACCAACGTCAGCCGCCGAAAACTGGTAATTGGTAGCGGTCACAGTGTTGCCCTGCAATGAAACGGTCATGCGTTTAAAATCTGCTTTCAAGCCAAATTGCGCTACATCTACTGCCTGTGCCCTGTTGACTTTTTGAATAGCGATTATTAAAACAAGAACAAGGGTAATTTTTTTCATGGATTTATTTTTGCCGCCACAGTCAAACATATTATGGAACACCGGCATAAAGAAAAGGGGCTTTTTATAATTGCAGCCCTTCAATTACTCCGATCATCGCTTCCACCATATCGGGCCACACATCCAAATGAAAAACCATTCGTATGGCAGTTTTGGAAATAGGCAGGCAACGGATATTATGTGCATGCAACGCATCAATCATTTGCTGTGCCGTGTAGCCTGTTGCCATTTCAAAAATGAGGATATTAGTTTCAACGGGCACAATGCTTTTTACAAATGATTTTTTCGCGACCGCTTCACCTACCATCCTTGCATGCCGGTGATCATCCACCAACCGATGTACATTATTTTGAAACGCGTAGATACCTGCAGCTGCCAGGTAACCAGCCTGCCGCATGCCGCCGCCAAATTTTTTTCGCACCCGCCTGGCTTCTTTAATAAAATCCTTTTTGCCCAACAGCAAAC
This sequence comes from Chitinophagaceae bacterium, assembly GCA_039925965.1. Taxonomy (GTDB): domain Bacteria; phylum Bacteroidota; class Bacteroidia; order Chitinophagales; family Chitinophagaceae; genus JAZKFT01. Next base: position 110,288 of record JBDSXW010000051.1, read on the forward strand.
TGCCTACCGGCGTTCCCAGCCCCTTGCTGAGGCAGATAGAAATACTGTCGAATACTTCGCCATATTGTTTGGGGTTTTCCCGCTTGGCCACCAGAGCGTTAAATAGCCTGGCGCCGTCGAGATGCAGTCCCAGCTTGTGTTCCAGGCATACCTGCTTTATGTCCAGTATATCTTTAAAGTCATAACAACTGCCGCCGCCACGGTTGGCGGTGTTCTCCAGGCAAACCAGGCTGGTCCTGGCCTTATGCAAGTCGTCGGGGTTAATGGCGTCCAACACCTGTTCGGCTTTTATACGGCCACGATCGCCCTTTAGTGGTTTTACCTGAGCCCCGCTATTAAAGGCAATACCACCACCTTCGTAAATGTACACATGGCTAAGGTCGTCGCAGATTACTTCGTCTCCCGGATTTGTATGTACATTTATTCCAATTTGATTGGTCATGGTACCGCTGGGGCAAAACAAGGCCGCCTCCATGCCAAATATGCCGGCACCCATCGCTTCCAGTTCATTGATGCTCGGGTCTTCGCCAAACACATCATCACCCACCGGCGCTTTAAACATCGCCTCCAGCATCTCAATGGTAGGTTTGGTAAAAGTATCAGAACGGAGATCGGTCATTTGATTTATGATTTGTGATTTCGGATTTACGATTTGTACCTGCATCGTTTGGCCTTTAATTCCCTTGTTTGATTATTTGCAATTTTGTCAATTACACATCTGCATATTTGCACATTACCTCATTTTCCCACCTCCATAGCTTCCATTTTCACATTACTTAAATCCAAGCTGTTTGCTGTCTGCGTCGCCCATTTTGCCAATAAATTCTTTGAAGCCTGCATACTCGCTTACGGGCACCTGTTCTTTTAAATATTTTACTTCACGGGTTGCTACCATGCGATCGGGTTTGGTGGGGTCGATCGTAAAATTGAGCGCATAACTCATCGAAGGACAACTGAGGGTGACATTCTTTGGTACTTCCGCTAACTTTTTTCCGGCAGGCAATACGATAGTCATCTCTTCCTTGTCTCTCGGCGTAGAGCTGAAGCTCCAGAGATTGAAAGGATATTTGCGTGTTTCCAGGCTTACAAAATCAAGCGAGCCATAACTGTCGCTCCATGGCAATTTAAAGATCTGCATCCCCACAATTTCGCTTGTAAAATTATCTAATGTAAACCTATAATTCATGTCAATAGTATCGCGGAGATTATCCAGGTTGGTCATGGTAAAAGATTTTAAACTCACCTTTTTATTAAACTCGCCACTCAGCGATTTCAGCAGTCCTTTATCGCGATCCTCGGCGCCCTGGTCTTTATAAGCGCCTCTTGTAGCCGACGCCTCGGCGCCCATTTTTTTGCTGCTCCTTTCTATGTCTACATTACTGCCCTTAAAAATGACCGTACTGGTTCTGTCTACAAAATTAGCGGGGCGGTTAGGTGTGTTTAATTTTACCAAACCCGCACTGGTAGCGATTTCGCCTTCTTTTGGAATATACAGACCATTGGCATTCAGATCGTGGTAACTTAAAGCGCCGAAGGGCAAATAGTTGTCTGTGAGCTCAATCAGGTAATTTTTATCGCCGGTCTTTAACTGCGCGATGCAATGGTTAAAACCAATGGTAGGCAGGTCCAGGTTTCTATCACCGTTATCGCGTGTATCCACCAGCACCAGGTTCGCATTCAAGCCCACTTCTTTGCCCAGCGCCACGAACAATGTGCTGAGGTCTTTACAATCGCCCAGCCTGGTGGTAATGGTGCGGCTGGCTCGTTGTGGCGTCAGAGCGCTGTGTAAAAAAGGCACGTCGCTGTAATTGAAATTATTTTGTATGTATTCGTAAATGGTTTTTGCTTTTTGCAGATCGGTAAGATTTTGTTTACCGGCAAAAATTTCCTTTACTTTTTCTTTCACTTCAAAATCCCCCTTTGCTTTGATGCTGCTCAGGTCGCTGTACCAGTTAGCCACATAATTCCAGTCGGGGATTGAAGTAACAACTACCCTTTCGGCCACGTCTGTAAAAGGCGGCATATTTACTTCGCCGTTTACACCCGGGTTTTCCATTTTTTCCCATACATGCAGTTTGTAGTCGTCTACGTCGCTAATCATTGGCTTTACATCGGTATTGTACATTTTATACTGGAACTTTTTATCTTTTGGTACCAGCAGGCTGTAGCGGCAGATTTTCATCGGATAGCCACCGTTAAAATTGAAATCTTCCCAAAAATGCTCGGCGAGTTTACCATAACTGCTACTCTCCAGTTTATAACTCAGGTGCACCGCATCGCCTATTTCCAGCGATGAATACACAATCTGATTTTCGTTGGTTTCGGCCTGAACCTTACTACCATCTTTCTTCAGCAGTTCGGCTTTATCGATGATCAGGCGCTGGGTATAATTGTTGTATGGAATGTTCATTTCCTTCCAGGTATCGATACCGCTTTGATTGAGCACTTTGATGAGTATCTCGTTGCGTTCTTCCGATGCACCACTTTCGGGATACACTACCTGCTGCATGTCTTTCAGCAGGTATACGCTGTTGTCGTTGGGATAGTCCGCTTGCTTAATCGTATTTTTCACGAGCGCATTAATGTCTTCTGTTTTAAAGCTGGCGAACAGGTCTTTACGACCCTCCAGTTCACGTAATTTCTTCCTGGCATCGTAGTTATTGGGGTTAAATTCGATCGCTTTTTTCAGCGATGTTTTGGCTTCTGATTTATTGCCCTGCGCATCCAGTATCAGTGCCTTGCTGTAATGCATGCTACCCACATAAGGGGCCAGCGCAATAGCTTTTTGCTGCCATTCCAGCGCACTTTTATAATCCTGCTGATCGTAATACTTATCGCTCAGGCTGGTATACCGGCCAGTTGTATAAGGCTTATCCTCGATAATTTTTTTCAACATTTTCATGCCTTCCTCCTTCTTGCCCAGCTTCATCAGGTTGCTGCTTACCGTTTCGGTTATTTGTTCATCGTAATGGTCTTTCAGGTAATTTTCCAGCAATGCATTGCTTTTCTTCATATCCTTTGTCACGTTTTGTACCACACCATATTGCATCACTAAAAAACTACGGCTGTCAGGATAAGTTTTAAAGGCATAGTCAAGTTCTTTCAGCAGTTTTTCTACTTCTTTTCGCTTCCCCATCAGGTCGATGGTCTTGGTTTCGGTTTCTTCATTTTTTCCATATACTGCCACGCGTTTGTCGAGCAATGTCTGGGCTTCAGTATAATCTTCTTTATTGATCGCATCGTTGTACATCAGCGCCAGGCCGTACAGGCTTTCGGGATCGTTGGTCTTCACAAATTCCATCTCCTTTGTGAGATCGGTATTGTTATTATCCCTGGCAAAGGTCTCCACGATTTTTTCGGAAACGATGGTGCTGTTGGGCGATGATTTTTTTAATTGGGCAGCCATTCTCCGGCTTTCAAACCGCTTGTCGTTATGGCTGTAAGTATTCAGCAGCAGCATCATATCCAGGAAGCTGCCAGCGTTTTTTGCAAGGCGGTTCTCAAAAAAATCTTCCGCAAACACAGGCACTTTGGTTACCGTGTATGGCTGGGCCTTTTGGTAGGGTTGTTGGATAGGGGAACCGGTGAGTGGCATCACCTGGCCAGCCGCATCGGTAAAGCGAAGCATAAAATTGCTGTTGGATAATTCACTGCTGCCAATTTGCACCAGGATCCGGTTGTTCCCTTTCTGCAATTTCGCCTTGTAATTATACACATCCAGATCGGTATTCCGCTCTTCTGCCTCCTGGCCTACCAGAAAATCATTGATCCAGATCTTAAACGAGCCCGACAGGCCGAACATCAGTGTTACATCTTTGTCGGCATCGCTACTGATAAATGTCTGCGCATAAATAATGGAACTGTTGATATCATAATGAAATTCAAAATCGAGCCAGCGGTCGTTGCGGGCATCCGGGATATTGAACCAGTTAACACTGGCACCGCGGTTATTTTTAAAAACATAGCCTGCCTCGGGATGACTCAGTACACCATAATCTTTATTAAAACCACTGGCGCTTACATTTTCGAAAACACCCACGGTGCTCCAACCCCTTACATCTCCCATTTTATTCCAGGTTTCCCGCGATTGTTTGATATCACCCTTGCTCTGAAGGCGGCCAGCGAGGTTATCCCAGGCCATGGCTTTGATGGTGGCATTGGCTTTTGGATCGTTCACTATTTTCTCCATCATCCTTTTTACATCACCCGCAGTTTTGTCGCCACGGCCAAAAATGCCGGTCGTCCACAGTGCATACACGTAGGGATAGGGATCCGGGGAACCATTGAAAAATTTTTGAAAATGGCTGAAGGCCTCGTCCCAATGTTCGTTCGATGATTCCAGCAACACCATGGCCAGCTCAGCATCCGCGGCATAGGTCGCGTCACCTTCAAGCGCCGTCAGGGCTGTTTTAGCTTCCGCTCTTTTATTATCGTTTAATAATTTTAATGCTTGTTGAAAATTTTGGGCCGTAGAAAAAAGGCTAAAAAAACAAAAAGTCAGAATAATCGAAGCAATTCTCATGTAGGGTTTAATGTTTGAGTACCAAACGTAAGGGAAAAAGAAGTTGGAAAATTTTTTGGGGGACGGTTTGTGATTTTTTTCAGGAAGCGGTGTTTGACTTAGGCTGGCACAGCGTTGCGCTCATTTTTCCGAAAAATTGGGAAGGTTACCAACAATCATCTTTGAGCTTGTAAATGATCACCCAAATAATAACGGCGCATGAAGAGTACCGGCTTGAAATCGTTTAGACCAATACATTTGCATCCGCATGATGACGAAACACTTATGGCATGGGCATAATTTTTGGCTTCACCCCAACCGGCTGATGTATTGGGAAGACCAGAATATACTGATTGGCAGCGATCTGCACCTGGGCAAAACGGGTCATTTCCGGAAGGCTGGCATTGCGATGCCTGCGCAAGTTTATCGTGAAGACTTACAGCGCCTTTTTGATGCCGTTCAGCAATTCAAACCCAAAAAATTACTGATCGTAGGCGATCTGTTTCACAGCGAAGCCAATAAGGAACTCGAATGGTTTATCAGGTGGCGGAACGATTTTCCGCAGGTAGACTTCCACCTGGTAAAGGGAAACCATGATTTATTTAGAAATGATTGGTACGAAAAAAATGGCCTGTCAGTCTGCAGTGATTTTGAACTGGCAGGTTTGCGATTCTTACACGATCCATCTCCGTCGACGGTCGTAGTTCAACCGGTGACCGAAAGCTTACCGACTATTTCCGGCCACCTGCACCCAGGCGTAAGCATTAGTGGTGGCAGCCGGCAAACCCTTCGTTTTCCGTGTTTCTATTTTACTGAAAACCAATGTATCCTCCCTGCATTCAGCATGTTCACGGGTATATTTTCCATCAAACCCAACAAGGGCGAACAGGTTTTTGTAATAACCCCTGGCAATGCAAGGAATGGTGGGCAGGCGTCGATTATCCAGGTTCTTTGATTATTGATTATTGGTTATTGATTATTGATTATTGATTATTGATTATTGATTATTGATTATTGGTTATTGATTATTGGTTATTGATTATTGGTTATTTGTCTTGACTCGTTCGAATTTGCCAAACCGTTTTATTAAATCCCATTTCCACATTTTCCACATTTCTGACATTTGTCACATTTTCCACTTTTCTTAATTTCCACTTTTCTCACGTGCCTTTTATCGCTTTCCACCCCATTTACGCGCACCCGCTGCCTGAAGGGCATCGGTTCCCAATGTTGAAATACGAGTTGATACCGGAGCAGCTATTGTATGACGGTACTATTGGCACCAGCGATATTTTTAGTCCCGGGCCTTGCCAGGAGGAGGTTATTTTATATACACATGACCGGGATTATTGGGAGGACCTGAAACACCTGAAGCTCACACAACAGCAGGTGCGCCGCATCGGCTTTCCACAGAGTGAACAGTTGATACAGCGGGAAATTATTATTGCGCAGGGAACGATCGACTGTAGCCTGCTGGCATTGAAGCAGGGCATAGCGATGAATGTAGCGGGTGGCACCCATCATGCATTTACCAACCGGGGCGAAGGTTTTTGCCTGCTCAATGATATGGCCATTGCAGCCAATTATTTATTGCATCACCAACTGGCCAGGCAAATACTGATCGTGGACCTTGACGTACACCAGGGCAATGGAACGGCCCAAATTTTTCAGCGGGAAAAGCGGGTGTTTACCTTCAGTATGCATGGCGGCCACAACTATCCATTTATAAAAGAAAAAAGCGACCTGGATGTGCCGCTTCCTGATGGCATGGGCGACGATGGATACCTGGCATTACTGGAACAGCATCTCAAACAGCTGATCCACAAAGTGCAGCCAGACTTTATTTTCTTTTTAAGTGGTGTGGATATTTTAAGCACCGATAAATATGGCAAACTCAACATTAGCATAGCAGGCTGCAGGCAACGGGATCAACTGGTATTTGAGTACTGCAAACAAAACAATATCCCGGTAACAGTGGCCATGGGCGGAGGATACAGTGCAGATGTCAAAATTATCGTGGAGGCGCATTGTAATACGTTCAGGCTGGCGAAGGATATGTATTTTTAATGCATGTAAACGCTTTATTGCTTCCAATTTTACGGCTATTACAATCCCTTAGTTTTGCAGCCAATGAACTTCCGCAACATTATAGCCCTTTGCAAAAAAGATGCAATGATTGAATTTCGCCAGCAGCATGCGGTGTATGGGATCCTGCTGTATGTTGCCGCTACGATTTTTGTATTGTATCTCTCGTTTAGCCCCGGAACGCCAGATGCCCGCACATGGAATGCTTTGTTCTGGATCACGCAGTTGTTTGTGGTGACAAACGCTGTAGCCAAAAGTTTTTTAGGCGATAGTAAGGGCCGCCAGCTGTATTATTATACTATAGCAAACCCGGTAGATTATATTTTTTCCAAATTGATTGGCAACACCCTGCTCATGATTGTCCTTAGCCTGGTAAGTATCTTTTTATATTCTTTATTGCTTGGCAGTCCCGTAATAAATGGGCTTATCTTCTTTGGGATCGCCGTGTTGGGCGGGGTCAGTCTATCGCTTGTTTTTACATTGCTCAGCGCTATTGCATCCAAAGCGCAGCAGCAAGCCAGCCTGATGGCCATTCTCGGTTTTCCGATCATCATTCCACAACTCGTACTCCTGATTCGCCTAAGCAAAGCATCCTTTGGAGAAGTATTCCGGCCGGGTGTCGTATTGCAACTTACAGGCCTTTTAACGGGACTGGACCTGATGATTGTTATATTGTCAGCGATCCTGTTTCCGTACTTGTGGAAGGATTAATTAAAGGATTGTCTTGACTATGATTAAATGAATATGTGATTATTTGATTAGGTGGGTTCTCGGCCACGGTTCAGAACATAATTATGAATTTGTGAACCCGCGAACCTTTTGCCGGGTTGCGTGGAAAATCAACTTGTGAACCAGTAAACGCGTGAACTTGTAAACTTGACCCTGGCCGGTATTCAGGAAATGTAACCGGCGTTTAATGGATAATGTTGTACAACAGCACGGCTATCACACTGCCGAAAACCGGGCCAATAACTGGGATCCAGGCATAGCTCCAGTCGCTGTCTCTCTTGCCAGGAATAGGCAAAAGCGCATGAATAATTCTGGGGCCAAGATCCCGTGCCGGGTTAATGGCATAGCCGGTAGGGCCGCCAAGGCTCAGCCCGATTGCGAATACGAGCAGGGCCACAGGCAGCGCATCTACTGAACCAAGAAATTCCGATTTTGTATTCATGTTCAGGGCACCAAAAACCAACACAAAACTGCCGATCACCTCTGCAAGCAGGTTGCTTACCGGCCTACGGATAGCGGGCGCCGTGCAAAAGACGGCAAGAATCCCGTCCGGATCGTTACCCGTCTTAAAATGTGGCCGGTAAGTTAGCCAAACCAAAAATGCGCCCACCATGGCTCCGGTAAGTTGCGCAACGATATACAATGGAACGTCGGCCCAGGCAAATTTGCCCCCGATGGCCAGCGCAATAGTAATAGCAGGGTTGAGATGTGCGCCGCTGGAGGATGCCGTGATAAACACTGCGACAAATACGGCCATCGCCCACCCGAAAGTGATAACGATCCAGCCACTGTTATGGCCTTTTGTTTTGCCAAGTACCACATTGGCTACTACGCCATTGCCCAATAGGATCAGGATGGCCGTACCGACAAATTCAGAAATAAATGGAGTCATGGAAAAAGCAATTGAAGTAGCGAATGGATACCGGGTATTCCGAATTGCCTCCTATCATGCAGTTTTCCTATCAGGCAAACAATTCGCATGTCAAAATAGCTATTTTCTATTCATAAAGCGGGCTGAACAAAAGAAAATCCGGCTGTCGTAGCAACCATTTATGAAAAGCTTCGTACTATTACTGTAGAAATATAACTGTCGTGAAAAAAATACTTTGTACCCTCTGTGTTATTGCCGGATTTTTCATGAATGGGTATTGCCAGGATAACCTGCAGCAGTATACCGGCAAATACAATTTTTGTGAAGGCTCCCTTGTGCGTGAGATCACTGTGACTTTTGAAAATAATTTGCTACAGGCCTGCTCATTCCTGGGCGTAGTAAGCCTGGTAAAATATGGCGAGGATAACTTTACCATGCCTGCACTTAACGGTACGGCCATGTTTAAAAGGGACGGCAACAAAAAGATCAACAACCTTTCTATAGACTTAATGGGGCTGAAGCTCGAAGGCACCAAAGAAGCCGAAGCTGCATCCGGGCCCGGAACCAGTACCGACAAGCCGATTATCATCATTTGGGAAAGAAAGTTTCTAACTGCTACTCCCTAGCAGTGCTTCCTATAAAAGATTTCTCCAGCCATTAATTACGTCGCCATAACCGGTAAACACGTATTACAGTGGCACCATTTTTTTGCAATGATCGACACCAATATTGAAGACAAGGTGAAGCTTTTACATAAAAAAGCGGCCCAGTTGCTACAGAACAAGGCGAAGGACGATGAAATCATAACAGCATTAATAAAAGAAGGGATCAATCACGACTATGCTACGTTGATTTTGGACAATGTAAAAGATGACGTCCACGACAAAAAGGAATTCAGGAAGCATTGGGTAAGCGGCTCTTTTATCACTATCGCAGGTTTATTGGTTAATTATCTCTCCTATGAAATCTCAGAAAAATATGGTGCCGGAAGTTTTCTGCTACTGTGGGGCATTGTGTTGTTTGGAATCCTGATTATCGTCCGTGGCTTTATTATTTTTAGGAAATGAGGCTGCTTTTTCAAACATTCCAATACCGTTTAAAAGCCATCATTTTGCAGGTCCGGCGAGACATTAGTCGTGCGGCAGTATCATCTCCGAACCGAAAGCTTTTATGATCTCCATTATATAAGTCGGCTGCACCGCCACTTACGCCCCAATATCCAAATGTATTCGTTGGTGTGACCGGCATGGCCGTCTTTCAATAATTCTATGGCGGTAATTTTTCCATCCTGCTTCGGTTTGTTTGCTATTGCCGCAACTACCTCATCCGTCATGAATGCTTCGAAGCTGCCTGGGTCTTTGCGTTTGGAAAGAAAAATTTTGTACATGGTCATACTATCCGGCGAGAGCGGTGGCATCATTTTGGCAGCGGAGATGGAAACCTAATTTTTATGTCTGAAATAATCAACATAGCATTCCCCAAGCCACATGAGGAGCAACATTTAACGCCGGCAGAACTGGTAAAACGGCATATTGAGAATAAGGATGATAAAATAACCGACGAAGACATTGAGAACCTCCGCCTTGATACCGACGGGCTTCATGAATCGCACGCACAGGCAGCATTGGAAGGTAGGATAGCCGAAGAAGCAGCAACATTGCCTGATAGCGAAGAACAGGAAGAAGCAGCAATAGCTGCGGAATACGCCCCGTTTGAAGATGACACAGAAAGCCATGTGTCTCCCTGGGATCTTCTGAAATAATTGCCGCCTCCTGCAAATCAGTAGTATTTGCTCGTCATTTCTCTACCCTGCCGATCATAATATTTTAAGCTCAGCAGCTTTCCATTGCCCGTGTAAAACGACCAGCTTCCTGACCTGAAGCCATTCCCATAGGCACCCTTGGCAATAATTTTCCCATCGTCAATCTTTTCGATCCAGACACCTGTTCTAAGACCATTGGCATAATAGCCAGAGTCTTTCAACTCACCCGTAGGATACAGATTGACGTATAAGCCATCATGGAAACATTGGCTGAATGGCGGCTTATAGCAGGCATTTTTAACGTCGCCGTTCTTTACAATTTCACCAGCATCAACAGCAGGCAACTGTGCATTTTTTTTCCCAAATGGGAATACGGTCTTGAAAGAATAGGCCGCGTTGGTGAAGTAGCCATATGTGCCCGGCTGCTGTTTATCCAGCATGGCTAACCTGTCCAAGGTTGTTTTGGGATTAAAAAGCTTAATATCATTTTTAAGCGTCGCGAGTTTTGATGCGCTATACCACCTGATGCTCCGTAGACGGCCGTCTGGGAACCAGCTCTTCCATGCGCCATCGGGCATGTTTTTATCGAAACGGCCGGAATCACGCCGACTTTTGTCGGCGTACCAGCTTTGCCAGGTACCATGGAGCCTATAACGCTTGTAACCTGCGATAAAAAGAGTATCGTGGTTCGCACCAAGGCCAATGTAAAAACCACTATGCTTTTTTGTTTTTATGTTGACAACGCTGCCAGGGCTAATTATTTCAGCGAAAAAAGCAAATGGCAGGGACTCAACTATTTCAGAACTGCTATGTATGGGATCGTCGTTCAGGAATGATCCGGCATCCGAAACGGTATAGCGTTGGCTATAGCATGGTACCTGGCAGGACAGAAGTATCACAATGAAAACCCAGCTGTGTCTCATTTGGCAAACAATTGTCTTACAAGATAACCATTCATCGCCTTACATGTTAATAAATTCAGCTATCTTTTATCATGGAATAGCGCTATTTGTATTGTTTGGTTGCCACGCGATCTTGTCAATCTGGTAAGTGAAATTTAATTTAGACGGTTCGCCGTAATACTCCATTTCTATCTCGGCCACTTTCTTTGCCCCCACCTTTTCAATGGCATTTTGTGATCGGCGATTTTCGGCGCCAATATGAAATACCACCCGGTCAACAAACCTGAAAGCATGATCGATCATCAGCTTCTTAAGCGCCTGATTATAGGTGCTACCCCAATGATCCCTGGCCAGAAAAGTATAGCCAATGGCTACGCAGGATGGGTCGTCCTCTTCCGCATCGCAAAACCTGGAGCTCCCGATGGTCTCATTTGTTTGGGTATCAAAGACAAGGAAAGCGCCACCCGATTCCATAGCTCCTTTAAAAAAGTTTTGAAAAGCTTCCAATTGATACCGGTTTTTGTTGGGATGCTGCTCCCATATCAGCGGGTCGGAGGCGACAAGGTAAAGGGTGTCAAAGTCTTCGGCTGCCAGCGGGCGGATTTTTACAAATTCATTTTGCAGGGTTGGCTGGAGTTGAAAATCTGGGGTGATCATAACGATATTCGGGCGGGGTTTAGCGTAAGCCATTTATTTGATTGATCTTGATCTGAAAGAACTGATGTTAGGTCCGGCAACATTTGCAACTGCATTTTACAATCGTTAGCTGGAAATTTCAGCTGCCCGATTTTTCGGACAGTTCATTTTCTCACCTTTTGATATTTTGCGTCAGAACACTTTCAATAATGCAGCTAGTTCATCTTTAAATACTTTTAAGGCAAGATTCTCCTGTTTAATAAAGCTATTATCACTCAACCTGCCCATTACTTTGTTCATCTCTTCGTTGGTTTCGTACACCATTTTTCTGAAAGGACTGTTGTAGTCTTTTGCACGGCTGTCGTGTATGCCCCGGGTCATCCATTCCCGTGTGGGCACAGCTTTTTGCAACAAGGCGGTCCAACCGGCTTTATCCAGCTGCCGCAGTTTCTTGCCGGTTATTTCCTGCAGGCTCGCCAGCGCGTGCTGTAGTTTTTGCTGGGCGTAGGATGTTGCCTGCTGGTTGTAAAAACCATGTACACCATCCCAGCTATCAATCTTATCGAGCTCTATTTTCTCAATAAATTTGGCAACTACATCTGTAGCCATCAACTGGCCACCAATATTGGTCCAGGCAGTACGTTTATACGACCGGGGAAGTTGCGCTATTAATGCCTCGAACGTACTGATCCCACAACGCTGCATCCAGTGGATGGCTTCAATAATGCCATAATAAGCGATCACTTCTTTAAACATGAGGTAAGACTGCTGGGGTTTTGTAATGCAAACCTTGCGTTTGCTGTTTTCAAAGCCTTCCCCCAGCACTTCCAGTTCTGAAATAATTTCTTGCTGACCATCCAGTAATTTCGTTCCGATGGTGATGGCTTCTTCATCGGTAAAAGACCCTGTTCTTTCTTTTTTAATATATGCCCTTCCGGTAAATAGTTGCAACAACCGCAGGGTATCAAAAATTTCGTTGATGGTATCAGGGGCCAGGTAATCAAATTCGAGGAATTGTGTCTTGTCCGGCCGATGGTCGCGATCTGTATATTTCCAGGCATTGCGGGCCAGGGCGTACATATTATACATAAACCAATAGCCCGGCATCACCGTCAGTTTATCGTTGGCCACATCATTGCTTACCAATGAAAACGGAATTGGGATATTCAGTTCGGCCGGGTAATCGCCCTTGGTTAATATGGTAAAAGAAGCAAATTTGGAATTGTGCTTAAGACTTACACAGAGGCCCGGCCAAAATCCACGGCCAGCAACGATTTCGCCATCTGCCGCCCGGCTGTTGTGGTTGCTGCCAATGGTGGCTCCCGCTGCGATATTGCTTTGCCCCATCACCACGGCAGCGCATAAAAACGAGTTATTATGATGTTGTTCATGTGCCGGAAAGATTAGGCTGTTCAGCACTTCGCAGCAGGAAATCGTAGCGTTATTTCCGAGGTAAGAATTGATAAGACGGGCACCATATTTGAGCTGTGAATTATCGGCCATTACAAAACGTACAGCCTTTACTCCATAGAATATCCGGCAATTAAAACCGATAATCCCGTTCACGATTTCGCATCCTTCGCCGATCTGGCTCTTCGCATCCGGGCCGCTGTTGATCCATACATTTTTGATCTTGTTGGAGCCTTTCAGGTAGGCATCGCTGCCGATCCATACATCCTTGATGATCTTGCAGTTTTTGATAACCGTGCGGTCGCCTATCTTACCATAGTAACCCCGCAGCTTATCAAATTTCTTCTCCGTAAAAACCTTGAATTGTTCCAGCAGTCTGGGGTTGTCGCGGTGCTTGCTCCAAAGCCATGCATCGCCCGGTAGCATCCCATTAAACGGAATCACTTTGCGGCCGGCATTTTCATTGCATAGTTCCATCCAGATTCGTATGGATTCCGGCTCTCCATCCTTGAGCACCCCGTTACCGAACTTTGCAATCGGTGTTGTAAGCAGTTCATTTACATTAATGATCATCGCCTCGGTGCCAATGATATAATGACTCAGGTAGTCTACATTATCGATCACTACATTGTCGCCGAAATCGCAGCTGATAATGGTACTGTTATACAGGCCCACCGGTGTTCTCAGCCTGCTGAATTCCAGGAAATAAGGTTCTAGTTTTCCAATGCGCACCAGACCGTAAAACTTACAGTTTTTCACCAGCTCCGGATTAAACGCATCGCTTACCAATAAGTTATTCCAGTTGTCGCTAGTATTGCGGTTACGAACGAGCACTTCTATTTCGTAGGCGCTTAACTGGCGGTAAGCGATCCCATTCCGGTTTTGAAAATTACGCAGGTAATATTCGTCCTCGCCTTCCGGCAAATATTGCGGCTCTATGAAATTATACCCGAGGGTATGTAGTGGTAGTTTTTTGATATTGTTCATAGGCAAGGCTGGTAGTTAGGTGAGGCTAGTGGGAAGTGGAGAGAAGCTAGTGGGAAGTGGAGAGAGGCTAGGGGGAAGTGGAGAGAGGCTAGTAGGAAGTGGAGAGAGGCTAGTGGGAAGTGGATAGAGGCTAGGGGGAAGACGCTATTTAAGCAATAAAGAGAATTTAGGAGAATGGGTATGAGCCCATCAAATAGCCATTGAGTTGCAGCGAACGAGCAATTTTGGTATAAAATTATTCGGATCGGCGTTTATCCGCCTCACTTAAACCTAATTCAATGTTGGAAATCATTTTTGACATCATTCTAAAGCAGGATTCAAGGTATTCTTCCATTTTCTTTATTTGATTCGCCTTTAAATATTGCAGGAGTAATGATATCTCAATCTGCGTATCGATCTCGACGAGTGAGCTACGAGAAATTTCATAAAAGCGCACCGTCTCCTTTTTACTTTTTCTAGCCGCACCCTCAGCCAAATTACTACACACCGAAACTACGGCTCTTCTTAGTTGATTTACAAGCAGGTAGCGTTCCTCAGAAGGAAATGTTTTCGTAAGCTCATACACCTCAGTTACTAATTTCAGTCCGTACTGATAAACATCAAGTTGTTTATGCGAAAGTTTCAACATGCCGATAATTTTTATGCGGAAGATATGGCTGAAAAAAATACTTCAAGAAATAAGAACCCAAATCCTACCACTAAAAAAAACTAACAACTTCGTATTTGTCATCACCTACTAGCCACTCACCATTTCCTACTCGCCTCTATTCAACAGTTACCGATTTCGCAAGGTTCCTGGGCATATCCACATTAATGCCTTTGGCGATGCCTATATAATAACTCAGCAACTGCATCGGAATGGTGCTCAGCATTGGTCCGAAAATCTCATCCGTATCGGGTACAAACATTACATCGTTAGCCATGCCAGGAATAATGGTATCACCCTCTGTAGCCACACAAATCACCTTGCCCAGCCTGGCTTTGATCTCCTGTACGTTGCTCACAATTTTTTCGTAAAAGGCGTCTTTGGTAGCAACAAAAACCACGGGTAGTTCTTCTGTCACCAGGGCAATCGGGCCATGCTTCATTTCCGCGGCCGGGTAGCCTTCGGCGTGTATATAGGATATTTCTTTCAGCTTTAATGCACCTTCCAGCGCTACGGGGAAATTATAACCACGACCGAGGTAGAGGAAGTCGCGGGCATCTTTATACTTCGCAGCGATCCGCTGTATGGTGGTGGTGTCTTTGAGAATTTCTTTTACCTTTTCCGGGATGGCTTGCAGGTCTTTCAATAAAGCCATATAGTTGTCTTTTTCTATGGTGCCTTTTGCGTAGCCGATCTTTAATGCCATCATGGCTAACACGGCAAGCTGACCTGTAAAGGCCTTGGTTGAGGCTACGCCAATTTCAGGTCCTGCATGTGTGTAGGCGCCTGCGTCACTCATGCGGGCGATACTGCTGCCCACGGCATTTACCACTCCAAAAATAAACGCGCCTTTTTCTTTGGCATTATCAAGGGCCACCAGCGTGTCAGCGGTTTCGCCGCTCTGGCTGATGGCAATGATGACATCTCCTTTGTTGATCACGGGATTGCGGTACCGGAACTCCGAGGCGTACTCCACTTCTACCGGAATCCGGCATAGTGTTTCGATCCAGTATTCTGCTATCAAACCCGCATGCCAGCTGGTACCGCAGGCTACAATAACCATCCGCTGTGCCTCTGTTAAGGCCTCCAGGTGATCTTCTATCCCCGCCATGCTGATAGTGCCTTCTGCCGGGTGCAGTCGCCCACGGAGACAATCGTAAATCGTGTCCGGCTGCTCATGTATTTCCTTGAGCATGAAATGGTCGTAGCCGCCTTTTTCAATTTTGGCCAATTCCATGTCGAGTTTGGTAATGAAAGGCGTTTGCTTTTCGTTGCCCAGATTTTTTAAAATCAATTCGCCGGGGCGAACAATGGCAATTTCATAATCGTTCACATACACCACTTCGCGGGTGTACTCAATAATAGGCGAAGCATCAGACGCCAGGAAATGTTCGTCTCTGTTTTTGCCAATGCCAATCACCAGGGGCGAGCCTTTTCGGGCGGCAATGATCGTTTCTGGATCGTCTTTATCAATTAAGAGTATGCAATAAGCACCCACGATTCGCTTGAGGGCTACCCGAAGTGCTTCCTCCAGGCTGCATTCATTATTTTTCTTAATGTCCTCAATAAAATTCAGCAACACTTCGGTGTCAGTGTCACTAGTAAAACAGTAGCCTTTGCGCTGCAATTCTTCTTTGATCGGGGCGTAATTTTCGATGATACCATTGTGGATGATTGCCAGGTTGCCACTATTGCTTTGATGCGGGTGGGCATTGCGGTCGCTGGGCTCGCCATGGGTGGCCCAGCGGGTATGGCCGATGCCAATATGCCCGTGAAGATCCTGCCCCAGCAGGCTTTCTTCCAGGTCGGCCACTTTACCCTTTTTCTTGTACACTTTCAAACCATCGTTCAGCAAAGCCACACCAGCGCTATCATATCCACGGTACTCCAGTCGTTTTAATCCTTTTAAAATAATGGGGTAAGCTTCCCTTGGGCCAGTGTAACCAACAATTCCACACATAAGTTTCTTATTTTTTTCTTTTGAAAATAAGGGTGCAATATAAACGAGAAATCATTGGATTACACGTGCATTAGTTTGCACGCTATTGCGGTTTAATGCTTATATGCAGAAGTCCAAATTGGGAATGAATGATACAATTTCAGCAGCTTTGGCGGGTGCCTGCGTGAGCCGGGTACGAAAACAAAAATGCCCTGTACGGAGATACAGGGCATTGTGAATATATGCTGAATTGGAATGCTACTTGTTTCCGCCTACGGGTATTGCCACCGGAGTTTTAATCTTTGATTCCAGCAGTTCTTTATATTTTTTTACCGCGGTTACTACATTTGCCGCCACTTCCATCTGGCCCTTTTCGCTGTTGAGATAATCTTCTTCTTCACGGTCGCTGATAAAACCGGTTTCCACGAGCACGCTCGGCATCCCGGTGGCCTGGAGCACCCAGATGCCTTTTTCATTACGCTGCATTACACCCCGGCTGTGCCGGCCGACGCCAATGAATTCGTCTTCAGTAAATGTAGCCAGGGTCTTGCTTTTGGCGAAGAACACCTTTGTGTATTGGCCCATTTTAATCTTGTATTCTACCGAATTAAGGTAAGCATCAAATGCTGAGTCAGATTCCAGGCCCTCTTCCTTATTGGATCCTTCGGTGGTTTCTACAGCATTGCCCTTCGCTTTGGTTTTGTCAGCCGCCCAGATATAGGTCTCTGTACCATGTGCCTGTTCATCGTGTGGCAGTCGGTATTTGGTATAAATGGGCACTTCCCTGGTTTTAGCGATTTTCTTTTTTCGCTTGCCCTTGCCGGTGTACACAAAATAGTTTTCGGTGCGATAGCCATCCAATCGACGGCCATACTTTACATTGGCCGAATTGAGGTGAATACAGAGAAACAGGTCGCCTTTGTTTTCATTGGCAAAATTGGCCCTGTATTTTAAGGCGGCATCTTTACTGCGGCCGCCGCCGGGCAGTTCGTCTTTTTCCCGTGTCATTAACACTTTCACATTCGGCATTTCCTGCGCCAGCAGGTCGCGAACTTTAAAACTGATAGCCAGTGCACATTGTGCCTCTGTACTATACTCACCGTGTGCTCCAGGATCAATGCCGCCATGGCCAGGATCTAATATAATAGTTTGAAGAGGTGGCCTTTGCGCGTGTATCACTGCAATTCCACAAAATGAAGCCATCACCAGGGCAATCTTTGGGATAAGGGTTCTTTTTAACATCCGTCATTCACTTTTTAACGATTAACCAGTTTTGTGTTATTCCATACACGTTACTTTTGAGCACATTTATGAGAATCGATCAGCGTAAAAATAGGGCAAAACAACTTGCATGGGCGGCGCTTAGTTTCTCATTGCTGCTAATAACGTTGGTAATAGCGGCACAGCCCAATCAAAAAAAGAAATTTAAAAAGCCTTTAACAAAACGACCAGTTGTTAAAGGCGCGGCTAAAGATACGATTCCTCTAAAAATTATATCGGATAGTACCGTCCGGATTCCATTAAAAAAATTTAGCGATAGCCTGCGCAAAAAAGATACGCCGATCGTGGTGGTGGATACTTTTAGCCTGGATAATATATCTAAAGACAGCCTCAGTTCACCGATAGAGTACTCCGCAGAAGACAGCGGCGTACTGGATATCCCGGGTAAGAAGTTTCTCCTCTACGGCAAGGCTAACGCCAAATATGAGACCATGGATATTACTGCGGCAGTAATCGAACTGGATAATCAGAAACAGTTGGCCAAAGCATATGGAGTTCTGGATACCAGTGGCATTACCGTTGGCAGCCCCGTGATGATAGATGGCGATATGACTTCGTCGAGTGATTCTGTCATGTTCAATATGAAAACCCAAAAGGGTTTATCCAAAAAAACCATCACCAAACAGGGTGAGATGTACGTTTATGCTGAGCGGATCAAGAAAATTTCCACAAACGAATTTTTTGCATGGAAAGGACGGTTCACTACTTGTAACCTGGATACGCCCCACTTTGCTTTCAGAACGAATAAAATGAAGCTGGTAAATAACAAGTGGGCATATACCGGACTTACTTATCCAGAGATAGAAGGTATCCCCATACCGATCGGAATTCCTTTCGGCATATTCCCATTAAGCCAGGGGCGGCATAGTGGTTTTCTCGCGCCATCTTTTTCCGCCACTCAATATTTCGGCTATGGGCTTGAAGGACTGGGCTATTACAAAGTGCTCAGCGAGTTCCTGGATGTAACTGTACGCACTAATATTTACAGTTATGGCGGGCATATGGTCAATATTGTGCCTACTTACCGAAAACGCTACCGCTACAGCGGATCTTTAAATGTTACCTATCAGCACACCAAATTCAACTTTAAGGGTGACCCCGATTATAGCGTGGGAAACACTTATAGCCTGGGCTGGAACCATTCTATGGATAGCAAGGCCCGGCCGGGTGTGACTTTTGGCGCCAACGTAAACATCAGCAGTTCTAAATTCAACCAAAGCATCGCCAACAATCCTATTGCCAATTATACCAATACACTTACATCAGCCATACAATATTCCAAAAGCTGGAAGCAGGGCAAATACAATCTCCAGGCATCGGCTACACATAGCCAGAATAATAACCTGCATTTGTATAATATCAACCTTCCCAACCTGAACTTTAATGCCGCCACTTTCTTCCCTTTCAAAAAAGAAGAGCGGATAGGTGAGGAAAAATGGTATGAAAAATTCGGCATTTCGTACAGTGGCCAGGTGCAAAACCAGTTTGCTTTTTATGATACCATCAACTACCGCGAAACCCGGGGCAAATCGTTGATTAGCCATTTGCTGGATACGGCGCAATGGGGCGCTACCCACTCGATCCCCATTACCCTGGCGCTGCCCTCGATGGGTGTGTTCCAGGTGTCGCCGGGTATTTCTTATTCGGAAAGATGGTTTGGCCAGAAAATATTGCATAGCTGGAACCCGGTTACCAAACGGCTGGACACGTTGCAAACCCGCGGCTTTTTCGCCACCCGGCAAGCAAGTGCTTCATTAGGCATTCAAACAGGAATTTTTGGAACCTTCAATTTCAAAGGAAAAAATCTCGTAGCCATCCGGCATACCATCCGGCCAAATATCAGCCTTAATTATACGCCCGATCTTACCAAAAAATTCTACTACCAAAGCCAGGTGGACTCATTCGGTACAAAACTTACTTTTAATGCTATCTCCGGTGGTCCGCAAACGCCACCGGGCCCCTTTGGTGGTATGAGTTTTGGCATCAACCAGCAGATAGAAGCCAAGGTAAAAGACAAGTCAGATACCAGTGGCAAGGCGACCAAAAAAATAAGGCTACTCGACAATTTGAGCATTAACAGTGGGTACAACTTTTTTGCCCAGGGAGATACCAATAAGCTGAGCGATATTTCTATTTACATGGGTACGACACTTTTTGATAAAATCAGCATCACCGCCAGTACCTCGCTGATACCCTACGAGCTCAACAAGTTTGGTCAGCGTACGCGTAGATATGCCTGGAGTGGCGACCACTTTAAGCTGGGTAATATCAACAATGCAAGTCTTAGCCTAAGCACGAGTCTGCAAAGCAAAAAGAAGGAAGATAAAAAAGCAGCTGAAGAGCAGACACATAAAGACAACGACTACTACAACCCAGAAGAAGATTATCGGCAGCAGGAATACATCCGCAACCACCCTGCCGAGTTCACCGATTTTAATATTCCGTGGACGCTCAGCCTTTCCTTCTCCTTAAATATCAACAAGCAACCCAAGCCAGACTATAGCGGTTTTACCTCGACTACATCTGCCAATCTCAACCTTAGCGGCGACTTCAGCCTTTCTCCCAAATGGAAATTAGGTGGCTCTGGTTTCGTAGATGCCCGGAAGTTGAGCATCGAGCAGTTCTCCATGTTCATCAGTCGCGAAATGCACTGCTGGCAGCTGTCCATCAATGTAACCCCGGTGGGGCTGTATCCCTCTTTTAATATCAGCTTTAATCCAAAAAGTGGTATCCTGCGCGATTTGAAAATCAACCGGACGAGGACCTTTCAGACCATTTTATAATCGCCGTGGCTTAAAAAAACAATGTTCAATAGCACTAGTAGGTTGCATTTAATTGCAAATTGTCTAATCTGGGAGTTTCAACGCCCGCTGGCACACGAAATGCAGCTGGCTCTACCCTACTAATCGAAATTCACCAGTTTCATTGTAGGCTTTTTCAACTTTAGATAATGGCTTCTATAATACATGGCATCAATGCCTCTAAAAAAATTGCCCCGGTGAGGACCAGGGCAGTTTTTTGTTGGGTAAAATATTAGTCCTTTATCAATGCTTCACAATCATTCTTGTAACGTAGCGGCCTTTGCCGTTGGTTTCAATCGTGTAAACGCCTGCAGGCAAGTTGGCAGTTGATATCTGCAACTGCTGCATGTTGCTGGTTTCCACCTTTTGAACGAGGCCACCAGCGGCATTGTAGATCTTAACCGACCGTGCATTTACCTCTTTAGAGATGTAAAGCATTGCATCGGTAGTAACCGGGTTTGGAACCAACGATACCATTGGTTTTTTCTTATCCAGCATATTGACTGTTCTTACGGGCGAATAAGTAAAATGACCATCTGCGTCATTCATTTTAATCCGGTAGTAGTTATTGCCATTCACCGGAGTAGCATGTATAAAATCATAGCTATTGCTGCTTCCGTTTAAGGCACGCGATGAGCCGATATTACTCCACCTGTTGCCATCTGCACTCCATTCGATGGTGAAATCGCGGACATTATATTCAGATACTGTTTTCCAGTTGAGAGCTACCTGGTTACCCACCTGGCCCGAGTAGAACCAGAGAAGCGTTAATGGCAAGGTTGCTGTAGTTACAAATACGGGTTGCAGCAAAGTATCCTGTCTTACGCCGCCGCTGTTATAAATGCCCGTTTTTAAAATGCCGCCACAACCATTGGCCCGGATAATATCATCCACAAACCAACCATCACCACTGCCTCCGTTATCGCTTTCCATTCTGAACCTGAAGGCCACCGGTGTAGTGCCCAACGAGGTAACGTTAAGCAACGAAGGCGTAAAGGCAGCGTTGTTACCTGAGAAGGCTTTGCGGCCCGTCAGCACGGTGGAGGCATCCATCTGCGTATTATAGATATAGTTGTAAAAAAATGGCGATGCGTCAATCCAGGTACTGCCATCTGTGGAATATTCTACCACCCCTCCATCATACCTGATCTCTGTATTAAAAGTATGCCAGAAAGAAAGGATACTTAGGTTTTGGGCACCCGTCATGGCGGTATTAGCAGATGTAAGCGAGGATGAAGAAATCGCGGCTGGGTCGGATGCAAACCAGGATGAAGCGGGTGTGTGCGATTTAACCGTTGATGCGCTCCAGCCCGGCGCACCGGACGTTGCAAAACCACCAACAGTCTTTGTTTCACGGTTATCGTTCAATACCGAATCAACCAGGCATCCTGTGGCAGGTGCCTGCAATGTGATCGTAAAATTTTTCGATTGAGAAGCCGTGAAATCTGAAGCGGGGAAGCTTAACACATTTCCGTTAACCGTACCTAAAGGAGAACTGGTTACATAACTAAATCCGCTTGGTATGGTATCCCTCACTACATAACCTGTAATCGGGGCGCAGCCGCAGGTGGCGGTATGTGTAAACGCTGTTTGAGAGTTAATAGAAACTACGGTAGGTAGTGGCCTGCTTACCTGGAGACCCGCTGGCAAGTCAAAGGCAGGGGTCTGGTCTGTAGCACTGGTGCTTAACCCCTGGAGGGCAGAATATCCCATTCCCCTGCGGGCAAAGGCGTCCCAGATGGCGCATTTGTGAGCGTAGCCATACAGAATTGAATCTGCAGCCAGTATCGCGTTCCTGGCATCCAGAAAGCCCGGGGTACACGGCTGAAATTTCATGCCCATCGTTACCAGGTTCAAGGCAATTACATTGCCACCTGGCCCCCCTGCGTTGTACAAATTGGAAGTAATAGCCCCCTGTTGGGTAATGATATTCCAGGTCATGTCCCAAAGGGCTGAGCACCATATTTCGCCGATATTATGTACCTCAGTGCTGGCAGCCATGTCCGCATAGGTCAGTGGGTCAATAAGAAGTTTGGTGCTGAAAGGGTATCTCCGGATACCGATTCCGTTGGCAGGCTGGTTATAGGCATAAGTCCCTACAGGCCTTGAAAGCAGGCCATCTGTAAGATTGGCAGTTGCCCAGTTGGTGGTCATCATCAGTGCCATATAATCACTCCAGCCTTCACCGCCCTGCTCTGCATTGCCCAGACAGCTTGAGTTAGCAGGTCCGCCGGTAAGCCTGTTGGAGATGCCGTGCCCATATTCGTGGGCGACGATACCGTTGTCGATATCACCATCAAGGTAGATACCGCTGGTCATCGTGAAGTTTACGGGGTTACCAAGTGTAAGCTGGTTGCTGATAGATACGCCCACCGAATTGGGTATGGAGATGACGGGTATTGCTATGGTCGCTGCTGTAGCATCAGTACCTCCAATATTAAGGGGAGTGGCAGTACTTGAATATACAATTACTGCAACGGCACCGGCGTTCTGGGCATTTTTTACTTTAAAAGCATAGGTAGTGCAACCGGTCCCACCGAAGGCATCTATAAGGGCTATATTGCCGGCGATAGCGGCTGCATTGGTGGCAACACCGCAACCGGTATGGCCGCTGCCGCCAAAGGCATCGGTATACCAGATTACATTACCGGTTTTAGGGCCTGTATTAATAAGCTTGCTGGGGACAGTGGTGGTAAAACCAGCTTCCGCTGCCAGCACCGGCCCTGCGATTGCTTCGGGAGAATTGATGGTACAAGGTGGTGTGCCACTCCACAAGTACATCCGCATACGCCCGCTGGATCCATCTACAGGTGTGCTGAAATTGGCATTGTTGTAACCGGCGCCATCCATCGCCTGGGCGTTTACATGGTCATTTCCTGTACCACCTCTTGATAAATTATCATCCTGAAAGGCACCAGAAACTTCGTTTAATCCATATTGGTAAAACACGTCGTGCATCAGGTTATTCCAGTAAAACAAATTATCTACGGCAAACTTCTTATTAACATTATTGGCGGAGCTACCTGGCTGCTGGTTAAATATCGGGGTGTTATCAAAAGCGAGCGATGGATCAGGTGTGGTCGATGTGTCTGGCCAGTTGGTAGCGGCGTTGGAGGAATTTAACGGGGCCGCCACATCAAGATAGGCAAACACATTATTGCCCCGGGTAATATTGTAATTGGTGGCACCATCATAATGCCAGCCATTAGTGGTGGCATTGTTACCCGCACCAGCCAAAAGCCATGGTTTGTTTACCGTAGCAATAGCACCAAAATTCAGGCTTTCAAGCGGAAAAGGTACTACCCGGTAGTTAGCATTTGTTACAGTTGCCGCATTCAGAAAAATAGGCGGAATGGAAGGCGCGGGATTTTTTTCTGTGTTTTGTCCGTTTCCTTTTTCGATTTTTTTTACCGGGGACACCTGCTCATTTTCGACGGGGGCCTGAATATTTCCGGGGATCGGTACGACACTGTTGTTAACGGCGTTTTTCTCGTCTACGGTCCAGTTATCTTCCTGCACAAAATCGCCATTCAATGCGTTGATGCGAACATTGTACCAGTCGGCAGATCCTTTTACATCAATATTTACATTCCAGGTAAGTGTCATCTGCTGCTTATCGCCAGACGGGGTGAACACGAGCGTCACGTCAATATTACGGTTGGCAATGGCGGTGGCTGCCACGGAGTATTTTTTCTCGGTAGCAAACAGGTCAGAGACGGTTACCAGTGGTGCGGTTGTGCTAAGGCCCAGGTGAAGCGCTGTGACTTTAATGGCATCCATATAAGGAATTGCGGGAGTAATACTGCCAGCTTTTGTGGCTAAGGCCTGCACGAAATTGCCGGAGGAATACAAAAAGCTACCATCGCGGAAAGCGCAGGTGATAATAGTGTTATACACTTTAATCTGCTTGTAGGCCTGCTGGAGGTATACAAAACTAATCTTCGACGAAGGATCCGTGTAGGCATCGGTAACAACAGCCTCATTCACATCGGCTGAAGTGATGCCTATTCTGCCGGCATTTTTTAGGATGAGTGTTTTGGCGGCCGCAAAATCCATTTCCTGTGCCTTAACGGAGTTGAAAAGCAGTAAACCTGTGGCAAGTCCCACAAGTAATTTTTTGTAATGATGGCTCATAACGGGTAAATTTTGGTTTTGATTTTTTTTGGCGGCCAAATAAAAACGGCTAAGGAAACTCAACCGGCACCAGCTGAAGGCATCGGAAATGGGCTATAGCCTTTGCATCCTGTTAAAATGCAATGGGGAATAAAAGTCAATAACATGGTAAGCGTCGAAGATAGGATTTTGGGTTCTTCAAATGCTTACTGGCAGAAAATCTAATATCGAATCACTTCTTTTGTTGAAGCGGCGGTGATGATACTGACATTGTGCCCCACAAAACAGACAGAATGTTTTTTGAAGCCGCCAAAAACTGGATCTGCGGATATAGCATCTGCCATCTTTGACATGCCCCTTAATTGGCACAATCTTCGTTAGCTGCCATTGTCGAACCAATTTATTCAAAAATTAAAAACATAACAACCATGGCGAAAGCAACAAAACCAAGCGTTACCCCGCTGCATGACAGGGTGATCGTAAAGCCAGCCGCTGCTGAAGAAAAGAGTGCCGGAGGCATCATCATCCCGGATACTGCTAAAGAAAAACCTCAACGTGGCGTAGTAATTGCCGCAGGACCTGGCAAAAAAGATGAGCCGGTGACCGTAAAAACAGGGGATACTGTTTTGTATGGCAAATATGCAGGAACTGAAATTACCCTTGAAGGTCTGGAATACCTGATCATGAGGGAGAGTGATATCCTGGCGATCGTATAGTACCCAGTACTGAGATATTAGTACAAAGACTAGAAACCTGGCTAACAAGTGCCACGGTATGAATGCTTTGTACTTCAATCAAAAATCTAACAACATCACGGTACAAGTCTGAGTACTTTGTACTAAAATCTAAAAATCTATTTATGTCAAAGCAAATATTTTTCGACATCGAAGCCCGTAACAGAATGAAGAAGGGTGTAGATACATTGAGCAACGCAGTAAAAGTTACCCTCGGACCAAAAGGCCGCAACGTGGTAATTGAAAAGAAATTCGGTGCGCCGCAGATCACTAAGGATGGTGTAACGGTAGCTAAAGAAATAGAACTGGAAGACCCGATTGAAAATATGGGAGCCCAGATGGTGAAAGAGGTAGCTTCTAAAACCGCGGATATCGCTGGTGACGGTACGACTACTGCTACCGTTCTTGCCCAAAGCATTATTGGCGAAGGCCTGAAAATGGTAGCTGCCGGTGCCAATCCAATGGACCTGAAACGTGGTATCGACAAGGCGGTTGCTAAAATCGTTGAGAACCTGCGTGCCCAATCTCAAACTGTGGGTAACGACAGCAAGAAAATTGAGCAGGTAGCTACAATCAGTGCCAACAGCGATAGTGCAATTGGTAAATTGATTGCTGAAGCCATGCAAAAAGTAGGTAAAGAAGGTGTGATCACGGTGGAAGAAGCTAAGGGTACCGATACTACCGTTGACGTAGTAGAAGGTATGCAATTTGACCGTGGTTATGTAAGTCCTTACTTCGTAACCAACAGCGAAAAAATGAGCGTTGAGCTGGACAATCCTTATATCCTGATCTACGACAAGAAGATCAGCGCTATGAAAGACATCCTGCACATCCTGGAGAAAGTAGCTCAAACCGGCCGTCCTTTAGTAATTATCGCTGAAGACCTGGAAGGTGAAGCACTGGCTACCCTGGTGGTAAATAAATTACGTGGTACCATCAAGGTAGCTGCAGTTAAGGCGCCTGGTTTTGGCGATCGTCGTAAAGAAATGCTGACTGACCTGGCGATTCTTACAGCCGGTATCGTGGTTAGCGAAGAGCAAGGTTTCAAACTCGACAATGCTGACCTTACTTATTTAGGACAGGCTACGTCTATCACAATTGATAAAGGCAATACAACCATCGTAGGCGGTAAAGGCAAAAAAGCGGATATCACTGCAAGGGTTAACCAGATCAAATCCCAGGTAGAAAATACGACCAGCGATTACGACCGTGAGAAATTACAGGAGCGTCTTGCTAAGTTGAGCGGCGGTGTTGCAGTATTGTATGTAGGTGCTGCTACCGAAGTTGAAATGAAAGAAAAGAAAGACCGGGTGGATGATGCATTACACGCTACCCGCGCTGCCGTAGAAGAAGGCATCGTACCTGGTGGTGGCGTTGCTTATATCCGTGCGGTTGAAGCGTTGGATAAATTCAAAGGCATTAATGCCGATGAAACAACTGGTATCGCTATCGTTCGTCGTTGTTTGGAAGAGCCACTGCGCCAGATCGTTGCCAACTGCGGTATCGAAGGTTCGGTTGTCGTTCAGAAGATCCGCGAAGGCAAGGGTGATTTCGGTTTCAATGCACGTACTGAAGTGTATGAGAACCTGCTGAAAGCTGGTGTAATCGATCCTACAAAGGTTACCCGTGTAGCTTTGGAAAATGCCGCTTCTATCGCTGGTATGCTCCTCACTACCGAGTGTGTAATCGCCGACAAGCCCGCTAAAGAAGCTGCTCATGCACATGGTGCTCCTGATATGGGCGGCATGGGTGGATATTAATAGTAGTTAGATAATAGTATTTAGATAGTAGTATTTAGATAATAGTATTTAGATAATAGTATTTAGATAATAGTATTTAGATAAAAGTATTTAGATAATAGTATTTAGATAATAGTATTTAGATAAAAGTATTTAGATAACAGTATTTGGATAATAGACTGGAAATTAAAAATCCCGCTCCTGGTTTCAGGGGCGGGATTTTAGGTAGCGTTGGTGTAAGATTTTTGACCTATAAAAATTGTTGACCTCAAAATGTTCCTGTTATGAAAAAGAAACGGTTCTTTCAAATTGATGTTTTCAAAAAGCTGGGTGCAGCTATCAAATCGTTCTGGAAACGCAATAGGGATGAC
The DNA here is from genome assembly GCA_039925965.1 of Chitinophagaceae bacterium. Lineage (GTDB taxonomy): Bacteria > Bacteroidota > Bacteroidia > Chitinophagales > Chitinophagaceae > JAZKFT01. The sequence continues at coordinate 137,795 of JBDSXW010000051.1, forward strand.
GACCCATTCGATCATCCGTTTGCGATATTCTAACCAAAAAAAATCCCGCCATTGACTTTAACGGCGGGATTTTTTTATTTTTTGTATCGACAGACATTGCCACTCGAAAGTAAACAATGTCTCATATCTGTACGAGCGACTCCGTTTGTGTCCTCCGCTGGCGGAGGTGGCAGGTTCTTGCCTGACGGAGGTGGTAACGGACTCTGCAGGAATTACCATCCTCTATGACCGTTTCCAAATTCTATACGGCTCCAACTCCTCCGCATAAACAGCTTCAGTAGCTTCCACTTCTGGTTTCAGCGCATGAAAATCCACTTTCACATAAGGCAGATGAGGAATGCCCGGTGTTTCAGGATCATCTTCAGTTACCTCCATGGAAAGCGTGGTGGCGTCAATCATTTCCGGCCTTGAATAAAATTTATTGGTATACATTTTTACGTGGATCCGGTCGTTGTCTATCGCCAGCACTTTCACCACTCCAAACAGACCATGGCCTTCGTCGATGGTGCAAATATCACCTGTGAGTAATGCAGGCTTTTTGCGAATACTCGTGCATGCCGCAGCGATTAATATAAATACGGCAACGAGGCCGGTCAGGTTAATCATTTTATTTATTTTTCGTACAGTATACGCCAGGGCATCTTACTATATTTATCAATGAGCAGAACCGCAAACCGGTCATGGGTTCATTGTGTCAACGGGTCACTGACCTATTGACCGATGACCTTATGGCAGGTAATAACTCTTCAAAACCAAATTTCGGTTTTACCCACCCGGGTGGTATTTTCTTTCTATATGTTTCAATACATCTTCCTTATAAAACAAAACCTCTTTAAACCGGCCCTGGGTGTACATTTCAGCCTGGTCGGAAAAGTGTTTTGAAGTTGGATCACCGCTCTCTCCGCCGGCCAGCAACGACCTCGCTTTGATCCTTTTCCCAAACTCCACAGCACATATAAAACTGTTACCGCTTACCCCGTACCGCTTATTGGTATTAGGATAATATTTACTGTTATAGGATGGCAACTGTCCCCAAAGTGCCGATGTAAAACCAACCGGCATGCTGGGCTGGGCATCCTCAAAACGATCCTGCGCTTCGTTGGCGATCCGCTGAAAACGGTTGACCTCACCCCAGGGCATTTGCCATTTGCCAAACCGTTTAACCAGGTCTATTTTTACTTGTAGCAGGGGCTGCAATAATGCTGCCGCAGATGCTGAAGCGGCAAACTGTCGGGTTCTCTCCACCTGGTCATTTTCATCCTGGCTAATGTATACTTTTTGTATGGCTGGGCTTACTGCATAGGCCCATTCCACAGCAAGGGTGGTCGCGATACTACCTGCACTGCTTCGGTAATCCCATGTCCGTAAAACATCCATCATATCTTTTAAAGGCGCATACAACGAATCCGTTGGTTTTAAGGACATGTCAAAAGAATTGACTAACGCTGGCAACAATATTTCAAAAGCCGAAAGATAGGTATCATAACCGTCCGCAATTATTTTGTCGATGGTGTAATTGTGTCCTTTGCTCAATAACCGTACTGCATTAACGCCCCTGAAATTCTCGCCATCAGGCGCCATATAGTGCGGGTAATTGCCACGCAGCGGACTATTATTTCCCGCTACGGTAAACGGCGTGGAATTACAGTTCTGCAGCCAGCCATTGACTGGATTATACAGGTGCACCGTTTGCGCTACCCGGTGAAGCCCCTTCCATTCCGTACCTGCAATGGTTCCGTCCACCGGTTTGCTCCAATCGTACGAGGGGTCTCTTGCAGGAATAAAATTCCCGTGCCAGTAAGCGATATTGCCTTTATCATCGGCATACACGGTATTGTTAGAAGTATTGCCCAGCATGTCCATCACTTTTTTATAGTCTTCAAAACCGTTCGCCTTCGTTCGTTTCCAGCTTTGCGCCAGGCTGATGATGGAGCGATTGTACGATCTCAGGCTGATCCATTTCCCATTCCGGACTGCCATCACAGGGCCATGATGGGTGTAGTATGCTTTAATGTTTTTTGTTTTCAATGTCCCGGCTTCGAGGTACCGAAGGGCGATCATCTTCTCCGTAACCGGCTTTTGCGCACCTTCATATTCGTAGTTCATTTTGCCATTTTTTTCAGACACTTTCTCAAGGTAGGTATCGGCTACATCCACATTGTTGCTGGTATGCATCCAGCCGCAATGTTCGTTAAATCCCTGGTATACAAAAAACTGCCCCCAGGTTACAGCCCCATAGGCATTAAGTCCCTGATGACTTACTACCTGCACCTCGGGCCGGAAGTAAAAAGTTACATGCGGGTTGATATACAGGATGGCACTACCCGAAGCGGTTTTTGAAGGCCCAAGCGCAAAGCCATTAGAGCCGGTTTGCTGATCGATTTCGGTTTCAATCATCGTGTGATCAGGTGCTTCGCCGGAGTAAAAGTTTTTTAGGTCGGTCGTGGTAATATCGGCGGTGTTAATAGCTCCAATACTGCCGTCGGTCCATAGCAGTGGGTACCAAGGTTTAAAACGGGTGATCATGGCGGGTGTAACCTGCTGATTTTTATATAGATAAAAATTGATACCATCAGCCCAGGCATTAAGTAATTGTTTCATCCAGGGTTCCGCCCGGTTGTAATCGCTCACCGCTTCGGCCGAATCGATCAGCATTTTGATCAGCAGGTCGTTGTACAAATCTTGCTCACCATTCAGCTCCGAAAGCCGCCCCAGTTTTACGATATAGTTCATCTCTACCCGTTTAAAATCATCTTCGCACTGGGCATACATCAGGCCAAAAACAGCGTCGGCGTCGGTATTACCATAGACATGTGGAATCCCCCAGTTGTCGCGGATAATGGTCACGTTCTTTGCCGTCGCTTCACAACGAATGAGCTCGGGCCGGGAAAGCTTTTGACTAAATACGGCGATCGGTAAAAGGAAGAATAGGAGAATAGGTTTCATCAAATAAATAGTTTTACGGGGTTGCAATTTTTCACAGCCGGCCTGCATGAAAATATTCATTTTACAGCACAATAAAATTTATCCGCGACAGGCGGTGTTACAGAAGTTAAAAAACAATTAATTTGGAAAAAATTTCAGACATGAAAAAAATACTTATAGCTGTGTTTGCCTTTGCTACCCTTGTGGCCGGAACAGCTATGGCACAGAAAGCAAAGCCGAAAGCAGCGATCAAAACAACCAAAAAGACCAGCAAGGTAAGAAAGGCCAAAAAAATTGTAGTTGGCGCCGCCAAGACCCTGAACCTCAGTCTGAGCATTCTAAAAGACGACGCCACTTTTACTTACGACCTCAAAAAAGGCGATAAACTGGTATACCATGTAAACGCTTATGGTAGTGAATATGATTTTATTGTTTCTATCAACGGTTTCGACTACGATAAAGGAATTGATTTTAATTATGAAATGACGGCACCAGCCAGCAAAACAGGCCATGTCAAGATTGGGCCCGCAGGATTTCATTCGTCAAGAAAGTATATTAACCAGTTTAGCGGCGGTGAACTCAATCTCACCGACGCCAGCACCATCTGGCTTTGCTACGATGCATTCTATGATGACATGCCGAAGCGCCAAACTATGATGACGCTCGACAACGCAGCGCCCGAGCTTTTCTACCGGCCGGAAGAAGACGCTATAGAACAAGAAATAAAATTTAAAGGTGAAGCCGTAAAAGTGGAAGGTTTCCTGATCAACAATAAAAAGGATGGTACCGGCAATAAGGAAATATGGGTACACAATTCCTCCAGCAACCCACTTATTCTCAAAATGGATCTTGGTTGGACCATCGAGTTAAAAGAGGTACGCTAATTTTACACTGGCATTCATACGTGCACCCGGCTTTTCATTAATAGCCGGGTGCATTTTTTTGTCCAGCATTTCCAGGTCCGTAAGAACTATTCTTTCGTCAAAATCGTACATGGCCTTCGTGAACTTTCCGCTATAATTTCGGTTACTCTTTAAACCTTTTACCCTTATGAGACAACTCTTCTTTCTGCTTGGCATTTTATTTATTTCAACATTAGCGATTGGCCAGGCCAATCTTACGGTAACCGTCACCAATACACTTAGTCTGAAACCCATCGGCCAGGTAAAAGTGGCCCTTGAGAACAAGTCATTGGGTTTGCGGCAGGTATTGACAACGGACGCGGCCGGGAAGGCCTTTTTTACATCGCTGCCTGCTTACAAAGGCTACCAGGTAAGCATTACAGACGATAATTACTTTTCCGAGGTCAAAGATGCGATTGAACTTAAATCCGGTGAGCCCGGTATCATCAATCTGGCAATAACTGAAAAAAACAACGCCGAGCTGGGTGATGTTACTGTTCGGGGTGAAAAGAGAATTGCCCTGAATAAAGTAGACGCTACCGTATCGTCGTATATCACAAAAACAGAAATTGAGACGATGCCGATCGAAGGGCGGGACGTTACTAAAAGCCTGTACCGGCTTCCCAATGTAACGTTGTCTACATTGGGTTATAACGAAGCACCAAATGTGGCGATCAATGGCCTCAGCGGCATCTACACCAATTACCTGATTGATGGTATGGACAACAATGAGCGCTTTCTGGGAAACGTAAAATTTAATACGCCCTTCGGCTTTACAGAAAATATTACCGTGCTCACGAATAATTATTCTGTTGAGTTTGGCAATACCAGTAACGGCATTGTAAACCTGGGTACCCGTTCGGGTTCCAATAAATTTTCGGGTGAGGTATTCTATGTTACGAGACCGGGCAAAGTCATCGACAGCAAATCTTCCTTTGCCGGGCTTGATCTGTATGGCAACCCGGTTAAGGATGGCTTTCAGCGGCAGCAGCTTGGCATTGGGCTGGGCGGCGCCATCAAAAAAGACAAGACCTTTTTTTACCTGAACCTCGAACAAACTTTTGACATCAAGGACAACCTGCTGAATTCACCAGTGTTGGGCATCAATGAAACCGTACGTGGAAAAAACAGCTTTACTTATATCTCCGGCAAACTGGATCAGTACTGGAACAAACGCTTCCACAGCAGCCTTCGGGCCAATATTGGCAGGTTCGATGTGGACGCCCAGGGTGGCGGCATTACCGGCGGTACCCTATTCCCCTCAGCAGGGGCCACTCAAAAAAACAGGACTTATTTAATCGCCTTAAAAAACGATTATAAGATCACCGAAAAACTGAGCGGAGAAACCAATTTTCAGCAATCTTTTTTTGAGTGGAACTACCGCGACAATCCGAGTATCGGAAAACCAGGTGCATTAGTGCAGGCTCCTGATGGCACGGCAATTGCCAGCATTGGTCCGGCCAATTATATCTTCGACGACTTTGAACATACCAGCCAATTTCAGCAAAAATTCAAATTGCTTGCAGGCAAGCATACCTTCAAAGCCGGGGTTGAGTTTACCAGCTCTAATTACCAATTATTGGGTGCCGGAAATTCGAATGGCTTTTACACGGTGCGGTTGACACAGGCGCAGATCGACGCCATCAAAGCGAAAAATATCGGATCTAAATTAGACATCGGTGACATCCCCTCCGACGTGCAGGTGATTAACTACCTGGTAGACCTGGACAAGTCCGTTTTTGGGACGCGTCAAAATGTGTTTAATGTATATGCCGAAGATAATTTTGCGGTAAGTGATAAGCTGAATCTCAGCCTGGGCCTGCGTTTCGACTATGACAACCTATCTAAAGCAGGTGGCGACAAAGGCGACTGGAATAATATCGCCCCAAGGTTTAGCTTTAATTATAAGATCGACAACAGCAATGTGATCCGTGGTGGTTACGGTATCTTTTATGACAAAATAAAGTACTCCGTCACCAGCGATAACCTTCAGTTTAGTAACAACTCTCCAAACTTCAAATTGCAGTTGGCCGAGTTGCAGCGACTTGGGATTCTGAACCCCAAGGCAGACCTTAATAAAATTACAAACCCGGGTAACCTGAAAGCTTTCTTTGACCAGGGATCTACACCAGCCTATTTAAAAGGCCTTACTGCCGAACAGGCACAAGGCAACCGCGCGTTGCAATCGGCCGCCAACTACCGTATCAAGAACCCGGATGGCTATCAAAATCCATACTCGCACCAGTTTACCCTGGGCTACCAGCATAAGGTAAGTGAGGATGTGATTTTCTCCATCGATATCGTGGAATCCCTCACCCGCGACCTGTTCAGAATTACCAATCTTAATACCGCTTCCTCGTATGTACTACCCACGGCTACTTCGCCGGTACGTACTACCGCAGCGGCGAACCTTACCCGTCCGGTACCTATTAAAACCGTAGGCGGCCAGTTCGAAGCCACCGTCAACGGCCAGTCTTACCGCGGCATTGCCAGGGATGTTTTTATGACCGAAACCAAAGGCAGGGCCAATTACACAGCCTTAAATTTAGTAATGCAAAAAGCGAGGGGCGTCAACGACAATATCAGTTATCGTGTTTCTTACTCCTTATCCAGGTTTAAAACCGATGCCGAGGGTATAAATGTGCGTGCCACGGATGCCAACAATTGGGATAACGAATATAACTACGGCGATAACGATCGTACGCATGTGCTAACAGGCGTACTTACCTGGTATGCAGTTAAAAACTTATCGCTTACTCCTACCCTGCTATTTCAAAGCGGCCAGCCGATTACGCGGTATTCCGATGCTACCAAATTTGGTGGCGTTACCGATCTGAATGGTAATGGCGAAAATGCCTATGCTAATGCAGGACCGTCCGATTACCAGCCGGGCGAAATACGTAATGGTGGCGGCAGGCTTCCGGCTTCAACCTCATTCGATTTTTCGGCTAAGTATAAGATCAGTATCAACGGGAAGCCAGGCATAGAAATATCGGCTGATATTTATAACCTGTTGAATACTGAAAACCTCAGTGGTTACAGCACGGCACGGGGTGGCAGCAATATTGTACAGATAGGGCCCGCCAGCCTGAACAATTTGGTAAAACGAGGATCCGCACCACCAAGGCAATTCCAGTTTGGCGTACGCTATATATTTTGATCTGAAAAAGAGCCGGTGTAAATTCAGTTGTCAAGTTTTCGTGGAGGTGGGAAATGACGGCCTATTTTCTCCTGCTGAACCGAGCGTCGCGATAAGCGCATCGACTTCAAGTTGATCAGATAAATACAAACGGAAATGAGGGGTTGATTTTACAATATGGGTTTCCTTACTAACCCAAGGCTTCAGCCTTGGGACTACTGGCGGCTGTAATTGGTAGCGTGTTAAAAATATCCTCCCCACTTCCCAAGGCTGAAGCCTTGGGTTAGTAAATAGGCTGAAAAGAGCTGAAAGGCATTGGCTTTGCATTTTCAGCATTTGGAGACAGCACTTAACTTTACGCCGCGTACTTGCGGGACCAGTGTCGATGCTCCCGCCATTCCGAAGGGGCGATACATAAAAACCACCACTGACTACCGAAAAAGTTAAATTAAACAGTTTCTAAGGGGGCTTTGCTTCCCGCACAAAAATTACTATTATCCAATGAAATTTGCCGATATCAGAACATTACTGCTTGTCATTATTTCTGTGATTTTTCTTTCGTGCAGTGGTCCGGCGGAAAAGAAGGCAGACACAGCCAATCTTAGCTGGAGCCAGATAGAACAGCAGGCAAAAGGTGCTACGCTCACGATGGCCATGAGTATGGGTTCTAAAAACATCAACTACTACATGAGCAACTATGCAGTACCAGCCATGAAAGAGCACTATGGTATCACTTTAAACATTGTTCCCGGGCAGGGTAAAACCATCGTTACCAGCCTGATGGGCGAAAAAGAAGCAGGCAAAGAGGTAGGCCAGATAGATCTCTGCTGGATCAACGGCGAAACCTTTTTTCAGTTGCGCCAGATCGATGCCTTGTATGGGCCATACGTGCAGCAATTGCCGAATTTCAAATATGTTGATACCGCTAATCCCATTATCAAATACGATTTTCAGCAGGAAGTAAAAGGCTTTGAAACACCCTGGTCATTATCGTCTTTTTCAGTGATCTACGATACGGCCAGGGTTGCGCAAAAGCCAGTCTCGATGCAGGATTTTGAGACCTATTGGAAACAACATCCCGGCAAGTTTACCATCTCTAACGATTTCAGCGGCATGACCATCTTAAAATCCTGGCTGATAGAATTAGCAGGTGGCGGCAATGCACTGGATGGGCCTTTTGATGCCGCCAAATATGAAAAGTACTCGACCCTACTCTGGGCCTGGATGAACCGTAATAAACAGTATTTCTGGAAAAAGGGCGAAACGTTTCCGGCATCGGGCACCGTGGTTTCACAACTATACAGCAGCGGTGAAATCGATTTTTGCCTGAGTTTTAACGACGCTGAAGTAGACAATAAAGTAGCGGAAGGGCTATTCCCAGCGAGTTCCGAAGCCATCATTTTACAATCGGGCGCCATACAAAACACCAACTATATCGGCATCACAGCCAACAGTGGCAACAAAGCCGCAGCGATGGTGGTTTGTAATTTCCTGCTCTCACCAGAAGCACAGTTGAGAAAGGCCAATATTAATACCTGGGGTGCCCGGACCGTGCTCGATCTTAATAAACTGGAAAAGGAATGGCAGGAAAAATTTGATACATTGCCGAAGATCAAACATGGCCTTACCGCATCAGACCTCAACGGACGGGTAATTAAAGAACCCGATCCGCAATACATGCTGAAGGTGTTTGATGATTTCCGAAAAAAAGTAATTGAAGCCAATTAATGTTTTCAAAGACAGCCAACCGCCTCGCTATTTTTTTATTATTTGCATTGGCGGTTCTGCCATTGCTGGCGGGTATTGGTTATGCGTTGCTATACAGCCTTGGCGTTACAGGTGCCCTGAAAACAGGCTTCACTTTTGAGCATTGGAAAAAGCTGTTTACTGAGAACAATGTACTGGCTTCTTTTTTATACAGCGCGGCTATCGCAGCTGTCTCACTCCTGGTCTCCGTATCAGTCTCCTTGTGGATTGCCTTAACAAATCATCAGCGCTTTCGAAAAGGGGCTTTGTCATACCTTATCTATTTACCGTTAGCATTTCCTGGTATTGTGGCAGCTTTTTTTTTCTTCCAGTTTCTGTCAAAATCCGGCATCCTTTCAAGATTGTTTTTCCAGTTACATATCACCCATTCCATAGATGGTTTTCCTGACCTTACCAACGATAGGTATGGTATCGGTATGATTGTCACCCATTGCTTTTTGAGCATTCCATTTTTTGTGCTGCTATTTGTAAACTTCATTAATACAGAGCGGATCACTGCGTACCTGCAGCTATCAGCTACGCTGGGTGCCGGCAGCCGCAAGTCTGCTTTCCGGGTGGCTATCCCGATGCTGCTACGCAAAAGTTTGCCCAATATCATATTGTATTTCATCTTTATGTTCGGTGCATATGAGATACCGGTACTGCTGGGCAGGAGCAACCCGGAAACAGTTTCTGTGATGGCCGTTCGCAAGCTGCAAAAGTTCAACCTGCTGGATATTCCACAAGGTTATGCTATTGCAATACTGTATACGGTCGTCGTGTTTTCACTCATTGTCTTAATGCTTAAAAGCCGCAAAATAGCCTATGACCTTTAAGCCTGCCCATATCAGCCGGATGGCCATCGCTTTGGGCTGCATATTGCCAGTTGTATTGTTATTTGGCATTTCGCTTTCGCAGAATTGGGCATTCCCAAAACTGCTGCCACAGCAGTTTACAGCTGCTAACTGGTCGGCTCTTTTCACAAAAGGTAATTCCATCACGACAGGTTTGTTTACTTCTCTGATAATTGCATTGCTGGTGGCCAGCCTCGCTACAGCATCCGGCTTTTTTACCAGCCAGGTAATAGCTTACCACCGGTTCCGCAGACAATTAATTGTACTGGCTTATTTGCCTTTCGTTATATCACCGGTGATCTTTGCCGTATGTCTGAAATTCTATTTTATCAGGATGAACCTGGTAGGGAATATAATGGGTATCGTGTTGGCCCAACTCATCATTGCATTCCCATACAGTATCATATTTTTTGTCGGCTTCTGGAACCAGCGCATCAAACAATACCAGATGGCTGTAAACACACTGGGTGGCAGCAATGGCTATGCTTTCAGTAAAGTGATCGTGCCGTTGTCCAGGCCTATGTTACTTGTGTGTTTTTTTCAATGTTTCCTTATATCCTGGTTTGAGTATGGGCTCACCAGCATTATTGGTTATGGCAAAGTGCAAACCCTTACCATTAAAGTTTTTGATTTCCTCACAGAAGCAAACCTGTACTACGCTGCTTTAAGTTGTTGCCTGCTCATCATACCACCGGTGATTTTACTCTGGTTAAATAAACGCATTATCTTTCGCAGAATTGAATGAGATTGAATTATGTTCCTGACCCTTAAAAACATTTCAAAAAAATATGCCGGCAAGACCGTGTTGCAACAAATCGACTGCAGCGTGCCACCGCATATCACGATGAGTATCTTGGGGAAGAGCGGGTGCGGGAAATCTACCCTTCTAAAAATCATCGCCGGCCTTGAGCAACAGGATGGTGGCCAGGTGCTGCTGGAGCAAAAAGACATCAGCCATACCAAACCGAACGGACGTAATATCGTATATCTTTTCCAGGAGCCATTATTGTTCCCGCACCTGGATGTATTTGAAAACATTGCATTTGGGTTGAGGGTTCGGGATTGGGCAGCGGCAGAGATTAAGGTTAAAGTGGAAACGATGTTGCAAAGCCTGGACCTGGAAAGTCATCGTTCAAAAATGCCACACCAACTTTCCGGCGGGCAAAAACAACGGGTAGCGTTTGGAAGGGCCATCATTATCAACCCACCGTTGATTTTGCTGGATGAACCTTTTAGCAGCCTTGATGTAGAGATTCGGGCATCGATGCAGCAATTGTATAAAAAGCTGGCGCAGCAATTTAATATCACCGCGCTATTTGTAACTCACGATCTAAAAGAGGCATTGCTCATGGGCGACCAGGTAGCGTATATGGAGGATGGATTGCTACAGGTTTTTGACAAAAAACAAGATTTTATCAACGATAGCCGTACAGGAGTTCAAAACGAAATCGAATTCTGGAATACGCTCTAAACGAATACTATGAAGACAGACTTTAATGAATGCGAAGTGGTGTACTGGGTTTTTACCCAATTGTGCAACGACCAATGTGGCCATTGCTACAATAACAGCGGCCCGCACGGCCAACGCATTACCGAACAGGATTGCCTCGATATTATTGCCAATATGCCCGACAAGGTGGGCAAGATCATCCTCAGCGGCGGCGAGCCATTGGCCGAAAGAAACAAACTCTACCTGATACTGGACACACTTAAAGAAAAGTATGGTCCCAACCAGATGATCTCCTGCCAAACCAATGGCGACCTGATGACAGAGAAGATCCTCGACACTTTGTTGGAGAAAGGCTTAAAGAGTGTGAACATAGCCAGCCTCGACCGTTACCATAAACACCATGGCGAAAGATTGGGCATTCTCAAAGACCTTTTCAATAGCCGCGGTATGATTGACAATACGGCCTTTATGCTGGATGAAGACAAAGAAAAAAAGATGCCCGAAGGCGCGATTATCTATTCTTATTTTGGGGCTAACGAGGCAATGTGGCTGGGTGGCAACTGGGCGCGTGGCCGGGCTTTCGATAACAATATCTGGATGCAAGACCCCGAGCACAATTTCTGTAAGATCCGCAGCGGCGCCCGCAATTTCCTGGGAGGATACACCGATACGATTCAAGAGGTAAGTATTCAGCTTTGGGCCATTAACCCTTGCTGCCCGGGTACCAAATTCCCGATGGGTGATGCCAGAAAAGAAAAGGTAGCCGACGTTTTATTACGCATGACCCATTCGCCTATATTCCAGCAACTCAACCACGGAGAACCATACAAGATGGGTGAAACCATGGGCATTACTGAACAGTTTGCAAAAGACCGGGGTAAGGATTTAAAAAACATTTGCCTCTGGTGCGATGAATTTTTCAGTACCTATATAGACGAAGCCACATTACAGCCAAAGGCTGAAGTACTGGCTGCGGTAAAAGACTAACCGATAAGTTTTTAGGGGCGTGATAAAAAGCACAAACTACACATGGCAGAAGGAGAAAACAATTGCTTCTTTATCTAATAAATGAACTGCCGGCATCAGCCTGCTTTATCCCTGCTTCCGCGGCCTGCAAATGTGCCTAAAAACAAAAAACAGGCCGCTCCTTTTTAGGAGCAGCCTGTTTTCAATTCGGAGAAATTCAAAACTTTTTTTACCTATTTTTTATTTTTGTTTAAATAAATCCTGCTACCGCGATTTGCGATAGCAGGATTTTAAAATAACTACTAAGGCAATTGCTCCAGGAAGAAGTCATAGTTGTAATCAGAGCCGGTATTGAGGCCGTATAAAAGCAACTGGACAAATACGCGGAACGAATCGTCATTTGGCGCTGTATATTTCACTTTACTGTTCATGTCCACATCACCTGCTATGTAGCCGTAACCAAAGTCAAAATTATAATCAGACCCGGTATTACCAGCATGCTGTAGGGTATTTGTAAAAATCCTGAACAGGTCATCGTTGGGAGCCGTGTATTTGATCTTCTTGTCCCCATTAGCGTTGCCGGCCCAAAGTGCACGTTTGCCATCACTCAGCGTTTTCATTTCATAGCCATCGTAACCGGGGTTATTAAATAGTTGGGCAGCGGTCATCGTAGTAAAATCTACCACTCCGCTACAATTGAGGGTGGCTGCAGGAATCGCTGTTGCGGTCATTACACCCAGGTGGTTACGGTGACGTACTGCCACGTAATAATTGCCAATCGGTAAAGAAGGGAAGCGAATGCAACTGGTGCCATCAATTTCCACTACCGTACCATCTCTTTCTACAATCGCAGAACGGGTAGCCACTACGGTAGCCGGGTTGGTTTTATCACGCAATTCGATAAACACCCAGTCAACCGCAGACGCCGTGCCCCGGCTGCTAAACATCGCAGCAGAATCGGTCACCGTTTGAAATTCAGTACTGAGGCCATCACCTACACGGACAAAATTGGTATTGTACT
>JBDSXW010000052.1:0-5722 GCA_039925965.1 Chitinophagaceae bacterium
TTTCAGTCAAAAAAGCTTTAGTATGTATTAAATGTGTAATATGATTATTTGCGTGCTAAAAAAATAGGGTTTTTAGAGGTACCCTAATGATAACTACAAGTGTATTGATCGTACGGAAATTTCATCATAAATAAATTGCAGTAGTTTAAAACGCTTATTTTCAAACTTTTCTTCATGGACGAAGCCTTCTTAAAAAAACTTGCCGGTCAGGCGGCAGAAATAGCAAAGCAAACCGCCGAATCGCTAAAACACTTTGACCGTAACACAGCCATGCTAATGTATGCCAAGCAAATGGGGGATGGAAAGATGAATACCCAATTTCCCGAAGGAACAGAACATAAAAAAACAAACAATAAAGAGGCAGCACGGAAGCTTGAGAAGCTAATACAAGATGCGCAACTGAAATGGAAATATGCACCCGACACGGACAAAAAAAAAGTACTGGACATGGAAAAAATAATAACAGCTAGCGATCAAAAGATAAGGGCATTGTATGCTGGCATATATGCTAAGGCATAAGAACCCTTTTTCTTACAATAAAAAACAAAGAAAAGCTTTTGAACAAAATGATGGTTGATAATAAAAAATGATAACAGCTATAACATACTCGAGAAACATGGTCTTGCACGACACCAGGTTGCTGGGCTTGCCTCCCATTAACCTTGCTTCGAATATTTATAATGTTGGAGAAAAAGATACTGTTACCGATATTTTTAAATGGGTTGCAAAATATTCAGACAATTTACTGGGAACAAATGGTGGCAAGCTCGTGAATTTATATATTATGTGCCATGGCTATTATACTTTGCAAGGTTATGCAGACGATAAAGGGCAAATGAGCAGGCCTGGTGCTTATTTGGGAGGGCAAGGTTTACAAATAGGTACCAATTTAAGTATTTCTAATTTATCTTCGTTAAACCCGTTGAAGGATATGGTTGGAAAAATTATTGTTTATGCTTGCGGTGCAGCAGGTGGCGAGCTTGGAGCAGTGGATAAGAATGAAGAAAAAGCCTTCCCCTATGCATCCGACCATCCGCTTAACCCTCAATATAGTTCAAACAATCTTAGGCCATTTTTAAATTTGGGTATTGATCTTGCATATGATTTTGAGTTTATGCAAGGGATTAGTGATGCAACAAATGCTACTGTTTTTGGAGCTGATAAGCCCCAAATTTATACTGGAGCCGTTGCCTCCGGGCATATTGATTTTGGTGAGTGGCAAGGAAACCTCTATGAGTTTAATCCTCACAGCGTCCACCGAAAGGTTCACCGTGCACAAAACGATTATTTCTAAGTATCATAATACGTCATCTTTTTGATTGCCATTCCAGCCCATGCCAATTAGCCATTTCCTAACAAAATTTTCCAATAATTCATAGTGTTGCACCACAAAATCCCGCACAAAACTGCTTTGCCTCTTATACCAACAGTTTGAATTAAGTAAAACTTATAAAATGACTACCACCTATCCTTTTTCTTCAGCTAGCCAGGAAGCTTTACATATAGCAGCGCAACTGGCCAAAGAAAATATGCACAGCAGTTTTGGTGGCGCCCATTTACTTAAAGCATTATTGCACAAAGAATTTCCCCTGCTTAAGTTTTTAGAGGCGAAAGGTGTGGACGTATACTACCTGGAAGAATGGGCCGAAATCCGCATGGAGCAGTATCCCCGTAGTGGGAAAGGCGGCAGCAGCGAACCCACTCCGGATGAAGGTTGTGAGGCACTGTTTAACGAAGCGGATCACCTGAAATTAAAGCTACACTACAACCAGGTAGAACCCGAGTGCTTGCTGATTGCTCTAAGCACACCCGGCGTTTCATTTGCATACGAACAATTGAAAACCTTTCCGCTGTCTGGCGCACAGGCATTGCAGTGGTACGAATCCGCAGCTGCAGGCACGACACCCATTGTTACTACTGCCACCGGCAATGGGACCGTAAAACCCACGACCAGTACGAGTTTCGAAGCATTAGGAAAATACTGCATTAATAAACTGGAGCAGGCCAAAAGCGGTAAATTGCTTACGGTAATTGGACGCGATAAGGAGATCAGGCAAATCTGCGAAATCATCAGTCGCAAGAGCAAGAGTAACGTAATCATCACCGGCGAAAGTGGCGTGGGCAAAACGGCACTCCTGAATGGTTTTGCGCTAGCCGTTTGCGAAGGCCGCGTGCCACAGCACTTAAGCAATATTTCCATTTACGAAATAGACAATGGCGCTTTGCTGGCCGGGGCGTCTTACAAAGGAGAAATAGAAGATCGCATCCGTAAAATAACCGTTGAATTATCCAACCTGGAAAAACCCGTATTATTTATTGACGAAATTCATGGGCTGATCGATAAGAACAATCCCAACGGAGGTGCCACCAGTATCCTTAAAGCCGAACTGGCGAAAGGTATCCTTACCGTAATCGGCACTACCACCCTCGACGAATACCGTAAAAGCATTGAAAAAGACGAAACGTTTAACCGTCGCTTTGAAACCGTAAAACTGGAAGAGCCCGACAGCACCATTGCGGAAAAAATGTTACGTAACCAGGCCGTTAACTACGAGGGGCATCACAAGCTCACTATTGCTGATGGTGTTTTTTCGGAGGCGATCCGCCTCGCCAAACGTTTTATCAAAGACCGCAAATTGCCCGACAGTGCCATCGACCTGCTGGACAGGACCATGGCTGTAAGCCGGATGAGCGCCGACACCTCGCTGCAGGACGTTGGCAATTTTACCGTCAAGCTTACAGAGATGGGCGAAGATCCCGGCGACGAACCGCTAAACTGGCTGTACCACGAAATGCAAACCAGCCTCAGCCCGGTGCTTTTGGCAAGGCATAACGAAGAAAAAGAGTTTAAGAAAATAATTACTGCAGCGGAAAAGAAAGCCCATATTCTCGCTACGCTTGAAAGTCTTTCTGCAATTGCAGGCACCGAAAAGAAAGAAATAGATGCTACCGACCTAAGCGCCGTAGTGGCCAATGTGACGGGCATCCCGCTTGGCAAAATTCAAACCAAGGAGCAACAGCGTTTAGTGAACATGGAGAACCACCTCCGCCAACGGGTAATCGGGCAGGATCATGCACTTAAAACCGTGGCTGATGCGATTCTCGAATCCCGGTCGGGTTTAAACAAAGCCGGGCAGCCGATTGCTTCCTTCTTTTTCCTGGGGCCAACCGGAACCGGTAAAACAGAGCTGGCCAAATCGCTTGCTGAATTTTTGTTCCAGGATGAAAACTCCATCATCCGGTTCGACATGAGCGAATTCAAAGAAGAACATTCAGCAGCGCTTTTATATGGCGCGCCTCCCGGCTACGTGGGTTACGAGGAAGGCGGCATGCTGGTGAATAAAATACGCCAGCAACCTTATGCCATCGTACTTTTTGATGAGATCGAAAAGGCCCACCCATCGGTATTCGATATCTTTCTGCAAATATTGGACGAAGGTAAAATGCACGATCGCCTGGGTAAAGAAGGCGACTTTTCAAACGCGGTGATCCTGTTCACTTCCAATATTGGTTCGGAACATATTATCACCAGTTTTAATGAGGGTATTATTCCCAGGTCGGAAGACATGCTCGATATCATGAGCAGGTATTTCAGGCCCGAATTTTTAGCGAGAGTCACCGAAATTGTTCCGTTTGCCCCGGTAAGCAAAGAAAATGTAGTGCGAATTTTCAATATCCACCTAAAACCGCTGGTGAAACAACTGGAGCAAATGGGTATTAGTTTTACGGTAACCCCGGAAGCTGAGGAACACCTAGCTAATTTAGGTTTCACCCCCAAATATGGTGTGCGCCCATTGAAAGGCGTAATCAGAACCGCTCTGCGAAAACCGCTAAGTCGTATGATCGTAAATGGAGAAATATCAAAAGGAAGTACGGTTACCGCGAAACTGGATGAAAATAAAGACCTAATTTGGGACACTCAATTAGCGGGTGGGGAGTAATAAAAGAAAGTATTGAGTATTGAGAAGCAGGAATTAAGTTATAGGAACTTGTGAACTCTGAAACTCGTGAACTAACGAAGCGATGACCATTGAACTAATCAACTAAACAACTAATCAACTAAAACCCCCAACCATGGCAGACAATTACGGAATAGGCGGCAACGAAGTGGCAACGGATGCCAGCGAAGCATTTGCCGACATACCACAGAACCGCACCCTGATGGCTGAAAAATTGACCAAGGATGCGCCGATGAAACCTGAAATCGTACATGGCCTTCAGACGGTGGAGCAGGTTTTTGCAAGATATAAACCCACCGTGGAAGTAGATTTTGAAGATGCTGATGGCGTTACTAAAAAAGAGTCGCTTCATTTTACCAACCTCGGCGATTTTGGGGTAAAAGGTATCACCGAACAAAGTGATTTTTTAAAGGACAATGCGAACCAGAAAGAAGAGTATTTCAAAATTATTAAGCAATTGAAGTCGAACAAAATACTTAAAGCAGCCCTCACAGATCCGGATGCCAAAAAAGCATTGCTGGATTCAATTCAGGGAATGATCGCTGAATTGAAAAACAATAAATAACACCTTTTTTAAATTTACAAGTCATGTCATTCTTAGCCAAGCTGGTATTGGGCAGTTCTGAGTTCAATATTATCAGCATCGATTACGACATTATACAGCCTGTAGACCAGCAGGGCAAACCCAATGGAAAACCTAAAGGTGGTATGATCAACGTCACCATCGAATCGAGCCACAAAAACGACCTGGCGGAGTGGATGATATCGCCCACGATGAAAAAAAGCGGCCAGATCACTTTTTTCAAGCGGGATGCCAATTCGTCTATGAAAACGATGTCATTTAACGATGCCTACTGCGTGTATTACAAGGAAAAGTTTAATGCAGTAACGGAGCACCCGATGACCATTGAAATTAAGATCAGCGCTGGTGAATTGAAACTCAACAATACTTCCATTTCTAACCCATGGTCTTCGGTAGCGGCAATGGCCAAAGATGCAGTGGCGGCGCTGGGTGTGTCCAGTCTTTTTGATAATGCCAGTTCCCTGGCAGGAGATGCGATGAGCAAAGTGAATGAGGTAAAAGACAAGGCAAACGAAGCAATGGATAAGGCTAAAGAAATGAAGGACAAAGCCGAAGCGGAAGCAATCGCCGCTAAAGACAAAGTTGAAAAAGAGGTGAACGATGCAAAAGACAAAGTGGAACAGGAAGTAGACAACGTGAAGAAGGAAGTAAATGACGCGAAAGACAAAGTGGAACAGGAAGTAAATGACGCGAAAGACAAAGTGGAACAGGAAGTAGACAAAGTGGAAAAAGAGGCAAATGAAGTCAAAGACAAAGTGGAGAAAGAAGCAAATGCAGCCGTTGATGGCGTAGAGAAAGAGGTGAAAGGAGTAGAAAAAGCGGTGGAGAAGGAAGTAGATAAGGCCGAAAAACAAGCAGCGGAAACGAAGGACCAGGTGGAAAAAAAGGTAGAAGAAACACAAAAGGCTGCTGAAGAAAAAGTAGCAGGTGCTGAAAAAGCAGCCGAAGAGAAAGCTGGTGAAGTAAAGGATGAGGCAGAAGCAAAAGCCGGCGAGGCACAAGCCGCCGCCCAGGAAAAAGTTGAAGGCGCACAACAAGCTGTTCAGGAGAAAGCCGGTGAAGCCCAGGCAGCCGCTCAGGAAAAAGTAGAAGGCGCACAACAAGCTGCCCAGGAAAAAGCCGGTGAAGCCCAGGCAGCCGCGCAGGAAAAAGTAGAAGGCGCACAACAAGCTGCCCAGGA
>JBDSXW010000053.1:0-9128 GCA_039925965.1 Chitinophagaceae bacterium
ATAGAGCGCCCCGAATGCTTTCGGGGAGGTCAGCGGTTCGACCCCGCTATTCTCCACATTAGCTCAAAAGGATAGAGCGCCCCGAATGCTTTCGGGAAGGTCAGCGGTTCGACCCCGCTATTCTCCACATTAGCTCAAAAGGATAGAGCGCCCCGAATGCTTTCGGGAAGGTCAGCGGTTCGACCCCGCTATTCTCCACAAAAAACAATAGTCCACGTTAAAGTGGGCTTTTTTATGCCATTTACTGAACGCCTTAGTATCGCGGAAAAGAGTCAGTTTCATTGCATGGCACCACCCACGCCCTTGTTGTGAGTTTTCACCAACAAGCACTACACCCAAAAAAGATTGAACGGCACGGTGTCGGTCATTTAATTTGTATGTCATAAAAGCCGGTCTGTTTCGGTTTACTGGCTACTCTTTGTATTTATTGACTTCTTTGTAAGTGAATAGGAGCTATCATCGGCCTGGTTAACGAAATAAGAAGATTAACTAGGTTTGTAACCTGGGTGGTCGAGAGATGATCTGCCTGATTGGCTGTTAGTGAAAACATCCTACTACAGCGGCTTGGGGTTATCATATGGGGGAACGCTGAAAAGGCTCAATGCCTATTTCCCTGTTGGAGAGCAAGTTTTAAAAAAAAGAGACTGGTACTGGTATAACAAATACAGAAAGAAAACCGAAAAGAAAATATGATGGAGTCGGGGGATATATATGAACTTGAGTGTAGGCAACAAAAGTCAGAGTTAGATAAGGTAAGGGAATCCGGCACCTAATTTGGTTACATTCCCACGCCTAGTTGGGAAACACCAAACGATATTCCTTTGGGAGACATTTAACTGGAACACCAAAAGCGGAAATGGGGGACTAATCATTGATTATTGACTTTTTGACTGATGACTCAATGACTGCAGACGCCGCCTTCCATCACACCTATGCGAAAAAATGTATCCGCTTCCTTAACTTACCGACTGATTAAAACGAACTCCTCATGAGAAAAACCCTGGTGGCCTGCGGCCTGCTGCTGCTTTGCGCTTACTCCCATGCGCAGGACCTGAATTATTACCTGCCGAAAAATGTTAGTTACAACCCGGCCATTCCAAAGCCCAAAGACATTATTTACCATGAGCCCGGCGAATGGCATGTGACCCACGATCGGCTGGTGGACTATATGAAGGCTGTTGCAGCCGCTGCCCCCGATCGCATCAGGATGGAAATCATGGGTTTCACTTACGAGCAGCGGCCCCAGGTGTTGCTAATCATTACCTCACCTAAAAACCAGGCAAACCTGGAAGTCATCCGGCAACAGCATCTACAACTCGGTGATGCCGCCAAATCGGGTACTATGAACATCGATGATATGCCCATCGTGGTGTACATCGGCCATAGTATCCATGGCAATGAATCCAGCGGCAGCAATGCTTCTTTGCTGACCGCCTATTACCTCGCAGCAGCACAGGGCAAGGAGATTGACGAGCTGTTGGAGCATACGGTCATTTTGCTCGATCCATCGTTTAACCCCGATGGACTGCAACGATTTTCTACCTGGGCCAACCAGCACAATAGCAAGAACCTGGTAACCGATCCCAATAGCCGCGAGTTTAACGAAGTATGGCCCCGGGGGCGCTTCAATCACTACTGGTTTGATCTGAACCGCGACTGGCTGCCGGCAATTCATGTGGAAAGCCAGAACCGGCTGGCATGGTTTTATAAATGGAAACCCAATATTTTAACCGATCACCACGAGCAGGGAGAAAATGCCAGCTTCTTTTTTCAGCCGGGTGTGCCCGCCCGCGTGAACCCGCTTACACCGGCGAAGAACCAGGAGCTTACGGGCAAGCTGGGTAAATTTCACGCGGCATTTTTAGATAGTATCGGCTCCCTGTATTTTACCAAAGAGAACTACGACGATTTCTACTATGGTAAGGGCTCCACGTTCCCTGATATCAATGGCGGCATCGGCGTGCTGTTTGAACAGGCTTCCAGCCGCGGCCATGCGCAGCAAACCGTTAATGGCATCCTGCGTTTTCCCTTTACCATTCGTAACCAGTTTGTAACTGCCATGAGCACGCTTACAGGCGCCCTGGCGCTACGAAAAGAGTTCCTGGAATACCAACGTGATTTTTTTAAAAAGATAGCCGCCACCAATGATCCCAAAGGCTATGTTTTTGGTGACAAATACGACCGGGCCAAAACATTCCACTTTTTAGAAATGTTACAACGCCAGCATATCGTGGTGCACGAGTTAAAAGACGGCTATAAAGATTCGTTGTTTGAAAAAGGAACAGCTTATGCAGTGTCTTTGAACCAGCCACAACAACTGGTAATCAAAACGATTTTTGATAAGCAATTGGTGTACAAAGACAGTATCTTCTACGACATTACCAGCTGGACCATGCCGCTGGCTTTTGGCCTGCCTTACCGGGAAACAGAAAACGCTTCCATATATGGAAAAGAATTAGCACCTGTTAGTTTCCCCAAAGGCTCAGTAGGTGGCGGCAAAAGCGAATACGCTTATTTACTTGAGTGGGATGAACTCTACGCCCCTGCTGCATTGTATGCGTTACAGGATGCAGGAATTATCACCAAAGTGGCCACCAATCCATTTAACATGAACATGGATGGCCGCCCCAAACTATTTAGTTATGGCACGATACAAATACCCGTTAAAATGCAATCCATCAGCAGCAGCGAATTGTATACCAAGTTGCAGGGACTGGCTGAAAAATATGGCGTTAAAATTCATGCCCTGAAAACCGGCAATGTGCTCAGCGGCAGCGACCTTGGCAGCAGTAAATTTATTTCACTTAACCAACCAAAAATTGCGATGCTCGTGGGCCAGGGGGTAAGCGCTACCGATGCTGGCGAAATATGGTACCTGCTGGATCAGCGCATGAACATACCCTCTACACATTTGGAAATTTCTATGTTTAACAGGGCCGACATTTCGGTGTACAATACCATCATTATAGTGGGTGGTACTTATGGCGAGCTGAAAAAAGAAAAACTAAAATCCTGGGTTGAGGCGGGCGGCACGCTGATTCTGGAAGAAGAAGCAGTGACCTGGGCCAGTCAAAACGGTATCAGCAAAGTGATCCTGAAAAAAGCAAAATCGCCAACTGACAGTACCAGTATGCTGGCTTACACCGGCCAGGAGCAGGTAGATGGAGCCCAGCAAATGAGCGGTGCTATCTTTGGCGCAACGGCCGATCTTACGCATCCGCTGGCCTATGGTTATCACCAGCAAACAGTAAGTATGTTTAAAGCAAACCGTGTCTATATGGAAAAAAGTAAGAACCCTTATGCAACTCCTTTTTACTATACCGACAAACCATTGCAGAGTGGATGGACCAGCCGGGAAAACGCGGATGCCATTAAAAATTCTGCTTCAGTTGTAGTCAATACGGTTGGGGAGGGCAGGGTGATTAACTTCGGCGACAATATCAGCTTCCGGGCCTTCTGGCTGGGCGGTGTGAAGCTGATGATAAATGCCATATTCTTTGGAAAGATCATTAACGATGGCTCGGCAAGAACGGAATAGCCATTACGGTAGAGCCTTTTGCCGGAGTCGAACCGGCGACCCTTTCATTACGAATGAAATGCTCTGCCAACTGAGCTAAAAAGGCGGGGACACAATGTACAAAAAGCCAGGAGAACAAGATACGGATACAATTAAATGTATCGCTTAGCAAATTGCCAGAATAATTGAAAGGCTACTGAGCGGCATCCTGTTAGGGGACAGGGCATTAAAAAAGGCTGCTACAACCTTACATGTACCCCAGAAACTAAGACCTTCAAATAAATAAAAAAATAAACTGTGGGGCTATCCATCCATTACAGTGGCCGGTTTAATGAATCTGCTTCGCTGAAAGACCTGATTGAAGAGGTGAAAGATGTTGCTGAAATTTACAAATGGAAGTACGCCATTTTTGAAGAAAGTTTTCCCGCAGATAGCCTGGGGAAAGTAGATTATGATCCTGAGAATATCTACGGTATCCTTTTTTCTCCCCCTGGGTGCGAGCCGGTGTACCTGAGTTTTCTTTCCAATGGGCGTATGTCTGGTCCGCCATTTCTCCAATTCTGGGGCCGGCCCAATAATAAATCCGAGGCTGCTTATCTCTATATGTTGTCTACCAAGACCCAGTTTGCCGGTGCTACCATTCATAAGCTGGTGATTCATTTGTTGCGACACCTAAGCCAAAAATACCTTCTTGATTTTAAACTGACGGATGAAGGCCATTATTGGGAAACCGGCGATGAGCAATTGCTGGACGAAACCTTCGCCCAATACACCAGCCTTATTGATGGCTTTGCCACTGTGCTGGAAACATTGCCGCCAGGCGCAGGGGAAAACTTTACAGCTTATTTTGAAAGGCTGATGAAGCTGGTGGAGAAGCGGTATAAGAAGTAAACAGCCCAGTTCATTGCGAGTAAATATTTTCCGCTTCGCGGATCAAGTTCTTTGAAGATTACATGGTGAGGAGCGTCTCCTGGCCCAAAATTCATCATCAACCTTGCCGGGGGGCACTCCTCTCCGCGAGGAGAGGGAACGGGGGTGACGCCTCCCTTGGCATGAAATCTTCTAAAGACCGAAAAATAAGCCTTTTGATTATGAACCACTTATACTATGTGCCATTGGTGGGAGGGTTCCTGCCCGACGAAGCAATCTATACAGAATTTGTAACGATTGGTCGCATCACAGACAAACCCATCCATTACTCACAGTCAGATTGCTTCAAAGTCATTCGTCGGCACAAGCGGGCAGGAACGCTCGCAATGACCGCCTATAAGGTTAGGTTAATACCCGATTTTGCCAAGGCGAGGGTTTGCAATACCTGTTTCTTGCGGTACCCACAACCACAGCGGCTAAAATTTCGTTACTTCATGGCTATGAAAAAAATTGCTGGCCTGTTTGTACTGCTATTCTTACACTACCAACTGTCGGCCCAGGTATTTGGCGGCACACCTTCCTCCATAAAATGGCGACAGGTAAACACCGATGCAGTCCGGGTTATTTTTCCAAAAGGGCTGGACAGTACCGCCTGGCGCATGGCTACTTTGGCTAATAGTATCTGCGATCGGTACCGTGGCACCGTGGGTGGCAAATTGCGAAAAGTAAATATGGTATTGCAAAGCCAGAATACCCTGACCAATGCCTATGTGCAGCTCGGCCCCTACCGCAGCGAACTGTATCTGACGCCGCCGCAGAACCCGTTCCAGCTGGGCAGCCTGGGCTGGGCCGATAACCTGGTGATTCATGAATTCCGTCATGTGCAGCAATACAGTAATTACCGGGTGGGATTTTCCAAATTCTTTTCAATACTGTTTGGCGAAAATGGCCAGGCCGTAGCCAATGCGATTACCGTGCCCGACTGGTTTTTTGAAGGCGATGCGGTATGGAACGAAACAGCGCTCAGCAACCAGGGCCGTGGCCGTCTGCCTGCGTTTTTCAATGCCTACAAAAGTTTGTATTTTGAAAACAAGCAATACGACTGGATGAAGCTTCGGAACGGTAGTTTCAAAAATTTTGTACCCAACCATTACGATCTCGGCTACCTGCTGGTAGCGTATGGCCGGGAAAAATATGGCGACTCTGTATGGGTAAATATTACTCAGGATGCAGCCAGTTTCAAAGGACTGTTTTACCCATTGCAAAAAGCCATTAAAAAACATACCGGCGTCGACTATACCACCTTTCGGACCGATGCCTTGAAATACTTTCAAAACCAGTGGCTGCAGGAAAAAACGCCGGAGCCACAGTGGCTTACCAAACAAACCAAAAACACGGTAACCGATTACCAGTACGCTTATCCTGGCAAGGATGGAGAACTGATCGTTTTGAAATCAGGCTATCGCCAGATACCTGTGTTTACAAGACTACTAAAGAATGGAACGGAAGAAAAAATAGCGGTAAAAGATATTGGTGTTGATGATTACTACAGTTACAATAATGGATGGATTGCGTACAGCGCCTTTAAGGCCGATAGCCGCTGGGGCAACCGCGATTATAACAGGATCAAGCTGTTGAATATTGCTAACAAAGAAGAACAAACTATTGGCAGCAAAACCAAATACTTTTCACCCGATATTTTCCCGGATGGCAAAAAAATTATTGTTGTGGAAGCGGATCCCGCCAAAACATGCATGCTGCATTTACTGGATATGAGCGGGACGGTGCTGCAACAATTTACCGCCGACTCCAACCTGTTTTACTCCCATCCAAAATTCTCGAAAGATGGCAGTTCTATATTTGTAGCAGGCCGGCAGCCGAACGGCGATATGGGCTTGCTGGAATGGCGGCTAAGCGATAACCAGCATCGCTGGATCCTGGCACCGGGCAACCGTATCATTGCGTTCCCGGTGGTGGTGAATGATACCATTTACTGTTCTATTTCCGCCGGCGGAACGGATGCTTTGTACAGCATCGTATTACCCGACGGAAGCCCTAAAAAACTTGCGAGCGCTCCTACCGGTATCTACCAGGGGTTTGCGGCTGATGGAAAATTAGTCGGGTCCACATTTACCACCAGCGGCTACAGGCTGGCATCCTACGACCTCATTAATAGCAGCTTTGGGAAAACCATGACTGGCCTTGAAACACTGAAACCGATGTATGTGAGCCGCACGATGGCCAATAAAGAAAACCTTACCGCCTCGGCCACCCATACTTACCCCGTTACAAAATACAGTAAGGCTACCGGGTTGTTGAATTTCCACAGCTGGCAACCGGAGATTGATGGCTCGGATTACTCGATTTCGGTGCTCAGCAACAACGTATTGAATACACTCGAAGCGGCATTAACCTATACCTATAATACCAACGAGCTAAGCAATAAGGCGGGCATTTCAGCCACCTATGGCGGATGGTATTTGCAACCGTTCATCGATATCAACCAAACCTGGGGAAGGGTGGCTAAATTAAATGCCGATACCAACGTATTTTACAATGAAACCAAGGCTGGCGGGGGTTTACAGCTACCCTTAAATTTTTCCTCGGGTAAAAGCTATCGTTACCTCACCCTTCAGTCGTCGCTTAATACCCAACGGGTACGGGGGACCGGCCTTGGCC
Source organism: Chitinophagaceae bacterium (assembly GCA_039925965.1). Classification (GTDB taxonomy): domain Bacteria; phylum Bacteroidota; class Bacteroidia; order Chitinophagales; family Chitinophagaceae; genus JAZKFT01. Next base: position 7,067 of record JBDSXW010000053.1, read on the forward strand.
AAAAACTGCTGAACGACCTGGATTTTAATTATGCCGATGTAAGGCTCGATTACAGCTCGCAGATTCAAAAAGCAGTGCAGCAGATCTATCCCCGTTTTGCGCATACCCTGGTGGCCGATTACCGCAGCATCATCAACAAATACACGGCCCACCAGGTATTGCTGAGTGGCAGCCTGTACCTGCCCGGGATCATGCCTACGCATAGCCTCGTGCTTACGGCTGCCTACCAGGGTCGCGACACCATGAACCAGTATATTTTCAGCAACTCTTTTCCGTTTTCGCGTGGCTACCGGGTGATCAATTTCCCAAGGCAATGGAAACTGGGTGCCAACTACCACCTTCCATTGTGGTATCCGGACTGGGGCTTCGCCAACATACTGTACCTGCGCCGGGTACGCCTGAACCTGTTCTACGATTATACCGTTGGCAAAAGTCTGCGCACCGGCATCACCTACCCCTTCGCTACTGTCGGCACAGAAATGTTTGTGGATACCAAAGTATGGAACCAGTTGCCAATTACGATCGGAGTGCGTTATAGCCGTTTATTAAATAATGAGTTCAGGGGAGTGACGCAGCCGAATCAATGGGAGATTGTGTTGCCGGTAAGTTTGTATTGATCGGTAATTTTTGCCATAAGGTCATTGGCCATTAGGTGAGCTATATCTATATTTCGCAAAATTCGGAGCTGTTAATTTAAATAAATGGCAGCAGTTCGAAAACAGATTGTCGCTATGCGACAATATTTGTAAACTACTAAAAATAAACCCATTAATTAAATTGCCGCATATTTTGGATATTGCAAATACGCGGCTATATTTGAGTAAGCGGTAATGCTAAGACCACCCGAATGAAATACTTAACAATTATTCTATGGCTATTTATTTTGACATTTGACGCCTATTCACAAGGTAGCGACTTTGACATGTATTACCCTGAAAACAACCTTTATCGAAAACTCAAAGTAAAATCGGAACTTGATACGATAGCAACTCCCGCCTTTCACCATTATATGAAAGAGTTTGACACTTTAGGCAGACAAATTTCGTGGAGGTATGTTGAAGATAGTGTAGTAACTCGTTTTAAATATTCTCGAAGTGGTGATACTCTTTGGAAGATGCATTACTACATTAAAAATGGCATTGAGCATGACATATACGAAGTTGACCGATTTATGTATAATCCAAACGGTAAGATTTCAGTATTTACAAATTGGCGAAAAAGTTATTATTATGGAGACAAGTTCACTCAATTTCGGGTTGACAAGTTCTTTTATGATGAAAACCACCGCTTGACTTCTGAACTAAACTTTACAAACGACAAATATAACAAGCCCTTTGCCTCCTCGTTGGCGATTCCTGATAGTTTACTAGAACTTGACATGGTGTATTCTTACAGCTACGACAAACTGAATAGATTGGCTGTAAAAAAAGACATGATTAGCAAACCCGACTCTAGAAGCGTTGATAGTTTTTTCTACGATAGAAATAATAGAATTATAAAAATAGCTAGCAGAAAAAAGCATGGATTCTTGGGAGAGTTTGGAGTTGACAATTTATGTCGAATAGAATTAATTAGTTATGACACCAACAAGAAGACCGTAACCAAATATTCTCTGTACAATGATTGGGAGCCATTTCAACTAAAGGAGACCGAACTAGAAATCAACGAGTATATTTACTATTCGAATGGATTAAAAAAAATATGGAATTTGACATCTGGAAACTATAAAAAAACGATGCTCGACTATAGCATTTATGAATTCTACTAGGTCGACACCCCAGCACTACCGCTTACATTAGGTTTGGCTATATGGTGGACTGACGAACATACAATCAGCTTTGGCCAGCTATTCAGCTTCTGTTCCGGCTGAAGAATAACGCCATGCAACAGTATAAACAATGAACTTTTTGTTATACATTGGGCAACAGTTCGGGTCTGACGTTTTCCAAATACCCACCACATCGCCAAGCCTCGAACGTTGCCTGCTATACGTGGACGACCGACAATTTGAAACATTGTGTTGTATATTTGCAGTTCCTAAAATGAAAATATATTCAGCATT
>JBDSXW010000054.1:0-20550 GCA_039925965.1 Chitinophagaceae bacterium
TGAGAAAGTAAAAACATTAATGCAGCAATTAAAAGCAGCGGGGATTTCTGTAAAGTATGATGATAATGACAATAACAGGCCGGGCTGGAAATTTGCGGAATATGAAATGAAAGGAGTTCCGGTTCGGATGGCTATCGGTGCAAGGGACCTCGAAAATAATACCGTGGAACTGGCCAGGCGTGATACAAAGGAAAAAATGACGGTAAGTATAGATGGCATTGCATTTTATATTAAAGCATTGCTGGATGAAATACAGATACATATGTTCAATAAGGCCAAACAATTTAGGGAGGAGCGTATCACCAGGGTCGATAGCTGGGAAGATTTTGTAAAGACACTTGACGAGAAAGGCGGATTTGTATCCGCTCATTGGGATGGCTCGGCAGACACAGAGGAAAAGATCAAAGATTTGTCGAAAGCCACTATCAGGTGTATACCTCTGAATAATGAGCCAGAAACGGGAGCCTGTATACTTACCGGGAACCCCAGTGCTGAACGCGTTTTATTTGCAAGAGCCTACTAGGCAAGTTCCCGTCTCCATTTTTATTTTATAACCACAATTTAATTACTATGGACCAAAGAGATCTTATTACACCTGAATTAACTTTTGACAGTTCCATCCAGCTACACCTGAAGGAAACCGGGATGTGGGCCAGGTTCCTGGGTATTACCGGCTTGATCATGAGTGTGCTGATAACTATCGGGGGAATCCTTTTCAGTTCCAACCTCGGCAGTTCCGGTTCTGTATATGGTTATAACGAAACAGCAAAAATGGCCATTGGAATAGGCTACATTGTCGTTGGCGTTATTTTATTTTTTATGTCATTATTTCTGTACCGGTTTGGAAAAAATATGAAGCTGGCGCTGGAAACGATTGACCAGGTCAAACTGGACGCTTCTTTGCTTAGCTTAAAGCAATATCACCGCATGGCGGGAATCATTACGATCATATACCTCGTTATTATAGTGCTTGCACTTTTGGTGGGACTTATTAATGGTCTCGGACGTAGCTATTAACTCAGTAAGCCTCTTATCTGTACAACATAATTTTTATGGAAAGCAAAATAAATGAAACTGGGGAAGCCCTGTTGTCGGAAGATGCCTTAAAAATAAATGAGTCGACCTGCCCTGCATTACGGGAGGCCGCAGCATCGAGTAAGACGGCTGGCATTATAGCCGCCGTGATAATGGGTATCATGTTTCTGTTCTTTAGCTTTTCTTCATTCCGCTATTTAGGGATGGGCGACAAGGGCAGTGTGCTACTTATCCTTGCAATTGTGCTTGCGGTAGTTGGGGTAATTGTTTATAATATGATTCAGTTTGGCAAGAATATGCAAATCGCACTAGAAGGGGAGGATCAGGAGTTATTTGAAAAGGGAACCCACAACCTTAAAGTTTATATGATCATCCTGTGCGTATGTGTGGTACTGAACCTGCTAAAATCCTTATACGCCATTTTTGATCACGGAAACCTTTTCTGATGGAAACGAACGATACGGAAAATAAGCCAGGTGATATTTTCGGGATCAGTGTCACCGCCGCTGCCGCAGCCAATCTTCGTGCTGCTGCAGTATGGGGAAAGGTGATGGCAATCGCAGGTTTTTGCAGTGCGGCACTCTTAATAATAGAATTTGTGAGACTATGTCTTGTGGACAGTGATTTTGGCAGCCTGGGTGGCTATACACTAACCAATAGTTTTTATTCAGTCGTTACTATTGCCTTGCTATTTTTTATGTATTTGTTTTTGTACCGGCATGCAGTAAAAATGCTAGCTGCCCTGGATGCCCAAAGCCAGGAAATGTTAAGTGAGAGTTTTGGCCAACTTAAAGCCTATTTCAGGTTTATTGGAATTCTGTTTATTGTCACTTTTGTCGCCACTATGTTCCTTACTTTTTTTATGAGGTTTGTATAAATCAGGGTGAGAAACCTGTCCTCCCATCGTTGAAAACCCTGCAATAAACGGGTTGTTATACAACTGTGCCTACGGGTGGTACCAACCAGGATCAGCAAAGATTTTAAAAGGGTTCAACCGACATAAAGTATAACCCAATTGCCAGTGGTATCCTCAGCAAACCAGGCACATTGTACACCCTGCTTTCTCTTTCCAAATAACCTTCGGCTACTCACTCTAAAATCTTTTCTAAGGAAATTCAATTTATTCCTTTGTGGCGAGGTAGTTATAATCTTCCAGCAGTTTTTCCAGGAAGTCAGTTACTTCCAGGTTGCTATCAATTTTAAGTACTTCTTTTACTTTGTAGGACACCCGGTGAGCAGTGTCGTAGCGGCCGCTTTTTCTGCTCTGATTGAGTACTGCTTTGATAGCGTTGATGTCGCGGTCACTTAACCGCATTACATCCGGGAAACTGACCTTATAGTCTTTAACCGCCACTTCCTTAAAAATGGTGTCGGTGAGGCCCAGCTTGACCCTGGTATTCACGACGGTTGTTCCTGCTGCCATATCGCCAAGCCGCTGGCTCCTTTTATTAATAGCTATGGTCAATACCACTACGAGTCCCATAATGCCTGTATAAAAAGCTTGTACAAGCGGCACCATATATACATCGTACCGATCGGATCCATACCGGAAAAACCAAAGCACCGGCACCCATTCGAAAGCCCGGAAAATCCACCGCATCAGGTATTGACCAATATTCGGCTCGCCGCCTTCGAGACTCATCACCCGGATGCCCATCGCCATTTTTCCTATACTCTGCCCGTTGTTAAAAACTTCCATCACCAAGTGATACAGTAATACCGGAATGGCAACAAAAAACACGTATACGCCCCCATACCCGGTTTTGTCGTATTGAAATAGTTCTATAAATAGATATTGTATTGCAATCATATATACGACCTGGATCACCAGATCGATAAAGTATGCGCCCAGCCGTTTATGAAACTCTGCGATCTCGAAATCCAGGCTGATATTAAATGGTGTACTGATTGCTACCGTACTCATGTCTTAAATTGAAGGTTCATGGATCAAGGATCAGGGTCCAAGTTTCAAGGATTATGGTCCAAAGTTCAAAGTCCGGGAACTGTTCGTGGGTCAGGTTTCAATTTTAATTTTCAAGTTCCAAAGTTTCAAGTTTGACGATGTTTGGGAGAAAGTTTTTTAATATTCCTGGCAGTCAGAACGCCCGACAACGTAACTAGAATAGTACTAGCGTCTTGAATCATATCCTTGAACCGTCCCTATTCAATTCCATTTCCTGTAAAAATACCTCCAAAACCCAATACAAAGCCAAACTGAGGCTTGCCAATACCCGCCTTGTAACCCCACACAAAATCTGCTCTGAGGACTTTTAAGATATTGCCAACGCCTACAAATATTTCGGAATAATACTTATCCTTGTTTACATACAATGAATTGGTGCCAGCAATCAGGTCCAGGTTGAGTTTCCTCACGAAAGGAATTTTATTGGTGAATACGCCGTTAAAGTGATGCTCAAGATTTACAGACGTAAAGAATTTGTTGAAGTTGGTATTGTAATAATAAGGAGCGAGCTGGAAGGACTGTACATAGGCCGCTGCCTTCAGCGTTTGATTACCGATGAAATGGGTAGCGTCTGGCAGGTAAGCGATTTTATTATTAATAAACCCACCAAAGCCGATGCGGTAATTGAGCTTGCCCGCCAGTTTGAAATTAAGTTCGTCTGTAATGGTTAGTTTCCATTTGTCAAAGTCTACATCGCTGCCAAATGTATTTTTAAAGCCATGGGTGTATATGAGGGTGAATACGGGTAAGTCGCTTCCGATTGAAAAGTGGCGATTAGGATACTGGATATATTTTTGACCCGGTTGGTACCTAAGGCGTAAGGTGCCTATAAATGCCTGGTGATCCGGGAACAAGCCTTGTGGCGCATCTTCCGGGTAATTGTTGGTGTATCTTCGTTTATCCACCTTTCGCCAGTGGTAGGTGGTATCAGCGTTATCTGGCAAATGTCTTTTTTCATAGTTAAAAGATAAGGAGCCTGTAAGGCCGTCTGCCAACTCTCTGCTTGCAGACAATGATGCAAATGTTTTTTCATACAACTTCATATAATTGTTGTTGTACAAAAGTGTAGAAATGGTATTGGATAAAACCGTGATGGGGTTCTGGGGATTGATCTGTACCATGTCTCTGCCACCACTGATACTTATATTCCAGCGATGATAAAAATCTTTGCCTATGGTTTTGCTCAATGTGGCGGAGGCCTGCAGGCGTTTGTTTGAGAATCCATATCGCAGGCTGGGCGTAAAACTGTACGCACCTGTATCGCCATAATGTGTAATATGTGGCGAAAAGCTCAACACCGCACCTTCTACTGTATTGTAGCTGAGTATCTCTGTAATGGGCTGTATACGGTAGCGCATTTTTGTGGCTCTTTTGGTTTTAGTGTAACCGCTAAACAGTAATTGGCTAAAAGAAAATTGATTGCGTTTGCGGTCAATAGAATCAAGGTAGGCTGGATCTTTGTATTTCTGCTCCAGGGTGTCTTTTTTAAGATAATCAGTGTGTTCTTCCTCAGTTAACGGTACCGGTCGAATTTTATCCCAGTACGCCAGCGAAGATTTACTGGCCGAGGTATCGGCGGTGCGGATAACATTATTAAAAAACTTTTTGGGGAATGCATAGTCGAGATTGTATTCGCTGTGCACGGCGTTAAAGTTAGCGTTCGCCTTAAATCCAAAAATGCCAAACGAAGCAAAAAAAGTGGTCTGTTGCGGCATCCAGAATTTATTGTTGACCGGAATCATTTGTTGCTGTACCACCAGGCTGTCAACTATTTCTATCTGCGACTCTTTTGTGAGATACAGGTCGATGCCATGAATCCGCCAATTGCCTTCGATAATATTGATGTACCCTCCTGCAAAACACGGTTCATATTTACGCTTTGGCATCACTTTGATCTTGTTAATCTCAACTCCGTCTTCGTAGAAAGTGCCCTCGTATTTGTAGTTATAAAAGGTAAGTGCGTTATTACTGATGGGTGAAACGAACCCACGGCTGTTCATGCTTTGTATGGAAATATTATTCTCATACAAATTGACCTCCATGGATTTGGGGCTATTAAAGCCAAATCCCTGGCTGCTACCGCTCACTTTGGCACTCTGTATCTCCTCCTTGTAATCGTCCGGCAACCGGCGGCTGTATTTGGTAATCGACTCACTCAGGTATACAATGCCTTTGCCATTGCTATCAATAACATTCCGGTCCGGAGTAACCTTGACCCCCAAAACAGATTTAGGAACCTGCAGACTTTTTATCAGGCCCTTGATGTACACATCTACCTGCCATTGCTTTACTTCGTTCAGGTGCTCGTTCCTTGTTTTAATTGCCTTCCGTATAATGGCATAAGCAGGATCTTCCCCATTTGCTCTCACCACCACCTCTTTCATTTCTATTTTCAACGGAAAGAGACGAAAAAAGATATCTAGCGGTTTTTCGGATATTGTCACCTGCTGTTCCACTTTTTCATAACCCACATGGGTACAATACAAAATATAAGTGCCCGGGGTAAGTTCCAGCGTAAACCGTCCTTCTGCATTTGCGGTAGTTCCCTTGCTCGACCCCTTAATATACACACTTGAGAAAGCGATAGGCCGCGAGCCCGCGTCAATTACCCCACCAGTCAGTGGGGACGCCGTGGAACGAAGGCTGGCAACGGAAAAAAGAAACAGGATAAAGAGGCGTGGGACTTGATTCATACTTCGAAAATAAGTGATGCAGATTGTATTAGTGGGCGTAGTCGACATTTTAACCGAAAACACAACCACCTAAACCAAAAATGCTATGCAGATCATATTATGGCGCGGTTTTCTTTAACAAGCTATTGGTTTTTTGAGTTTGTTTTTAATTACCTGCGGGTTAACTTCGTCTGCGTTTCTAAAAAGGAACGACCGGAACAAAAAAATTGAAATCACTTCGTATAAAGAAGTGGCTGTAAAGGCCCTTGAGTCATTGTTCATCTTATTCCCCAGGAAAAAGCCAGTGGGACCAGGTGAAAAATCAGCACCGAGGCAGATCATGTCCTCAATATTTGTTTGAAAAATTATCAATCGCCCCATTTACTTTTTCTTTTCTGTTCCGGTAAGAAAACATTGTGTACTTTAAAGATTCGGTTTGCTTTTGTTTAAGGGCACCGTATCGAAAACAATATCTAAACATGGGAAAATCAGTGGCTGCTACAAAATCTGCACCAAAAGCGAGAGGTACCAAAACCGCAATTACTAAAAAGGTCAGTGCTTCCAAGATGGCCGCTACAGACGGGAAAGTAAATCCTGCTATCAATAAGTTTACCATTACAGAATTACAGGAAGGCCTGCGAAAATATTTTGGATTTAAAGCCTTTAAAGGTCTCCAGGTAGAAGCCATACAAAGTCTGCTAAGTGGTAAAGATACTTTCGTGATAATGCCTACAGGCGGCGGTAAAAGTCTTTGTTACCAATTACCGGCCATGATGTGCGAAGGCGTGGCCATCATCGTCAGCCCGTTGATCGCCCTGATGAAAAATCAGGTTGACCTCATGCGTGGATTTAGTGATAGTGATAATGTGGCGCATTTTCTCAATAGCTCACTCACCAAGGCCCAGCAGCGAGAGGTAAAAGACGACCTTACCAGTGGTAAAACCAAGATGCTTTTTGTAGCCCCCGAAACGATGACTAAGCAGGAGAACCTGGACTTTTTCAACGGGCTCAAGATCTCCTTTTTCGCCGTAGATGAAGCCCACTGTATTTCTGAGTGGGGCCACGATTTCAGGCCCGAGTATCGCAGGCTGCGCGAAATGATGGATGAGATAGATGCCAATATTCCAGTGCTAGCCGTAACGGCTACTGCCACACCCAAAGTGCAAAGCGATATCGTAAAAAACCTGGGGCTGCGGGATCCCAACATTTTCATTTCTTCTTTTAACCGCGACAACCTGTATTACGAGATACAACCCAAAGTAAAAAAGGATGCCACTATCAAACATATAGTGCGGTTCATTAGCATGAACAAAGGTAAGAGTGGCATTATTTACACGCTGAACCGCAAAACGACCGAAGAGCTGGCGGAAGTATTAATGGCAAATGGTATTAAGGCGGTAGCTTATCATGCAGGGCTGGACGCCAAATTGAGGGCTGATCGGCAGGACATGTTTATGAATGAGGATATGCAGGTAATCGTAGCTACCATCGCTTTTGGAATGGGTATCGATAAGCCGGATATCCGGTTTGTAATTCATTTCAATATTCCCAAATCCATAGAAAATTATTACCAGGAAACAGGCCGCGCCGGCCGCGATGGACTGGAAGGGAATTGCATACTCTACTACAGCCATAAAGACGTGGCCAAACTGGAGCACCTGATGCGGGACAAACCGCTGAGCGAACGTGAAGTTGGCGCCCAGTTGATCAGCGAAACTGTTTCATTTGCAGAAAGCAGCGTGTGCCGCCGAAAAATTTTGCTGCATTATTTTGGGGAAGAGTGGGACACCAATCTTTGCAAATCCAGTGGTGGTTGCGACAACTGTAATCCGAAGGATAAAATTGAAGCTAAAGAAGACGTATTGAAGGCCATGAAGATCATTCATCTGCTGGATGAACGCTTTCCAATCGACTATACCATTCATATATTGAGGGGGAATGCAACACCACAAGTGCAGATGTTCCGCCATGATCGTCATGCCAGTTTTGGCATTGGTAAAGACAAGGACGTACATTACTGGAACAGCCTGCTTCGCCAGATGTTGCTCGAAAGCTTCATCCGAAAGGACATTGAAGAATATGGCTTGTTGAAATTTACGGAGAAAGGCCTGGCGTATGAGAAGAAGCCAACCTCATTCAAGATTGTGATGAACAACCTGTTTGAAGATGCCATGGCCGAAGACGATGATGAGGAAGGTGGCCCCGGCGGCGGCGCAGCAGCGGCAGACGACCGCCTGTTTACTATGCTTAAGGAGTTGCGGCAAAAAGAATCAAAGAAGCGCGCATTACCACCATTTGTTTTATTCCTGGAAAACAGCTTACTGGATATGGCAACACTGTATCCAACTACACTTGAGGAGCTGGAAAAATGCCAGGGAGTGAGTAAAGGCAAGGCCATTAAATTTGGCAGGCCTTTCGCTGAATTGATCAACCAATATGTGGAGGATAATAATATTGAGAAGCCGGATGACTTTGTGATGAAAAGTGTGGTCAACAAAAGCAGTAATAAGATCTATATCATCACAAATGTAGATAAGAAAATCCCGCTGGAAACCATTGCAAAACATAAAGACCTGCGGCTTGAGGAATTGCTGGAGGAGATGGAAACTATTGCCGCCAGCGGCACCAAGCTAAAGCTAGATTATGCCATCACTGAAATGCTGGATGATGTAGACCAGGAGGAAATCCTGGAATACTTCAAGAGTTGCGAAACTTCCAGCCTGGAAATAGCCCAGCAGGAGCTCGCCGAGTTTGACTACACGTTTGAGCAGCTGAAGATTATGCGGATAAAGTTTTTGAGTGAATATGGGAATTAATGGGTTAACGCGAATGATTAGACCGCAAAGGATTTTTTTTCTTTGCGGTTTTTTTGTGTCTGCTGTTCTTCGGGATTTGCCAGTGTGACAGCTTACCTTTATCTCGAACAATTGTAAATGAAAGCCACCCTCCGTTTGATGCAAATAATGATGGTCATTGTCATTGCTTGGGGCAATTTCCATCTGATTGGTTTTCTTTCCAATTCTAATACAAGTGCTTACGAATTACCTGGCAAAAATGAAGGCTTTTGTGGTACTGTTTCGTCAGGTGAATCGAATGCCGATTCATCCGTGCGGGATGGTAAATTACTGTTTAGTGCCAACTGTGCTTCCTGTCATAAAATTGATAGAGACCTTACCGGACCCGCATTAATGGGAGTGGAAGACAGGTGGCCGGATCAGAAACTCCTGTATCAATGGATAAGGAATAATAAAGTGGTATTACAAACCGGAAATAAATATGCAAATGAATTGTATAGGAATTGGAATAAAACAGCAATGAATACATTTTCTAACCTTACAGACGCGGAGATAGCAGCCATTCTGAAATATTTGAAAATGCATGATGCCCAACAAAATCTTCCGATATCCGTTGCGGCCCTATAAATTTGCGGACTCAAAATTTCCTATGCCCCGGAATTTCCTTAACCTGTTTTCTTTCGTCCTTTTTACTGCCTGCTCTTCGCCTTCCGAAAAAACGAATACCAATGCAAAGTCTGTGGCTGCCAGCCCCGCACTGGAACACGGAAAAGAAATTTTTTTCGGGCGTTGCGCCAGTTGCCATATGGTGAATAAAGAATTGACAGGCCCGGCCCTTAAAGGCGCTGAAGACCGCTGGCCCGACAAGCAGAAAATGTATGCCTTCATCCGCAACAGCGATTCGGTAATACAAACCGATAAATATGCCAGGGAGCTATGGTTACAATACAACCAAACCTCAATGAACAAACATTCCGATTTAACGGATGAGGATATTCGGGCGATCATCGATTATATAAAATCAGTTGCGGAATAATAAATAGTAGTTATCAGGTCAATAGTCAATGTGCCAAATACTTTTGATCTGACCCACGAAAACTAAACCAAATGACTTTTGATAAATGATTTAATGACCCTTACTATCCAACAAAAGGACAATGATAAAAATTTATGGCATACCGAATTGCGACACGATCAAGAAAGTGTTCGACTGGCTTAATGCCAATAAAATAGCATTTGAATTCCATGATTATAAGAAAGAAAGCATCAGCCCGGCGAAACTCAAGAGTTGGTTTAAGCAGGTAGGTATCGAGACCATCGTCAACAAGAGAAGTACTACCTGGAAGGAACTGACTCCGGAAGATCAGGCTGCAGCAAGCGATCCTGCCACAGCCATCGCTGTGATAATGAAAAATGAAAGTATCATTAAAAGGCCTGTAATAGAGTATGGCAATACGGTGGTGATGGTTGGTTTTAACGAGGCTCAATATAACCTCAAACTAAAAGACTTGTAAGCCGAAACTTACAAGTCTTTTTTGTGTAGCCTAAAACGTTAAGCAGCAGGGTGTTTAAACTTTCCTATCATCGTTGCCAAAAAGGCCGCCTATTTTTTCTTTTACGCTATCGAATGCATCACCTGCCTTTTCGGCCGCATTCTTGGCGAAGTCTTCAATTTTCTGCCCTGCTTCGCCCGGAATCACGTCGCTAATTTTATCAAGCATACTGTGGTGTTCTGCTGGGTTCACTTCAGCCTTTACTTCAACAACTTTATCGGTAGCACCGGCAAACATATTATCTACAGCGCCTTCAAGCATTGGGAATTTACCGGTTACATATTCTTTTATGGCATGGAGACTCTTTAATGCCTGGTCTGCTGTTACGCCTGCCTTGTCCTGTAATAGTTGAATCAGTTCTGTCATGAGATCACTTTTTGTGGTTAAAAATTTGAAGCTGAAAGTTAGGCTCCAAAAGCATAGCTAACTACTGGAACAAAATCTTTTTTACAATTTAACAGGGGTTGTAAATGTGATAGGTTGCTCAAACCAGTTACCGGTCAACTAATCAACTAACTACGCCACTTTTAACATGCTGATCTTACTATTCTCCAGTTGTTTGCGGGCGTAGTCCATCGTCACCACAAATTGCTTTTGCTTTGTGGTAGGCAGTTCAAACATAGCGTCGGTAAGAATGTGTTCGCAGATGCTGCGAAGGCCTCTTGCACCCAATTTGTATTCCATCGCTTTTGTAACGATATAATCGAATACAGGCTCTTCAAATTCCAGCTTGATGCCTTCAATTTCAAAGAGTTTATTGTATTGCTTGATCAGGCTGTTCTTAGGTTCCGTTAAGATACTTCTCAATGTTGAGGCATCCAGCGGCTCCAGGTGCGTAACCACCGGCAGGCGACCCAGCAGTTCGGGAATCAAACCAAAAGATTTCAAATCCTGGGCATTTACAAACTGCAGTAGATTTTTCTTCTGGTATTCCTGCATTTCCTTGTTTACGTTAAAACCAATCGCGTTGGTATTTACCCTGCGGGCGATGATTTTATCCACGCCATCAAAAGCACCGCCGGCAAGGAACAGGATATTTTGTGTATTCACTTTGATCATTTTTTGCTCCGGATGCTTACGGCCACCTTGTGGCGGCACCAGCACTTCGGTGCCTTCCAGCATCTTCAGCAAACCCTGTTGTACACCCTCGCCACTTACATCGCGTGTAATACTCGGGTTATCACCTTTACGGGCAATTTTATCTATTTCGTCGATGTACACAATGCCACGTTCCGCGGCCTGTACATTGTAATCGCAGTTTTGCAGCAGTCGTGTCAGCATGCTTTCCACGTCTTCTCCCACATAGCCAGCCTCTGTAAAAACGGTGGCATCTACGATGGCGAACGGAACGTTCAGCAGCTTGGCAATTGTTTTAGCCAGCAGTGTTTTGCCGGTTCCGGTTTCACCCACAAGGATGATATTGCTCTTTTCAATCTCCACTTCCTCATCCTGCAGTTGCTTTTGGCCAAGGCGTTTGTAATGGTTGTACACCGCTACACAGAGAATTTTTTTTGCGTCATTTTGTCCAATTACATATTGGTCCAGGAAGGCCTTGATCTCCATCGGTTTTTTTACTGTCATCTTATTGAACGACGAGCCGATACCGAATTTTTCATTCATGATCTGGGTTTCCTGTTCCACTATTTCACGGGCACTGTCCACGCAATTTTCGCAGATGTGGACCTCGTCCTGTCCCGCTATGAGGATCTTCACTTCGTCGCGGCTGCGGCCGCAAAACGAACAATGTAATGTGCTTTGCTTTGCCATTTTCAAAATCTATTTGGTTTAAGGTGCTTATCTGGTGTGCGTGTTTTTTGTTAGGTCCATGAGTTAATGATCCTTTGTCATGGAGGTTCTTTTTCAAATTAGAAAGTTACGGATTATTATTCCGTTTGGCCTAACCGTCCAATTGATGTCTTCAGGACAAGTCTTGGTAATTTATTTTCCTTTCTGAGATCGCCTTTCCAATCGTAATTCTCCCGTTTACAGACTAAATAATTCCACAAACTGTAATCGTAGCAGCCGTATTATCCTTATCGCTAAAAACGGTTCAATTGGTTGCCGGGGGCGGTAAAGTTAAAAAATCATTACTTCATCGGTGATTATTTCTTGCAAAGCGCTTAAAGCTGTAAAGCAAAAATTCCAAACCCTGAATGAGTTCGGAATTTTTACGATCACTGACAATTGACATAATGGCCAAATGACTTATTACAATTTATCCATCACTCCGTCCACAATACCGTAAGCCAGGCTTTCGTCTGCATCCATCCAGTAATCCCGGTCGAAGTCTTTCATTACCTTTTCAAAGGGTTGGCCGCAGTTGTCAGCTAATATTTTGGCGCCCATTTCTTTTGTTTTGCGAATCTGTTCGGCCATGATCTCCAGATCGGCGCTGGTTCCCCGGCCACCGCCACTTGGCTGGTGGATCATCACTTCCCCATGCGGAAATATAAAGCGGCGTCCTTTAGCACCGCCACTCAGTAGGATACTCCCCATGCTGGCAGCCATGCCCATACAAACCGTACTTACCGGGCTGCTGATCATCTGCATCGTATCGTATACTACCATTCCACTTGTTACCATACCACCAGGGCTGCTCATATAAAAAATGATTTCTTTTCCAGGATCGAGGGCTTCCAGATATAATAAGCGGGCGGTCAGGTCTTTACAGGTCTTGTCGTCTACTACACCCCATAAAAATATTTTACGTTGTTCAATAAATTTTTTATCAAACTGCCACCCGCTCATCATTTTTTCCATCGGGTTTTCCGGCACTTGGGGCATTTCGTTTGGTTCGTCTTCATCGTCGAAACGTCTTTTATAACTCATCATGAATCTTAATTTTTTAATTAATTATTGTATGAAACTTTAAAAGAATCGCTTGTACTGGAACCGGAACAACCAGAATTAAATATTCATTATCCATTGTCCATTAACCAATTATCGATTACTTCTTCTCTTTCCTCGGGTTGATAAACAACACTTCGTCCACCAAACCATATTCTTTGGCTTCTGCCGCAGTCATCCATTTATCGCGGTCGCTGTCGGCCATTACCTGCTCTGGCGTTTGACCGCTGTGGTAAGCCAGTATCTCATAAAGTTCGCGTTTCAATTTTTTTACTTCATTTACCGTAATCTCGATATCAGTCGCCTGACCCATCGCACCACCACTTGGCTGGTGTATCATGATGCGGCTGTGTTTCAATGCAGTGCGTTTGCCATTTGCGCCTGCTGCCATCAAAACGGCTCCCATGCTTGCGGCCATGCCTGTACAGATGGTGGCAATGTCTGGCGTAATAAACTGCATGGTATCGTACATCCCCAAACCGGCATACACGCTGCCGCCCGGGCTATTGATGTACATCTGGATATCGCGGGTGCGGTCCGTACTTTCCAAAAACAATAATTGGGCGGTAACAATATTTGCGACTTCGTCCATGATCGGGTATCCCAGAAAGATAATACGGTCCATCATCAGGCGGCTATATACATCCATCACCGCCACGTTCATGGGACGCTCTTCAATAATATTGGGCGTGAGGCCAGTAATATTGCCCACCATGCCGGTAACGGCAGTTTGAGCATGAAAGGCACTTGCATTTTTAGTATTGTAATCATGTAAAAGATTACTGCTAATGCCCCGGTGCTTCACAGCGTATTTGTCAAATTCTTGTCCAAAATTCATATCGTCTTAAATTTATCTGTTGAGTTGCAATATAACGAACTGCTACTGTTCAAAATCTATGCAACAATTTTTTGAAAGACAAAATGGCACGCAGTACATTTTTCGATGTCTGATGTCTGTTGTCTGATATTTCTATGGGATGTGATTTTATTGATTCCAGCCTTGTTGATTACACAGGAGTCGTTGCGCCAGCGACGCCAAAATCAGTAAACCGAAACATGCCAAAGAAAATCAGACTTCAGAAATCGGACATCAAAAACTCCAGCTTTCATCCCTCCAGCAACCGAAGAATCAGTACCCCCCTGCATGATGGAAAATCAGGCATCAGAAATCGGAGATCAAAAAATCCAGCTTTCATCCCTCCAGCAAACCCAGAATAAGTAAAGTCACAGGCACTTAAGAAAATCAGACATGAGACATCGGACATCAAGAAATCCGTCTCTCATAACCCCTGCAACCCCACAATCAGTAAACCCACATTGCACTTAAGAAAATCAGACATGATACATCGGACATCAAAAAATCAAAACGCTATATCCAGTTCAACGACCGCTCAATCGCTTTGATCCATTTTTTGTACAGGGTATTTTTTTGGTCGATGGGCATATGTGGGTGCCAGGTCTCGCTGATCTGGTGGTTTTGTTTCAGTTCGTCCAGATTACGCCAGTAGCCACTGGCTAATCCTGCGGCGTAAGCTGCTCCCAGCGCCGTTGTTTCATTTACCGCGGGTCTTTGTACAGGTACCTGAACCATATCAGCCTGAAATTGCATCAGGAGGTTGTTCACTACCATGCCACCATCCACATTCAGCGCCTGCAGCCGGATGCCGCTATCAGCCTCCATGGCCTGCAACACATCGAGTGTTTGGTAAGCTGTCGCTTCCAATACCGCCCGGGCAATATGGGCTTTGGTAGCAAACCTGGTAAGACCCGCCAATATACCCCGTGCATCGCTCCTCCAGTAAGGGGCGTAGAGGCCGCTGAATGCCGGCACCATATACACATCGCCATTATCGGGAACCGAGGCAGCTAATGCCTCGATCTCATCACTTGTTTTTATAATGCCCATATTATCCCGAAGCCATTGCACCAGGCTGCCGGTTACAGCGATGCTGCCTTCCAGCGCATAATGGCAGGGCTCCTGGCCCAGTTGGTAGGCAACAGTGGTAAGTAAGCCATTGCTACTCGGCACAATCTTTTCCCCGGTGTTCATCAACATAAAACAACCTGTGCCATACGTGTTTTTTGCTTCCCCTGCCGCAAAGCAGGTCTGACCAACAAGCGCTGCCTGCTGGTCGCCCAGGCAACCCATAATCGGGATGTCTTTGAAAGCGCCTTCGCTGATATTGCCCATCCAACCAGCGCTGGGCCCGATGGTTGGGAGCATCTGCCGCGGAATGGTGAGCGCCTGCAGTATGCTCTCATCCCATTGCAAGGTCTCCAGATCCATAAGCATCGTGCGACTGGCGTTGGTCACATCGGTTTTATGTTCGCCGGTAAGGTTCCAGATCAGCCAGGTGTCGATGGTGCCAAAAATGGCGTCGCCAGACTGGGCGGCCGCACGCAGGCCGGCGATATGGTCCAGCATCCATTTTAATTTCATGCCGCTGAAATAGGGTGAAAATGGCAGGCCTGTTTTCCCTGCAAAGCCGGTAGCACCAAATTTCCTGGTACAGTCGTCTACCACATCCTGGCTACGCATATCCTGCCATACCAGGGCGTTATAGTAGGGCTTCCCGGTATGCCGGTTCCAAACCACCGTCGTTTCCCGCTGGTTAGTAATACCGATGGCGGCAATATCAGCCGCATGCAGTCCGGCTTTAATTATGGCTTCGGCCACGGTAAGTTTCGTGTTCTCCAGTATTTCCAGGGGATCGTGCTCTACCCATCCAGGTTGGGGAAAGATCTGTGCATGTTCCTTTTGGGCAAAGGACAACACTTTGCCTTCCTTGTTGAAAATCATAAAGCGGCTGCTGGTAGTGCCCTGGTCGATAGCTCCAATGTATTTCATAATGGCGGTTTTGTCACCTGCAACCGGTGCAGGGGTTACTAATAAGCTTCGTTATTCAGATGAAGGTTGCCGGTGCAGGTTCCTCATTCAATAGAATTTGAAAGTTATCTTTTTATTTGATTTGGCACTCTGGATAATCCGCAGACAATTTTAGCATAGGAGCCCAACCTGCGGTAGCTCCCAATATGATATTGAAACCTCGCTGCAACCTGCGGCAGCCTCTCAATATGATATTGAAACCTCCCTGCAACCTGCGGCAGCCTCTCAATATGATATTGAAACCTCGCTGCAACCTGCAGCATGAAACCAATATTTGCTAACCCTATTGCCAGGAATTATTTAATAATTAATACGCTATGACCGATATCAATTTTTTAGAACGCTTTTCAACAACGATTTTTTACGGTTTTAACTGGCATATCCAGGTATGCAGCTAAAAAACGATACTTAGGCTTCCCGGGCACTAATTACAAATTGCAAGGCTTACTGCGGACACTTAAAACTAATAGTTAAAAGCTTAAGCTCACAGGTATTGGGCGACACCCACCGGGATCCAAACAAAAGGGCCGCCCACTGGACAGCCCTTTTTCTAAGTCGGTTGGTGCTATTAATTTTTCTGAATTACCATCCGTTTGGTATCGAAGAGGTTTCCAGCTTCTATTTTGTAGTAGTAATTACCGGCGGGCAAATTTGTTACATCGAATTCCACCTGGTAAATGCCCGCATCTTTACTTTCATTCACCAGTTGTTTCACCATTTTGCCATCAGCCTGGTACAGGCTCAGCCGCACTTTCACATCTTCGTTCACCTGGTAACGGATCGTCGCGGTTTTAGAAACCGGGTTCGGGTAAACCGGGAACAGTGCAAAATCAAAACTACCAATCTGCACCTGCCTTTCTTCCGAGAACTTGCTCCTGTTGTCAAAATCAAACTGCTTCAACCTGTAGATAAATTTACGGCCACCGATGGGCTCATCGTCAAAATAATATCGGTGGGCTGAAGTGGAAGTGCCGCTACCATTTACAAAGCCAATTTTCTTCCAGGCGAGTACTCCTGTTCCGTTAACTACTGCTCGTTCCACATCAAAACCCTTGTTGTTGGTCTCAGTAGCGGTGTACCATTGGAGGTAGACTTTGCCGCCTGGCTTTGGTGTAGCGGTAAAGCTGGTGAGGTCTACCGGCAGGGCATTGTCGGTACTTTCCCAAAAGCCACGGCCATGGGTGGCTATGCGGAGGTTTTTCGTAACCGGGTGAACGGCAATATCGAAAACCGGCACCACCGGCAGTCCTGCGCTAAATGACGACCAACTGCCCCCCGCATCGGTGGATACAAAAACACCGATATCTGTTCCGCAAAACAGCACATTTGAGTTGGATGCGTCGGCTGTGATGCAATTCACCGGCACATCCGGCAAACCATTTCCCGAAGCGCTCCAAGTGGTGCCGCCCACATCAGCAAGGTTCAGGTTGGTCGTTTTCCATATATGCTGACCTGCCGTAACTCCATAACCGGCGTAGGTTACATAAGCAATATTTGCATTGTTTGGATCTACAAATACCCGGGTAGCGGCAACTGCAGGTGCACCCACGGGACTAATATTCGTCAAAGTGTTTACTCCTGTAGCAGTTGCCCAAACGTTGCCATTCTTCAGCCCCACCAATCTCACATTGTCGTTTTGACGGGAGATGGCAATGGTACTGATCGGTACTGAGCTCACGATGGGTGCCTGACTGACTGTTACCATCGTAGTGCCCTTATCTGCAGATCGGTAGAGCCGGTCCGAGCCTATATACAGTGTGTTGGGATTACCTGGCCCGAGCGCCATCGGCGCATAAAACATCGTGGTACTAGGGCACACAAGACCATTGGGAGTACCGCCGCATCCCAAAAACGACCAGCTGGCAGTACCGGTTGCACTGATACTGGTGGTTCTGGCGAAACCGAACTGCGTGGTACCATTAAAATAGGTATGGTACATGGTTACGTTGGTATTGTCGGTAGCATTCTGATCCACCAGCACGTAGCCGCCATCGCCTGCATCGGTCCGGAAAAAGGTGCCATTGGGTAAGTAAATATTGGTACCATTATCCTGGGTGCCACCAATGGTAAATTTGGGGTCTATCGGATGCAGGGCCATACTTTGAAATTGCGTAGCACTAAAGCCGGCAGTGTTCATACTTATCCAGGTGGTACCGCCATCGGTTGACTTCCAGATACCACCATCGCAACCCAGATAGAGCGTAGTCGGGACTGAGGGTGAAACTTTGACCACATGCACATCCGCATGAATCGTTGAGGTAGCGCTGATGGAAGTTTTTGCACTGTCAGCGGAAACCGCGAACGTATTAGATCCCGAAGAACCCCCAATAAAAACTTTGGCGGCATTGCCCGGATCTACGTCGATGGCAATATCATAAAAGCACTGGCCACCGCAATATCCCGCAGCGCCCGTTAATGAGGTATTCCAGGTAACACCACCATCGTCACTTCTCCGGATTACGCCCGTAGAACTTTCGCCCGTGGCTGCATAAACAATCACCTGACCGCCGCCGATTTTGGCGCAGGCCAGTTCCCCCCGTAAACTATTGGTACCAATGGCATAATTTTTTGTAAAAACAGGGGTAGCTGCAAGGGCATTTACAGAGCGGTATATTCCGCCATCGCCTACGGTACCATTCACATAGGCAATCAGCGTGTCTGGGGCGTTAGGTGGAATTATGATATCTACCACACTGCTATTCCCTGTATTGGGTAGATCGAAACTATTACCCGTAGTAACGGCCAGTTTTGTGAAAGTTACGGACGCCGCTGTTCCAGTAGCGTTGGTAGACCGGTATACACCCCTAAGACCTAAGGGCGGAACCGTACCACTGGCACCGGCACCAGGATTTCCCGAGACCCCAGTAGCGGTAGATACAAATATAATGGCTGGGTTAGCTGGATGGACTACGATTTTGCTAATGGATCTGTAGGTAAATGCTCCGGTGCTAAAGGTTCCCACGCCGCTTGAATTGGTATATGTTATGGTTGGGTTGATCGGCCCGGTAAGTACAGGGGCGGTTTCTGCGTTGTTGATACGATACACGCCAATGCCGATATAACTGTCGGCAGAAGCATTTGACTCCCCGGTTCCGACATACAAAATGGTAGGATCTGAAGGCGCCAGTGCCAACGCACCGATGGCCAACGAGGAAGCTGCGTCGAAAATAGCTGTCCAGGTGTTGCCACCATTTACAGTGCGGTAGATGCCCCCATTGGCAGTTCCTACGTATACAATATTTACATTATCCGGATGAATAGCGATGGCCGTAACGCGACCACTCACGGCTACACTACCCGTTGTTTGCCCGTTAGGAATTGGTTTTGGCCCCAGTTCCACCCAGTTGGGGCCTGCCAGTAGATTGTTGACATTGTCCCGCTGGTTGGTTTCCATTTGTTTTTTATCTGCAATTGCTTTCAGCCTCGGGTTATAAGGGAGGTTGGTAAGCTGGGTACGCAGCAGTTCAAGGTAAGCCTCCCGACGGAGCAGGAAATCCTTTTTATCCACGTTTCGCGAGAAGGCCGGCAGGTCGGGATCGTCGTTTTCTACCTGGGCGAGGGTGCTGAGAGCTGAAACACAGGCAAGGAGCAAGAGCGTAAGGCTCCGCATGGCATTAGAGTAAAGGGGCTTCATATTGCATTTGGTTTTTGGTTCCTGAAATCTACGGTGAAAAACTTAAAAAAGCCCACCTCCGAGAAAACCAGCTACGGAACTGTCGTTTTTTTTGCACCTGAATAAAAAGCCAGGATACGTACGGTTCCAAAAGCGGATATGATGCCGAGAGTTGCACCTGCCGTTACATCGGCCAGGAAATGATTGCCGAGGTAGATGCGGGAATAGCCAACCGCAACCGCGAGAAATAGCCATAAAAGGTTCCATTTGCTTTTAGGGTAAAACAGTATCAGTACCACCAATAAGGCAAATGCCGAGGTGGTATGTCCGCTGGGAAAACTGGCCATGCTATTCATAAGTGTTACCCCTGGTATTTCATGAAAGGGGAGACCGAGTTGCCGGAAGAAAACTGCCGGCCTGGGAGAAGGGTGAATATATTTCGCCAGTTGAGCCAGTAGTCCCGATAATGCATAGGAGACAATAATCGCCACACCAATCCACTTCTTTTTGCGAATTAAGAGGACTACTGCGAGTAAAAGGATGACAATGCCATCACCCAAATAGGTGAACACTGTAAAAAACAGGTCCAGCGCTTTGCTGTGGTATGGAACAAGACGCATATATCCCGCCGATTTGGTGTTGTCGGATAAGAAAATAACAGCTGCTGCAATCAGTAAAGCCATCGCTATCCATACTGCGCATGACTGTTTTATAGATGTTTTAATACTGGGTATCATGTTCGGATGCAAAAATAATAGGTATATCCTGTTTCGTTTAGATTGAAATCCACCGGCACCCACCCGGCGACATATTCCGAATCTGCTGAGGGCTCACAAATACCCTTTCAGATGGCGGTTACAGTTACAGGTATAGAAATTACACATGAATATGCGATAGCAGCAAGCTATAGGTGGCTGTACTTTGCACCCTCAAAATAGATCAGCACCCCGAAATATTTAACTGTACGGTGAAGGTTACTTAATGAGCCGCTGCAGATAAAGTATTTACACATTGTTGGTCATCATTTCAATCCAAACCATTTTTTACCCGAAAAAAATCAAATCATGATTTCAAGACAATTAACAGGCATTGCAGTTGTGGCGGCGCTTTTACTGGCTGCCTGCGGCAAAAAAGCCCCCTCGTACACAAAATATATTCCTAAGGATGCCGCCAATGTAATAAGCG
>JBDSXW010000055.1:0-53164 GCA_039925965.1 Chitinophagaceae bacterium
CAGATATAAAGAATCGCTGGTTAGGTGAATAGCCGCCAGGCATGGTGGTATCCTGTCCTTCGGGAGTCATTTTAAAAGCATCGTAGGCAATAGCATTACCACCAACATCTGCTGCATTTTCACCCACCGTCATAGCACCTTTTACGTGTACGGTATCCAGCACTGTGAATGTGCTGTACAGATCGATTACGGTTTGGGTTTTCGCTTTGAACTTTGCATAATCTTCTTTGCTCCACCAGTTTTTTACATTACCTTCTTTGTCAAACTGGGCGCCCTGATCATCAAAAGCATGGGTGATTTCGTGACCGATAACCATCCCTATGCCACCATAGTTAAGGGCATCATCAGCATTGTTGTCAAAATAAGGTGGCTGTAAAATAGCCGCAGGAAAAACAATTTCATTAGCATTAGGATTGTAATATGCTGTAACGGTTGAAGGCGTGATAAACCATTCAGTCCTGTCAACAGGTTTGTTCAGTTTTGCCAATTGGAACTGATAATTATTAGATGAAGCGGAGCGTACATTCTCAAAGTAGGTATCCTTTGCGATGGTTACATTGCTGTAATCACGCCATTTGTCGGGGTAGCCTATTTTTTTAGTGATGGCGAATAATTTTTCTTTTGCTTTTTGCTTGGTGCTGTCGCTCATCCAATCCAGTTTATCCATCCTTGCAGCCATGGCTTTCTGTACATTATTTACCAGGTCCAACGCCCGCGTTTTGGCTGCTTCCGGAAAATACTTCTTCACGTATAGCTGCCCCAACGCTTCGCCCAACGAGCCGTCCACAGCACTTGCCATTTTCTCGCCCCTTGTCTTTTGCATGGCCTGTCCGGAGATCACTTTATTATACGCAAATGAAGCATCCACAAAAGGTTTACTCAACAGGTCTGCATAGTTGTTCAAAGTATAAGCCTTCAAGTATATCTTCCATTCGTTGATGGGAACAGATTTTAAGGCTTCGTTTAGCTTTTCGTAATAAGCAGGTTGTGCCACGTCAATCGAATCTGTCCTGGCACCCATTTCATCTAACTCCTGCTGCCACCCGATATTGGGCTGCTTCATTACAAGTGTTGCGACAGCCATTTTGTTATAGTTGTTATTCACATCGCGTAATTCAATATTCGTCCTGTGTGCGGAAGCGAGTTGTTTTTCTATATTGTAAACGATGCCCGCATATTTTGATGCGTTTGATGCATCGCTGCCGGTTAATTGGAATAGCGTCATGAGGTATGACTTATATGCTTGCTGAATGGCGAGGGTCTGCGGGTCGGTTTTAAAATAATAGTCCCGCTCGGGCAAGCCGATACCCGCCTGGTTGGCA
Source organism: Chitinophagaceae bacterium (assembly GCA_039925965.1). GTDB lineage: Bacteria > Bacteroidota > Bacteroidia > Chitinophagales > Chitinophagaceae > JAZKFT01. The sequence goes on from JBDSXW010000055.1 coordinate 1,323, forward strand.
TGTGCGATGTTCAGGTTGCTATTTTTATTGTCGGGGCCCACACCAAAAGCGAGAATTGAACTATTGTTGGCCTTTGCTTCATCAGCTACAAACTTCATCAAAGCAGGTAGATCATTAATGCTGTCAATACGGGTTAGGACAGGCTTTACAGGCGCATAACCGCGGGCGTTGATGGTGCCGGTATCCATGCCCGATGCATAAAAGTCACCGAGCTTTTGTTCGATGCTACCTGCGGCATTGCTGGCTTTTGAAACACTATCCAGTATTCCCATCAAACGCAGGCGCTGCGGATAATTCATAAACATGTAGGCACCCACGCCCGACTGCGAAGGCGGTATCTGCGCAGAGTCGTACCACACATGGTTGACATACATAAAAAAGTTATTGCCCGGTTTAACGGAAGAATCGATGCCCTTAATTTCGACTGTGGCAGTGGCATCCGGGGTGCTTTTGCAGCCCACCAGTCCAAGAAACGCGGCGAAAAAAAATAGGAATGTTTTCATGGTGGTTATTGAATGTAAAAAATGATTGACCAGTTAAGTGCCTGTATTTTTTGTCTGGGAACAGGTGAATGGAATGTTGTTCCGAAGATAGGGGATATGAGTGTTCTGTGTGGAGTAACTTGTTTGCCCTGGAATAGAGATGCAATACAAATCTAAAGGTTGGTATTCCTTCATAAGAAAACCCACGCGTGGCCGCTGTTGGTATTTTCACCAATTACCAATCAGGTAGTTTGTCCAATAATTATTTACACAAAAAATGGGATCACTCCCCCATTTCGTTAGCCATCCCCATATAGAATTATCACCCACATAAAACGGAGCCAATGCATACAAATATGCTTCAGGAAATGTGTATGAACCAGCTTGCCGCACCATTATCAATTACACCACGATTTGCAATCTTTGTACTAATTGTTCTGACATTTCCGCCATTGCGAACCTCTTTACTGGCTGCTACTGCACCAGGCCTGTTGATATAGCAAGGGTTGAGCGATCCGCCTGGGTGACTTTTATGTGTAAGCCTGCCACGCACCTTATTGATATTCCAGTTGCTGGTGTGATCCGGTCGTTACTTTATGTGCCCGTCCAGGTGGCTACTTCGAGTATCACATTGGCAAAGGCTGTAACCGTGCAACTGGCAGGGTTAGAAGCTACGAGGTGGCAATTTCCGGGAGGCGTCGTAGTGGTGTTGGCCGTATTCCAGGTGGTGGTAAACCCTACATTATTAAAGAGACTGTTGAGGTTGGTGGTTTCTCCAAAATAGTTTTTACACAACGATACGTCAGGGCCGGGCCTGCCTGTGCCGATACGAGATGACCGTGAGGGGTGTCGATCGCACTTGTAAACCTATCAACGGGGAGTGGCGATCAGTCAAGTTGTCAGTCTGACACTCGACGGAGAGACTCTGATACTCGACGGAGACACTCAGACTGACAAATTAGTCTCTCAGACACTCGCCGGAGTCTCTCGGACACTCGCCGGAGTCTCTCAGACACTCGCCGGAGTCTCCCGGACGCTCGACGGAGTCTCCCGGACACTCGACGGAGAGGCTTGAATCGTCTCCTGCTGAATGTTTGGTTAGGTAAACGGTGGTGCCTGATAACAAGGAAAGTGGCGGGTATCACACATTGGGGGAAAATTAGCCCTTGAAAATCGGCTTTGGTAAACCCCTCGATATTCCCAAGTCATCGTCCGAGGCCTGCATGAATCATTATCCACCCCTTTAAAAACTGCCGGGAAGCCCGCATTATCATTAAAAAGATTAATCTGGGAATCGCCTAAACCCGGTAGGATCAGCAAAAGAAATACAAATAAAAAAAAGGCAGTATCATTTGTATGATACTGCCTTTTTTTTATTTAGATACTATAGCTACCTTATATCCATTTCCTGAAAATGAACCAATTCATGCCCCTTAAATAACTGCAGGTAATATAATCCAACGCCCATTCCTGAGGTAGAAAAACTAATCGTTCCCGTGCCTGTTTCTTTTTGCTGATCCGTAAAAATATTTTTTACCGGAGCACCATTTTGATCCACAATTCTTGCAGAATAAATTCCGTCTGAAACTATTTCAATTTCAGCCCCGTTTTTTCCTGGCAGAATCTGATGTATGATGCCATCAGCAAAACGAACCCCATTTTTTGCCGGCACATACATCGTCTTTGTTGGTAACGTAGCACTCATCGACTGTACGGTAAGGGGAACGCCACCTGTGTTACATGGTGCGATATAGGCGCTCATTTCGCTGCTGTTTTTCACCTCAAATCCCGGATCCAATCGTACATATCCGCCTGATTTTAATGCCATGGTATTACCGGTACCCTGAGAAACGGTAGCGCTTGAAATAACGGTGGACGAAGCCTCGTAGAATGAAGCCCCTGAATAATTTCCTACAATATTCAAATTTACCGGACAGGTAGAATACAGGTCGGTGTAAAAATTTCCCCTGCCAAAAGTACTGGCGAAAATGCGGCCCGAGGTATTGTTGATCATCAGTTCACTTACAGGGGTTCGCGGCAGGTAGTTGTAAAATGGTTGCCAGTCCGTCATTCCGGATGCTTTTACGAATACGCCAATATCAGTTCCTACATAGGCGGTGCCGCTTGCATCAACGGCTATGGAATGGCAGGCCACATTAGGCAGACTGCCCGACAAATTAGTCCAGCTGGCTCCACCATTGGCAGTATAGTACACTTTTTTGCCGGCAACATATCCCCCGAATGATGCAAATGCATTAAGAGAATTAGATGGGCTTACATCTATGTCAGTAAGGTTAACACCCGTGGGATAACCAGTGGTACCACTTACCGTTGTGAAAGTCATTGTAGTTGTAGCATCGTCACTTCTTAATAATGTGGCGCCATTGCTGCAATACAGCCTGTCGCTGTTACTAGGGCAGGTTGTTAACGCCCGGCTGCCAAGTCCGGCGGAGAAAGTTGTCCAGCTGCCTCCAAAATCTGTTGACCGGTAAATATTGTTACCATCGCCGGCAAAAATGCGGGTATTGGTATTAAAGTCACGGGCTATTTGAGGAAAAGTGCCCAGTCCGCCCGGCGAGGTATTTGTTTCTGAGGTTCCGCCATTAGTGGTTTTGTGGATTTCGGCATTGGCGACAAATACGATTGTATTGGGATCGTTGCTTTTCATCACGCAATCAAAACCATCAGCTCCGTAAATATGTCTGTAAGTATTGCTGGCTGTGTACCTGAGATCTGTGCCATTATCCTGGGCGCCGCAGGCTATTAGATTGTCATCGGCTTCATACCAGTCGGCATGGTAGGTTGCCAATATCTGAAGGTTAGAGGGGATAAATGTCCAGTTGGCACCGTCATTAGTGCTGTACCCTACACCACCATCCGATGTACTATAGACATTTCCGCTCAATGCATTATAGGTAAGATTGTGCACATCGGCATGTACATAATCGATACCTGCAGGATTATCAAACCATTGTGTTCTGCTACTGCCGCCCCAATTGGCACCGCCATCGGTACTTCTCCAGATATTTATACCGCCGGTAATCACTGTGTTGACGTTAGCAGGGTCCACTTCTATTGCCAGGTCATACCCAGTCTGCGATTTCGCATCCGACCCATCGCTAGGATAGCCGAGAATATTGGGGGTGGTGCTCCTGGAAGTAAAGACCGGGGTTCCGCTTGTGGTACTGCGGTATACACCCACAAAGCTGCCGCTGCCCGTTGCGCCACCGGCGAGTAAATAGATATAATTAGCATTGTTTGCGCTTACGCCAATGGCAATCCGGGATGCATTGGTGGGCACACCTGCAATGCCGGCGTTGGACCAGGTATCGCCGGAATTTGTACTACGCCAAAATGGGGAAGTACTGCCTTGCTGAGCCGCATACATGATTGTTGGGTCGCCGGGCTTAAATTCTATGTCCGTAAAATTGCCCACCTGCTCCTGTGTCCAGGTAGTGCCGCCATTTGTTGTTTTGTAAATGCCATCGGTAGTCGCTGCAAACAATGTATTGGCATTGGATGGATGTTGCATCAGTTTAAACCCATAGAAATTTCCACTTACGCCAGGAAAATTACCTGTCAAAAGCCAGGTAGTGCCACCATCGATTGATTTGAAAACACCAAGAGATGGAACGTTAAACCCATAGCCGGAAACAAAACCGCCGCCGCTGGCATCGCCATCTCCCGTTAATGCATAAATGACATTTGAATTGGTGCGGTCCCAAACCAAACCTCCTATTGCACTCGACGGTAAATTATCACTTAGCGACAACCAGCTTGTACCATTGTTAGTGCTTTTCCAGATGCCCCCTTGTGGCGTACCGATAAGTAAATAATTTGTCAATGAAGGGTGAAAGGCTATGCAGCTTACCCTGCCATATCCGCTGTTGTAGCCGGCACCGTAGCGGGTAACCGTAGTTGGTCCGAGAACATTCCAACTGGAGTAGGAACTTTGTGCTGCGTTGATAATGGCTTGGTGGGAATTTTCATAAGCTTTCCAGCCGTCATAAATTTTTCTATTCACATTAGGGATGATATTACCATTTTCATCAAGCCTGCTGCTGTTATAATATTCCCACCTTTTCCAGCGCAGGTAGTCGCTTTCAAATGCTTCTTCTTCGTTATTTCCTTTCTGGACGGTGGCGTCGTTATCATTTGCATAAAAGAGCTCCACGTCGCGCATGATATCGGTGAGTTTTGTTTTGCCCGAGATTCGCTGTTGGAGGGCGTCCGGCACCTGTGTCCGGGCAATACCTGCTGCAAAAAACAATAAAACAATAAATAGGATTTTTTTCATGATAATAAGTTTGTTAGGCAGTGGTAAAATGAGTTCCCTTACTTATTACCAAGGTTTTTTACATCGGTTTTTATCGTTGCAATTTCTTGTGTCAACTGGTTATTTTTTTTATTCAGGTCGATGATATAAAGGGTCAGTTCTTCTACTTTTTCAAGTAATTTTCTGTTCATGTCGCCCACTTCAAAGCCTTTGGCTGCAGTAACATCTGATGCTGAGGGAATATTAGGCAGGTGTTTGTTTATGGAGATGGATTTTTCCAATTCTTCCAGTGGTGCAAGGCTGTAATTTTCATCAAAAACATAGTCGGGCCAACTGGCGTTTAATTGTACTTTTAATTCCTCGCAAATTGCTTTTCCTTTTATACTTAGCTTGTAACCGGCAGCCGGAGTATAGGTTCCAACTGTAACCTGGCCCCAGCTCGGCTGCAGCACCACATTCTGCCCGGGTCCGGTGTTGTTTGACCATAGAACCAGGTTACTATTAATATCCGGAAAAACAGCGCCAACAAAAGTTAAAGCATCATAATACAGGTTAATACCATTCCCCTGAACATTTAATGGCCTTCCATAACTGGATCCGTTATAGCCAATACCAACATAGCCATTGTTTCGTATCCGCATCAGGGTATCGCCATCGCTGTTCCTGAGCATAAGAGCGGTCGTAGACAAAGATGCGGAGCTGGTTTTAATGTCGAGCCTTGCAATAGGGGAAGTAGCACCCGTGCCAATCCCCACATCACCATTTTGTGCAAAATAATGTCGGAAAGTCTCGGTGGTTCCATTGTAAGAAGACATCAACAGGTCGGCACCCCCACCGGTGCTACTATACCTCCATTGATTCCCCCCGTCATATCCTAAAATAAACCTTCCGGCGCTGGACTGCACGAAAAGATCTCCGCCAGTGATGTGCAGTTTGTAGTTAGGGGACGTTGTTCCTATACCCACATTTTGTGCCTGAGTAATGCTTACAACGGAAAATATTGCAGCGACTAACAGTAAAATACTTTTCATGATCAGATAGTTTTTGGTTGTTATTAACGAACAGATTAATACCGGCGAAGGCATAGAAATCGGATCTACCGAAATAGGTCAATACGATTGCCTATAAACGTAGACAAAAAGTTTAACCCGTGCAATAGGTTACCCGATTTTCTATCTAAAATATCGGGTCACCTGGTTTATTCACGACCTTACAGCTGTTTTATATTTCTTTATTACCTTAGTTCAATGGATTTATTCTTCATCTTTTTCGGATCGCTTTCTTGTCTATTCCTCAAAAGAGCTTCAGCATGCCTGTCATAAACCTTCCAACCCGACGGATGTAAAAATCATTTAGCTTAATGACTCCATTGGCATTTTGTATACCGTCTTTTTTTAAAAACTGATACCCCAAGTAGTTATTTCACCCTCCAATAGCCTTATACTGTTTTGATTCAACGTTTCTCCTGAAAGTTTAAATTGACGATTTAGGATGGGTGTTTTTTCTTTCTCCTTTAAATTGTTGCAATAAGCCGTTATTATGGTATCAATAATAAGCGGTGCATTTTCTCTAAAAACATAATGGCTGCAGCCCTTAACAATAGTAGTTTTAGTATTAGGATATACAATGGCAAACTGTCTATGGCATGCTATCCAATTAACATTAAAAATATAAATTTCCGCCACGATATCAATAACCGGAATATTGTCACGAAAAGGATCTGTCGGAGACGTGGAAACGCATTTTGGACCGGGTGTCAAAAAGACTTGAGAATTTCCAAAAAAGAAACGCAGAAAATCGTCAACACATTATCCAAAATGCACATCCATAAAGTGCCATTTCTAACCCTGGGCATAAAAATATCAGTTGCGCTTCTTACAAATGCTGACAGAAACTGTAGTAGCCTGGAATGGATATTTAGCAAAATCCGATTAACAGTACAATACCGTTATATGATGTAACCACTGCGTGATTAATGCCTTTCATCCAAATAATTCGTGACCACTTTTTCGACTCTTCAAAACTACAAAATCGCACCCAAATTAGTAGTAAGTATAGCAATTCATACCCATCTTTTGAAAAGCGAATGGAAAGGCCACGAGTAATCCATGCAATTCATATCCATGGCAAATGATTATTGGGGGATTGACAGCTTGCCAATTTAACATGAACAATCTAATCCCTTATTTCTTTACTTTGCCGCTTAAACCACTCAGGAAAATTAGCCAGTTTATCACGATACGAAAATGAAAAAAATAGCCCTCATCACCGGTGTTACCGGCCAGGACGGAGCCTATCTCTCCGAATTACTACTCAGTAAAGGATACGATGTACATGGTATCAAACGGCGCAGTTCGCTTTTCAATACTGACCGCATAGATCATTTATACCAGGATCCGCACGAAAGCAATGTAAAATTTACACTCCACTATGGCGACCTTACCGATAGCACCTGCCTGATAAGAATTATTCAGGAAGTACAACCCGACGAAATTTACAACCTGGGTGCCATGAGCCATGTAGCAGTAAGCTTTAGTGAACCTGAATATACCGCCAATACGGATGGCATCGGCACTCTTAGAATTCTTGAAGCGGTAAGAATATTAGGGCTCACCAAAAAAACTAAAATCTACCAGGCCAGCACCAGTGAGTTATATGGACTGGTGCAGGAAGTGCCGCAAAGTGAAAAAACGCCATTTTACCCACGCAGCCCCTATGCCGTGGCTAAAATGTATGCCTACTGGATCACGGTGAACTACCGCGAAGCGTATGATATGTTTGCAGTGAACGGTATTTTGTTCAACCACGAAAGCCCGTTGCGCGGTGAAACTTTTGTAACCCGTAAGATTACCAGGGCGGTTGCTAAAATAGCTTTGGGTATGCAGGATAAAGTGTACCTGGGTAACCTTGATTCTCAAAGGGATTGGGGCCATGCAAAAGATTATGTAGCGGCTATGTGGATGATATTGCAGCAGGAAAAACCGGAAGATTTTGTAATCGCTACCGGCGTTACCACATCCATCCGGGATTTTGTGATTATGGCGTTTACTGAAATCGGAGTGCAGCTGCAATTCAGCGGCGAAAAGGAACATGAAATTGGTACTGTTGTAGCCAGCAGCAACCCTGCCTACCCTTTTGAAATTGGTAAGGTGGTGGTAGGTGTTGATCCACGCTACTATCGGCCTACCGAAGTAGAATTGCTGATAGGTGACCCTACAAAATGCCAGGAAAAGCTGGGCTGGAAACCAAAATACGATCTCGCCATGCTGGTGAATGAAATGGTTGCCGCGGATGTGGAGTTGTTCCGTAAAGAAAAGCTGCTTAAAGAGTCCGGATTCGCGGTTAAAAATCAGTATGAATAAACCAGCAGGTTATGGACTGAACAGGAATGTCAATACCGATTTTCGTTCCTTCCTATATTTTCGCCAGGTCCGCAGGTAAATGTGCTGGGCTTACAGCGGAAACCCATAATTCATTGTATGCAACAAACAGATAAAGTTTATATCGCCGGACACCGCGGCATGGTGGGGTCAGCGATTTACCGTAAGCTAAAGGCGGAAGGGTTTACCAATTTTGTTACCCGCACGTCACAAGAACTGGACCTTAGAAATCAGCAGGCTGTCATTGATTTTTTTGAAGCTGAGCAACCCGAATATGTTTTTTTAGCGGCTGCCAAAGTGGGTGGCATAATGGCGAACAATACCTTCAGGGCTGATTTTATTTATGAAAACCTGATGGTTCAAAATAATGTGATCCACCAGTGTTATGTGAGTAAGGTGAAGAAGTTGATGTTTCTCGGCAGCAGCTGTATCTACCCAAAACTGGCACCCCAACCGCTGAAAGAAGAATACCTGCTTACCGGTCTGCTCGAGGATACCAATGAACCCTACGCCATAGCGAAAATTGCAGGGATCAAAATGTGTGATGCGTATCGCAGCCAATATGGGTGCCATTTTATTTCGGTGATGCCGACCAATCTGTATGGACCGAATGACCATTACGATCTCAACAATTCGCATGTGCTGCCGGCCCTGATCCGTAAGTTCCATGAGGCAAAAATAAATCAACAGCCGGAAGTGGTGTTATGGGGATCCGGCAGGCCGATGCGGGAATTTCTATACGCCGACGACCTTGCGGATGCCTGCTATTTTCTAATGCAGGAATACGATGAACCGGGCCTCATCAACATCGGTACCGGTATCGATCAAACCATCAGGGAACTGGCGATGATGGTGAAAGAAACCGTGGGGTTTGAGGGAGATATTATACAGGATACCAGTAAACCCGATGGCACGCCACGAAAGCTGATGGACGTAGGCAAGCTACATGCCCTCGGATGGAAGCATACCATTTCCTTACAACAAGGCCTGGCAATGGTGTATGAAGCGTTTAAACAAAAACATTGCTGATCAGAACGCCACGTAAACACCGTGAAATGTCATTGGGTGAACGGGTCATTATGACGATGACTAGTTGACCCAATGATATTTTAGAACGCTTTTTAGGTTTTGTTCCTCCTCGTTTAACGGCATATTTAGGGCTTCGGTTCCCATTTTTTGGGCCACCTGGCTTCCAGCAGTCGGTTACTTATTTTATCTTTCAATCGGCAACTGCTGATTTTTAACCGGGCGAAGCACATTTTTAGGTGGTCTAAAAACAATTTATAGTATTTCTTGTTACATTTTTTGATACCGAAAAACGACAATTTCATTAAACAAACAAAAGCGTTGTGCGCCGAAAAAACTATGAATGCTTTCACCATTAAAGACCTTGAAAACCTTTCGGGTATTAAGGCCCACACGATCCGCATCTGGGAGCAACGGTATAATTTTCTAAAACCACAACGAACAAACACGAATATCCGCTACTATAGTAACGAGGAACTAAAGACGATTTTGAATGTAGCGCTGTTGAATAAGTACGGATTTAAAATATCGCATCTTGATAAGATGATGCCCGCCGACATCCTCGATAAGATCTATTTACTTTCCCAATCGCAGGCCCAATACGACCGGGTGATAAACGATTTGGTCACCTGTATGGTAGATCTCGATATTGATAAACTCGAGGAGATACTGGACGATTACATAATTGGCCGTGGAATGGAAAAAACCATTACCCAGGTTATTTTTCCTTTCCTTGAAAAAATCGGGATCCTGTGGGCTACCAGTCATATTACACCAGCCCAGGAGCATTTGGTTTCTAACGTGGTGCGGCAAAAGTTATTAGTGGGTATCGAACGTTCAAAGAGTGTAGTCAAACTGGATAAGTCGCTGCTACTTTTTTTGCCTGAAGGCGAACACCATGAATTGGGTCTGTTGTTTATGTACTATCTCTTAAAAAATAAGGGGGTGAGAGTTTGGTACCTGGGCAGTAATGTGCCGGTTAAAGACCTGGATTTTATCATAAAAGCGAAGAAACCGGACGCTGTATATGCACATCTCACATCCGTGGCCAACAATTTTAATTTTGAAAAATTTCTAAACAGGCTCCATCAGATTGCTCCTGCTACACCTTTTGTAGTATCTGGTATTCTGACACAGACTTATAAGAAGCCTGTTCCGGTAAACGTTCATTTCAAGACCTCATTGCAGGACGCCATCGAATACACATTATCCCTGTCGTAATACATTCTTTTATGTTAAAATGACCTTGCCAACATTGGCAGGGTCTTTTTTTTGCTTTTTTACTGGGCTTCACCTGATTACTAACACTGTAACATCCTGCTAATAAACCGGGCAAGAAACGAAAAAGTAACTTTGTAAATACCGTTTATGGATATTATGCTTTGTTTTACGATCGCAATCGCATCGTTAAACAAAAAAATTTCGATGTTCAAACTTTAGTATGTAGGTTTACGTAAGTTTTTATAATAAAACACTCCCGATTATGTCCGCTATCGATTTTGATCAGATGCTCATCAGTAACACTGAATTTTTGAAGCCGTTTGCTATAACGCTTACCCGCGATCATGAAACGGCTAAAGACCTGATGCAGGAAACTATTTACCGGGCACTGGCAAACCGGGACAAGTATAATGTAGGAACCAATGTGAAGGCATGGTTATATACCATTATGCGCAACATTTTTATCAATAACTACCGGCGTAAGGCAAGACAAAATACCGTGTTTGATAATACCCCTAACGAATTTTTGATTGACTACAACCAGGTCACAATTGCCAATACCGCTGAAAGTCAGCTTCAATTAAAGGAAATCGGAAAGGCCATTCATGATTTGCCGGAGATATTCCGTAATCCGTTTTTGCTATACTATGATGGCTACAAATATCATGAGATAGCCGATATGCTGGTGGAGCCATTGGGAACGATCAAAAGTCGTATCCATTTTGCCCGTAAATTGCTCAAAGCCCAATTGGAAAGAAGGTAGGGCCAGCCTGTTCGATAAAATAATGACGTTCCTTTACCCGGAGCGTTTTTTATTGCGACATTGCTGAAAACTATCTATTTGCCATTTTTTGGAGGGGGTTAAAGGGAGCCAAAAAAACGAAGCATTAAAAAGGCTCATTGTACGTCAATTAATAAAAACTTGAACAAAACAGCAATCGTTATTGGTAGCGGCTTTGCAGGAATGTCGGCAGCATCCTTCCTCGCGAAGGCGGGGTGGCAGGTGACTGTGGTAGAAAAGCACGACCAGCCAGGTGGGCGTGCTCGTCGCCTGGTGGCCTATGGATTTACATTTGACATGGGTCCCAGCTGGTATTGGATGCCCGACATTTTCGAAAGGTATTTTTCCAGGTTCGACAGAAAAGTGGAGGACTATTATACACTTTGCAGGCTCGACCCTTCTTATAGAATTTACTGGCCTGATGGTTTTTGGGACCTACCGGCGGACTATGCAGCATTGCAGGCCTTATTTGAAAAAATAGAACCAGGCGCCGCAGCGGCACTGGATCTTGTGATGAAGGAGGCAGCCTATAAATACGAAGTGGGCATTAAAAAGCTGGTATTTAAGCCGGGCCAGTCCTTGGGCGAGTTTGCAGATTTGGATCTTGTAAAAGGCTTGTTTAAACTGGATGTATTTACCTCTATTAAAAAACACTTCAGCAAGCATTTTAAAAACCAGCAGATCAGAGAGTTGATGGAGTTCCCGGTTTTGTTTCTGGGGGCGCTGCCAGAGAACACACCTGCCTTGTACAGCCTAATGAATTATGCTGATATTAAGGGGGGCACCTGGTTTCCGCGCGGTGGCATGTATAGCGTGGTAGAAGGAATGTATCGGCTAGCAACAGAACTAGGCGTTACCTTTTTATTTAACCAGGATGTTACCGAAATTGTGGTGGAGAAAGGAATTGCGAAAGGGATTGTTTGTGCCGGCCATCAACCGTCTGCCATCAACGGTCAACAGTCGACGGTCAACTTCTCTGCCGACGTGATCATCTCCAACGCTGATTACCATTTTACCGAAAACCAACTGCTGGCACCCGAATACCGTATGTACAGTGAGAGCTACTGGAACAAAAGAACCATGGCGCCGGGATGCCTGCTCTACTACGTGGGGCTGAATAAAAAACTTCCGGGATTACAACATCATAACCTTTTTTTTGACGTACCATTTGCACCGCACGCCAGGGATATTTATACCACACCGCAATGGCCGGATAACCCACTTTTTTACGTAAGCGCTACTTCCGTGACGGATGCAGGCCAGGCGCCGGCGGGATGCGAAAATTTATTTTTCCTGGTACCAGTAGCCACGGGGCTCAGCGGTGATGACGAGGATCTTAGGAAAAAGTACTTTAACCAGATCCTAAAACGCTTTGAAGAAAGGATTGGAGAAAGCGTAAGAGCGCATATTGTTTATTATAAATCTTATGCCCATGCCGATTTTTTAAACGATTATAACGCTTACAAAGGAAATGCCTACGGACTTGCGAACACTTTGCTCCAAACCGCTGTTTTAAAACCTTCATGCCATAGCAAAAAAGTGAAAAATCTATTTTTTACCGGTCAGCTTACGGTGCCGGGGCCCGGTGTGCCGCCCAGTTTAATCAGCGGCGAAGTAGTGGCTGGGGAAGTTTTAAAATATTCGAAAACGGGCAGGAACCTGGAAGCTAGTTGTAAGTGGTAATTGCCAAGTGGGGAGCAGGAAAAAGGGTGTTTATGGGAAGGTGATAGTTCTACGCCACCTGCCCGTCCGCTGCCTGGGATTTGGTGTTAATAAAAAATCTATTAAATTGGTGCTGTTATGATTCAATTGTTTCACGAAGTAAGCCAGATCTGCAGTAAGATTACGACTGAAAAATACAGTACATCTTTCAGCAGCGCTATTCGCTTACTTCACCATGATCTTCGTGCGCCGATATACAATGTATATGGGTTTGTGCGTTTTGCCGATGAGATCGTGGACACCTTTCACGACCACGATAAGGCTTTCTTATTATCGCAGTTTAAAAAGGAAACCTATGATGCGATAGAACGTGGCATCAGCCTGAACCCGATACTTCATAGTTTCCAGCTAACGATAAACAGGTACCAGATTGACCTGAAGCTGATCGATGCGTTTTTCAAGAGTATGCAGATGGATCTTGAGAAAAAGCAATATGATTGCAACGGCTACCAGGAATATATTTATGGTAGTGCCGAAGTGGTGGGCCTGATATGTCTCTATATTTTTTGCGAAGGCGACAAGGAAATGTACCAGCAACTGCAACCAGGCGCACGTAGCCTGGGTGCGGCCTTTCAGAAAGTAAATTTTTTGCGCGACCTAAAGGCCGATTACCAGGGCATGGACCGGATTTATTTTCCGGGATGTGATTTCAGAAATTTTACGGAGGCTGACAAGCTAGAGATCGAAGCGGATATCCAGAACGATTTCAGGGAGGCACATATAGGGATCGTTGCACTCCCGATTAAGGCACGTTTCGGTGTGTACGTGGCCTATAAATATTACCTCTCTTTATTTAAGAAAATAAAGAAGTTGCAGCCGCAAAAAATAATGGAGGAAAGAATACGTATTCCTAATTATGGCAAAGCGATGATACTGGCCAAAGCCGGGTTAAGAAGCCAGTTCAACTTGTTGTAGCAGCCCCAAACCTTTCAGGTTGCTTGCCCCGGAGTATTTCTGGGGCTTTCACCTTTACAAGGTTTTACCAATTGAGAACCGATAAGGCAACCCCAACATACGCATGGTACTAAAATAATAATAAATGGAGTTACAACAAGTGATATTGGTCAATGAACGGGATCAGGAAATTGGTACCATGGAGAAGTTAGAAGCACATTATGCACCGCAGCTCCACCGGGCTTTCAGTGTTTTTGTTTTCAATAATCGCGGTCAGATGTTGCTCCAGCAGCGGGCCTTGAATAAATACCATAGCGGCGGCCTATGGACTAATACCTGCTGTAGTCACCCATCGCCAGGTGAAAAAACAGATGTTGCAGCAAAACGACGCCTGGAAGAAGAGATGGGCATTACTACCCCACTTATAAAAGCCTTTGATTTTATTTATCAGGCATCGTTTGCCAACGGTCTCACAGAATATGAATACGACCACGTATTTATTGGAGAATACGATGGTGCTATTAGCCCTGCCAGGGAAGAGGTGGAAAATTACTGTTACAAGAGCTTTGATGAAATAAAAAGCGACCTGCAGCAGACCCCGTGGATGTACACGGAGTGGTTCAAAATAGCCTTACCAAGGCTCGAGGCATTTATGGCCGGCACGGCGTACCTGGTAGCATAATATATTTGCACAGCAGCCGCTGTCCGCAGCTTATCCCATTATGAGTCATCCGTCCCCTACTGTCCAAAAAGCAATCATCATTGGAAGCGGCGTTGCCGGCCTGGCCAGCGCTATCCGCCTTGCAGTGAAGGGTTACGAAGTAGTGGTGTACGAACGCAACAAATACCCTGGTGGTAAACTCAGCAGCTTTCTTAGGGATGGATATGTGTTTGACGCTGGTCCTTCCCTATTTACGCAGCCCGAAAATGTAGCAGAATTATTTGAGCTGGCTGGCAAACCGATGGACGATTATTTTAAATATAGTAGGGTGCCGGTAAGCTGTCATTATTTTTATGAAAACGGAAAAACGATAGCTGCTCCCGCCAACAGGGACGAATTCGCCAAAGCCATGCAGGCACAGTTCGGGGAATCGCCGGAAGCAGTCCACAACTATTTATCTGCGGCAGAGAAATTGTATAATGACATCGGCACAGTTTTTCTGAATCACTCATTACACAAGCGCGGCACTTTTTTTAAAAAATATATTCTTCGGGCTCTGGCGGCCACCAAACCAAGCTATATTTTTAGTTCCCTGCACCGTTTTAACCGGCAGCAGTTTAAGACTGAAGAAGCCGTTCAGCTATTTAACCGGTATGCAACTTATAATGGCAGCAACCCTTACCAGGCACCAGCGATGCTCAGCCTGATACCGCACCTGGAAATAAATGGGGGCACCTATTATCCAAAAGGCGGCATGATCAGCATTATCAACGCCTTGTACCAGTTGGCCCTTAACCAAGGGGTACAGTTTCATTTTAATACACCCGTCGAAAGCATCATAGAGCATGAAGGAAAAGTGTGTGGTATTGTAGCCGGGGGTGAAAATATTTTTTCCAATATTGTTGTCAGCAATGCAGATGTGTATTTTACCTACAAACATTTGCTGCACAACGAGCCGAAAGCAAAAAAACTGCTTCAACAGGAACGCAGCAGTAGTGCCTTCATTTTCTACTGGGGCATCAACCAGTCATTTCCACAACTGGGCCTCCACAATATCCTGTTCAGCGCCGATTACAAGAAGGAATTTGAGCACCTTTTCGGCAGCAAAACCATTTACGAAGACCCTACCGTTTATATCAACATTACCAGTAAAATGGAGGAAGGCCATGCGCCGGAAGGAAAGGAAAACTGGTTTGTAATGATCAATGCCCCCGCAAATACCGGCCAGGATTGGGATGCCATACAGCTACAGCTACGCCGATGGGTGATTGAGAAAATAAACAGGATATTACAAACTGCTATTGAGCCGATGATTGAAACCGAATCGGTGATGAACCCGGTCGATATTGAGGCAAAGACAGCTTCGTATATGGGTAGCCTGTATGGTACGAGTTCCAACAGCCGGCTGGCAGCTTTTTTCAGGCATCCAAACTTTACCCATCGAATCAAAAACCTGTATTTCGTTGGTGGGAGTGTGCATCCCGGCGGCGGCATCCCACTTTGCCTTAAAAGTGCGAAGATTATGAGTGGGTTGGTTAGTTGATTAGTTAATTGGTAATTAGTGACTTAATAATTAGTTTTTTTAAAACCAAACCCATGTTATTTGACCAATTAACTAAGCAACTAATCAACCAATTACCACCCGATGCCGCTATTAAAAACAAAATGCCAGGTCGCCACTTTTATTGCGTTGCTGTTTCATGTGTCGGGATTTATTGCGATCGCGTTTTTTCATTCTCAGGTCTTTGTAAACCTCACACCGCTCAACCTCCTGGTATCGCTGGCTTTAATATTTTATACTCAGGAAAAGATCAACCTCAACTTCCTGCTCTTTGTATTGGCGGCGTTTTCTATTGGTTTTGGGGCAGAATGGATCGGTATCAATACCGGCCACCTTTTTGGGCAATATCAATATGGCGATATCCTGGGTAAAAAATGGCAGGACGTGCCCTGGATGATCGGAGTGATCTGGTTTATCACCATTTACTGCATTGGCGTCAGCATGCACATGCTGCACCGAATGCTGGTGAACCGTCAACCAGAAGCCGCCTCCAAACTAGGCAACGGCTGGCTACAGGTTTCGCTGGTGGCTGATGGTGCAGCTCTGGCGGTATTGTTCGACTGGATCATTGAACCGGTAGCTGTTCGGCTTGGCTTCTGGCAATGGAAAGATGGCTTCATCCCGACATTTAATTACTGGTGCTGGTTTGGGGTAAGTATCCTATTGTTGCTCATTTTCCGCCTGCTGCGGTTCGACAAGCACAACCTATTCGCTGTACATTTGTTACTGATTCAACTGATGTTCTTTTTACTGTTACGCTTTTTTAATAATTAGCTAATTGGCTAATCAGCCAATCAAAAAAATGAACTTATTGCTCTACATACTCATAACCCTCGGCACTTTCGCCCTGATGGAAGGCATCACCTGGGCCACGCATAAGTATATTATGCATGGATGGCTATGGTATTTACACGAAGATCACCACCAGCCTAAGGGGCATACTTTTGAAAAGAACGATGCCTTTTTTCTCATATTTGCCATCCCAAGCTGGCTTAGCATCATGGTGGGTTTACAGCGCCAGGCATATTGGGTGGCAGCCATTGGCTTCGGAATCCTGATGTATGGGCTGGCCTATTTTTTAGTGCACGAGGTAATTATTCACCAGCGGTTTAAGTGGTTTACCCGTAGCAACAATATCTATATAAGGGCCATCAGGTGGGCACATAAAATGCACCACAAACACCTGGATAAGCACGAAGGCGAAAGCTTTGGTATGCTGATCGTAGCTAAGAAATACTGGGATAAAGTAAAAAAAGATGAAGCTTTTTGGGCTGCAAATAGAAAGCGGGAACGGGCCTAGTATTTCTTTTTTTATTGGTCGGGTATAGTACTATTATTATAGTCCAACACTGGCCAACATCGCAAATGTTGACTATTTCAGGGCTTCGTTCATTTTTGGAATTTCATGGCGTCATTAACTCACAATAGCTATTCTCAAATTTTTCCGGGTCTATAATGATATGGAAACGATTAGCTGCTATGGCATGCTACTAATGCTAAGATCATAAAAGGTCAAAGCTTTTTACCTTAGGTCACCAAATGGCTTTTTTATTCTCCCCACTCAGGCCTAACGGAAAAACATTAAACATTTTCAAAACCTCAATTATCCTGGCTCAATCATTCGATTATATCATACTCGGCGCCGGTTGCGCAGGACTTAGCCTCGCGGTCAGGTTAGTAGAATCCGGCCAGTTCGCCGATAAAAAAATCCTGCTTTGCGATAAACAACCCAAGAATCTCAACGACCGGACCTGGTGTTTCTGGGAGCAGGAACCGGGCTATTTCGAGGGCATCGTTCACCACCGGTACGACAAACTCTGGCTAAAACATCCGCAGGGAAATCTGGACCTCGACATAGTGCCCTATAGCTATAAAATGATCCGCGGTATTGATTTTTACAACCACTGTTTTACTATCCTACACAAAGCGCCCAATGTAACTGTTATGTACGGCGAAGTGTCGGGTATTGATACCAACGCCGGTATCGTTTCTTCGGGCGATGAACAATACAAAGCAGAACATATTTTTTCATCTGTATTGCTGCAGCCGCCTCAGTTACATACAAATCAATATTACCTGCTGCAGCATTTCCGGGGCTGGTGGGTAGAAACCAGCGAAGACTTTTTTAACCCCGGCGAGGCCGACATGATGAACTTTAACACCAGCCAGGAACATGGCTGCACTTTTGTATATGTACTTCCCGTAAGCAAACGCCGGGCATTGGTAGAATACACTTTGTTTACCGAACAGGAGTTGCAGCCGGAACAATATGACGAAGGGCTAAAAACCTTTATCAGCCAGCAATTACACCTTACGGATTACACCATCCACGAAGTGGAACACGGCGTGATTCCCATGACCAATATTCATTTCCCGCAACAGGAAGGAAAAGTAGTTTTCATAGGAACGGCCGGCGGCCAGACAAAGGCTTCCACTGGTTATACCTTCCGGTTTATCCAAAAGCAATCAGATGCAATCGTTGCGGCATTGGCCGGAAGTGGCAAGCTGGTTCTCCCCAAAACGGCAGCCCGGTTTATGTTTTACGACAGCGTATTGCTGCGTGTGTTGCAAGAAGGAAAGCAAAGTGGCGCCGACGTTTTTTACCGGATGTTTTTTAAAAACAAAGGCCGGAATGTGCTTCGCTTTTTAGACAATGAATCCAGCATTGGCGAAGAATTGGAGATCATGAACTCCACCAAAAAATCGGTGTTTGTACGGGCGGGGATAACGGAGTTTTTTAAGGCGCTTTTCCCCAGGTAACTTTTCCGGGAAGCTTTCCAAAATATCAATGCAACCACTAAAGCCCGTCTAGCAGGATATTATAACCTACCACTGAAAAACTACTTTCTGCTTCTTTTTTAAAGTAAACAAAATATCCTTGAAAATCCGCTTAACCCGTGTTTCTATCCCCTTGCGGCTAGACCACCATTGGCGCCGCTATTTTCCAAACATTTTATCCAGTTGATCATTGCGATAGGAGATATAGGTTGGGTTGCCGGAAGGGGTGGCGTTGGGCATTTGGCAAAGTACCAGTTGCTCTAAAAGTGCACGCATTTCTTTTTCTGTCAGTGATTTGCCAGACTTGATGCATTGCTGCCAGGCCATGCTCCGGATCAGCTTTTCGCGTTTGCTGAAACGCACTTCACTATTGAAATGCTTGTATTGTTCCAAAAGCTGTTCCATAATGCGCTTTTCATTGCCCTGGCTCACATCGGCAGGCGTGCCTTGTATCACAAAAGTGTTGCTGCCAAAGGGTTCTAACAGATAACCAAGCTTGGCAAGGTCGGCTAACAGTTCGCCGAGCATCACCGTATCGGCCGGGCTTAATTCGATGGTGGATGGGAACAAACTTCGTTGAGAAGCCATGGTTCGGCCATTCATCGCATGCTGAAATTGTTCGTATAAAACCCGTTCGTGAGCAGCCTGCTGGTGGATCAAAAAATACCCATTGGTGCCGGCGGCAACGATATATGTGTTGTGCAGCTGCATCAGTGGTGCCTCTGCCTGGATGGCGAAGCGCTGCTCCCTGCTCACCGGCCGCTGTTCGTGTTCAAAATCGTTGTAGGCCGCCTTATCTGATTGCTTAAAAAAATCTTCTTTCAGTTTCGCAAGCTCACTTTGCCAGGGCTGCGCATCCGCCGTCGACCGTTGACCGTCGACCGGTTCCAGAACGTTAGTGGTTCCTTCGATTGACGTTCGACCGCTGTCGGTCGACTGCCTCGAAATCGCCTCCTTAATATCCCGTTCCTGCTGGCGCATTTCTTTCCAGGGTTGCAGGTTGCTGGGCTCTATTTTATGGGCCTGGTTTTTTTGGGTAAATGTGTTGTACAAGGATGATGAAATGGTGTGTTGCTTTTTATCATCGGTAAATGGCTGGCTTACGGCATCCAGCTGCTGGATATTGGCATCCAGTGTAAAGTCCAGCGAGGGCGCCACGCTAAATTGGGCCAAGGCATGTTTAACAGCCGCCTGCACAAATGCATACACGATCTTTTCGTCTTCAAACTTTATTTCCTGCTTGGTGGGGTGTACATTGATATCCACTTGCGCAGGGTCAAGATCGATAAACAGTACATACATAGGAAAGCTGTCCTTGCCGATCATCTGGTTAAAAGCACCCATCACCGCATGATTGAGGTAGGCACTTTTGATAAAGCGGTTATTGACAAAAAAGTACTGGTCGCCACGTGTTTTCTTGGCGGTTTCCGGCTTGCCTACAAAACCGCGGATGGTGAGGTAATCGGTATCCTCCTGGATGGGTACTAAACGGGCCAGGTAAGTACTGCCAAGGATCTGAACGATACGTTGCTTCAGGCTGCCTTTTTCGAGAAAAAACACCTGCTGGCCGTTGCTGAGTAATGAAAAATGAACTTCCGGAAACGCCATCGCCACCCGGATAAATTCGTCGATGATATGCCGCAGTTCGCTGGGATTACTCTTCAGGAAATTACGCCGGGCCGGCACATTAAAAAAAAGGTTTTTCATCGCAATACTGGTGCCGACGGAAGCGCCTATCGGTTCCTGCTTCAGTACCGAGCTATTCTCTATTTCGATGAACGTACCCAGTTCGTCATCTGCCTTTTTGGTTTTTAGCTCCACCTGCGCCACGGCAGCAATAGAAGCCAACGCTTCTCCGCGAAAGCCCATCGTTTTAATCCGGAACAGGTCTTCGATGCTACGTATCTTAGAGGTAGCATGCCTTTCAAAAGCCATCCGCGCATCGGTGGTACTCATGCCTTTACCATTATCAATCACCTGCACCAGGGCCTTGCCTGCATCGTTTACAATCAGTTTTATTTCTGTGGCGTCGGCGTCTACAGCATTTTCCAGCAGTTCTTTCACCGCGCTGGCCGGGCGCTGGATTACTTCTCCTGCTGCTATTTGGTTCGCTATATTATCGGGTAACAGTTGTATGATGTCTGGCACTTCTTCCTTCCTTATTTTTTTAGCAAAACTAAGGTTTGGGAAGGGGGTTTTGGGAGGGAATTTTTAGGATAAGAAAATGAGTTAAAACAGGGGGCAGTTTATTCTGAAAGTTGCACTGGCTGTTGATTGGTTGTAAATAACAAAATTGTAGACCTTACAGGATTCGAATCTTTGAAATGTGTAGCATTCCCTTTTCAGGTTATGAGTATTAAACCACGCCCATTAAGCAACACTTCCAATTCTTAATCAACAATTATTTTTCTGGATTTATCAAAAATTATACGCAGGTACTAAGCTGGTTCAACTACTGTATCGTAAGTAATATTTCCCGCCCCACCTTATTTACATTTCCCTTCAAAAGTAATCGAAACAGGTACCTTAAAGCAGTGCAATATCTTGCTTCTGTAATGAAATGTTTTTTTGCCAGCCGCTTCCATTCCTCGTCCAAAGTTTGGATTGGCATTTACTGTATAACCCCTTAAATAAATATCCGGCGTTACGGGCTTTTAATTTACCGCCTGGAATCAACTTCATCTCCGCCATAGGCTCAGTTGCATTTCACAGCATGGAGGCCTTATAATGCGAAAGCCTTTACAAAAGAGAGATGATTCAAAATCGCCAACACTAAAGGGCGTGAAACTTTTATGTTCAATAATACCCTAATTTTTCTGTTTGTGATTTATTTGAATAGCGGAGATTAAGCTTAGTTGTAATACTACCACAATAACAACTTAATTTTCTGCAGAGTGCCCACCTTATACTTCCAATTTGCAAATCAGGCATGCTATACCGGAGTCATTTGCCTGTCCTGCATGACCACATACTCATAAATTTTTGCCGTTAACTAACAAAAACATGCAATAGTATCTGCCTGTTTTAAGATTGTATCCTAAAGCAAGCAACTATGAAGCAGTTCACTTTATTCGTCATCCCTTCTCTGCTTTTATTCCAAAACGCCGTCGCTCAGAACCACAATGTTAGTATTGGAACTGCCGCCGCCAACAACAAAGCTTTGCTCAGTTTAACCAGTACCAATAAAGGCCTTTTTATTCCTGGGACTGCTACAGCCCTTAGAACCGGCATCACAACGACACCTCCGGGACTCCTAATCTACAATACTGAATTCGATGATTTCTTTTATTACGCTGGCAGTGATGGTAAGCGTCAGAATGAAATTAGACACCCAGGCGCGTTGGCAAATGCCTGCTGCGAAAGTGCTTCGTTCAGCCGGCGGGGGCAGAGAAATTAGGATTAGCTCCAGATGGGCTTTCTTGCCCAGGAATCAGATAGCTTGTTTCCGCAACTTGTGAGTTATGAAAAGGAAAAAGATATGTACAAGATGAACTACGCTGGCTTTAGCACGGTTGCTATCAAAGCCGTACAGGAACCGCAAGTGCTTATTCAAAACCAGCAGGTACATATGGCACAGCTGGAAAATCAAAATATAGATCTAAGGCAACGGTTTGAAAAACTAGAAGAACTCGTATCAAAAAATAATACACCCATCACCCACAAACTTTTACTATGAAAAGATTACTATTTATTCTATTCGTCATGCAAGGATCGATCCGCTTGCAAGCTCAGAATGTTGGCATCGGGACATCCAGCCCCAGTGCCAGCGCCATGCTCGAAATAAGTAGTTCAAGTAAAGGCTTATTGTTGCCCCGGGTGGCCGATACATCGGCTGTATCCAGCCCCGCTAAAGGGTTGGTGATTTACAATAACGCCAATAACAAGCTTTGGTATTATGATGGCAGCAGGTGGCAGCAGGCAGTGGCGAGCGGCGGGGGCATGGACAGTATCTGGTATCAACTAAAAGACAGCATTGCCTATACGACAAAAAAATATGTAAGCATCAACACCGACCCCGATCTCATTGAACCGCAAACCAACCTGCAGGTTACAGGCGGTTTGCTATTGCAGAACAAGTTAAAGTATAGCAATACGACACCCACTCCTGCACAAACTTACACGATGAACAATACAGGGTTGACCCAAACAATTCCTGCCAGCGATAGCGTTTTTCGAATCTATGATCCCGGGGGTGCCGGTAACTATAGCAACAGTATGCAAGGCAATATGGCTATAAATCCGGGTGCCGCTAAGGGATATAAGATCAGTTCTTCCGCTGCAGATTTTGGTCTTAGCCTTGGCGATACCCTTTGGATCAGTGAAAACAGCTATCCGGATTGCCGCATCGATTACGACTACATTTTTACCAACACTACTCAGAATCCAGCTGATTTTATATGCGGTTTTAATACCCGCTATTTTATTTTCCGGTCGAATGCAGATGGCAATAATGGCAAAGGTTTTAACCTGAAAGTGACCCGCTTATTTTATTCCGGACCCGCAAACGAGATACAAACTGCAGGGCAGGCACTTTACTTCAATGCCACAAACGGTGCCTTTGCTGCCGGGCTCAACGCGGTAGCAAAAGGGGAAGGATCGGTGGCTCTTGGTAGTTACACAAAAGCTTCCGGCTATCATTCGACGGTGATGGGAGAAAGTACAAAAGCAACCGGCAGCTATGCCACAGCTATGGGAGATGGCACCACCGCCAGCGGCTCCGCTGCCACCGCAATGGGATTCAGTTCCCGTGCTACGGGCCAATTTTCCACGGCTATGGGATATAATACTGAAGCGACAGCTTCTTCCTCAACTTCCATCGGAAATGGCACTGTAGCGTCCGGTGATTATTCTACGGCGACAGGATATGCTACAGAGGCCAGCGGCCGCTATGCTGCAACGTTTGGAAAATTTACAAAGTCTATTGGCTATGGCGCCCTTGCTACGGGCGATAGCACGAAAGCCATCGGGCTACTATCTTTTGCTGGCGGGTTTCGGTCCAATGCTGATGGAGACTACGCTACCGCAATAGGAAAACTGACCCAGGCAACAGGTTATGCCTCAACGGCATCCGGTGACAGTACTGTCGCAGGAGGAAAATTATCGTTTGCCAGCGGGTATCAATGTGTGTCCAGCGGCGATTATTCAACTGCTATGGGCGAAGCCGCCATCGCCTCCGGTCCCTTTTCCACCGCCATTGGAAATTCACCGGATGCCACGGGTGGATCTGCTGTTGCATTAGGAGCTTTCACGCTTGCTTCTGGTCGCAACTCCACAGCCCTTGGAGTGGGTACCCAGGCCACAGCCGATTATTCAACCGCACTGGGCGCTTTTTCAGAAGCTAGTGGCGACTTTTCAGTGGCAATTGGCAATACGAATACCGCATCAGGTCACACTGCCGTTGCTTTGGGCTCATTCACTACTGCAGCCGGTAATTATAGTAGTTCCATGGGTAGTAATACCATTTCAAAAGGTTATGCAGGTACGGCATTGGGTATGTATAATTCACCCGTATTACTCGCGGCCCAGTTGACGCCCACCTCCACAACACCCTTATTTATCGTCGGCAATGGTGATTTTGGTAACCTGAGTAATGCCATGACAGTGTTTAAAAGCGGTAATGTAGGCATTGGCACCTCGGCGATTCCGGTAACAAGACTGCAAATAGTTGGGGGTTCCGATGCCAGTTTATCCAGCAATTCCGGCTACCTCGTACTGGGGGATGTCAATAGCAACAATATGGTAATTGATAACAACGAAATTATTGCCCGGAATAATGGTGCGAATACCACACTTTTTTTACAAAATAATGGTGGTGCCCTTGAAGTTGGCGGCACAGCGTCCAAACCTGGAGGCGGTAGCTGGGCCGTTGCCAGCGATGCCAGGCTTAAAGAACATGTATCGCCGTACATCGATGGTTTGCAACAGTTACTTAAGATAAATCCTGTATATTATAACTACAACCAGCAAAGCGGCTACGATACTCAAAAACAATATATTGGGGTATTGGCACAGGAGCTCAAAGAAATAGCGCCGTATATGGTTGGCAGTTTTATAAAAGACAATAACGGCTATCTGAACGTTGATAATTCCGCAATGACCTATATGCTGATCAATGCCGTGAAAGAACAACAGAAACAGATAGAGGAGCTAAAGGCTTTGGTGAATATATTGATCAACAAAAGTGAAAAATAAATAAAATTGAAAATAGGTACTAGTGCTAATTGCCTGCCTGGACGCAACACGCAAATACAGTTCTTAAAAATGAATTCAATATCTATCACAAAATAAAATCAACTGACATGAGTTTCGATTTTAAAAAATTCGCAGACCTGATTGAAAATGGCCTGAAAGGAAATTGTGTGGCTTATGCCTTTGTAGTGAGTTACAAAGACGGCTGGCGTGAGAAAAGAGCCGGTGGAAAAGCCCGGACTACCCATAATCCGCCTGCTCTGAATATGAGCACCGATACGCGTTTTCATATGGCCAGTGTAAGCAAAGCCATTACAGGTGCGGCTTTGGTGCGTGCCTTGTATTATAAAGAGGGTGTCAGTCTTGGCTCTCCATTCTATAAATTATTACCCGATCATTGGCACGTGCACGAAAGCGTTAAGGGCGTTACTTATCAGCAGCTCCTCACACATATGTCTGGCTTCCGGTTCAGCGGCGATGGCCTTACCTATGCTTCGCTGAAAGAGAATATCGCAAAAGGCATCGACACAAGTCTTATCAATCATTATAGTTACCAGGGGGAAAATTTTGCAGTAATGCGAATACTGATACCCCGGCTTGCCGGCGTTGCAATTCCCCAATCTGCACATACGGATAGTAATTTTGAAACCATCCAGGCTTCATTATATGCAACCGCCTGTATCGGTTATGTAAACAAGCATTTGTTTGGCCCATCCGGATTACCGGAACTTGGATGCAATCCCCTTCCCTTTATCAACGGCATGTGCTACCATTTTCCGGAGCACGGCAAGGCGGGCACCGATTTCAGCGATCAAACCCTGGTAGTTGGCTCCAAAGGATGGGTAATGTCGGCAGCGGAACTGGGACGTTTTTTTCGTACCCTGCATTTTACCGACAAAATCCTGCCATTTGAATGGAGCAAAGAAATGAAAGACCTGTCCCTCGGTTATGACGCCTATGGCACCACCGCAAAAGGCATGGGCTGCTATTGGAAAGGAGGCTGGTTTCCCGGCGCACAAAATGCCGGCGAACTGAACACTATGATTGTGGGTTATGAATCAGGTATACAGGTGGCAATGATCATCAACAGTGAACTTGCAGGCGGAAAGTCGATGGGAGAAATTATAAGTGGGGCGCATGATGCATGCTATGTGCGGGTACTTAAAATTAAAGACAAGTGACTTCTGCAGACGTAGATAACGAGACAATATATTGCAGCATATGATAGCGTTTTTTTGGTAAAACACCCGCAACTCTCAACCCTACCTGCGATAGGGGTTATCTTGGGGGAAATATGGATGATTCACGGAGGGTAACAATTCATCTTTTCACCAGCGAATGACACACAAAAATGCTGACTTTTGAAAATTGTATGATGAACATCGCTCATACTCCGGATCAATCGATATTGCATCCTGCTTACCAAAACCCTGACTCATAATCCATACCTCTAAAACGATACTGCTCCTGTTGCTTTGCGCCACGGCCCATGCTCAGTTAAGGTTTAATCACCTTAGCATGGCCACAGGGCTTAGCGATAACGATGTAACCTGCATGGCTACCGATAGCAGCGGTTACCTTTGGGTAGGCACCAACTATGGGCTTAACAGCTACAATGGTTACGGCATCAGCTCGTATTATAGCCATACCCGGCCTGCTTTGCAGAGCAATCAGGTTTACGATATTGTGTGCGACAATAATAACCGCCTTTGGGTACTTACTCTTAATGGTGTTACCCTTATCGACCAGCAACGCAAGTTTGATACGATTCCGTTGCCGGATAATATAGGCTCCATTAAGACTATAGTATATTCTCCAGGCGCAGGCATTATATTGGCAGGAAAACGTTGCCTATTATTGTCGCCGGGGAAGAACCCTTTGGTAGCCGCCGACTGGCAACTCATGCCCTGGTGTGAAACCTGGAACAATGATCCACCGATAAACGATATCAGCCATTATAAAGGGGACTGGTTTCTAATCACTACGAGGAACAAAGTAGCGCTGGTAAATTTTAAGACACGGCAGGTTTCCTGCACAATCCCTTTAATTTTTGCCCGGAAAAGTTGCATGGTGAGCGATAGCCTCCTGGCTACATTAAACTTCAGAGGCACAATACGCCTGTACGAGGTACCAACAGGCAGGTTGGTAAATGAATATTTGGTGCAGAGCACTGAAAAGGGGCGCACCATTCTCAACAACTTGTATAGCATCCGGCTTGCAGCCACTAATGAATTGATGGTCACTTCCGCCCACGGCGGGCTTTTCAGATTAAATAGTACAATCGGCCGCCTGGTGAATGAAGCTCATAATGCCAGCAATCCCGCCAGCATCAGCACCGGTCATACCACCGAGCTATTGTGCCTTCCTAATGGAATCGTGTTAGTAAGCTCGCCCACCAACGGGCTGGATATTACCAACCTCAATCAACGTCAGAGCACCAGCCAGCATCTTTTTACCGATGAAAAAAATAATGTGTATGACGGCTTCATCAACGGCATTGTAAAAGATAAAACTGGCTTGGTTTGGTTGGGTTCGCAAACCGGTCTTATACAATGGAATCCCATAACGAACACCAGTCATTTTTTTGAATTCCCACATAACGACCCTGAAACCGGTCTCCCCAAAACGCTAACCATAAAAGCCGTAGCACTTGACAGCACAGGTAGGCTTTGGGTAAGCGCCTACGGGGGCGGCATCGGGTATTTTTCGCCTGAAAAAAATGCTATTGTTACTGTACCTCTGGACAGTTCCCTCAGCAAAGTATTCCGAAGTAATTTTATTCACCAGTTCCTGGTACAATCCGGAGGTGCTGTATGGGCATGCAATGGCAGCGGTATCTTTAGCATCAATCCCAATACATTGCAGCCAGAGGCATATGATAATCACCCCTTGCTTAGAGAGCTTACTGGCACAAGGATCCTCTCGTTAGCCGGGGACCGCAGTAACCGGCTTTGGATCGGCACCGAAGGCAACGGCATTTTTTGTTACGACGAAACGAGGCAAACATTACAACACTACACCGTGGCTTCCGGCCTTACAGCGAACCAATGCTATGCCCTATGCATGGACGATGATGGCAATATGTACGCGGCAACATCCGGGGGTTTAAGCATTATCCGTAAAAACGGACGGTTGGCTGGGTATACAGTCGCCAATGGGCTGCGCAGTAATAAATGTCAGGCGGTGATCAAAGACAAAACCGGTAACATCTGGGTTGCCAACCAGCAATACCTGCTAAAATATGCGCCCGCAGACAGTTCCTTTACCTATTACGATAATAATGCTGGCCTTACAAGCGAAAGTTTTCGAAATGGCGCCGCTTTTGCCGCTGCCGATGGAACGCTCTACTGGGGCACGGCAAATGGGATTAACTATTTTTTGCCCGGCCAGCTGAATGAAAATGCCAATCGGTTGCAGGTAAATATTTCAGCATTACAAACCGTCGACAGTAGTTTTGGAACACTTGTTACAAACAGGTTTTCGCTGGCCGCTCATCAAGCCGATATTACACTCCACTTTGCCGCCATTGACCTCATGGGTAGTAAAAATATCCTGTACCAATACCAACTCGACGGGCTAAGTAATAAATGGGATACTGTCAGCGACACCCGTCAGATAACCTATTCAGGACTGGCGCCGGGTAAATACACATTTTTTTTAAAGGCATCTAAAGATGGGTTGCACTGGCAGGAGGCAACTCCCGTTTATTTCACCATTGCCACCCCCTGGTACCGTACCTGGTGGTTTTTGTCGATGTGCATGTTCCTGTCTATTGTTGCCGTTTATATGTTGGTAAAAACCAGGGAGCAGAAATATCGCCTGGCCCAGCAACAGCAGGCAAAGGAGATTCAGTACCAATTGAATATAGAACAAGCGCAGAACGTAGTTCAGCAAAGAGAATTAGAACTGGCGCTTCTTCATAAAAACCTCGCCGGTGCCCAGCTTACTGCCACCAGGGCGCAGATGAATCCCCACTTTATATTTAACGCCCTCAATAGCGTGCAGCAATATATTCTGCAGGGCAATGTAGACGAGGCCAATAAATACCTGGTTAAATTCAGCCGCCTGCAACGTGAAATTCTCAACCACTGCGATCAACAGTTTATAAGCCTTCAAAAGGAAATAGATATGATAGGGCTGTATGTGGAATTTGAGCAATTACGGCTCAACGACAGTTTCCGGTTTACAATCGTCGTTGATGATGAAATAGATGCTGAGGAACTGCTGGTTCCGCCCATGGTTTTGCAACCCTTTATTGAAAATGCCATCTGGCATGGCCTGCAGCCGAAACCCGCTGGTCGCGAACTATCGATCAGGTTTACTACGCCGGAGTTGGAAGATTGCCTGCGTTGCATCATTACCGACAATGGCATTGGCCGACAGGAAGCTGCCCAAAACAAGGTAAACCGGCAAAAGCAGCCACATATTTCGAAAGGGCTGCACCTGGTCAGCGAAAGGCTGGAATTATTGCAACAGCAGTACGGCGGCAATTTTAGCGCCACCATCACCGACCTGTACCATGAAGATAATGCCCCTGCAGGTACCCGTGTGGAATTGCTGTTTTCGATTGGCAGGTCTCACTAACAGGTTGACATTTTTCTACGAATTCTAAAAAACAATACCGGAAAATATCACTGCGAACCTGTGTATACTAACTCGGATAGCTAACTTGGCCTTCCTCCGGAAAATGTATCCGATAAAACCCTATTTTGGATTTTATTATTATGGTAAGCGCACTAGCAATAGATGATGAGCCGGCAGCATTGAAAACTATGCAGCTAATGATAGAAAGGTATGTGCCTGCTATCACCGAATTAAGGCTGTGCAATAACCCGTTGGAAGCGCCGGCAATGATCAGTTCATATGAACCACAACTGGTATTCATCGATATACAAATGCCGCAGCTGAATGGCTTTGACCTGTTGCAACGATTACCCGTCATTGATTTTGATATCATTTTCGCCACAGCCTATGATGCCTATGCCATCCAGGCAATCCGGTTCAGCGCACTCGATTATTTACTAAAGCCCATCGATGCAGACGAACTAAAACAGGCAGTGGCCAGGTTCCTACAGAAAAAGGAACAGCGAGAAAGCACTAATGCTTCGTATCAGAACCTGCTCGCCAACCTGCAGGCCGCTACAGCAAAGGATTTCAAACTGGCTATCAGCAACAGTGACGGCACCCAGTTCTATGATCCGCAGCAGATTATACGCCTGGAAGGGGAAAGCAATTACACGCGTTTTCACGTCACCGGCCACCGCCCGATCCTGGTGTCAAAAACGATCAAGGAATATGAAGACCTCCTGTTGCCGCACGGTTTTGTCAGGGTACATAAATCCCATCTGGTGAACAAGCACCATATAGTGTCTATCGCCCACGAAGGGCGGCTGGTGATGCAGGACAATGTGCACATCGAAGTATCCCGCCGCAGAAAAGAGGCCCTGATGGAAGTATTAAAAAATGGCTACCAGCGCGGTAGCTTTTAACAGCGCCCTAACTAACAAGTGTTAGTCGTCTCCGTTCATAATTAAAAACGGAGACCATCATGAAAACAATTTACACCATTGCCGCCCTTGCATTTTTATTCATCGGCTGCGCCTCAACAAAATATGATACCAGCCCTACTACCACCAGCGTAGAAAAATTAATTAAAAAACACAACCGCAAACCTGAGGATACCGCGGTACTCAACAGGTTGGTATTTGGCTACAACCTGCTACACGAGCAATACCTGCAGGAAATTGAAACCTTGAAGATTCGCAATACGCCACGCAACTGGGAAGCAGTTTCGGACCTCTACGGTAAAGTGAATGAGCTCAATACCAATGCATCAAAAAACGGAGACCTATACGAATTACTTCAGCCTAAAAACTATAATGCCGACATTAACGATGCCATGTTGCATGCGGCCAATGGATATTATGAAATGTCTATAGACCTGGTAAATGCTGACAATTGGCGCGAAGCCCGGGAAGCAAGCACTTACCTGGATAAAATAAAAAGATTGGCCGGCAGTAATTTTAAAGATGCGGCCCAGTTAACGGCAAAAGCCATGGAATTGGCAACCGTAGACATTTTGATCCAGCCTGTTCGTAATGAAGGCTTCTATTACAACAACAGCAATTACGGCAATCAATATGATGCCAACAGGCTTAGCGATCAACTGGTAAGGGATATGGGTGGCGAATGGAGCACTTATGGAAGATACCGCGTATATGCAGCCGACAGGTACTACAATAACGGTAAAGACCCCGACTGGATAGCCGAACCTTTGTGGACCTACTGGAAAACAAATCCTGTGCAATACAACACCAGCAAACGCACCGTTACCAAACAGATCCAAACAGGTAAAGACTCAGCGAACCGCCCGATATACAAAACTATTTCAGCGGTGGTAAGGATTACACAAACCACAGTAACAGCCGATGGACGCCTGGAACTCCGTATTAGCGATGTAAAAAATCAGGCTACTGTGAACAGCAGGACCTGGAATGAAAACTATTGCTGGACACAAACATACTCCTCGTATACCGGCGATAAAGATGCCCTCAGCGATGAAGACTGGAACCTTGTTCGCACGCAAAGAAATAGTCCACCCCGTGAAGAACAATTGCAATCGGAAGTATTACAAAAAATATATCCTGATATGTTGCGGTGGTTTAAGAATATAGCTGAGTGATTGATAGGCGTCATTGGATCAATAAGTCAGTGGGTCAGTAGGTCACCAGGTAAATAATTTAATGACAATTAACCAATGACGATTGAAGAATTACAAATGACTCAATGACAAATGACCATTGACACATTGACCATTAACGGATTTTATTTCTGCTGACTATTACAATAAAATAGGCTGTCTTCATATTTTGAAGACAGCCCATTTTTATGTTTTGTACTGTATGAGTTACACCAGGTCAATATCGAATTGAACCAGATTTACGAATTGCTGGATCCTTTCATCTATATCCTCTTTGGTAATTTCCTGGAGGCGGGTAGGTCCAAATTTTTCGACGCAAAATGAAGCCATGGCGCTGCCTACGATAATCGCGGTTTTCATGTTGGAAAAGCTGATGTCTTTTGTCTTTGCCAGGTGACCGATAAAGCCGCCTGCAAAAGTATCGCCGGCACCGGTTGGGTCAAATACATCTTCCAGTGGCAGGGCTGGCGCGAAGAATACATGGTTCTCATTAAACAGTAGTGCACCGTGTTCGCCTTTCTTGATGATGATAAATTGAGGCCCCATCTCCTGAATTTTTTTGGCTGCCTTTACCAGGCTGAATTCGCCGCTGAGCTGGCGCGCTTCGCTATCGTTCACCATTAGAACATCCACCATGGTCAATACTTCTTTCAGATCCTCCATGGCTATTTCCATCCAGAAATTCATAGTATCCAGTACGATCAGTTTGGGCCTGGTTCTGAGCTGCTGGATGACACTTTTCTGCAGGCTCGGCATCAGGTTTCCTAACATCAGGAATTCTGCGCCCTGGTAGCTTTCAGGAACTTTTGGGTCAAAATCAGCCAGTACATTGAGGTCGGTTACCAGGGTATCGCGGGTGTTCATATCCAGGTGGTATTTGCCACTCCAGAAAAACGATGGCTTGTCTGCAACCCGCTCAACGCCCTCCACGGCTACGCCACGGCTTTTAAGATCATCCATTATGCTTTCTTCGAAATCGTTGCCCACGATGCTGATCTGCTGTATAGGCTTTACAAAATTGCTGGCCGCATAAGCCACGTAGGTGGCGCTGCCCCCAACGATCCTGTCGGTCTTTCCGAAAGGAGTTTCAATGGCATCATAAGCCATGGTACCGACTGCTATTACTGACATATAACTGTTTTTTTTAGTCGGGTGCAAACCTAAGGGATTTTTTGCAGCCCCGCGGGGATGTGGTGACCCAAGCAACGCCAACTTTCGGTCCTTGCGAGGGTTCTTACCCGAAGCAATCCCCAGCTAGTACTTAGGGTGTTAACAATGTTGTGGAACCAATCGTCATCCATTCATCGGGATTGCTTCGTCGGGCAAGAACACCTCCTCGCAAAGACTATCGCTTTTTTAGGGGACGGCTTTCTGGAAACGGTAAGCTATTGCCAAAAGGTTTCTCTAATGAAGCAACATAACTCCACTTCCATTGCGAAAACGTATTTCGCCCGACGAAGCAACCTACATCCGATAGTTTTGCCGCAACGAAATTCCAGCTCCTTGAGGGGCTTTCACAGGAAATCACAATGGGCATCCAGTTCTGTTACAACTATTTGCAATATTCCTGTGCCCCTCACCCATCCCCCTGCCATCAAAAATTTGCTTCCTTACGCCCAAATGAATCACTATTTTGTAAAAAAACCTGCCATGAGAAAAATCGCCCCTCCCCTTACTGTGTTTCTTTTACTGCACTTCTTCACCAGCAATGCCCAATCCGATTCCATCCCGGTTGCCCGTACCCTTACCACCCTGCTCAAAATTTGTAAGCATGTCGATTTCAGCGATCCTAAAACCACCAGTGTGGGTACTTTTTACAAGGCAGCTCCCTATATCGTATACCGCGGCGAAGGTGATAAAGCCAGGCGCTGGAAAGACTTTGCCAATTATAACAATGCCGAAGAAAAGAAAGGCGTAGATGAAGTCTGCTATAAAATCAACCAAACCGCTAACCAGGATAGCAGCTACCAATTTATCAAATACTTCACCGAAAAAGAAAGTGAAGGCACCTGGCATGTGATCATCGTAGCTTATACCAAAAAGGGGAAGGCAAAGGAGGCAGCTTTTGCATTTTTGAAAATTAGGGGTAGATATGCATTGGGGGATATTGATTAGGGGCTCCGTTGGATATCATCTGGGTATTATTTGGAAGCCAGGTAATCTCCAATATACCATCTGTAGTTAGCATGGGTTATAATACTGTCGGGGAGTTGACGCAATGTAATTTTCAAAAACCATTTCAAATGCATAATGCTACAACGATGAAAGACAAACAATCGAGGGCATGCATTTTCTGATTAGATTGCTGATCGTAGCGAGAGGAAACATTCGCTGCAAGCTTAAAAAACAGACAAGAGGAATTAATGACATAGGTACTCCAAGGACGTCCGCTGAAATAAACAATACCATTGATTATTGATCTGGTTACAGAGGATATCTTGTAACTCCTGTTACAGTTTAACGGTGATACGATTCAATTTACGAAAAAGCATACTGCAACATCAATCTGAATTCAGCGACCTTAAATAACGGAATTGATATAATATGGAACAGCCACCTTACAAGAATAAAATAACAACAAAATCCTAACCATGCAAAATCCCCAGATAACCCTCAAACCATCAACCCCCTCCGACCTGGAACAACTGTTCCAATTTCAACTCAACAAAGAAGCCAATCACCTGGCTGCATTTACATCCAAAGACCCAACCGATAAGGCAGCCTATTTTGAAAAATTTACAAAACTGTTGAAAGACCCAACCGTAAATCAGCATACCATTTGGGTCGATGAAACCATCGTGGGCAGTATTGCAAAATTTATATTGGAAGGAGACACCGAAATTACTTATTGGATCGACAGCAACTTTTGGCGACAAGGAATTGCCACAACTGCACTTACAAACTTTCTGACCATTGAAACCACCAGACCCATTTTTGGACGGGCGGCTTTTGACAATTTAGGATCGCAGAAAGTGTTGGAAAAATGTGGCTTTATAAAAATCGGCACCGACAAAGGCTTTGCCAATGCAAGACAAATGGAAATAGTAGAATTTATTTATAAGCTCGTATAAAACACACCGCTACCCTTTATTTCCAACCCCGCCTTTTACCTCACTGGGGCTGATGCCAAAAGCATCTTTGAAACATTTGGAAAAATAGCCATGGCTGCTAAAGCCTACTTTCCAGGCTACTTCCGATGGGGTAAATGCTTGCTTCTCCAGTAGTTCTTTGGCACGAAGCAGTCTTGTTTGGCGTATCAGGTCGCTGGGCGATTGGGCGATGAGTGCAATGAGCTTACGATGCAACTGACTCCGGCTCATAGCCGCTTCCGAAGCGAGCGCTTCTACTCCGAAGTCTTCTTCCTCCATATTTTTTTCGATGGCCTGCATAATATGTGTGAGGAAAATTTCGTCGAGGCTTTTTGCCGATACTTCTGACGGTTTTAGCTGTATCGAAACCGCGTACTTTTTCTGTAATAGTTTTCGCTGGTTCACCAGGTTGCTGATTCGGGTGAGTAATTCCCGGGCATCAAATGGTTTGGTGAGGTAATCATCGGCACCAGTTTCAAGGCCTTCGATTTTATGGGCTTGCCCTGCTTTTGCGGTCAATAGAATAACGGGGATATGACAGCTCCGTTCATCTTTCTTTATACTTTCAGTCATCGCAAAACCATCCATTACCGGCATCATCACATCACTGATAATGATATCGGGTATCAAAGAAATCGCCCTATCCAGGCCTTCACTACCATTAGCGGCCTGCACTACCTGGTAAAAAGGTTGCACCGTTTCTTTGATAAAATTTCTAAGATCGTCGTTGTCTTCTACCACCAGCAACAGTGGTAACCCCGCGGCATTTTCGACGTCAGATATTTCACCGGGTACGGTAGCCTCATTTTCCCTGACGGGTTTCACCGGTTCGGCAATATGAACCTGTCCATATACCAATTCTTCTTCCTTAAAGTCATTCTTACCCACCGGCAAGCTCACCTGGAAACTGGTTCCCCTGGCAGGTTCGCTTTTCACACTTATCTGGCCACCGTACAATTCTACCAGCTCTTTTACCAACGCCAGGCCAATGCCACTGCCCTTATCCTCTGTGCCTTCTACCTGATAAAAACGGTCAAAGACTTTGTCGAGTTCCTTTTTCGCAATGCCCGGGCCGGTATCATCTACCAATAAACGCAGGCGGTTATTTTCTATAGTGGCGGTTACCGCCACCATTCCCTGCGATGGGGTGTACTTAAATGCATTAGAAAGCAGGTTAACCACTATTTTCTCCAGCTTATCCTTGTCAAAAAATCCAATTAGCGACTGGTCGTTAAAATGAACCTTGTAATGTACCTGCTTTCGTTCCGCCATCGAGTCGAAAGAGCCGGCAAGCATCTTTACAAATTGCATGAGGTCGCCTTTAACCACCTGAAGTTTCATGCTGCCGCCATCCAGTTTTGAAAGGTCGAGTAGTTGATTGACCAGCTCCAGCAGGCGGTCTGTATTTCTTCGCATGGTGTGCACCTGCTTTGCAGAAACGGGTATAGCCGCATCGTCTTTACCTGTCACAACGATCTGTTCTTCTATTTGCTGCAACGGACCCTGGATCAGTGTCAGTGGTGTGCGGAATTCGTGGGAGATATTGGCAAAAAATCTTGACTTGACCACGTCCATTTCCTGGATGCGGTTGGCGTCGGCCCTCGCCCGTTCATTGAGCCGCACTTTATACGCGAGCGCGGCGGCGTAAATCAGCAATTGCCCCACCTGGCCCATCGGCCATGGATTAAAAGGAAGAAAAATAGTCCTGCTGTTCCAAAGAAAACCAAGGATGGTAAACACAAATAGCCATAGTGCTCCGCCCACATATAACCTGGCCAGCACTGATTTGAAAAAAGCGAAACGAATCACAAATCCTGCCAATATGAGCATCATGGATAAAAAAATCGGCGAAGGAATAATTTCCCGGAACCAGATCATCCATGATAGTACATTGACCAGCAACAATACCGACAAGCTGGCCAGGAAACGTGTAAACCATTTATCGGTATTCCGGCTAAGGCTGGCCAGGTTAATAAACCATTTACCAAATATCCCAAAAAGAATAAGGCCTCCAGCAGTCAGTAAATTCCAGAAACCCGCAACCAGCCTTGGATGCCCGGGGATATACCAATCGATAAATGGGATATCGGGGTGGAGAATGAGATAGTGCTGCGATAAAGTGAGGGTGTAGAGGGCAAAAAACAAATAGGCTTTTTCGCGTATAAAAAAATAGAAAAAGAAAGAGAGTATGCAAAAAGTAAAAGCAACAACGCTTAGAAAAGGCAAACTGCTTTCTGTTGCTTTTACCAATGCAGAAAAAGTTGGGTCGAGGATAACGGGGTAAGCAAAGAACTCCTTTTGGGTATACGGATTTTGAACTTTTACGTAGACTACTATTTCTTGATGGGACCTGGCAGAAAACAACACCACATTGGAGCCGGCGGCGGGGTGAATCCCTTTTTGAGCACGTGGCACAAGGATGCCTGTTCGCTGCTGATCCACCACAATCTTATTTTCGGTGTACCAAACATCAGCTATATCGTTCTGAGCAGTGTGAGCACCCTGGTGCTGGTCATTTTTAAATACGAGCCACCAACGATTAAAAGGATTTGTGCACTCAATAGCAAACCGCAGCCAGTAGTTGCGGCAATCATCTTTATTTTCAAGATTTTGCAGTGGTGTAAAAAGCCGGTCTGCTTTGCCCGAAAGCACATCGGCATCCGAAAACTTTTCTGCATTATCCCTCAGCAGGTAAGTAAAGTCCTTTAGGTTGTGCAATTGCCGGATGGTATCCGCAGAATACACCATTGAGGGCTGAGCCGACAGGAAAGTGGCGTTCAATAACAGGAGTATCAGTAGTCCTTTTTTCATGCCGGCATACATTACGCAGATAAAATACAAAAAATTCCAGCTACAATTCTATCCTGTTTATTTTTTATACCAACTGCCATACATCACCCTTGGAGGAACCGGCGCCTTTACGGCATCTTCAGGGGCAAAAGAAACATCGATCGGGCAGTTATGAAACGAGATGATTTTCCAGGCACCGTCTTTATTCTCAAACACCATACTGATAATGGCCGTCGGGTCTTCGGGTATGGCCGTTCCGTGTTCATAAGTGGCACCAATCACATAACCCAAGGCTATTGTGGGGCTTACGAAAGTGATTTTGTCCAGCCGCAACTCCACATCCGTTGTTTTGTACCGGGTGTCAAAAATCCCCTGGTGGGAGCGGGCATTTACTTCCGGTGTAATACCTGAAAGATACATCCCATTGATCACGATATAATCGTGCACTTTGGCGAAACTGGAAGCAAAAGTTTTCCCGCTCTTTTCATTCCAGCCTTTTTGCAAAGTGCTGACGATTCCACGAATTGCCTGTTCGTCGGGGTTGGCAGACTGAGCGTTAACGGTTGCTGAAACAGCGATCAATGTTGCCATAATGATTGTTTTTTTCATGTTTGATGTATTTGTTGTGGATGAATAATTGCTTTGAAATAAATGGTTACCGTTGTAAGCAAATGCACGAAACTGATCGACAATCAGCCCGGGGCTTTGCGACCTGAGCTGGAGGCAGACTGCAGTTGTTGTAATCGCGACAAGGAGTATTTTTCGCATAGCGATAGGTTTTTGTATTAATTAATGACCGCTGATAAGGCTCATGGGATGGTGGTATGCAACTGTGGAAATGAGCAGCAGGGAACTATGAATGAATTGGCCAGCAGTGTACAACAGTTGTAGGGTCAACAGCAGCATAACCAGCAGTACTGAAATAAGCAACAGGATTGATAGTTTGTCGCCAGACATGAATGAACGATGAGGTTTCATATGGAAGCTTTTAATAGTGAAAAAAGATTACAGATATATAGAAGTATGGCAACTGCGGGTTCCCAGGTGGAACTATTGTTTAATGATTTTTAATTGCTGGAATTGAGTGCCGGACTGAATGCGTACAAAATAATTTCCCGACGGGTAGCAGCTCATGTTCATTGTGGCGGATTGGGCCTTGACTTTTTGCTCCAGCAGCACAGCTCCCGACATATTTATCAATTGCAAGGTGCTGGCATAATTTGCTTCCAGGCCCGTAATAACGCATCGGTCCGTTGCTGGGTTTGGAAAAACTCCGACCAGTATTTTCGATTGTGCCTGCAGTTTAAGAATGGGTGAAAATTGAAAAGAACCCGTTTTGTCCGTCAACTTTAGCCGGTAAAAATGGTTGCCTCCGGCTTCGTTCTTTTGATTCCAGTAATAATTGTGCTGATTGTTGCCGGACCCAGCTGCGGCAACTGTTCCGACCGTCTTGAAATTCAAACCATCAATACCATACTGAACATCAAAGTGTGAATTGTTGACCTCGTTGCTCGTGACCCAGGACAGGCTGGCGACGCTATTTTTCAGCTCCCCAGTAAAGCTGAGCAATTGGAGTGGCAATATCGAAGTGGACGGAAGCACCACATTGTCCAGATCGCCCCTATCGGATCCCGATACATATTCTCCGCGGATTCTTAAACTGGAAATGTTCATTAGTATGTTCTGGATAGCTTCATCGGTTGCGAGGCTACCCGCCAACGCGTTCATTCTCCAGCCCAGACCTGTATTTAGCGGAACGTTATAATGCGTCCAGGTGGTAAGTGGGTTTTGCGCCAGGTCTAAAACAATCGTATCACCCGAACCGATGATGATGATATCGGCGGCATTAAACTGGTTGCTTAAGCTGCTTTGTTTGAGATCGAATTGAAGCATTTTTCCAAAAGCACTTGCCTGATTGCCTAAAAATTTTGCTGGTGCCGACCAATACCAAACGCCGCCTGTCGCCGCATCCGTTGATGATACATATCCGCCCGGGTTTCCATTTGTTGAGAAGTATTGAGGTGTGCTACTGGTGGCATCGCCGGTTACCCGCCAACCATCATTATTAGTATCAAATGTGCTGGTTACCTGTGCATGGATGCAGCCACATGCCATCATCAAAACAAGGATCATAAAACTGGTTGCGGGTAGTTTAATTTTCATTTTACATAATTTTATTGTTGGAGAAATAGTGTTTGGCAGCTTTGATCTTTAGAATCTTTTCAGTAAAAAGTGCGGTGACGGTGAGGCTCATTTACCTGCGGTCACACCAGGGTTTTTAACAGGAACAAACCGGGTTTCAATCGCTGAGGCAAAGATGTGGTGGCAGCGTGCGCATATGTTAGCACCCTGGTAGCGCAGGTTAGCAATCTTGTCGCATAGATGCTAACATATTGATAATCAATTATTCATTTTTATAATTCCAGCTAATTCAGAGCTATTCAATAGCAGAATTAGTTTTAGAGACTTCTTGCCTCAGGATCAAATGCGACCCAATTGTAAGCGGGTGCGACATAGTTGTGGATGGCATAAATGAAAAACCCCGGCTGATTAGCCAGGGTTCCCTTTTTATTTGAATAGGTCGTTATCGAATCAACGTAAACAAGCCTTTTACTTTTATAGTAATGCCATTATAATCTACCGCCTGGGCAGTGTAAACAAATGCCGCAGTACCCTGGAGGTTACCGTTAATGCGACCATCCCATCCTTTATCGATTGATGATGTTTGAAACACCAATTGGCCATAGCGATTGTACACCCTGAAGAAATCCAGTCTTGATATACCGGCCAGTATCGGCTTAATGATATCATTTCTACCATCGCTGTTGGGGGTAAAGGCGGTAGGCACGAAAATAGTGGGCGGAACCCTGAATAGTTTCACAATAATAATATCACTAGCGGTACAGCCTTCGGGGCTGGTGGCCGTGAGCATGTAGCTGATCGTATCACGGCCCACAGGCAGAAACCCGGGAGTCATGATAAGTGTAGGCTGCAGTAACGTCGGGTTGTTAAGCCCATTTACCGGCGACCACCGGTAAATAGTGGCAAAGGCAGAGGCACTGGCGTTAAATACCAAGGGCTGACCAATAACCACGGTGGTGTCGTTGCCCGCAAACACTTTTACTTCTGGTACCACTTTTACCAGCACAGAATCTTTGGCTGGCTTGGGACAGCCCAATACATCGGTAACAGAAAATATAAACCAGGTATCTGCTTTTGGAAACGCATCTGTAACCAACCCATTGGGATTGGAAACAAGGCTGGCCGGGGTCCAGGTATGGGCCGATCCGATAGCCGTCCCCGTAAGCGTTGCCTTTCCGGTAAAGCAAATACTGGTATCCGGACCCGCATCTGCTTTGGGATAGGGCACGGCAGTAATAGTTACACTGTCGC
Organism: Chitinophagaceae bacterium; assembly: GCA_039925965.1. Classification (GTDB taxonomy): domain Bacteria; phylum Bacteroidota; class Bacteroidia; order Chitinophagales; family Chitinophagaceae; genus JAZKFT01. The sequence continues at coordinate 42,266 of JBDSXW010000055.1, forward strand.
GATCCTGGCATTTGCCCAGGTTTGCGGTAACGGAATAGGTTGTGGTAACCGCGATAGGTTTCGCTACCGGATTTTTTGTATTCGGATTGGTTAGCGTAGCCGTAGGCGTCCATCGATAACTAAGTGCCTGGCTGTTGGGCCGCAGCGTAACATTATCGGTAAGGCAGATGGTAGTATCAGGCCCGGCGTCCACGGTAATAAACGGCAATACATTTACTTTAATACTGTCTGTCGCCAGGCAGCCACGGTCGTTTAGTAACACCTGATACGTCGTAGTAACCTGTGGGTTCACAAACGGATCTGCACTTGTGGGATTGATCATTCGCGTGGTAGGTGTCCAGGTAAAATTGCCAATGCCAGTAGCGTGTAGCTGAAGCGTATCGATGGCGCAGATCAGGGTATCTTTAAACGGAACACTCAGTACGGGTTTATCCAGAACCGTAAGATCCACGGTAGCCGTGTCGAGACATCCTTTACTATTATTCACGATAAGCCTTGCAGTCTTGGGGCCAATTGTTGGATAAGTATATTGTGGGTTCTTTATAGTAGAAGTATCTGCCACGGTGGTGAGTTCCCCAAAATCCCATCGCCAGTTATTTACGATGCCATACTTTGTTTTAGTGGTATCTGTAAATTGGAACGGAACACCTTTGCAGGCGCCAGAGAACACAAAGCCGGGAAAGAAGCCGGGAAATACATGAAGCAATTTAGTAGCAGAATCAGCGCAACCGCCGCCGCCAATTACTTTCAGTTTAATTCGATAAACACCCGTGTCGGCATAAACGTGCGTAGGCCGTGGTGAAGTTGAAGTATCACCGTCGCCAAAATTCCACAGATAGCCAATGATATTGCTGTTGGTACTTTGGTTTTCAAAGGTCCAGTCGAATCCATTGCATGACCATTCCTCCGGAGTAAGACTGGCTCCCTGCAGGCCGCAATCGCCGATGGTCACTATAAAGTCTTTCCGATGCTGGTTGATCAATACCCCATTCCGCCATTCTTCGGCCATCACTGCAATCACATATTTACCGGCGCTCGCCGGAGCCGTGCCGGTAATAAGGCCGGTATTTACATTAATGACAGCCCCGGGGCCGAGTGGGCTTGTGCCCGAGTAGGGAGGTGCATAGGTCAAAGGGATCAGCTGTAAAAAAGCCGGTGGTGCTGGGTTTGGATTACCAGCAGCGCTGCCGCCAAAACCATCGTAAGCTGGAGTAAACTTAAATGCCAGCGAATCACCATCGGCATCAGTAGCACCATAATCGAGCGTAAAATTGCTGCCTTTGCAAATAACAGAGGTATCTTTTACCACAAATACAGGGCAGGTATTATTGCCGGTAAGCAACTGGCCTGTGCCGGGAATCCGCGTTACAAAAGTTGCCGCAAGCCCAGAGGCTGGTATCGTGTTGTTCAGATCGGGCCGGGTATACCGGATCCATGAAAGCGTATACCCTGAAGTAGAGTTTTGTACAACGATATTGCCCGAAAATGTTCCCACCTGGTAGCAAACGGTAATGGGTGGTACGAGGCAGGGATTGGCATTGGGATCGTTCTGAATCTGCGGCGGATTGCCGGGCCAGTCGCGGGTAAGGGTCTGGCTGGTAACAAATGCATTGGTAGCGGTATTGTAAACACCCAGCACCACGACCTCGGGGTTTAAAGCGGCACCTACAGAATTACACTCCCGGTACAGCCGCACTGTAACCTGGTACTCGCTGGTATTTGCTGTAGGTCCCGGCCCTACGTACCTATAAAATACTTCGCCCCCCGCAACATGGGTTGCAAAGGATGAATAAAACGACATGCAGAGTACCAATGCATATAAAATTCTTCTATTCAATTGCTGTAATAAATTTTATGATAATTGAATTCATCTCCCCGGTTGCTTCCCACATACCCATATGGGCCACATCTTCCAAAGCATGAAAATAAGAAACATCGGGCAGGTTCACTTGTTTTAACACATCGCCCGGCGGGATTGCGTTATCGGCCAATCCCAAGACGAATAAAACAGGTCTTTTGCTGCCTGTCAAAATATGCGTGCGGTCTGGTCTTTCGATCATGGCCTCATAATAGCCGATCAACGCTTCTTTGGTAAATGCCCTGCCGCTTTCTACCAGCTTACTTACTTCGGTTGCATGTTCTTTTTGAAAGCCTTCGGCAAACAGGCCTGGAATCGCAGTTTGTAAAAACGCAAAAGTCCCATGTTCGTTTATAAAGCCAATAGATTTCCGCCGGCCCTCCTTCTTTTCTTCACTATCCGCAAAAGCGCTGCTATGCAACAGGCCAAATGCATAGACCAATTCTGGAAATTTTTCGGCGATGGCCAGCGTAATGTAGCCACCCATGCTATGTCCCAGCACAATAACGGGTTCCGAAGTAATTGATTGTATCAACCCCGCCATGACAACCGCCATTTTGTCGATAGAAGATGCCGGGTGTTGTTCCTGTAAAAAGAGTGGGGTCGGGATCACTGAATTACCCGAACCAGGAAGGTCGGGCACAATCAGGCGGCAATGCTCCTTCAGTTCGGCTATTTGTTTATCGAAAATATGGCTGTCTTCGCCAAAGCCGTGCAACAACATCACCGGGCGGCCCTTGCCAATATTTCGGTACGAGATATCGATGCCATTGTAAGGAAAAGATTCGGTCATGCTACAAATGTAGGTACCAGTTGCCGGCTACCTGATTCAGCTTGCAATTACCTGTATTGACTACCATTTTTTGACCTAAAAAATAGGCATTGAAGCGTTTTTGAGCAACAGGTTTACCGGCAACTGATCTACCGGCAACTGATCTACATCCTTTCCTGCGCCCGGAGCCAGCGCTCGGGTAAATCGTTATGCGAAGCAGTGAGGTAATCGGTATAACTACATGCAGTGAAACTCTTATCCGGCAGTTGCATCCACCAGCGGCCTGTACGTTTGCTTTGCAGAAAAAGGGTGTCCACTTCGGCGCAAACGGTATTGTATTCATTGAAGTTGTTACGATCGTCGATGTCGGCTTCGTGCTGTTGTTTCTGGTAACCGTCAAAATAGTACCAGAGCATATGGGCTATCTGCATGCCAGTAAGGCCTTCCTTATCTCTTGAAGGATCAAAGCCATAGATACCGACTGTTTCGACAGCCGCACTCATGCCTGCATATTGCATCAGCTTACAGGCTTCCACCCCACTAAGGCCGTTGGGGCTGAGGTTGCCTGCGGGCGCATAAGTGTTGGCGATGGCATTCATGTCGAAACTCATCAAATGGCTGCTCCGGATCACCGGCTCCATCTCTTCTATCTGCTCCTTCACCTTTCCCACGCGGAAGCAATCAAAACGAAGTTTATCGATGGTTTCGAGCAATAACGGGTTTACAAAATAGCTCTGGAAGGCAATGTGGTTATAGTGCCGTACGAAGTTGGGCTGGCTCAATAGCATTTCAAGCAGGAAATTCTGGCTGCGCATCGTTGTATCCTGGCGAAGATCAAGAAGGGCATCTACCACCGTTGCTTCAATTATTTGTTTGCGGTCGGCAAATGCATAGTATTGGGCAAGGGTATTATCATGGCTGCCGCCGATAACAATCACCTTTTTCCCTGCCTCCATCAATTCTCTACAAACGGTTTTTAGAGCGGCACCGGTGTCGGCGAGGGTGGCACCCGTTTTTATATCGCCAATGTCGGCCAGCCGAATATCGCCATGCCAATAATAAAGCTGGTATAACTGTTTGCGAATGGAGTCAGCGCTGTGCACGGGTGCAGAAATGCCGGCACCGCGGAACTCATTGCACCCGATAAGAACTATTTGGGCATCAGCAGCCGCGGTTTCGGTGAGCACCTGGCCCAACTGGCCGGGCAGGTAACCTTCATCGTCACTGATCATGAATACATTTACCGGCGTCAAAAAATCGGCTAACTGCGAAGTATTAAGCATAGTGGCAAACTTAAAGTTTCATTTGGGAAAAACGGGGTCACACGAATGCTTATTTTCAAGTTCCGGTTAATTAGGTGTTGGTGTTTTTAACGCCCCGAAAATTGCAACCAATAAAACACGCACCCGAAAAGCAGGTATCTCATTCCGCAAGGCAGCAAAGGTTCATGTTCTGCAATATTTTAACCCAAAGCAAACAATGTAGGGAGACGAGTTCTGTTACATTTGTGGCTGTTTTGTATCGGCGCGTGGCCGGCAAACTTAGTAATGAGCATTATGACAAAAAACATTCAACATTTTACCGGCCGGGTACTGATCCACATTCGAAAAAGCGCAGTTTGCTTTGCTGGCTTCTTTCTGTTGCCTGTCCTTACTATTTTTTCCCAAACATTCAACACTACCGCTTCCCCCGGTAAAATCGGCAAGAACCAGCTGACTGTGGTAACCTATGAAATAGGCGGGGCCGGGTCGGTACAAAATTTCCAGGCACCACAATTTAAAGATTGGGAGGTTGCGAGTGGCCCCAACCAAAGCAGCTACACCAGCAGCGTTAACGGAACCGTGACACGCCGTACTGCGATTTCCTATTATTTACAGCCCAAAAGAACCGGACGCCTGGTGGTAGAAGGCGCTCGGGCACAGGTAGACGGGAAGCAGCTGAACAGCAATAGCACCATCGTTGAGGTTCTGGCAAAAAATGTGGATGAGCAAGCCCCGCAGCAAAACAAGAGTGATCCGCTAAGCAGTCTTTTCGATGACCCGCTCTTTGGGCAAGATGCTCCGGCACAGGAGCCTGAAAATGTATACGACGATGCAGCGTACATCAAAGCCGGGGAGGACCTGAACAGGAAAATAAACCAGGTGCTGCTGCTGAAAGTAACGACCAGCAAAAACAGTTGTTACGAAGGTGAGCCCATCATGGCCACTTATAAGTTATATGCCCGTGTAGATGTCGAAGTTGGTTTTAATAAACGTCCTTCCTTTAGCGGATTCAGTGCATTTGATATGGAAGAACCCAGCCAGTCGTACGTGTACGAAACGCTGAACGGTAAAAAGTTTAAGGTTTATACCATCCGCAAAGTACAGCTCTACCCGCTGCAGAGCGGAACGCTTACCCTCGACCCCGTGGAATTAGAATGTAAAATGCGGTTTATTAAGTACGAAGCAGCAGCATCTCCAAATTTTGATCCGTATAACAGCAGCAATTACCTGAATACGCAATATGCGCTCAAAAGCCCGGCACTGAATATTGCTGTGCTGCCGTTGCCAACAGAAGGCCGGCCAGCGGATTTTAAAGGTGCCGTCGGCAATTTTAGCATCAATGCGCTCACTAACTCGACGGAGACCGGCAAAGACGATGCAACCACGCTCCAGGTTTCAGTAAGAGGAAGCGGTAATTTTTCGCTGGTACAGGCACCGGTGGTGCAATGGCCAAAAGGCGTGGAAGCTTACGACCCTTCCCAACGCGACAACCTGATCAAATCTGTAATGCCTGTGGCCGGCGATAAAACTTTCGATTATGTTTTTTTAAGTCATGCGCCCGGTACCCTGACCATTCCTGCCGTTAAATTCTCTTATTTTGACATTACTGCTAAAGCCTATAAAACCATTGAGACGAAGCCCGTCACCATCCAGGTTGCGGCCGAGAGTAAAAGACCCAAACAGGATACGGATGAAGCTGGGGCGAACTGGCCGTTGATTTTTGTGGCAATTGCTAAATATGTGCTGCCGTTGCTGGCAGCCGGACTGGTGTTGTACGTACTATTTTCTTTTTTTATCCGAAGAAAACGGAAGCAACAACATTCTGAAATGAGGGCGATGGAAGACGCCTGGGAGCGGGTGTTGAACGATACAAAACAGCAGGCAACTATTAACCAGCAAAATAAGGTGGTGATTGGTGAAATACCAGCTGTAGACGGCGATGAGAAATATATGCCGGCCTTTTCCCAGGCACCCTTAAACGAGACGGCAACATCCACTGAGGTTATGGAAGAAAGGCTTCATGAGCCATCCAATTTACTCCAATCTGAAGCCGCCCTTTGGATGCCCGATCACCGGGTATTCTACCAGGCGCTGAAAAACGACATGCTGCAAGCAATGGTAATGGCCACAGGCCAAGCCTCGGCTAATAAAACCGCGCTGTTGCTTACCCTCCAGCAGCGAGGCGCCGATGTTACCGCGCTCCGCCAGCTTAACAGTATCATGGACGAGTGCGATGCCGCCATTTATTCTCCGGTACATTATGATGCCGACCGTCAAAAGACATTGGATGAAGTGAGGTTCCTGCTAAAGGCCCTGAAATAAGCAACTGGCGATTTTTACCTTTAGTTGTAGCCTTATATTAAACAAAAGCAGGCAGCCTTTGTAAAGTATGTAGATTTGAAATTCAGTTGATTGCTTCAATCGGGCATCATAAAAAACCTCCGGCAATTAGTATTGACGGTGGGTGTAAAATCATATATTCCAAAATGGAACCTGAGTTAAGAGCATTCCTGGTGCGGATCATGCAAACCATCAGCCTCGTAATTTTCTGGATGCTTACCAATTGCTTCTTCGGCATCAAGCTGGGTTATCTTTTCTTCGATGACGGGATAACGACCTGGCATATTGTCTATTATGTGCTGATGATCGCCAGCGGTATTTGGGTGTTTGTTTACCTGATGCGCAAGTGGAAAAAAGCACCCACCTACGATAGGAAAAATGATCAATGGATCTACCCTTCCTGAACTTACTTTGGGCACCGGAATATTTCAGATGGATTACAATTTTTTTGCGCTACGATGCACGAGCTTCCATTGGTCCTTTTGCTTTAGAAAAACCTCGGTGTACCATAGCTTCAGTTCTATTATTTTTCCATCAAGAACCACTTTGAATATCCCGCTCCCAGTAAGTACACCTTTGGGACCATCCCAATTAACGGTATCACCTTCTACCACGACAGATTCGTATTTCAGCACACCTTTTACAAGATCCTGTAATACATCGTTCCTGGATTCTATCCAGCCATTGCTGTGTATATAGTGCATGGTATCTTCCAGCAGCATGGCCAGTTTGGCGGTGTCTTTATCCACCAGCCACAGGAATTTTTCGTGGCTGAGTTTTTTTAGTGCTTTGCCGTCTTCTGCCGTTTGCGCCTGTGTTGCAGTCATCAAACCCAATGTAAAGACAATACACAATGCAAGCACAGAACGTCTATCCTTTATAAGGTACATCATGTATCCTGATTTATTTTTCACGCAAACCATCAGCTTTCCATTGCACCAATACATGGATCACGGAATCCGGCAATTTTTCCATTTTCTTAAACGGCATAAATCCGCGGTCGGTAGGGTTTAACTGCACCCGTCTGATCATTTCATCAATATCTTCTTTGGCCGCATCATAAGTGGCGTAAGGCTTTTTATTACCCCTTGGTGGGATATGGCAGGGAGTGCATTTGGTGGCAATCAAAGGCTGCACATCGTGCTCATAGGTAAGTTTAGGAACTGCTACCTGGGCGTTTTTCCTAGGCCCGCAAAACTGGAAAATCATCATTACAATAACGGCCCCCAGGAATACAAATAGTTTTTTCATTAACAGTGTTTTTTTGGTTTGATAATTCTGTCAATAAAAGTAGGGGTTTGTTGCACATAATCGCTGTTGAAACATTCTTTTATAAAACAGCGGGAAAATAGCTGAGGAATGAAAATATGCCGCTTCGCCGTTCCCCTGCATATTTGTTGATAAAAGAAGCCCCGCGCTGCATTTACTTTGCTGGACAAACGTCTGACGATCACTATGCTCCATGCTTTCGAATTTTCTCAAATACATACGGCCGCAAAGTCCTTCACCAGGTACATTGGAAACAAAACCGTCATCGCCTTCCACGGAAATATGGGTGCTGGCAAAACCACCTTTATCTCGGCACTATGTAAAGAGTTGGGTGTTGAAGCCACCACCAGCAGCCCCACCTATTCCATCATCAACCAATACAAAACCAGGAACGGCAAAATCATTTACCATATGGATTGGTACCGCCTGCGCGACGAAGACGAGGCAATTGCAGCAGGCGTGGAAGATGCTTTATACAGCGGCGATCTCTGCCTGGTGGAATGGCCGGAGAAGGCGGCAATGCTCTTACCACCAGGTACTTTACACGTAACTATCGAAGCAATAGACGGCAACACCAGAAAAATCGTAATTTGAATTTTTTATGGCAGTTCACAAATTGGTGAAGCGAGTCCGGCAATGGAACCATCATACATCCAAAATCATAAATCATTTATCACATGGCTGTTTCTAAAGCTGTTATCAGCGGATCTTTTAGTTATGAAACCCTGGAGGAGACTCTGGATGTAAAAGCCAGGGAAGCGGAGCTTTTTATTGGCATTCCCAAAGAAACAGCCTTCCAGGAAAACCGCATAGCACTTACTCCTGAGGCGGTAGGCGTGCTGGTAAGCAACGGCCACGACGTATGGATTGAAAGCAAGGCAGGCGAAGGCAGCCGCTATACCGATACCGACTACAGCGAAGCAGGGGCAAAAATAAAATACAGTAAAAAAGAGATCTACGATTGTGATGTACTGGTAAAGAGCGCCCCCGTAACCGAAGACGATTTGCCGCTGCTGAAAAGAAACCAAACGGTTATCTCTCCCATACATCTCAGTGCTATGAAGAGTGAAATCCTGGAGCAGATGATGGAGAAAAAAATTACGGGGCTGAGTTTTGAAAACCTGAAAGATGAAAGTGGTACCTACCCCATCGTAAGAAGCATGAGTGAAATTGCGGGCAGTGCCTCGATGCTGATAGCGGGGCAATACCTGAGTGCCGCAGGAAATGGAAAAGGTGTATTGCTCGGTGGCATTAGCGGGATACCTCCTACAAAAGTCATTATTTTAGGCGCGGGTGTTGTCGGCGAATTTGCTGCCAGGGCAGCGCTGGCCATGGGCTCTTCGGTAAAGGTTTTTGATAACAGTGTATACCGCCTCAAACGCCTTCAGGATACCATGGGCCACCGCATCTGGACCAGCGTTATGGAACCACGGATATTAGCAAAACAATTAAAAACCTGCGAAGTAGCTGTAGGAGCACTCAGCAGCCAGAACGGCCGTACGCCCATGATTGTAAACGAATCGATGGTAGCTGCGATGCGACCGGGAAGTGTGATTATTGATGTAAGCATCGACCGCGGCGGCTGCTTCGAAACCAGCGAGATCACCACGTTTGAGAAGCCAACGTTTGAGAAACATGGTGTGATCCATTATTGTGTGCCCAATATTCCCAGCGGTTTTAGCCGAACCGCCAGCCATGCTATCAGTAATGTAATTATGCCCTTACTTATTGAGATCGCCGACGCAGGTGGTTTTGAAGATTATATCTGGAAAAATTTCAATAGCCGCAGCGGGGTTTATTTATACAAAGGCTCACTTACCAATTTTCACCTCAGTGAAAGGTTTAACCTGAAATTTACCGACCTGAATCTAATATTTGCCAGCCTGGGGTAGACTGTTGTTCATTGGCTCATCGGTCAGTTGTCATTATCAATTATCCATTATTTAATTATCTATAATCTTCCCGAACCGGGCTAAAAATATCCAGCAGCTTGCAATCGGTAATTGCGGTTCCTCCATGAGGTATGTTAGCTGGTATTAAAGTAAAACTGCCAGGCTCCATTACGGTTGTTTCGCCACCTACGGTCATTTCAAATTTTCCTTCCAGTACAAAAGAACTTTGCTCGTGTACATGCTGGTGTATGGGTAATGTGCTGCCAGCATCGACCGTTACAAAGCTGTAGGTATTGCTTCCAGTATGGATGAGTTGAAAATGAAAGCCGGGGAAAAGTTCTCTTACAGGGATGTCGGCTAATTGCTGAAAATGGCTGGATGGTGTTGGATTATCAGGCATAAATAAATGTGTTTTGAAAGTGTTTATGTAAAATAAAATTACGCATTAAACTCGCCTACATTCAACCGTTCCTTGCAAAACGAAATTTCATTTTCGTCGTTGCTGCACACGATGAGCAACCTGTCTTTGCAAAACTGGTTTACGAGGTCAAGGTACAGTGCGATCCCTTTTACATCCAGATTGGTGGTGGGTTCATCCAGCAGCACAACGGCAGTATAGCTAAAGATAGCCTGGGCCAGTTTTACCCGTTGTTTCATCCCGCTACTATAGTATCGTATTTGTTTTTCCGCCGCATCTCCGAGCCCGATATAATCAATGATGGAAGCAATGGAAAAACCCGGGAGTATGGGTTTGAATTTAAAATGAAAGGCCAGGAATTCTGTCAGGGTTAGTTCTTCCACCAACTCCAGATAAGGTGCAGCTATGGAAATATGGCTATAGTAATCTTCAGGTTTTAATGATGTGTTAGCCAATGACGGTTGACCATTGACCAATGTACAATTGCCCTCGCTATGCTGCATCGCTCCGGCGATTATTTGCAGTAGTGTGCTTTTACCACTACCATTTGCACCGGTGATAGCATAAGCATTTCCCGCTTGAAACGTGAAATTAATCTTCCGGAAAATCCAGTGGCGGTTAAAGCGCTTGCCTAGGTTTTGTAGTTGTAATTTCAATTTGTCTGTTGCTGGATTTAATGCTTATGGGATTGTAGTAGATGATTTAATTGCGCTTCTATTGTTTCCACACTTGGCAAGCTGCTTTGAAGGTTCTCTGGAAGCATGCGGGTGAGTTCGTATTCTGTAATGCCAATGGGCTTATTGATGTCTCTGAGGGCGTATTCCGCAAACAGTTTGTCTTTTCCCTGGCAAAGTATCAAGCCTATTGTGGGGGCATCATCCGCGTGCCGTAGCTGGTCGTCGGCAGCGGAACAATAGAAGTTCATTTTGCCTGCGTATTCGGGTATAAAATCGCCCCGCTTCAAATCTTATGTTGCATAGGCAGTTATGTGTTGTTTGATAATATTTGTTGCTAAAATAGATGATCACAAACACTTTCACAACACATAACTGCTTTCCTACTTTAAAGGTTCTCCAAAAAGGCCATCA
>JBDSXW010000056.1:0-5997 GCA_039925965.1 Chitinophagaceae bacterium
TTAACTGCGTTTTTAATGCTAACAACAGCGTATCTGGTGGTGGTGCTATGTTTATACACAATGCCAGCACTGGTCATGTTGTCAACAGCAGTTTCTTTAAAAACACCGCATCCACAAGCGGGGGCGCAGTGGTATTGTCTGTGAACAACTCGAATATAGTTTCAGAAAATAATATCTTCTACAAAAACACGGCCAATGGGGTTCCTACCGGTGCCGGTTCGGATATCACCAACTTTACAGGGGGCGCTAATATGTATGCCAATAATATCCTCCAACTCAACACGTCGGTGCCATTGGACAACGGTTTGGCGATCCGTAACAACTTGCGTGGTATCGATCCATTGTTTATAAATGAAGCGAACCCAATCGGTGCCGACTTACGCTGGGGAACCGCTGATGATGGGCTTCAGTTAAGTGATTGTAGCATGGCAGGCTGTAGCCCTGCAATCAATGCGGGAGACAATGCCCTGGCCGTTGGCCTGGCCACCGATTTAAACAACAATCCGCGAATAGCCTGCAGCGTAGTAGACATGGGAAGTTACGAGCAGCAGGATTGTGGGGCACCGCCGGTTGCGATCGCAAGCTCGGTAGAAAACATCACCCTGGAAACGAATGCTGCTACTGGCATAGTAGCCAATCCCTTTAGCAGCGACCTACAGATACGGTACAGTGGAATTGAAAAATGTGGCGTCATCGTTTACTCCGCCAGTGGTAAATTAATATGGCGTAGAAATAATATTGCGGAGGGAATTACTCATGCCGACGCGAGCAGCTGGGCCAGGGGCATGTATCAGGTGGTGTTGATTACTGCTTCAGGTAAAAAAATGAATTTTAAAGTAGTGCGGTTCTAAGCCAGCCTCACCGGTTTTTATCGTTATCAACAAAACTGTTCTGCCCCGGCGGAACAGTTTTGTTTTGGGATAAAGCCAGGCTTTGACACTTGCCAACTATAACATCATTCCTGATGCTGCCTGTATCCAGGGTGGTAATAGAGGTATTTTTCATAAACAATCCTTCTGCAGATATTTTTCACCACCTTCTGCTATTCAAGTAACTGTTACAAAAAAAGTCCTGGAATCTGCCACTTCAGGTATGGTCGTTATATTATATTACCCGTAAAAAGATGCAATGCAGACTAAGGTGGCGGGATGCAGGCATCATGTTGGCAGTTTGTATTCTGTGAAATGACAGGAGGAAAGAAGTCTGATTTTTTAATCCACATGTAATTGCAATAGCGAAAATGCAGGTATCAGAAATAAAGTCAGAAAAAATTTTATAGTTACATACAAAAAGAATACTTTGTTAAACAATTGATAATTTATGAGCTATCAACTGCGAGAACCAATATGATTAAGAGGTACTGAATTTTACGTTTCTTTTAAAGCCTTTTTAGTAATGTGATTCAGACTGTGTTTTTTTCTGGATAAAGAATGATTTCTTATTGCCGTTTTTTCTTTGAAAAAAGCCATTTCCAAATATGTTACCTGCCTTAAAATTTTCCGTCATCCTTAAATGATTCCGATTAACCAACTTCAAAATAGAAAGTGCTGCTGCTGTTGCAGAACCAGCCGATTTTTTTTACCCTAAATAATAACATCATGTTTCTCCCTGCCCAAAAGACTACTTTTCAGTGGATTCAAAAAATTTTATCCGTTGTATTTCTTCTGTTACTAACCCAGATCAGTTTTGCTCAGGACGATCCCGATATGCCTAAGTTCGGCGAGTCCACGCTGAGTAAGGAAGAGTTTATGAAGCTCCGTGCGGAGGCGATTGCAAAATTGCGGGGTATTGACGAAACCCATCCATTTAATCCTGCTGTTCGAATGGATGCTGTGCATCAAATGGATATGCAAAAAGCTCAGGTGGCCACGAGATCAGGGAGGCCAGGCAATACCCTGCTGAGTACTTCATGGACACCTATTGGACCAAATCCAATTCCGAATGGGCAGGTGCTAAATGGAGTGCAAACGCCGGTTTCAGGCAGGGTTACAGCAATTGCTGTTCATCCAACGAACCCGAATATTGTTTATGTGGGCACAGCTCAGGGTGGGTTATACCGGTCATTAAATGGTGGAACTACCTGGACTGCTTTGATGGATAATGCTTTAAGCCTGGCAATCGGCGCGGTAGCTATCTCACCCTCATCCCCTGATATTATATATGTTGGAACAGGCGAGCCAAACTTTTCGGGAGATAGTTTTTTCGGCGTTGGTGTCTACCGGATTGACAATGCCACTAGTGGAACGCCGATATTGTCTGCTCCCTTGGGTGCTGCTCAGTTTAACGGACGAGCCATTGGAGAGATAATTGTTCATCCAACAAATCCGGCTATAATTTTTGTAGCTTCTACTTCTGGCGTTGGGGGAGTTTCCGGTTCTGCTACTAGTCCGCTGCCGAATAGAGGTGTGTACCGTTCAACCGACGCAACATCAGCCACTCCCACTTTCTCACAAATAGGAGTGTTGGCTTCGCCGAACAACAATTTCAGTGTTCGGGATATCGCAATTGACCCTTCAAACCCCAATATACTTCTGGCAAACCTGGTAGCCGGTGGGGGAGGGATTTATCGGTCGATAAATGCACTTTCTGCAACGCCGACCTGGTCCCAGGTTTTTGCCTTCCCATCGGGGTCAGGAGGGACGAGTAACCTTACTGCCGAATTTGCGGCTGTTCATCCCGTAGGTGATGCAGACGCTACTATATATGCGGCAGTTGGTAATACTGTTTCTGGCAACGGCCAGGGAAGGATATTGAAATCAACTGATGGAGGAGCAACTTTTACCCAGGTAAATCCGCTTACTTTTTGCACGCCGCAGTGTTTTTATGATATTGCTGTCGATGTTGATCCGACAAATAAGAATAATGTTTATGTGGGTGGAACAGGCGCAAGAACCTTTGTGAGATCAACAGATGGAGGTGTTAACTTTACCGCGAGCCAAAATGACGTTCATACAGATACCCATGTTATCGCGGTGGCCCCTTCATTACCTACTACCATCTACTTCGGATCAGATGGAGGTATTTATAAGTCAATTAATAGTGGAACAAGCTGGGGTTCATTAAACAATACCACTTTCCAGGCTACGCAGTTTATGAGTCTTGCGGTTCATCCCACCGATCCTAACTTTACAATTGGTGGCACTCAGGATAATGGGACTGAGTACCAAAATTCAGCGGGCGTTTGGAACAGGGCTGATTTTGGCGATGGTGGATTTTCTGCAATTGATCAGAATGCGGTTAATACCACTAACGTAACTATGTATCATACCTATTTTAATCAAACTAACAATCTTATTGGCTTTGGCCGAAATACAACTACCCCTTGTGCCACTGAGGGTCAATGGTCATTCAAAGGTATTTATGGCGGAGCAGTTAATCCCTCGGTTTATTGCGACGGATCTTCAGATGCCTTTAATGGAATCAGCATTTCTGATGCAGTACTGTTTTACGCACCTATAGCATTAGGGCCAGGTAATCCGAACACGGTCTATTTTGGCTCGAGTAAGTTGTACCGTTCCGTTAATAAAGGGGATGTTATGACGTTAGCGAGCCAAAGTCTTATCAATCCGATAAGTGCAATCGGAATATCGCCTCAAAATGATAATGTGCGTATCGTCGGTCAAAATAATGGTGGACTATTTGGAATCACTACCGGAGCAACAACTTTGATAAATCTTGACCCGGCCAATACAATTCCCAATTTTTACATTGGTCGTGCTGTCATTGATCCTAATAATGTGAATACCGCTTATGTAACGCTTTCTTCTTTTGGGGTTACAAATGTTTGGAAGACAACGAACCTGAATAATTTGCCAGCTAATCCCCCTACCTGGACCGCTGCATCATCTGGTATTCCGCAGGTTCCGGTCAATGCGTTTTTAGTTGACCCGGCCAACTCAAATAACCTCTATGCTGGTACTGATATTGGTGTTTATGTTTCTACAGACGCAGGTGCCACATGGGTACCGTTTGGAACAGGGTTACCTATAGTTGCAGTTTTTGATATGGCTAAAACTGCCGGCAATTTACTGCGTATCGCAACCCATGGGCGTGGTATGTGGCAGCTTGCAATGCTGGTTCCCTGCACAGATAATACCATTACATTAACCTCAGCTCCCGGTACCAATGCACAAACGGTCTGTATTAATACGCCGATCACTGATATCACTTATTCTACAACCGGCGCCACCGGTGCAACTTTTGGAGGCTTACCAGCAGGAGTAACCGGCACCTTCGCAACTAATATGGTAACGATCAGCGGTACGCCGTCTGCATCCGGAACATTTAATTACACCGTTACATTAACTGGTGGATGTGGCGCAACCGTTACAGCAAACGGTTCTATTACTGTTACCCCAGCATCTGATGTTGACCAACCTGCCAATCAGGTTGTATGTAACAATACAGCTACAACTGCGGTGAACTTTACCGGATCTGTACCAGGTATTATATTTAGCTGGACAAATAATAATCCTTCCATCGGCCTTGCAGCCAGCGGCATAGGTAATATTTCCAGCTTTATAGCAATGAATGCAACCACTTCGCCTGTAATAGCTACAATAACGGTGACACCTTCGGCTGTAATTATACCCGTATCGGCTTCAACGACAATGGGCAGTGGGTTTGGTACCTCATTAAGTAATACGATCAATGGTGCTGGATTAGCCTCCTTTCCAAGTCTTACTGCGATACACAGTGGAACAATTCCAAATAATTCATGGGTAAGTTTAGATCCTACTTTGACGGGTTCAGTAACTTTTAACCTGGGAGGTACATTTACTGTTACAGGTTTATCCTTCTGGAATCAAAATAATGGCGGGCCAGGAGCCTTAGGAATTACTGGTATCAAAGACGTTTCGTTGCAATATTCTACCGATGGAGTCAGCTTCTTACCGATACCAGGAGGACCGGCTATTTTTGCGCAGGTAACAGGAAACAGTGCAGGACCGGAGATGGTTAATTTTGCAGGAGTTACAGGATCTTTCATACGGTTTGTAATTTCAAGTAATTGGGGAGATCCCAATCAAACAGGATTTGCTGAAGTGGCATTCAAAGGAAATTCAACTTGTGCAGGTACACCTAAAAGCTTTAACATTACTGTCAACCCAACTAATACTATCAGTTTAACCTCAGCAGCCGGCACTGATAATCAGACGGTTGCCATCAATACACCAATAACAAATATTACGTATTCAACTACTGGGGCAACTGGTGCTAATTTTGGAGGCTTGCCGGCTGGTGTAACGGGTAACTGGGCTTCCAATGTTGTTACCATCAGTGGTACACCAACAGCAGCCGGTACCTTTAATTACACAGTTACACTTACCGGTGGTTGCGGAGCTATTACAGCCAACGGAACCATTACCGTAACAACAGAATCCAACTGCCCGCCGGTAACCGACCGCATTTATGTAGATGCGTCTGCAGCGCCAGGGGGCAACGGTTCATCCTGGAGCTGTGCCATTAATGAACTGAGTGCTGCTGTAGTGATGGCAAATGGTAATATGTCCATCAAATCTATCTGGGTGGCAGCGGGTACCTACAAACCAACTACCGGAACAGACCGTACGGCCGTAATTGCTACTACCCGTGCTGACCTGATGATATTAGGTGGTTTTGCCGGTGGCGAAGCAAATGCTTCTGATGCCAACCCTATTATGAACCCCACCATCATCAGCGGCGATATCGGCATTGTAGGTGATATGAGCGATAACAGCTATCGGTTATTCAATATCGGTGGCAGCCCGGTAAGTTCCAGTGCGCTGGTTATCGACGGTTTCATTTTTGAAAAAGGTAATGCCGATGCGCCTGGCGATGGCGATCATAGCGTGGGTTCGGCGCTGCTGTCGTATGGCATTCCTGCGGCGACGCCTGTGCAAATCAAACGTTGCATTTTCCGTAATAATTTTGGTACTGCAACGGGTGCTATTTTCCTCAATAATTCCAACCCGGTATTTAGTGGCTGCCGGTTTGCCAATAACAGCACCAACGGATCAG
>JBDSXW010000057.1:0-26284 GCA_039925965.1 Chitinophagaceae bacterium
AGTTTTTGACTTCTATCGTTGCCCTTGTATTTAAGCTTCATGGCCTTTGCCCAAATCTTCCTGGCTACACGGCCAATCACGCTGTATTCAGGATCCATTCCGTTGCTAAAAAAGAAAGAAAGGTTGGGCGCAAAATCATCAATGTTCATACCCCGGCTAAGGTAATATTCCACAAATGTAAAACCATTCGATAATGTAAATGCCAACTGGCTGATCGGGTTTGCGCCGGCCTCTGCAATATGGTAGCCACTGATGCTGACACTATAGAAATTTCTTACCTGCTTATCGATAAAATACTGCTGTACATCTCCCATTAATTTCAAGGCAAATTCCGAAGAAAAAATGCAGGTGTTCTGGGCCTGGTCTTCTTTTAAAATATCAGCCTGCACGGTGCCACGTACTTGTTGTAATGCTTTCTCTTTCAAGGCGGCATATACATCCGGAGGAACTACTTCGTCGCCACTCAGGCCAAGCAGTTTAAGGCCCAGTCCACTATTACCTTCGGGCAGTCTTTCTGGGTGCGAGGGATTATAATAAGATGGGATGGACGCATGTTCAAATTTTTTGTTGATGTAGGCTTTCACTTCCTCCCATTGCTGGTTTGTTTCAATCCATTTTTCGCATTGCTGGTCGATTGCGGCATTTAGAAAAAATGCCAGCAGCATGGCTGCAGGCCCATTAATAGTCATGCTCACCGAGGTTTTAGGGTCGCAGAGGTCAAAGCCACTATAGAGTTTTTTGGCGTCATCAACGGTGGCGATACTTACGCCACTATTGCCTACTTTTCCATATATGTCTGGCCGGTGTGCAGGGTCTTCACCGTACAGTGTTACGCTGTCGAAGGCTGTACTCAGCCTGATGGCGGGTTGGCCCAGGCTTACATAGTGAAATCTTTTGTTGGTACGTTCGGGTCCGCCTTCTCCGGCAAACATTCTTGTAGGGTCTTCTCCTTCGCGTTTTAGCGGAAACACCCCAGACGTGTAAGGAAATTTGCCCGGAAAATTTTCCTGCACCCTCCACCATAAAATATCACCCCAATCGCTGTATCGTGGTACAGCGATTTTAGGCAGTTTTGTTCCACTTAGCGATTCCGTGAACAAGGGTATTTTAATGATCTTGCCCCGAACATCATATTCATAAAATTCTTTTTTGTAGCGGGCCTTGGTTTGCTCCCATTCATCCACCAATTTTTTACAAACAGGAAACAATTGTTTTTCGAAACGTTCTTTAAGTTTTCCCAATTCCGCAAGGGTGGCACCGTCCTGTGTCATTTCCATAACGCCCTGTAGTTTATACAGGCTGGAAGCTATCGCTGCCTGCTCTTTGCTAAGCTGGTTATAACGGCGTACTTCATCTGCTATTTCTGAGAGGTAACGCACACGTTTGGGCGGAATGATCATGGCCTTACTGCTGGTATCAGTGGTGTGTGCATGAAATTCAATTTCTCCGAAATCAATGCCGGATTTATTTTTGACAGCCCACATCAATTTCTCAAATAACTCATTGACGCCTGCATCGTTAAATTGTGAGGCAATGGTGCCGACCACCGGCAAGTCAGCATCTTTTGCATCCCAAAGCCCGTGATTGCGCTTATATTGCTTTCGTACATCATGAAGGGCATCCATGGCACCTGCTTTATCAAATTTGTTAATACAAACTACATCGGCATAATCCAGCATGTTGATTTTTTCCAGTTGTGATGGTGCACCGTATTCGGGTGTCATCAGGTAGAGGCTTATATCACAATAGTCCAATATGCTGGCATCGCTTTGGCCTACCCCTGCACTTTCCAGAATAATAAAATCATAACCAGCATTTTTGCAAACAACTATCGCTTCTTGTACTGCACCGCTGAGCGCTATATTATCCTCCCTGGTGGCCAGACTGCGCATATAGGCCCGTGGATGGCTGATGGAATTCATTCGTATCCTGTCACCTAGCAAAGCACCTCCTGTTTTTTTCTTGGAGGGGTCCACAGAGATAACAGCCAGGGTTTTGTCGGTAAAACTGTGAAGAAAACGCCGGACTATTTCGTCTGTAACCGACGATTTTCCCGCTCCGCCTGTTCCGGTAATACCCAATACGGGGGCCTTCCTGACCGCTCCGGAAATAATCGGGATATACGACGGAGGGCTCTGAAAACCGGAATCTTTATCAGCAGCTTTCATTTGGCCGGATTTTGAAGCATCTATTTTGGTCCCTCCGAATCGGGATGCGCCGGCTTCTGCATTGGTAATTTTTCTGGCCACTGTTCTGATATCCCTTGCCTCGTCCATCACCAAAGGTTTGTCGCAGATCTCTGTACCGTTTATTGAAAAGTCCACCCGTGAGAGCAGGTCTTCAATCATGCCTTCCAGCCCCATTTTTCTTCCATCGTCAGGGCTATAAATCCTGGTAATTCCATAATCCTGCAATTCTTTTATCTCCTGCGGTAGAATGGTGCCGCCTCCACCGCCAAAAATTTTGATATGGCCACACCCATTCTGGTCAAGCAGGTCTTTCATGTATTTAAAAAATTCGACGTGGCCGCCCTGGTAGCTTGTGATGGCAATACCCTGGGCATCTTCCTCGATTGCGCATTCCACAATCTCATGTACGCTCCTGTTATGTCCAAGATGAATGATTTCAGCCCCTTTTGACTGTAATATGCGGCGCATAATGTTGATGGCTGCATCATGCCCATCAAACAAGGCGGCGGCCGTAACAATTCGAATTTTATTGTTGGGCGTATAACTCATAGCGGCTGTTTTCGTTGGGAGCAAAAATAGCGTAATTACCGGCTGCCAAAGCCGTAGCGGGCAAAGCTTTGGATAAGGTTCTGTTGCAAAAAATGCAAAACAAATCCTATTTGATGGATTATGTAAGAAACAGGAATCTCAGTGTCGGCGTGTAACTTATTTAACTGCAATCATGCTGATCTCTACGTTTACGTTTCTCGGAAGCCCCTTAACCGCCACCGTTTCCCGTGCCGGGAAATTTCCTTTAAAATATTTACCGTAAATTTCATTTACTGCGCTAAACAAACTCATGTCGCTGAGAAAGATGGTTGTTTTTACAACGTGGGGGAAATCGGCGCCCGCCTCGTGCAGCACTGCTTTCAGGTTATTCATTACCTGGTGCGTCTCATCTTCGATAGATGCATTATTTAGTTCACTGGAGCCTGGAATCAATGCAATTTGCCCGCTAAGAAACAGGATATTGCCCGCTAAAACCCCTTGGTTATACGGCCCGATTGGAGCCGGGGCACGCTCAGTTTGTATAATCGTATTTTCCATGAGAAGCGTTTTGAATGTTAAACAGTTGTCCGAAAATACTGGTTTACCCGGAAACCTTCATTTTTGCAGTACATTTATTCTGATTATGATCGTAGCCATCGCTGCAAATGCACAACAAAAACAAGGCCTGTGCGAAAAAGGCTTTGGAGAAGATATTGCACTTACATGGGTTACAGCCTCAGCCGAACTGTACAACCAAACGGAAGCCAATGTACTGATAGACTGTTTATTTGATAGAACTATATTAACGTCAGTACGGCAGCCCCTGCTTATTCATTCACCCAACATTAGTCTTAAAGAACTGCAAGCCTCTGGCCAAACGGCTAGATTTTGTGCCTGGGATACACTCATTCAAAGGCCAATATGGGAAATGGCAGTTTCCGATGCTGAAAATGCAGGCTGGGTGGAAAATACCATGAATGCTATTGGATGGCAGTACAGGGTTGTTCCGGATGAGCCTGGGTTTATTGCGCCGCGGATTATAAGTATGATCATTAACGAAGCCTTCTTCGCCTTAGAAGAGGGTGTTAGTGACCAGGCTGCCATAGATACTGCCATGAAGCTGGGAACCAATTACCCTTTCGGTCCATTTGAATGGGCCGAAAAAATAGGAGTGAGCCACATTAATTCACTGCTACAAAAGCTCACAGTAACAGATAAACGATATGAACCATCTAAGCTATTGTCATCAAATTGTCCATAACCCGCACCTACACTAGTGATTTCAATATTCAAGTTTTTAATATGCCTTTAATTTTAAACATAGATACCGCTACAACCTACGGTGGCGTTGGTCTTGCCGCTAATGGCACAATTATTGCTCTCGCGGAGAGTAGTTCTCAAAAAGACCATGCGACTTTTCTACAGCCGTCGATTTTACAGGTTATGAAGGATGCAGGGAAATCATTAAGTGATATAGATGCGATAGCGGTAACAATTGGGCCAGGCTCATATACCGGCTTGCGGGTCGGTCTTGCAAGTGCCAAAGGCTTGTGCTATGCCTTGGGCAAACCATTACTTACCATCAATACATTAGCCGTAATGGCCCTTGCTGCAATAGAGGAATGGAGGTCTGCTTCGCATGATGTTTCGGCGACCCCAATATTCATTCCAATGATCGACGCCAGGCGTATGGAAGTGTTCGCAGCAGCATATAATTTGCAATGTGACGAAATAATGGCAGCAAAAGCTCTTATTATTGAGGAAAATATATTTACTTTGTTGCCTGTTGCTGATTTACTTGTTTTTTCGGGTGATGGTTCCTTAAAACTTGCGAAGAGCGCTGAACATACCAACATCTTTATATCTTCTGTTTCTCACACAATTAGACACCTCGCATATTTGGCATTAGAAAAATTCAAACACCATCAGTTTGCTGATATAGCCTACTGTGAACCTTTTTATTTAAAGCCATTTTATACAACAGCCATTAGAATCCAATAATAAAAGCTTTTAAGAATAGTTCAATTATCATAAACTATTCTTAAATATTTATCAAGATATAAACCGTTCAATCTTGTCCTGTTTATTTATTAACTTCAAAAAAAACAAAGTATGAAAAAAGGAAGTGGCGGAACATTTACCCTGAAACCATCAGGTGCAGAACCAGTAGAACTCGACTTGCTGGAATTAAAAAAAGCCGACCTTGTAGTTAGGGCACTCAACCACAAATTACGGTTGAGTATCCTTAAATTACTAGCCGAGAAACCCAAGTCGCCGGTGACCTCTATCTATGTTAAGCTAAAGCTGGAACAGTCTGTAGCTTCTCAGCATCTTGCTATTATGCGCCGCGCAGGAATAGTAAAAAGCGAAAGAGATGGCAAGTTTATCTATTACAGTATCAACACAGCGAGGATACTGGAAATACAAAAACTGTCCAAGAAACTGGCTGGGTAAACCATAATTGCCCGATATGCAATACCGGGCAAAAGTCACAAAGCACCGCCAACAAGCGGTGCTTTGTAGTTTTCAGCACTGCATATCTTATTTTTGCGGCATAATAGTCATTTTATGTTTGTACAACAGTTGTATACTGGTTGCCTCAGCGAGGCGGCTTATTTTATTGAGAGTAATGGCGAGGCGGCGGTAATTGACCCTTTGAGAGATATCGATGCCTATATTAAAATCGCAGGAGAAAAAAACGCGACCATCAAATACATTTTTGAAACGCATTTTCATGCCGACTTTGTGAGCGGTCACCTGGAACTTGCGAATGCTACCGGTGCAACAATAGTCTACGGTCCTGGCACTGAAACCAGTTTTGATTTTCAGCTGGCGACGGATGGAGAAAAATTTAAGCTGGGAAATGTGTCCATCGAAGTGCTCCATACACCCGGCCACACAGTGGAAAGTACCTGTTATTTACTAATTGACGAAGCTGGCCGGAACCACGCTGTGTTTACAGGCGACACCCTTTTTATTGGTGACGTAGGCCGCCCGGATCTTAGCAGTGGTGATCTTACAAGTGAAGAACTGGCTTCAATGCTCTACGATTCGTTGCATGATAAGATCATGCCCCTAGCTGGCGATGTCATTGTTTACCCCGCTCATGGCCCCGGAAGCAGTTGCGGCAAAAATATTGGCCCGGAGACACAAAGCACGATTGAGCAGCAGAAACTAACCAATTATGCACTTCAGCCGCAGACAAAAGAGGAATTCATTGCGGCGGTAACAAATGGGCTCGCAGACGCACCGAGGTACTTTGCGATAAATGCACAGATCAACAAAGAAGGTTACCCTGCACTTGATGGCGTGGTGGAACAAGGCATGCTGGCACTCTCAGTCGCAGAATTCAAAAAACAGTCAGCGGACGATGATATGATAGTTCTGGATACACGACCCGCTGTTGAGTTTACGCAGGGTTTTATACCGGGATCGGTATTTATTGGGCTGGAAGGACGATTTGCAGAATGGGCAGGAAGCCTGCTGCCGTTTGACAAACCCATGCTGCTGGTAACTCCAGAAGGACAGGAGCAGGAGACCATTATTCGCCTGGCACGTGTGGGCTTTTCTAAGATAGAAGGCCATCTCCAGGGTGGATTTCCGGCCTGGCAGCAGGCAGGTGAAAAAATAGACCTGATTATAGATGTTGAAGCCGATGAGCTGGCGATGGATATACCCCACGATCCACACCTTATAGTAGTGGACGTTCGCAAGGAGGCAGAGTTTGGAGACGGGCACGTTAAGGATGCAATCAACCTTCCATTGGGTGATATGAATGACCCTGCAACGATGGCAGTGATTGAAGAAGATATGAATGCTTATGTACATTGCGCAGGTGGCTACCGCAGCGTCATTGCATTGAGTTTACTAAAAAGGCAGGGGATCCATAACGTTCGTAATGTAGTCGGCGGTTGGAATTTAATCAAGGCACACCATGACATTGAAACAGAAAAGGAAGAGACCGTTTTAAATTAGTAAAAGACTCTTTTGGGATACTTAATCAAAACGGGAATCAGTATATACTGGCTTCCGTTTTAATTTTTTATACGAGGGGTGGTACGTTATCCACCCACAGCTTTTGGTATTCTTCTTTCCATTCGTGTTTCCATCTTTTGTGTGTCCATAAGTAATTTTCCGGCTGTTCGGAGATGATTTCCTGTAATTTTTTAGCAAAAGCCCGGGTAATCTCGTAATCTTCCAGGCCGTCCGGGCTTTCGAAAAGCTGTTCGAAATGCATCTGGTATTTGCCTACGCCTTTTTTTTCAATCCAGCTCATCACCACCGGCGTTTTGCTCATCCTGGCATTTTTTTCAGGACCTGTTACAAAAGCAGTGGGCCTGCCAAAATAGTTAAGCCACACAGCATTGGTTGGATGTCCGGGGCTTTGGTCTGCCCCAAGCCCCATGATGTATTCCTTGTTGCGCCAGGGCATCATTGCGGTACGCATTTCTCCGGCCCGCAAGAGGTTGCTGCCAAACCTTGAACGGAGTTTCAGAAAAAGGTCATTCAGGGGCTTGTTGGTAATATGCATATACACCGCCAACAATGGGTAAGGTTGGTGTTGCGGCAGGCAAAAATTGTTGAGTTCCCAGTTCATGAAATGACCCGAAAGCAGGGTGATCCGCAGTTGTTTGTTTTCGTGGAGATCGTAGAATAAATTATAATCACCACTGATCATTTTGTTGACCTGCTTTTCGCTGATGGAAAGAAACTTGATGGTTTCTATCCATGTATGCATGAAGTTGCGAAAAAACCTACGGCTAATTGTTTTGCGCTCAGCCTCTGTTTTTTCGGGGAAAGCAATCCTGAGGTTTTTCATGACCACGTCTTTCCGGTAGCCTACCACATAGTAAAGTATTAAAAAAAAGATATCTGCTATACCGTATAAGATAAACAGTGGCAGTAGTGATAAGAGATAGAAGAGGCCGTAAAGTATTTTAGACATTTATTTTTTTGGATTTGTTTTTTGGTAAGCTTGATGCTATAATCCACCCCCGACCGGCAAGAACCAGCCACCCCCGCCTTCGGGGACAATGTGCGGCGGCAATCATGTTGCCTCGGGTGGTTGAATGTAGGCTTGAGTGCTGCCTGTTTTTTACAATATAATATTTTGTACCAGTTCGCTCTTGCCCGGGTAGTCGGTATTGAAATGCAGGCCACGGCTTTCTTTTCTCAACTGCGCACCTTTTACAATCAGGTAGCCTACTGTGATCAGGTTGCGCAGTTCGCAGAGTTGTGGCGAGAGGCTGGTGGTTTTGTACAGCTCTTCAATCTCGAGCCAAAGCAGATCCAGCCGGCGCATAGCGCGTTCCAGGCGCACATTATTGCGAACGATACCCACATAGTCGCTCATCAATAATTGAATCTCCTTAAAGCTTTGGGTGATCAGGATCATCTCTTTTGGTTGAGTCGTTCCTTCGGCTTTCCAGTCGGGCAGGCCTTCCTTAAATTGTAACCCTTCGATATGTGTAATCACATCCAGATAGGCACGATGGGCAAATACCATCGCTTCCAGCAAGCTGTTGCTTGCCAGGCGATTGGCGCCGTGCAGGCCGGTGCTGGCACATTCGCCGGCAGCGTAGAGGTTCATAATAGATGTCCGGCCCATGTCATCTGTTTTGATACCGCCGCAACTGTAGTGCGCTGCGGGGCTTACGGGTATCGGCTGCAGGGCTACATCTATGCCAATGCTTTTGCACTTTTCATAAATATTGGGAAAATGATGTACAAACTTTTCCATATCCATGTGGCGGCAATCCAGGAACACGTGCTCGGTACCATTGATCTTCATTTCATTATCGATGGCCCTCGCCACAATGTCACGCGGTGCCAGGTCCTTGCGCTCGTCGTAGCGTGCCATAAAAGCCTCACCCTTGTAGTTACGCAGTATGCCGCCATCGCCACGTACCGCCTCTGTAATCAAAAACGACTGACCCCGGATGCCCGCTTCAAATAAAGCTGTTGGGTGAAACTGAATGAACTCCATGTTTTCTATGCGTCCTTTGGCACGGTACACCATCGCTACTCCGTCGCCGGTGGCAATGGCGGGGTTGGTCGTGGTGCGGTACACCTGACCATTACCACCGGTAGCGAGGAGCGTAATTTTCGCCAAAATTTTTTCAATCTGGTTCGAATGCTGGTTGAGCACATAAACGCCAAAGCATTGTATATCCGGCGTGGATTTAGTAACCAGATATCCGAGGTGGTGCTGTGTTAGCAGGTCGATGACAAAACAGTGGTTGATGATCTTAATATTGGTCAGGGTCGCCGCTTCATTCAACAAGGCCCGTTCCATTTCCCGGCCGGTCACATCTTTATGGTGCAGGATACGGTTTTCGCTATGGCCGCCTTCTTTGCCTAGGGCATAGTCGCCACCAGCGTCTTTATCAAACCTGGCGCCCCATTCTATGATTTCTTTAATACGCTCCGGACCTTCTTTCACCACGATTTCCACGATATGCGGATCGCTCAGCCAGTCGCCGGCAATCATGGTGTCCTCAATATGTTTTTCGTAGCTGTCGGTGTCCATATCCCAAACACCGGCAATACCCCCCTGGGCGTATTTAGTATTGGTTTCGTCGCTCACGGTTTTCGTTAATACCAGCACCTGTTTATTGGGGCAGGCCCTGGCCGTTTTCAGGGCGTAGGTGAGGCCCGCAATGCCGGTGCCGATCACTAAAAAATCAGTTTTCATCATAGCAGGTAAAGGTAGGGTATGCTTTTTTTTTACTGCAGTCTTGTTACAGAAATTGGCAAATGCATGCTACCTTGTTCAGCTAAAAGGTGGAAGGCTAGCGGTAGCGGGTTTAGGTTTGAAGAAGCTAAGAGTACTACAACAGCTTGCCGCCAGGGTTTGAATAACATAAACTAACAACTATGAAACGGATTTTTGCTGCGATAATCATCACCACAACTGTGTTTGCCTCCTGTAAAAATGATACGAAGGAAACTACTGTCCCAACAACTGCCCGGCAATTGTCAGCGACCAATATCTACTCATTTGATTCTGTAGTGGCATATCTGAAGCAGGTAAAGGTTTCTCAGGAAGATACCTCTAAAAAGATCTTCCTACAGGCTATTGACCTACTCAAAAACAAGAAGGATGCTGCCGGCAGCGTAGCGCTGTTCGAGCAGTCGCTTCGGTTTTGTCCGACCAATAAGGGCTATTATGAATTGGGAAATGCGTTGCTGGACCTGAATAAAGACTCGCTGGCGCTAAATGCATTTGACCTGGCGGAGAAGCTAAATTATAATCCACTGGGGTATGTGCTATTTAAAAAAGCTTGTGCCGTAGCAGCCATGGCCGGCGACAATAACTACGAAAAGCAGCAACTGGCGACGGACTATTTGCGGAACGCGATTGAAAATGGTTTTGTAAGCCGCGAAAAGATTTATGGTGAACCTAAACTGGACATTATCAGAAAGAATAGTGATTTTACCAGTGTTTACAATGATGCCATGAGTGGTAACGGTGACCCGGCCAGTATTTTATGGGATGGATATAGCAGTGGTTTTCGTCAATGCAGTTTCCCGATGACGATCAATATGGAGAGCCTGAAACATATTAAGCAACCAGATGCGATCAGCTATGACTATGAAAAATACGTGACTGAAATGCGGGATTACAAATTCAGCCGCGACGTAGGCAATGAGTTCTTTTACTATGCCAAAGTGGGGAGTACACCAGCTTATGAAACCGTGATCTACGGCAGCCGCAGCTACGATTATGGTGAGAATCTGCCATACATTCCGGCGAAATTTTACATAGCATCCTATAATAAGCAGGGCAACCTGATTGATAAGGTGCAATTTGCCGGCCAGGAAGCGTTTGACCAATTGTTTAAGGTTGCCACATTACAGCAGAACCTCAATTTTGAAATAAAGGAATATCAGAATACCTGGACCAAGCCGACTGCTGATAACGGCTATGAAAATAATTCGGTTGCTAAAAGCGACCTGATGAAAACGACCAAATACAAGATTACTGCGGAGGGGAAGTTTGTGAGTGATGCGAAGGTGCTGGGGTTTATTCCTAACAGGGCGTATGAGAATTTGCAGTGATTTTTGAAGGGACTTCCAGGCTTGGATTGTTTTCTAAGAAAGGCAGTTGCTAAACACTGAAATGCAAAGCCATTACGGTGTTCAGATATTTTAAAACCTATTTACTAACCCAAGGCTTCAGCCCATTGTCATTTAGTTAAGGAAATGAGCATGTGCCATAGGCACATTTTGTGGGTAGCAAATGTGATGTTTATTCGGGTTTACGTTCCGTAGGAACGTTTTGTAGGGTTTTACAAGGTGTTCCGCTGGAACACTGCATAGACTTCAACCTTTTTTCTACCCACAAAATGTGCCCAAGGCACATAAAACCCTTAACTAAATGACATTGGGCTTCAGCCTTGGGAAGGCGGAGGAGCATACTTTTCCGCTGTTAATTACCACCGCCAGTTACCACCGTCAGGGGATCCCAAGGCTGAAGCCTTGGGTTAGTAAGGAAGCCCTTATTGTAAGATCAGCCCTTCATTTCCAACCGTGGCCATCTTCTATCTCCTTAGCTTGACTTGAAAGCGAAATATTGGGGTACAGGCATCCGATTTTAATTGTTTCACGGATGCGGTAGGGTTCTTATATTGTATGAA
The DNA here is from genome assembly GCA_039925965.1 of Chitinophagaceae bacterium. Classification (GTDB taxonomy): domain Bacteria; phylum Bacteroidota; class Bacteroidia; order Chitinophagales; family Chitinophagaceae; genus JAZKFT01. Next base: position 11,357 of record JBDSXW010000057.1, read on the forward strand.
TTTCCGATCGCTCATGCAAACCAAATCCTTCTTTATCAATTGCGCTGATGGCCACCAGATGCCGGTGTATGCCTGGCTGCCGGACACCGAGCCGTTGTGTATCCTGCATATTGCGCATGGTATGGCGGAATATGCTTTACGGTATGCACCCATTGCCGCATTACTGGTGGAGCAGGGAATTGCCGTGTATGCACATGATGAACGGGCGCATGGAAAAGCAGTGCCCACCATCGGCGAGCAAGGCATTGCGGAACCTGATTGGTTTTATAAGCAGGTGGATGACCTGCATTTGATGATGCAGTATTTGCATGGTGCGTATCCGCAGCAAAAGGTCTTCCTGCTCGGTCATAGCATGGGCTCTTTTATCTGCCAGCGCTTCTTTCAAATGCATGGCAAAGATATCGATGGGATAATCCTTTCTGCTACCAATGGAAAGACCGATCCCCTAATGGGCTTTGGAATTGCGCTTGCCTGGGTTCAGATGAAATTATTTGGCCATCGCTATCGTAGCAAGCTGATCGATAAACTATCGTTTCAAAAATTCAATAAGGCCTTTGCCCCCAACCGAACTGACCACGACTGGCTGAGCCGCGATGAAAAGGAAGTGGATAAATATGTAGCCGATCCGCAATGTGGCTGGGTGAGCAGCGCTACCTTCTTTTACTATTTTTTTAAGGGGATTAAAGATGCGTTCAGCCAGGATAATATTGACAGGATGCCCAAAAACATTCCTGTTTATGCATTTGCTGGCGATAAAGATCCGGTGGGCTTGCAGGGCAAGGGTTTCTTAGAGCTCATCAATAAGTGGAAGGCGGCCGGGCTTGCTGACATTAGTTACACACTATATCCTGATGGCCGGCATGAAACGATGAATGATATTAAGAGGGTGGTGGTGGTGGGTGAATTGGTGGCGTGGTTGCGGAGGCATCTTTGATTTAGTTTGACTGGCGCGGGGCTAGCCGGCCTTTGCCTTTCTGTTAGGCGACGTCGGGAGTCTGTAGTTTGGTTATCTTCAATTATTTCGAAGTGACTCGTCCTAAATAAAGTTTACACTTGAGTGCTTTTGCAACTACTTTTATTAGTGGCAGTTTATGAATGTTAGCTAGTTTTAAATTTTCATCCAAGAAATATTGCTTCATCAAACCAAATCTCGCAAATTTCAATTTCTGAACTTAATTGTTCAAATTCTCTGGCAATAGATTTTATGGATTGTTTTTTAAAGTCCTTGTTTTGAACAGCACAAGTAAAATTAAAAATTAAATGTTTTGATTTAATGACTAGTCTGTCTAAATTGAATATACTTCTAATAATTTTTTCAAACTGCACTTTTTCCAGTTCTGATATTTCCTTTCGAAAATATTTTTTAGCTATGGCAGATAAATTCATAAGCGGGTATAATGTAATAAAGCCAAACATTCTATTTGCTTGATAACAAAATTTAATAGTACTTCTTGAGAAATATTACCTATAAAATGACCGTGTGCCTTAAAAACAGATTTGCCTTCTTCTGCAAATGCAATAATATGAACTTCCTTATCACGGAGTTTTTGTTCATAATTTTGGTAATTTGAATAAATGGTTTTAATCTTCATTCTTTTTACTGTCATTTGGCATTGAAATTTTCGTATAATATTTTTTTTGCAAATTTGTATACTAAATAGTTTTATATTGGTTTCTAAATGACAGGTTTTACAAATTCCCACTAGTTATTGTATTTGCGAGTATCTATGTTAAAAACATCATTTACTCCTCGACACTATTAAGTAAAAATAGTTCCTACCCCTTCACCAACTCCCCCTTCAAAAACTTCATCCAATCCTCCAGCATCTTACCCTTTAGCACCCTCGGAAATTTATGCTGGCCGCCGATTTTGCCTTTGCAGGCCATGAAGTCCATGAATTGTTCTTCGGTGAGTACTTCGAGGCGCACTTCTTTTAGGGCGTGGCGGCGTTCTACGGCGTAGTCGTCGTTGAGTTCGTTGAGTTTGGTATCGATAAACTGGCCGAGGGCGGTGGCGTTTACTTTGTCGTTGGTGGCTACGTACCAGTTGTGGGCAAAGAAGTTGCCGTGGGGCACACCGGCCACGGTAAACTCGGGGATGGAAATATTGAAATGTTCCTGGGCCATTTCAATGGCCTTGTTCATATTGTCAACACTTAGGTGCTCACCCACGAGGCTGAGGAAGGATTTGGTTCGGCCGGTGATGATGATCTGGCAATTTTCCTTGTCGGTGAATTTTACGGTATCGCCGATCAGGTAGCGCCAAGCGCCGGCGGAAGTGCTGATCAGGAGGGCATAGTCTTTTCCTTCTTCCACTTCATGGATCATCAGTGCTTCGGCATTGGGTCTGATATTGCCATCGGCATCAAAGTTGGTTTCGTTAAACTCCACGAACTCATGGAAAATATGGTCGTTCGTCACCAGCCGCATGGAGGCGGCACCCTGGCGGTCCTGGTAGGCTAAAAAGCCTTCGCTGGCCAGGTAAGTATTGATATAGGTGAGTGGCTTGGCCAGGTATTTTTCAAAGCCTTTTTTATAAGGTTCAAACGCTACACCGCCATGAACAAAAAACGAAAGGTTGGGCCAGATGTCGTGGATGGTATTGAGCTTATAGCGTTCGATGATCATCTCCATGCAAAGCTGCGCCCAGGCGGGTACCCCGAGTAAAAAGCTGATATCCCATTCCGGCGCTTTTTCCACAATCTCCTCCAGCTTTTTCTGCCAGTCTTGTTGGCGGGCAATCTTTTTACCGGGTTTGTAAAATGGCTGAAACCAGAAGGGTTGCTTTTTAGCCGTGATGCCGCTAAGGTCGCCTGCGTAGTAGCCCGGGCCTTTTTGCAACTGGGTACTTCCACCCAGTGTGAGCCAGCCTTTGGGAATATTTTGCAGCGGAATATTATGGTAATTACGAAGGCTGAGCAGCATTCGCACCATCACCACTTTATTGCCTTTAATGAGATCGTTGGTAATTGGAATGAACTTGCTGGCGGTTTCACTGGTGCCGCTACTGAGGGCAAAATATTTAATCTTACCGGGCCAGCAAACATCTGGAATGCCTTCAAGTGTTTTATGCCACCAGCCTGCGTTAATGCTATTGTAATCGAAAATGGGAACAAGCTGCTGGAAACTTTTGCCTACATGCTTGCTTAGCAAGGCTTCGTCGAAACGGTATTGCTGGCCGAATTCTGTAAACCTCGCCTTGCGGAGTAATTTCTTCAGCACTTTTAATTGCTGGCTTCTTGGCGAAGACACCGCCAGGTTGAGCGCCCGGGAGATCTGGCGGGGCAGTTGAAAATCGAACAAAGCCATAGGCGGCAATAAGGTAATTTATATTAGGATGGCTAATATAGGCAATGCAACTAACAGTTGGTAGTTTGAGGGATGGCATGTTGGTAAACGTATTCCTAAGCTTCAGGACGTCCCTTGCAAAGGTTCTCACCCGAAGCGTCCCCAGCCGTTAGTCAGGGCGGTTCTCAAGTGAGACTGGCGGTCATCAAAGGACACATCCCATTGTTCACCAGTAATTACCTGATGTTTTTCAAGTAAACCCCATACCCACTTTTATGGAGGCTGTCGGCCAGTTTCATTAATTGTTCGTGGTTGATGAAACCCATACGGTAGGCTACTTCTTCAATACAACCGATTTTAAGACCCTGGCGTTTTTCTATCACCCGCACAAATTCAGTGGCGTCGTGGAGGCTGTCGAAGGTGCCGGTATCGAGCCAGGCGGTGCCGCGGTTCATGACGCCTACCTGCAGTTTGCCGCGTTTCAGGTACTGGTTGTTTACTTCGGTTATTTCGTATTCACCTCTTTCGCTGGGGGCAATGGTGGCGGCTATTTCCAACACATCGTTATCGTAAAAATACAACCCAGGTACCGCGTAATGGCTCTTGGGTTGCTTCGGTTTTTCTTCGATGGTGAGGGCTTTAAAATTTCCATCGAACTCCACCACGCCATATCGTTCGGGGTCGCTTACCTCGTAAGCAAACACGGCGGCGCCATCTACGTCACTAAACGATTGTACCAGTTTGGCAAAGCCGGCACCGTAGAAGATATTATCACCCAATACCAGGGCGGCTTTGTCTTTACCCACAAAATCGGCACCGATTACAAAAGCCTGGGCGAGCCCGTTGGGAACAGCCTGCACCGCATAATCAAAACGGCACCCCAGGTCGGCACCATCGCCGAGCAGGCGTTTAAACTGGTCGTTGTCTTCGGGTGTGGTAATTATCAAAATTTCCCGGATACCAGCCAGCATCAGCACACTTAGCGGGTAGTAGATCATGGGTTTATCGTAGATGGGCATAAGCTGTTTGCTGATGCCTTTGGTAATGGGGTAGAGTCTGGTGCCGGATCCTCCGGCGAGAATGATGCCTTTCATTATTAATTATTGATTATTAATTATTGATTATTATATTATTTATAGCTTTAGGTAACTTGTCCGCATCAGACCTTTAGATGCATTCAATTTGATGTTTGTTGCTTTTTTTTCTTGATAAAAAAAAGGTAACCGTAATGGGAGGTTACATAAAAAAAACAAGGCTGCGTATAAACTACCGAATCCCAAAAATTTATCATTGGCGTGATCTATATGGAGTAGTCAAAACACCAAGTAATCCATTATCCAATTATCAATTAATACAACCGTGCTCCACATATGCCCGAAAACTGAGGTTTGTTTTATCCTTCTCCGACAATATCATGGCAGCTTCCGGTACTTTCCAGTCGATATTCAGCTCGGTGTCATTAAACATGATCCCGCTTTCGGCGGCTTTACTATATAGTTTGTCGCATTTATAGAAGAAGGTGGCGGTTTCGCTCAGCACTACAAATCCATGGGCCAGGCCGCGGGGCACGTAGAGTTGCTGGCGGTTGTCGTCGCTCAGTTCTATGGCCACGTGCTGGCCAAAACTGGGGCTGTTTTTGCGGATATCCACTACCACATCCAGCACCATGCCCTGAATTACACGTACCAGTTTCGCCTGGGCATGTTCCCCTGTTTGGAAATGGAGGCCCCGCAATACGCCGTACCCGGAAAACGATTGATTGTCCTGCACAAAAGCGGTTTCAATGCCAGTGAGTGATTTGAAAGTTGCAGCGTTGTAGCTTTCTAAAAAATAGCCTCGTTCATCACCGTGTATTTTGTTTTCGATAATGAAACAGCCGTCGATATTGGTAGGTAAAACCTGCATTTTTTTATTTTTTGATGTCCGATGTCTGATGTCTGATTTATTGAGGACAGAGATTTTCAGTACAAAGATGTTAGTATAAAGATCATGGGGAGGTATAGCCCCACCTATGTTTTGACTGTTGAATCCACGGCTCACTCACGCTGGGCTCATCCTACCCGCCATTCCCCACTGACTACTTGCTATTCCCCGTATTGTTGTTCGTAATAATGGGCATAGGCGCCGCTGGTTACATGTTGCAGCCATTCTGTATTTTCAAGGTACCAGTCGATGGTTTTGGCCAGGCCTTCCTCGAAAGTTACGCTGGGTGACCAGCCGAGTTCTTTATTGATTTTGGTAGCATCGATCGCATATCGCAGGTCGTGGCCCGGACGATCTTTTACATAGGTAATCAGCCCCACGCTGGCGCCTTCTGGGCGACCGAGTTTTTCGTCCATCAGTTTGATCAGCAGTTTTACCAGGTCAATATTCTGCCACTCGTTAAAGCCGCCGATATTGTACGTTTCCCCATTGCCACCCTTATGAAAAACGGTATCAATAGCCCGGGCATGATCAATTACATAGAGCCAGTCGCGGGTGTATTTTCCGTCGCCATAAACGGGTAGCGGTTTGTTGTTCACTACGTTATTGATAAACAGTGGAACCAATTTTTCGGGGAAATGATTGGGGCCATAGTTGTTGCTGCAATTGCTGATCACAAACGGCAGGTGATAGGTTTCGCCATAAGCCCTTACAAAATGATCGCTGCTGGCTTTGCTGGCGCTGTACGGGCTGTTGGGAGAATAGGGAGTTGTTTCAGTAAACAAACCTTCAGCACCTAACGCACCATATACTTCATCGGTACTTACATGATAAAACCGGTGTCCCTCAAAGTTCGATGCCCAGGCTGTTTTGGCTGCGTTCAACAGGTTTACTGTTCCTACAACATTGGTATATACAAAGTCGAGTGGCGAACTGATAGACCGGTCTACATGGCTTTCGGCAGCCAGGTGAATCACATCGCTGACGGTGTATTTTTCGAACAGGTTTCTCAGAAACTCAGTGTCCAATATATTACCTTTTTCAAACACATAGTTGGGTTCGTCCTGAACGTCTTTCAGGTTTTCCAGGTTGCCGGCGTAAGTAAGGGCATCGAGGTTGATGATGCAGTACCGCGGGTATTTTTTTACAAACAGATTCACGACATGGCTACCTATAAATCCAGCTCCGCCGGTGATGATGATATTTTTTTCGAAAGACATTTTTTGATTTCAGATTTACGAAATTACGATTCTCCTCCCCCGACCAGCAGGCCTTTTTAGTTCTTTTTACCACCCCATAAAGCCCGATAGCAGCGTTACAAATGAACGGAGCGCCGCTAATGCCGATTCATAGTGGTACAACTGCCCGGCTCCAAAATATTGCCCTTCTTTATTCTTAATCCCAAAACTCGCTTATTGGCTGATTGGCACCGGGCTAACCAGCCAATTACACCCCATAATAAGCCTTGTACCATTCTATAAAATTCTTAATGCCGGTCTGCACTTTGGTGTTAGGCTGGTAACCCAGGTCATTTACGAGATCGGCCACATCAGCGTAGGTGGCGGGCACATCACCTGGCTGCAGCGGCATCATGATCTTTTCAGCAGTCTTGCCCAGTTGTTCTTCTATTGCGTGTACAAAATCGAGAAGTTTAACCGGATTATTGTTGCCAATGTTATACAGTTTAAACGGGGCTGTTGACGTTGCGGGATCCGGATGTTTAGGATCCCAGTTGGGGTTGCCCTCCGCCGGGTGATTGATCACCCTAGTGATACCTTCGACGATATCGGCCACATAGGTAAAATCGCGGACCATATCGCCGTTGTTAAACACCTTGATAGGCTCGCCTTTCAGGATGGCTTCGGTAAAAAGAAAGAGCGCCATATCGGGCCGGCCCCAAGGCCCATAGACCGTGAAAAAACGAAGACCTGTAGTCGCCAACCCATAGAGGTGACTGTATACATGTGCCATCATTTCATTGCTTTTTTTGCTGGCGGCATACAGGCTCATCGGGTGGTTTACCCCTTCGTGGGTGCTGAATGGATTTTGCTCGTTCATGCCATATACGCTACTGCTGCTGGCATATACCAGGTGCTTCACACCATTGTGGCGACAGCCCTCAAGGATATTGATAAAGCCAATGATATTGCTGTCGATATAGGCATAGGGGTTTGTAATGCTGTAGCGCACACCGGCCTGGGCGGCCAGGTTTACTACGCAGTCAAACTGCTCATCGGCAAAAAGTTGATGCAGTAGCTCACGGTCTTCCATTTGCAGCTGGATAAACCGGTAACCGGGGTGATTGCCGCTTTGAGTCAGGATGTTATAAGCAACCTGCTCTTTTTCAATGCCTGCAAATTGCAGCCGGCTGTATTTTACGTTTGGGTCGTAATAGTCGTTAATGCTGTCGAGACCTACTACTTCGTGGCCGAGCGATAGCAAATTATTAGCCAGGTGAAACCCAATAAATCCTGCTGTTCCGGTTACTAAAATTTTCATGCGTTGAGATATAATAAGGGCAGCGCTGCTTCCCGGCTTCGTTTACTAATTACTTACGAGCAGGTTTTTTTGGCCGCGGGTAAAGGTGTGCAAACGTAAATGATTTTAGGCAAAGCTTATAACCAAACGCCAGCACAAAAAAACGGGCCGCCACAACGATAAAACTTTACTTTTAAAGCTAAATGCCATGCGACCACCTGGCAATTGCCGCTTGAAAAAATCAAAATCCCCACATGAAAGAACGTTATTATTCCCTCGATGTGTTCCGTGGCGCCACGGTGGCGCTGATGATACTGGTCAATAATCCAGGCAGCTGGGGCCATATTTACACACCATTGGAGCATGCCCCATGGCATGGCTGTACGCCTACCGATCTGGTTTTCCCCTTCTTTTTGTTTGCAGTGGGCAACGCAATGGCTTTTGTGATTCCCCGCTTGCAACAGGCTGGTAACGATGGTGCGTTTTGGGGTAAGGTGCTGAAAAGGTTCGCCATGATCTTCCTGATCGGGCTGTTTCTAAACTGGAGCCCGTTTATTAAATGGAGCGACGACCACCTGGTATTTAAAAGCTGGGTCGACCCGGTGAATCACGACAGCGGCATCCGGCTGCTGGGAGTGCTGCAGCGGATTGCCATCTGCTATTTATTTGCCAGCATTATTGCCTATTATACCAAACCCAAACTTACTTTTTATATTGGCATGGTGATGCTGCTCTTGTTTTGGTGGATGAGCTATGCTTTCGGCGATAGCGCTGATCCATACAGCCTGAAAGGTTTTTTTGGCACCCAGGTAGATATTGACCTTTTGGGCAAGGCACATGTGTATAAAGGCGAAGGCGTGCCATTTGATCCTGAGGGTTTTGTGAGCAGTTTCGCAGCCATCGTGCAAGTGTTGATGGGCTATCTCGTCGGGTTGTATATCCGGGAAAAGGGGAAGAACTATGAAATGCTGAGTAATCTTTTTGTATTTGGCGCGGTGCTCATCTTCGCAGGTTTTGCCTGGGATACGGTGTACCCGATCAACAAGAAAATATGGACGAGCAGCTATGTAGTGTATACCACTGGTCTGGCGTTGATGGTAATTGGCGTGTTAATATACCTGCTTGAATTCCGGAATGCGAAGGGCGCCTGGAGCAGGTTTTTTGATGTGTTTGGAAAGAACCCGCTTTTTATTTTCTTCCTGAGTGGATTTTTACCCAGGATAGTGGGGCTTATCCGCATCCCGGGAGATATCGGTCCCAATGGAAAGCCCAATTACTTAAATCCTTTTGGTTGGTTTTATGAGTATGTGTGCAAAAACATACTACCCGATCTGCGGGCGGGCTCGCTGCTCTACGCCATTTGCATGATTATTATGTATTGGTTCTTTGCCTGGTTGCTGGATCGGAAGAAGATTTATATTAAAGTGTAATGCTGGTCTGTGAATGGTGAGAGGCGGATTGTGAGACATTACTGGTGAGAACCTGGCAACTAATGGTGCTGATTACGTGGTGGCCCTTGTTTAAAGAATGATTACGGATATATTTTAGGCCAAGACCAGTGGGTTTCATGGCGTCGACATCGGCGTTTTGGAGTAAGCACACAGCAATTTTTTTTGCGGCATCATGGTACAGCTTTGGGTTGAAGATCGTTAAGCCCGCCATTCACGAATTAAAAATTGGAGGATATGAAAAAGTTCAGACTGGTAGCAATTGCTTTACTAATAGCGCCATTGCTGGTTTTGGCAAAACAAAAAACCATTATTATCAACAGTGAACAGCTGGATTGTGTGGGCTTTGACAATTCAAAAATGAAATGCCTGCAATACAAGGAAAAAGGCAAAGACCTGGATTGGCAACTGCTGTACCAACCCATTAAAGGTTTCAAATTTGTGCCCGGCTATTTATTCACTTTGCTGATCAACGAAAATGTGTGTGTAAAGCAATCCGACACCGCCACTAGTACCAATGTAAATTGGACCCTGGTAAAAGTGGTGAGAAAAGAAAGGGTGCCGGTAATAGAGTATGGAGAACTAACCGGTTATAGAGATGGACTGGGTGGCGAATGGCTATTTTCAAAAATGATGAGGCCGGGCAAAACCACCAGCTTTAATAATGGGAAAGAAATGATCAGGTTTAACGATAGTACTTTGAAGGTAAGTGGCAAGGCAAGCTGCAACAGCTTTTTTGGTACCTACTCGGTAAATGGCCATGAAATAAAATTTGGCACCCTTGGGTTTACCCTAATAGCCTGCCCTGGGCTGGAAAATGAAAACATGATGCGCAAGGCCCTGCAAACAGTGGATATATGGGAAGTGCAAAATGGTAAGCTATTGCTGAAAGCCGGGGACATAATTGTGTTTGAGTTAAAAAGAATAGTGAAGAAAGCAGTGTAGTCAAAACTGGACGCCCGCACTTATAAGTCAGCCGCTATCACTCCCTTTATTGGCTTCTGGGCTTATATCCTGCTTCATTAAACAACGCCTTAGGGTCTTTTTTCATCAACTCATCTAAAGAAAGTTTTTCGTTTTTCACCATCCAGGTTTTTACAATCTGCCAGCCTACATACAGGCCCAGGTAACCAGGTACGCCTTCGCCCAGCACCTGTGTTTTAGGGCCATCGTCAATGTATTCCTTATTGATCTCCGGTTCCAGGCTAAACACCAGGCTGTTCTTTACAAAAAAGTTCCAGATATCAGCTTCATGTTCGTTACAGATGGCCAACTGTGCGGCTGAATAGCCAATCTTCAGCGTATCGCCGGCATAAGGCATCAGAAGGTCCAGCACATAAATGCGTTTGCCTTTTTCAATCATCTGTTCTATCAACGGCCGTGTGGAAGCAGTATACGGATATAGGTCATCCACCACATTTTTTATCACATTTACCCCAATGGTTTCCGGTGTAAAACGCCTTACCTGGTAGGCGTAGGTGATGCCGTTTTCCATGCCGGTTTGGTAAGCGTCATTGTCTTTGCCAAGGTGTAGCTGTAAGCCGATGGCCGGGCCATCTACAGTCATCACATCGCCATAAGATGCTGTACTGCCGTTAAACAGGGCATCCATCGGGCCGATAAACGTAAAAATATTTGCAGGGAGTTTGTAGTTGGGAAAATAATACTTGGTGAACCGCAGTCCCTGCTCGATCTCTTTTTTGTAAGGTATAAAATCCGCATAAAGTTTTTGGGTAGCCTTATATACCGGCTGGTAGGTGCGGATAAAACTTTTTACCGCGCCCAGCGCACTGTCATTTTGGGGAAGGCCGAGGATATTACCCATAAAATCGCCCAGGAAGGAAGGGTATTTCCGGCTGAGCTGGTTCAGCGATTCGTTCAGGTTCAGCGTATCCATTGTGAAAAAATCCTGTTCAAAACGAAGCAGGTTTACATTGACTTTGATATCGGAAACATCGGGGATGTTTTTGCCGGGCTTGCAACTGGAAAAAGCCAGCAGGCAACAAATAAGGGCGGTAATGATTTTATTGAAGAATTGCTTTGAAACGTGCATAGTGCAAAGCAAACGAAAAAGGCGGAAAGAAATTTTAAGGATGGGGTACTTTACCATTTAGCCTGTCTTCAAGATCCGGGTATTTTTCCATTAGCTTGGAGATAAATCTTTTACCTTCTTCCATCTTCTCTTTTATAATGGGTGAAGCCTGTATCAAAGCTGTTAGCTCTTTTTTTGTCAAATTTGACGTGCCTGCTTTTGACTCATTTGCCTCTATTGTTTCCATAATAACGAAACTAATTGTTTTTTGTAATAATGAGGATGTCATAATTGGTATTAGTTTTAAAGGGTTCAAAATCAAAACCTTCCTCTTTATCCCAACCTCCATAAACTTTTAGCAAATTGGAGATCCCTTTAATATGTATAGCGACCGCCATTCGGTATAGCCTCGTTTTTGCTGCTGTATTGCCCGGAAAATACAATTTTGCATAAGCTTTATGGTTTAAGAAATCAAGGATTATTCTAACAACTGTTGTAAGAATTAGGTTCCTATCATAATCCTTTGTTGATTTTATGTCAGTGAACTGTCCATTTTACACTACATCCATTAAATCAACATTATAAAAATTAGCCCAATCAAAAGGAGTAAAGGCTACGGCTTTTAATGCTTCCTTTTGTAAAACTTTGCTATAAAAATAGTATGTAACAGTTTCTTCCTGCCTTTCTTTGATAAAGTGATAAAATGGTAAATCCATCAGGCAATATAAAAACATTAATTAGTTCATTATCATGAAAATAGCACTCGCCCAACAGAACTACCATGTAGGCAATTTTGAAAGCAATACCCAAAAAATCATTGATGCAATAGGAGCCGCTAAGGCCATGGGCGCTGATATCGTCCTCTTTAGCGAACTATCCGTTTGTGGCTATCCGCCGCGGGATTTTTTGGAGTTCAATGACTTTATTGAGAAATGTGAAGCTGCTGTAGTGGCTATCGCTGAACATGCGGACACCATTGGCGTACTGGTAGGTGGCCCCGAAAGAAACCCTATTCAAGAAGGGAAGGACCTGTTTAACGCGGCCTATTTTTTATACGACAAAAAGATACAGGCGGTGGCGCATAAAACACTGCTGCCTACCTACGATGTGTTCGACGAATACCGGTATTTTGAGCCAGCCTATGAATGGAATGTCATTGAATTTAAAGGCAAAAAACTGGCGGTTACCATTTGCGAAGACATCTGGAACTTGGGCGATAACCCACTGTATCGCATTTGCCCGATGGACAAACTGATGGAACAGCAGCCCGATTTCATGCTGAATCTGAGTGCTTCGCCATTTGACTATACCCACGACGAAGACCGCAAAGCCACCATCAAAGCCAATGTGCTGAAGTATAAAATGCCTATGTTTTACTGCAACGGCGTGGGCAGCCAGACTGAGATCGTATTTGATGGAGCGTCGCTGGTATTTGATAAAGACGCCAATCTCTGTGGCCAGTTGCCTTTATTTGAAGAAGCGTTGCATGTATTTGAACTGAACGATGATGGCACTATTAACGGTCCTATCATAGAGTTGGCCAGCCACCTGCCCGAAAAGGAACTGGTGCCGATGGACCTGCAACCGTCTTTAAATATTGCCCAGGTGCATGACGCCATTGTGATGGGGATCAAAGATTATTTTGGCAAGATGAACTTTAAACAGGCTATCGTAGCAAGCAGTGGTGGTATCGATAGTGCGGTTACCCTGGCACTTGCCTGCACCGCCCTGGGGCCTGAAAATGTACGTGCCGTGCTGATGCCTTCGCAATACTCGACTGGCCATTCGGTAACTGATGCGGAAGAGCTTAGCAAAAACCTTGGCAACCCCTACGATACCATTCCAATAAAAGATGTTTTTGATGCATTTATGGAATCATTGGCCCCAATTTTTAAAGATCTGCCATTTAGCGTAGCAGAGGAAAACCTGCAGAGCCGTACCCGTGGAAATATGGTGATGGCCCTGGCGAATAAATTTAATTATATACTCCTAAACACCAGTAATAAAAGTGAGCTGGCTACAGGTTATGGCACGCTGTATGGTGATATGGCGGGAGGACTTGGCGTGCTGGGCGACTGTTACAAATTGCAGGTGTACGAACTGGCAAAATATATCAACCGGGATAAGGAGGTCATTCCCAATAATATCATCACAAAGCCACCCAGCGCCGAACTGCGGCCGGGCCAGAAAGACAGCGACAGCCTGCCGGAATACGATGTGCTGGACCCCATTTTATACCAATACATTGAGCGGCGGCAGGGACCAAAAGAGATTAAAGCCCTCGGTTACGACGCAGCGCTCACTGACCGTATATTAAAAATGGTGAATGTAAACGAGTACAAGCGGAATCAGTTTTGTCCGATTATACGCGTATCGCCAAAAGCATTTGGCGTGGGCCGGAGGATGCCGATTGTTGGAAAATATTTGAGCTAGGAGTTGGTTGCTGGTTTCCAGTTGGTGCTTTCCAGTTGCTGGTTTCCAGTTTTCAAACCTTAGTTAACAATGAGCATTGGTAGCAGATCTGTGCCGTTTTGTTACTGTTTTGCCGAATTGATGAACCGACTATTCAAGTAGCAGGCAACCAGCAACGCGCAACCGGTAACTGGTAACTGGTGATCACTTACTCATAAAAGCATCCAACTTTCCCTTCGATACTGCCTGGATCTTTTTTCGGAAGAACGGGAGCCATCCCAGCAAAGCGCCCTTGGCACCAAACGCCATGCTGCTCCATGTATAAAAATTAAAATGATCGCGGTGGCAATAGATGAGGCCGTCTTTCAGCTGCATCACAGCCTGGATATCATTGACCACTTTTCTTTTAGTGAGTGAAAAGGTATAGGTGGCGATCCAGTTAGCGGATCCGGTATCGCCGGTTACTGTAACATCTTTGTAAACCAGTTGCATATCCTTACCCGAAATAATCAACATCTGCCACATGGCCCTTACCTGTGCCGCATTGAGTTTTAGAAATATTTCGTCGGTAAAAACGGCTTCATCGTGGTAACACTGCTGCATGGTAGCATAGTCTTTCTGCTGAAAGGCCTGGTAGAATTTTTCAATGATATTCATGGACCTAAACTAACCCATATTTCTATTGCCGACAAGGACAAAATTCTGAATTGGCCATATGACACGCAAGGTCGAACAATCGGACTTCCGTTGCTTGCCCTGAAAAGATATATGCTGCAACCTGCAAGCCAGAGAGCCGGAACTTCACCCCTGAATCCTCTGCTTTGCTTGAAAATTCCGTTGACGGATTTGCCGCTGTTTTCATAGTTTTATTTGTCAAAAAATTTGCCGCCATGCCAACCATTGATCCCCGAGTAGACGCTTACATTGAAAAAAGTGCCCCCTTTGCACAGCCCATTTTGCTGCACCTGAGAAAGCTCGTGCATAAGGCTTGCCCTCAAGTGGTAGAAACGATCAAATGGAGCTTTGCCAATTTTGACTACAAAGGCATGTTCTGCAGTTTCGCAGCATTCAAACAACACTGCGCATTCGGTTTCTGGAAAACGGCTCTGATGGCAGATCCCGAAGGAGTCCTTTCGGAGAAAAAGAACGAGGCCATGGGTTGCCTTGGCAGAATTACATCGATGAAAGACCTGCCGCCTGATGCAGTGATCATTCGTTTTATTAACCCAACTTGCAGCTATGGGTCACAAAATTGAGATATAGCGCGGGTTTCAGATCTATTTAGTGGCGGTTTGTGTACTACAAATTTGATTTGCTTGAACGGTTTAAGCTTTGTCTGTTTTAGCG
>JBDSXW010000058.1:0-31573 GCA_039925965.1 Chitinophagaceae bacterium
TATTTCCTGCGATGATGATGGTGGTTCGGCTTTAGGTTCCGGTTTCTTATCGGTGCTTTATGCCACAGGCCTTACAGCAGGTAGCACCTATTATGTGGCGGTAGATTTGTATTCGAGCTCAACCTCCCAGGGCACATTCTGTGTAGCGGTTGACGAACTTGCCGCTTCTATGTTAGCTGCTACTAACACTTGTGCCAGCTCTTACCAAACACCACAGGCAAATTCTAATGCAACCTACACTGGTTGGGTTCCACTGCTCGATGCGACCAGTAAATTGGTGGCACTGGTTAAAAATGCAGCCGGTGGAGCAGTAAATCTTTATAGTGTTGCCCAAACCATTACCACCGGTGCATCAAGAATGGATGCCTTGCTGGTTCCATATCTAAACCGGAATTTCTTCATTAATAACTCGGGAACAGTGGCTACGGCCGATGTGCAGTTCTTTTTTACCGATGCTGAGCTCACGTCTTTGGGTGCTTCATTAGCCAGCCTCAATGTGTCAAGAGTTGCTGGTACCACCTGTGTGGCCAATTATCCCGGCGGCGCAACCTTACTTCCACAAACCGCAAGTGGCAGCGTTAATGGTGCCAGCTGGGTTCAGGTAACTACGCCTGGTTTCTCGAATTTCTATTTACATCAGGGTAATGTTCCTTTACCAATTTCAGTGGTTTATTTCAGTGGTACCAAATCCGCAACGGTAAATAACCTGAGCTGGAAAGTAACCTGCACGTCTACCAATGTGACTTTTGAAATAGAACGTTCTTCCAATGGTCGCAGCTTTACCAGCATTGGCAAGCTTGCCGCCAACCAGGCCCGTTGCTTAACGCCATTTGATTTTGCAGATGTTAAGCCAGCGAATGGCATAAACTACTACCGTCTTAAAATCATTGATGTGGATGGTCATGTAACTTATACCAATGTGGTAGCGATAAATAACAGGACCAGCGGTATTGAACTCGTAGGTATTCTGCCAACACTGATTCATAACGAAGCGGTGCTGTACATCGCTGCCGCAAAAGCAGGCAGGTTGCAGATCGTTGTTTCCGATATGATGGGCCGCCAGTTAGAGACCCGCAGTCTGAATGTGCTGGAGGGCGATAATAAGGTCAACCTGAATTTTGGTTCATTGGCTGCCGGTGTGTATCATATCACCAGTATCAACGAATCGGTAAAATCTACCATTCGTTTTGTCAAAGAATAAAACGTTTAATGGTATTCACTTAATAACATGGCCCCCGGAATTCCGGGGGCCATGTTATTGTTGACAGGTGGTATATAAAGTAGATTCGCCATCGCAGCGGATTAAAGTTTTTTCAGACTGCTGCATGGCGATTCTATGGCTGACTCACAATTAGACTTGGCTGTAGACATCGCCTGAAAGACAATGGATCTCAACCTCCGTCACCTTTCCCGTCAGCGCTTTTCAGACATCGTCTTTGCGCTGGCTTCTGCAAGGGGCAGCAGGTATGTGGGCAAGATTTTGAAGCCGTTCATTTTAAAAGGTTGCCAACCCTGGGCCTTCTGAACGGTTGAAAACGCGAATCAGGGTTGGCATAACGTGTCCATCAATTTTTCGCCATCCAGCATTGTTTTATCCAGCTCCGCTTTGATACAGATTAAGACATAATGGTGTAATGCCACTGCATAAGGGAGCTTTTAGCCCCTTTTTGCACGTCGGTATATGAACGTGCGGAAGAAGTATTTAACACAGCCACTAAGCGGCAGCCCCCATGGGAAGCCTTGCAACCTGATTGCGGCAGCAGGATAGCGTTTGATAATGATGATATAACGGAACCGGATAGGACGATGAAGCTGCTCTGAAGTGTATGTCAGTCAGGCGGGGCCCAAAAAAAGCGGCAAATACCTAGGTATTTGCCGCTCCTTAAACCCGATCATCAGCCATCGGCCGATCGGTTGAATAACATATAGGTTACCTGACAACTACTTTGTGAGATTCTTTCATTCCGTCGAGCATAAAAATGACCGTGTAGGTGCCAACAGGAAAATCACCCATATGTATATGGCCATTGTTAAGACCAACGGTGGCACTCAGGTCCTGGTGTAATACAGTTTTGCCGGCGGAATTTACCACAATGGCTTTCATAGTGCCACTGATATCGGCATTGAATTGAAACATCATATGACCTACAGCCTTATCTACCGGGTTAGGGTTTATTTGCGTGATCAGCGCAGGAATGGCCTGGGCATTTCGAATCATCCGAATGTTTGAAAGACTGCGCCTTCCATCACGATCAACCGTTTCCAACATATAGTAAATGAACTTACTCCTTTTCCCAAGGTTCTGATCCTGGAATCTGTATGACTGTTCCGTGATAGCGTTTCCTGTGGCTTGAACCCTGCCAGCCTCAGCATAGTTTTTGCCATCCACGCTTTTTTTAAGCGAGAAATAATCTACATTTTGTTCAGTGACGGTTTTCCAGGTAGCCGAGGCAACATTGCCGCTATATACAACATCAAAACTTGTAAGGGCCACCGGCAGTGGGACGGAAGCCGTAAAAGTGCCGATCATTCCGGTGACGCCGTCAGAGCTGTGGATCTGGCAATAATAGCGGTAAGCGCCTGCAACAGTAACATTATAATCGTAGGTCCGGGGATTCGTGCCGGACGGTGCCCCGCTGTTAATATCCGCTGCACCGGCTGGGACTGAACCGCTTGCAGAACCCACAACTATAGAAACGGCATTGTGGAACCCGGTTGTGAAGTTGAACCGGATCGTGTCGCCAACAACTACATTGGGTATATTGGCAGGACTGAACTGGAAATTGGTTACGCTCACAGGCAAGATGGTTGCATCTGCCTGCCGAAAGAAAGCTACCCCAAGAAGTAAGAATGTAAAATTTTTCATGATTGATAGGTTTAATGTCATATAAAAATCAAGTTTCTCTGGCAAAAACGCAGCCAGGATGCAGAAGGTTGCCTTGGTACATTAATTTAATATGCGCAGTGACACTACCCCAGACCCGGGAGTTTTGTATGTAAATAAGCAGGGATAGAAGGAGGGGCGCCATTTATAAAAAACATGCCCCCATTTCATCGTGACGCCCATTTTCCTTGGCGATATCCAGTTAAAATGTTTGATTTGAACGGGTATTAATTATTTATTGAAGAACCCATCCAAGGTGATGGCCAGGTAGTACAATGCACCGATGGTTGGGCCGCCCGCATACTCGATCTGGCGATTATTAAATGTGTTGGTGCCACCCAGTTTGATAGTAGATTTTGCAGCCGGGATGCGGTAAGTAACCTGCGCATCCACATTGTTGATGGCATCAATATCACCGGTCACCAGCGGACTTTCCCAAAGAAATGCATCCTGCCATTTCCACACAATATTAAAGCCCAGGTTCTTCGCAATGGCCCTGTTTCCAAACGATAAATTGGTAGTCCATTTTGGCGTATTAAAACCGGTTACAAACAAGTCAGCGTTAGCGTTCCCCTTGACCGCATTATAATTTATGTTACCGGATATGGTAAAGGTTTTGTAGAAATTATATGTCAGGCCCAGCGATGATCCATAGGTAGTGTACTTGTTTTTGGCATTGGTGTATACACGATAGCGTTCCTGCCCTTTGCTGGCTGCGGTAGCCGCAGTATTGGTTAACGGATCAGCTGGTTTTGCCGCCTGTGCATCACGGTTGCGATCGATCATTGACAGTACTGCTGGATCAGATCCCAGTGTTTCACCGATAGGCACATTTACCTGCACCTGGCCAAGAAAGCCGTCATAAATATTGGTATAGGCATCGACGTCGATGAAGAGTTTGTTATTGAAAAAGACACTTTTGTAACCCAGTTCAAAAGAGTTGATGCCTTCAGGGCGGCCATCGGGAAGATTGGCCGACTGCAACAGATATTTGTTGGCCAGTGCGGCTGCGTCGGTATTGCCCGCGGCTTTTACAGCGGCATTAAAAGCAGCCACCGATGTTTGGGTGTAGCTGTTTTCGCGATACCCCAATCCTTCATTGATAACAGGCAGGATACCTACCCGTTTTACACGACCATTGTTCACATAACTAAGTGCCTCGAATAAGGCCGGAAACCGGAATCCCTGCTGGAATGTAGCCCGGAAGTTATGCCGCTCTTTCAGCGTGTAAACGGCTGCCAGGCGGGGGGTTAGTTTAGCGGTAAATTCCGGGTTATAGTCGGCACGCAACGAACCGGTCAGTTTGAGTTTTTCGCCGAAAAATGTTTTTGATGCCTGTGCAAAGCCACCGACTTTTTTATAATACGTATTCTTACCGAAACTACCATCCGGTAAAGCAGTATTTCTTTCGGCGATTGCCCGGGTGAAGTCAACGAAATTATTGCCATCGGGTATCAGTTCGTACACCCTTGCATCGACACCGACCAGCAGGTTAAAAGATGTTACTTTACTCGTCAGGTCCCACTGTCCTTCTACATGATACAAATTACTTTTTTGTACCAGGGCCGCACCGCCAGTTAGCGGCGCATTGGGAATGCTGCCCGATTTGATGTCCCAGTTATTGATCTTAATAATGGAATCTTTCACCGTCTGAAACCTGGCTGTTCCTGGCTCAGCACGGCCCGCATCGGCCAGCGTACGGGCATAGGCAGTAGCTGCCGCAAGGTTGGACGATGTAAGTGAGCCGCCATTATCGTTTACATATTTTGTCAATGCTGTTTTGTACTTGCTGCCCCATGCCGTGGCACTACCGCCGGTGTACAGATCCAGGTTATCTGCCAACGGCTTTACGTTGTAAGAGTCGCCGGTATTTTCACTGGTATAATATGCCTTTACAGTAAAATTGATTCCTTTCAATTCCACCTGATGGTTTTGAACAACCACGTTATCCAGGCGCACTTTGTTGCCACGTTGGAAAACGCCATCCATCTTGCCTATGCGATAGGTGTAAGAAAGAACGGTAGTCGGCGTGAGTTTATATTGCAAGGCTGCATCAAATTTCAGGTTGTCGACCCTGGGGCTCACCAGGTCTTTTTCCCAGTAGCCCGTGCGTGCAACGGTGAGGGTTTTATTATTCACCCCATCGATATTTAAACCTGTAATAGAAACGGTGTTGCTGCCTGCAAGCGCATCATCACCATATTTATTCCAGCCATCAAAAGCAACATTGCTGGCGCCATTCAACGACGGGAAACCGGGGTTGGCGGTATTGCCGCTATTTGGGTTCTGATCGAGCCGGGTATCGGAGATCCAGTCTACACCCTGCAGGTAGCTACCGTTTATTTTAAAAGCAAATTGATTGCCGAAGGTTTTTACATAGCGAATCGCAGTTTCGGTAAGTGCGCCGGCCGAATGATCCACACCATCTACATGGTTTACACCTGTACGTTGAAACATGCTTAAGCCTTGTGTTTTATATGGATTTTTAGTGATGAGGTTGGCCATTCCGTTAATGGCATTCATGCCATAGAGGGCGGAAGCCGCACCTGCCGTTATTTCTATCGATTGGATATCCAGTTCTGTTGGTCCGATAGCGTTGCCCAATGGCACACCAAGGGTTGCAGCCTGCATGTCGATGCCATCCACCAGCTGCATAAACCGGAAGTTATTGGGGATATTAAATCCTCTTGTATTCGGTACTTTGAAAGTAAGCGAAGAGGTCGTGAGCTGAACCCCTTTTACATTGCCCAGCGCATCGTAGAAAGAAGCAGCTGGTGTTTCCTTCAGCGCCCGTATGTCGAGCTTCTCGATGTTTACGGGTGACTTGAGTATTTTTTCCGAACCACGGCTGGCCGTTACCACCACTTCATTGGCGAGAAAACT
The DNA here is from genome assembly GCA_039925965.1 of Chitinophagaceae bacterium. Lineage (GTDB taxonomy): Bacteria > Bacteroidota > Bacteroidia > Chitinophagales > Chitinophagaceae > JAZKFT01. Next base: position 5,768 of record JBDSXW010000058.1, read on the forward strand.
CTGGCTGTTTAACTGAATGGCCAGTTTGGAATTAGCGCTTGCTACTTCGAGTTCCTGCTGGGCAAAACCCACAGAACTAATGATGAGTTTAAAGGGGAATTTTTGGCTGGTAACAAGCGAGAACCGGCCGGTGGAATCTGTTACAGTTCCTGATGAACTGCCTTTGATCAAGATGCTGGCCGCCGCCACACCTTTATGACTTTCGCCTACCACGCGGCCGCTGAGAATCAGGGCACCATTTAGCTGGGCTTGTGAAAAAACAGGTATTAGATATAAAATAAAAGCAATTAGTTTGTTCATGGTGGTTTTGTTGTTTTTTGAAATCATTGTTAAATGAAGCATTTGGTCAATGAGTCATTAGGTCATTGGTCATTGTGTCATTGGTCAATGGGTCATTTTTTATGGTTCGTGGTCAGTCGTAGAATCAATATGGTAATTGCTGCCTTGGCCTGTTGATGGCATTTCGTCAACATCGCTTTAAGTGGGTCAAAATCATTTTGTATTGTTTGTTTTACTAAATAGTCTACCATTTAAGTAGACATTAATTATATAGCTTATGGCCATTGCACGGCAAAAGTAATTTAATCTCTATTAAATTAGTAGACTATTGGAAATAAATTTTGAGTTAAAGGAGTGGAGGCGTCTTTCTGCATCCATTTCAGGCATCTATCTTGCTGCCCTCGTTCGCAGCGCGCCAATCATTAAATGCCTTGATCGTTGGGAAGATGACTGGCTTCAAACCCGCTGCCAGCAATAGCTTGGCCGTTTTTCCAGCGGGGCAGCCATGCAAGGCATTACTGTCTGCAAAATCCTTGTACTGTTCGTATTGCTGAAAGCTTGTCCAGAAAATAAATTGGGCTTTGCTAATTGCTTCGCCGATTTCCTTGGAGAGCGCGGGAACCAGTTCGTAGGTGCCGGCAGCCTGCCAGCCATCCACCAACCAGTGTTGGGCACTGGAGGCATTGGTGATGATTTGAACATTTTTTTTGTTCAATGAAATCAACGGGCTTTGCCAACAGCTTTCCAAAAATTCAAGACCAAGCCCATCGGCGCAGCCTTCAACCCAAATACCTTTTTTTGCTAATTCGTACCAGGTTCTGGTGCCGGCGGCCCATACTTTTTTTGTGGCAATAGCAGTTGATAATTCGTTTGAGTGTATTGCTTTGTGGCTGGAGATGAACACCGCTTCGGCCGCAGTGTCAAGCCTGTCGTCATTCAAATATTCATAGGTGAAAAAGTCACGCATATAATCGGTGGAAGAAAATAAGTCGAGTCGTTCCAGGCCGGCTGGAATTTCAAAATCCCAGGCTGTTAATGATTGATCGCTAATGTTGAAACCCGCAGCATAGGTAAATGTAGTGGTGCCGGTATCCAGAGAAAATGCGCCAGCGGTTGCTGTAGCAGGTTGCGTTTTCAAAATAGAATATGCTGCGTTCACCTTAGTTTCGATAGCACTATTGTTCAACTTTTCCAGTATGGCTAACGGATCATCATCCACTGCATTGGCATATGCCACCAGCGCAGCCTCACCAGGCTGTGGCGGGACTTCAAACAAGGGCAATATCATTGATTTTTTGTCGGATAATAGCACCCTTATCAGTTCCTTGAAAGTATTGTTCCGCAGCAGTGTGTTTAAATCCGCAAGCGAAACGACGACACCGTCCCAGGCTTCGGATTCTAACATCGTTTCCAAATGATCCGCACAATGGATGACCTTGATAGTGTTAGCAATGTTACCTTTTTTGGGTAGTGCCTTTTGTAAAAACTGCTCTATTAAAACTGTCTGCAGTCCTGAAACTGTCGCGATGGTGATGGCTTCATCTTTTCCTAATTTTTGCTCAATGTTTTCATTGAATATAGCAATGTTCCTGGGGTCGCCTTGTTTCAAAAAAGCATGCGGCCGGTCACCGATAGTTGCCATGCCTGTGGCATTCCCCTCAATGATCCTAAAATCACCGGCATCACCCCAACGGTCCTGAACAATCATAAATCGGAAGTCGGGGAAAACATCTGCCAACAGATTTTTAAACCATTGGGTATGGATGATTGAAAGCCATGTTTTGCCAGATGAGATGGTAAAAGTAAGGGTCATGATAGCTGGTGATAAGACATAAAGAAGCCACAAAGATGATGGCGATTCCAATTGCCTGCTCAAATCTTTGTGGCTTTAATAAATGTAGTCCGGTTTAGGCGAAAAGCCTTCTCAAAGAATAATCTCCAAATGACTCTTCTGGTTCTCTTTCTGTTTTGAAGGCACCGAATAATGCATCCAGTTCAGACAATATTCCCATTTCGTCCAGGCTTTCCATGTATACCCGGTTCAGCCGCATGCCCGCATGATCACCGCCGAGGTGCAGGTTGTACTTGCCAGCGGCGGTTCCTACAAAGCCGATCTCTGAGATCGACGACCTTGCGCAACCATTGGGGCAGCCCGTCATCCGGATCGTGATGTCTTCGTTTTCTAATTCGTGTTTCTCCAGCAAGGGTTCCAGTTTGGTGATGAGCGATGGCAGGTAACGTTGTGCTTCAGCCAACGCCAGCGGGCAGGTTGGCAAAGCCACGCAAGCCATGGAGTTCCTGCGGATATTGGTAGCCTTATCCGTGTGTTCGATCAGCTTGTATTTCTCCAGGATCGCGTTGATAGCCTCTTTATTTTCCGGCTTGATATCGCTCAGGATCAGGTTTTGATTGGCGGTAAAAAGAAAATTGGAATAACCGGTTTGCGCTACTTCCAGCAACGCCGTTTTCATAGCCACCTGTTCATCATCCAGCACCCGGCCATTTTCTACAAACAAGGTATAGTACCAAAGCCCCTGTTCATTTTGCAGCCAGCCATAACGGTCTTTTCTGGTAGTGAACTTGTAAGGCCTTGCTGGTTCCAACTCAAAGCCAATACGCTTTTCGAGTTCGGCTTTAAAAACATCCACACCCATGCGGTCAATGGTGTATTTAAGCCGTGCCAGCTTGCGGTCGCTCCGGTTCCCAAAATCACGTTGCACGGTTAATATTTCGTATACGGCCTTGAGTGTTTTTTCTTCGGTATCTGTGAAACCGATCACGGTCCCTACCCGGGCATAGGTATCGCGGTTGCCATGCGTAGTGCTCATCCCGCCACCAATTGCGATATTGAAGCCTTTCAGTTGATTGTCTTCAATAATGGCAATCAGTCCCAGATCATTGGCCAGCACATCTACATCATTATTGGGTGGAATGGCAATGGCAATCTTAAATTTACGGGGCAGGTAGCGATCCTGGTACAAGGGATCCGCTTCAGATTTTTTGTCTGCAATTTTTTCATCATCGATCCATATCTCATAGTAGGCCTTGGTCGTTGGCATCAGCAGTTTGCTGATTTTATCTGCATAAGCGAACACCTCGCCATGAATCGATGATTCTACAGGGTTCGAGCTGCACAACACGTTGCGGTTGATATCGCCACAGGTGGCAATCGAATCCAGGTAAGCTTCCCTGAAAGCCTGGATCGTCGGCTTTATTTTTGTCTTCATCAGGCCATGCAGCTGAATAGTTTGGCGGGTGGTGATCTTAATGGTGCCGGTTGAATTATCACCGGCAATATGGTGCATCGCCACCCATTGTTCTGGTTTTAAAAAGCCGCCCGGCAGCCGCAGCCGGATCATAAAAGTATACAGGCGATCCAGTTTTTTTTCGGCCCTTTCCTCTCTGCGGTCACGGTCGTCCTGCTGGTACATACCATGAAATTTTATCAGTGCCTGGTCGTCTTCGCGTATGGCCCCGGTGATCTCATCATGGAGGCTGTCCACAATGCTGCCCCGCAGCCCATCGCTGGCGGTCTTAATTTTTTCAATGCCTGATAAAGCTATTTTCTCCATATAAAGATGTTAGATAGTAGATGTTAGATAATAGACTGTGCCGGTGTGGAAATTAGGGATGTGGAATGTGGAAGTGTGGAATATGGAAGTGTGGAGATGTGAAAATGTGAAAATGAGAACCGTAAAATACTTGGGCCGATTATTTAGTAAAGTCAGACTGAATAATCACAAATCAGACATCCGACATCCGACATCAAAACATCAGAATCAGAATCAGAGATCAACACATCCCTAGTAAACGTCCTTCTCGTACCGCCCTTCGTCTTTCATTTTTTCGAGGTAGGCTTTGGCTTCTTCTTTGCCGAGTTTGCCCTGCTGTTCTATGATGTGGAGGATCGTGTTTTCGACATCGACACTCATCGGGTCTTTCTTGCCACAGATATATACATAGGCGCCGCTGTTGATCCAGTCGAAAAAGGATTCTGCATGTTGCAGCATTTTGTGCTGTACATAGATTTTCTCCTGCTGGTCTCTTGAGAACGCGAGGTTTACTTTGGTCAATACACCGGTCTCAAACCAGTTCTGTATTTCTGTCTGGTACAGGAAATCGGAGCCAAAATATTGCTCGCCAAAAAACAGCCAGTTACGGCCGGTGGCGCCAGTTGCATCCCGCTCTGCGAGGAAGGATCTAAAGCCGGCAATCCCGGTACCGGGGCCGATCATGATCGTGTCTCTCTCAGCGGCAGGCAGCCTGAAATGTTTATTGGTTTGTACAAAAAAGCTGATATGTGCATTCACCGGAAACGCATTCAGGTAGTCGGAGCACAGCCCTTTCTTCTGCTGGCCATTTACCCTGTATACGTCTTTTGCAATGGTGATATGCACTTCGCCATCATGTGCCGCAGGAGCAGAAGCGATGGTATACAACCTCGGCGAGATTCCGTTGAGTGCATTCAGCACCAGTTCAAATTGGGCGGCATCTTTTACCGGGTAAATTTTCAGCAGGTCCAGCAGGTCCATCCGGGTATCCGGTAATTCCTGGCCTACAATCTTCCCATATTCTTTTACCAAACGGGTTGTGAGGTAGATAATGCTCAGCTTCTTATGCAGCAGGTCAAAAATCGTGTACTGGTCTTTTTTATGCTCCAGTTTTTTTACAGGATCGATGCCTGTTAAAGCGATGATGGCTTCTACCACTGCCAGCGGATTTTCCGGCACGATACCAATCGAATCACCACAAACATATTGTACGCCTTCCGCAGCTATTTCTATGTGATGGGTTTCCTTATTGGAGCCTCGATCATTCAGGTTAATATTGGTCACCACAATACCTGTGTAGATCTTTTTGCCGGCTGGCTTCGCAGGTGCAGGAACCGCCACCAATGCTTCGGTTTTCTTTTCTTCTGTCGACAATCCTTTCAGCACGCTGTCAAACCAGGCGTTGGCATCATCATCATAATCCACATCGCATTTGCGGATAGGAGCGATACGCCTGCCACCGAGCTTATTCAGTTGGTTGTCTACATCTTCGCCCGCTTTGCAATACAACGGGTAAGAGGTATCGCCCAGGGCCAGCACACTGTATTTCAGTTTATCCAGCTTAAAGCCATTATTATGAATATGATCGTAAAACTTCTTTGCCGCATCGGGCGGATCGCCTTCGCCTTGTGTGCTGATCACAGCCAAAAAATATTCTTCCTTGGGCAAGTCGGTTAGGCGATATTGATCCATCCCGACCACTTTGGGATGAATGCCTTTTTGTTTTACTTTATGCGCAAAATCAGAAGCCAGTTTTTTTGAATTACCGGTTTCCGTTCCGTAAACGATCGTTAGTTTTTCCACGCCGCCCTTGGCTGGTACCGCTACGGGTTTTGTTTGCTGCGCCACAACGCCGTTTAAATAACCATTCAGCCATATCAGCTCTTCTTTGGTAGCAGAACTAACGAGGTCAAGAAAGGTTTTTAGTTTAGTTTCGGTCAACATGGTGTATGCGTTTATTTATCGTGTTGTATAGTATTTATGATCGGCTTAAAGTAGTGCTCTGTCTCATTGTTCTCGTTTTGAAACCAGGCAAATTGCTGGTGCAGCGCCACCACTTTTCCAATGATTACCAATGAAGGCGACAGGAAGGAACGGTTGGCAAGTGTATTGCTGTACTCATGCACACCTGAGGTATACACCTGTTGCAACGGTGTGGTAGCCTGTTCCACCACCGCTATCTGTTTGTCGGTACCGATGCCATGGCTCAGCAATTTTTCCACAACGGTATCGAGTGTACTGCTGCTCATATAAAGTACCAGCGTATCGTGGGTGTTGGCCAATTCTTTCCAATATTCGTCGGTGACAATATCAGATTTGTAATAGGTAAGAAACCGCACTGACACTGCATATCCCCGGGCTGTGAGCGGTATACCAGCGTAGGCCGCTGCACCAAGTGCTGCAGTAACGCCGGGCACGATTTCGTAGGGAATATGATGCTCCACAAGGGTTTGCAGCTCGTCAAATATATTCGAAAAAATGGTTACGTCACCGCCCTTAAGCCTTACGATCAGTTTACCCTGGCTGGCATAGTGCACAAGTAGCTGATTGATGTCCTGCTGCGCAGTAGAGCCATTTTTTTCATACTGTTTGCCCACGCAAATAACTTCGGCATCCGGCCGTATATAATCTTTTAAAATAATTTCACTTACCAGCCGATCAGTCAGTACCACATCGGCTTGTTGCAGGTAGCGCGCTGCCTTCACGGTAATCAACTCAGGGTCGCCACTACCGGCCCCGGCAATGATTACTTTTCCTGTAGGTAGTTGTTGTGACATGATGTTGTTTGTGCTATGTTGCCAGTTTCCAGTTGCCAGTTTCCAGTTTCCAGTTACGAGTTTCCAGTTACGAGTTACGAGTTTCCAGTTCTCAGTCAGTTGTTGCATGCTTTGTAAATCAATGGCTAGCTTTTAGCTTAGAGGTAACTGGCAACTCAATCTTGTTAAAACAACCCCTCTACCGACAAATACCTTTCACCCGTGTCGTAGTTGAAGGTGAGCACTTTGGACCCGGCTGGTATTTCTGCAAGTTTTTTAGCCGTAGCTGCCAGTGATGCTCCGGTAGAAATGCCGACTAATATGCCTGCTTCTTTTGCAATGCGCAGCGTATAAGAAAATGCCTCATCTTTTGAAACCTGGATAACGCCATCCAGTATCCCGGTATTCATAATCGACGGAATAAATCCTGCACCAATCCCCTGGATGGGGTGAGGGGCGGGGCTTCCACCACTCAATACCGGGCTCAGCTCCGGTTCTACGGCGAATACTTTCAGATTCGGAAATTGCTCTTTTAATATTTCGGCTACGCCGGTGATATGACCGCCAGTACCCACGCCGGTGATCATATAATCCAGCCCTTCTGGAAAGTCATTGGCTATTTCCGCAGCCGTTGTGCGCCTGTGCACTTCGGTGTTGGCACCATTATTAAACTGCTGGGGCATCCAGGCATTGGGCGTGCTTTCAACCAGTTCACCTGCTTTTTCGATGGCGCCCTTCATGCCTTTTTCTCTTGGAGTCAATACAAACTCAGCACCATAAATGCTCATCAGTTTGCGGCGCTCCACGCTCATACTTTCGGGCATCACCAAGATGATCTTATATCTTTTTACCGCCGCTACCAGCGCCAGGCCAATACCGGTATTGCCACTGGTCGGTTCAATGATCACACTGTCTTTATGGAGTAAGCCTTTCGCCTCCGCATCTTCAATCATCGCCAGTGCAATGCGGTCTTTGATGCTCCCACCCGGATTGTTCCTTTCCAGTTTGATCCACACTTCATGGTCGCCGCCAAACAGCTGACTGATATTGACATGCGGTGTATTGCCAATGGTCTCTAATATATTATTTGCTTTCATGTATCGTATTTATTTACCAGCACCTTTGCAGCATTAACTGCTATCCCTGGTAGTGATTTGTATTGTAATTATTTACCCAACTTAAACCCAACCTATTTCCTGTCTCTCTTAACCCTAAACTCTTTCCTTCTAAACCCTAAACCCTAAACTCGTGAACCCGTAAACTCGTGAACTGTTTCAAATAACAAAATTCAACCCCTCCGGCAGCGGGTTTTTATCCCTTATTGCCAGCTCACTTTTATGGTAAACAATGGAGTGCGAAGGAACGCTGGTGGTAAGCCAGACGTTGCCACCGATCACGCTATCGTGGCCGATCACCGTTCCGCCGCCCAGTATGGTAGCACCAGAATAGATGATCACATTATCCTGAATGGTCGGGTGCCGTTTTACCTTTGCCAGTTCCTTGCTTACATTAAGTGCACCCAGTGTAACGCCCTGGTAGATCTTTACATTGTTGCCGATAATTGTGGTTTCACCAATCACAATACCCGTTCCGTGATCGATGAAAAATGAACCCCCAATGCTGGCACCGGGGTGGATATCAATACCGGTTTTGCTATGGGCATGTTCGGTAAAAATCCTTGGCAACGTTTTTACACCCTGTTTGCACAATTGGTGCGAAAGGCGATAGACGGTGGTGGCATAAAACCCCGGGTAGGCCATGATCACTTCCTGTATCGATTGTGCTGCGGGATCAAATTCACTGATGGCTTTCGCATCGTTCATCAGGTCGCTATACAAGGAAGGCAGCTCATCGAAAAAGTTTTCTGTAACGGCCTGTGCCTTATCACCATCCAGCAATACATCGTAGATCAGGCTGGAAAAATGGCTTTTTAGCGATTCAAATTCTTTCTCAAATTTTCCCAGGTTTTGTTGCTTGCCAATATTGGGTAAAAACAAGAGGTCGAATATCTGGTCAATGAATTGCTCCGCCAGTTCCTTGTCGGGAAAGGCAACAAATTTCTTTTGGTTGCAGGTAAAAAGCTGTTGTATAAATGCTTGCTGTGACATTGTGTTTCGTCGTATTGTATTTTTTTAATTTAGTAACCTTCGAAGCAGGTTTTTTGTCAGTTAAGATATCCTTACAACCACCTAACCAATCAACCATGTAACTAATCAACTAATCAACTAACCAACTAACTACTGTATCATACAGGCCCCCACCGTTACATTGCTGGTTTCATCTATCAATATAGCCCCACCATTAACCCTTAAACTTTTATAGGAATCAAAGGCTACCGGAGATGCTGTCTTAATCCTCACCTTAACAATATCATTCAGGTTTGCCTGGTCCGGTGCGGGTTCCTTTTCGAGTGAATTAACGTTGAGCTTATACTCGATGTCTTTTACCACAGCCCGCGTTACGCGGCTGTTGATCTGCAGGTAGTATTTGTTGCCGGGGATCAGCGGCTTGTTGCCCATCCAGCACAAAAGTACTTCCAACTCGTTCTCCACATTGGGCTGGTTATTTTGCAATACGATCGTATCGCCTCGGCTAACATCCACATCATCTTCCAAATGCAGCACCACGCTTTGCGGAGCGAATGCTTCGTCTATCTCTTTACCGCCAATTTCTATCATTTTGATGGTGCTGGTAACACCCGATGGTAGGACCGTCACTTTATCGCCTTTTCTATAAATACCGCTTACTACTTTTCCGGCATAACCACGATAGTCATGTAGTTCCTCTGTTTGAGGGCGGATTACGTACTGAACGGGGAACCTTGCATCTTCCAGGTTGATATCATTCTGCACTTCCACGTGCTCGAGGATATGCAGTAAAGATTCGCCATCGTACCAGGGATATTTATCTGACTTGTCAACAATATTGTCGCCATTGAGCGCACTGATCGGGATATAGGTGATATCCTTTAAACCCAGTGATTTCGCCACCTGTGCATAATCAATTACGATATTGTTATACACATCTTCCGAATAATCTACCAGGTCCATTTTATTAATCGCTACCACAACGTGCGGAATATTCAGCAACGAAGAGATAATTGAATGACGGCGGGTTTGCTCGGCCACACCATGGCGTGCATCTACAAGTATGATGGCGAGATCGCTGTTGCTCGCACCTGTCACCATGTTGCGGGTGTACTGCACATGACCAGGTGCGTCGGCGATGATAAATTTCCTTTTGGGGGTAGAAAAATATTTATAAGCGATGTCGATCGTAATGCCCTGCTCCCTTTCTGCACGCAAACCATCGGTCAGTAGTGCCAGGTCAATCTCTCCGTCGTCGCGGTTTTTGGTTTGCTTTTCTATCGCTTCCAATTGGTCAATCAGGATGGATTTGCTGTCGTACAGCAACCTGCCGATCAGGGTGCTTTTTCCGTCATCTACACTGCCGGCGGTTATGAAACGTAAAATATCCATAGTTTTTTTATTTAATTATGTCCGATCTCTGATGTCTGATTTACTTTAGTTGGGTGTGACATCACGTTTTTATTTTTTGATTTCGGATGTCAAGGGCATTTTTTGATGTCCGATCTCTGATGTCTGATTTCTTTATTTAGGGGTGATGTGTGAAGTGTTGGGAAATTATTCTGGTTTTTGGCCTCTTCTTTTTTCTTTTAGAGTTTTATCAGTGGCGGTAAATATTGCGGTTAGTTCGTCGGCTTCTTTGATGAGATTCTCCAACAGGTCTCCACTCAATAATTCCGATTCTTGTATTACTTCCAGCCAATAGTGCGCTTCGTCTGATTCTTCTAAAACAACTTCTATTTTATGGATGAAGTCGTTATCTGATTTAGCTCTTTTGGACGCTCTATAATTGGCTCCGACAGAGCCTGCCGACCTGATTAATTGGTTTCCCATTTCAAAACCTCCAGCATTCTTTGGTAAGTGAGTACAAAGCCTAATTACATTAACATGGAATGTCTTTGTCCGCCTCTCCAATTCTACTCTTGTCATTCTCCAAGTTTATTACGGTTCAAAAACAAATCAGACATCAGACATCAAAAAATAAAAAATCAGGCATCGGACATCAAAAAATAGAAAATCAGGCATCCGACATCAAAAACCCCCGCTCTCAATTAAATCAGACATCAGAGATCGGACATCAAAACATCCTTAGAAATATCCGTTCTTCTTCCTATCCTCCATTGCTGCTTCACTCACCCGGTCGTCGATCCTGGTTTCGCCACGCTCGCTTGTCTTGGTGGCGATGATTTCGTCGATGATATCATCGATCACTATTGCCTTGGATTCAACGGCGGCAGTGCAGGTCATGTCGCCAACGGTTCTATAACGTACTTTTTTAATACTTACTTTATCTTCGGGTGCCAGTGTAATAAATTCAGAAGTGGCTACCAGCTGACCTTCCCATTCCAGCACTTCGCGGTCGTGGGCGAAATAGATGGATGGCAGGGCGATATTTTCACGACGGATATAATTCCAGATATCCAGTTCGGTCCAGTTGCTGATTGGGAATACTCGTACGTTTTCGCCTTTGTCGATACGGCCATTGTAGGTATTCCACAGCTCGGGGCGCTGGCGTTTTGGATCCCATTGGCCAAACTCGTCCCGCACAGAAAAGATGCGTTCTTTAGCCCTGGCTTTTTCTTCATCCCTTCTGGCACCGCCGATGCAGGCATCAAACTTAAATTCTTCAATGGTATCGAGTAGCGTATAGGTCTGCAGTGCATTGCGACTCGCGAATTTTCCTTTTTGTTCGGTCAGGTTTTTCGCCTTGATGGTATCTTCCACTTTACGCACCACCAGTTTCTCACCAATTTCGTCGGCCAGCTGATCCCTGAAGTCGAGTGCTTCTTTGAAATTATGACCCGTATCGATATGCACCAACGGAAAAGGGAATTTTCCCGGGCGGAAAGCCTTTAAAGCCAGGTGAACCATTACGATTGAATCTTTACCACCGCTGAACAGTAATGCCGGCCGCTCAAACTGCCCCGCCACTTCACGAAAAATGTGTATGGACTCCGACTCCAGCTGCTCCAGGTAATCTAAACTGTGTTTGCTCATTTGCTATTTTTTTGTTTTGATGGTGTTAGCCATCGCTGATATGGTTTTTCGCCCAATAGGGCTAATTTTTTGTTTAATTACAAATCGGTTCCAGGTATCCTCAATTGCTTTTTGGACTCGTTCCAGTTGATATCAGCCACTCACTTTCCACCATTCACTATTAGGCATCTTTGGCCTCATCCTCTTTCCTTCTCCTCCCGGAGAAGGACGGTGCTTTTGTACTTATCCAAACATCGGTACTTCCAAATCATCATTGTTCATGTCCGGGCTTCTCCCAAAACCCCACTTGCCATTATCTGCTAACCACTCGCCGCTTGCTAGCCATTCCCAACTAACCACTAGCCGTTTCATGAAGCCCGCATTCCTTCTTACCCGCATCTTCCCACCACCAACGGCCGGCCCTGAAATCCTCTCCGGGCTTGATGGCACGTGTGCAGGGTGCACACCCAATACTTACAAAGCCTTTATCGTGCAGTGGATTGTAGGGTATATTATGCTGACGGATATAGGCCTGGGTTTCTTCAGTCGTCCAATGCAGGATGGGGTGGTATTTGATGATATTATTGCCGGCATCCCATTCAAACTGCTGCAGGTCGTGCCTGGCTGCGGAATGTTCAGCACGTAAACCGGTTACCCAAATAGCATTTCCTGCCAGGGCCCGCTTCAGCGGCTCCACTTTACGGATATGGCAGCAACTTTTCCGGTTGTCGACCGATTCGTAAAAGGCATTCGGGCCATTCTGCGCAATAAATTTTTCGATAGAAGTGGCATCAGGGTAATAGGCCTTTACACTAGTATTGTAGCGGCTATTGGTGCTGCTCCATACAGAGTAGGTCTCGGCGAAAAGCCGACCGGTATCTAAGGTAAAAATGCTTATGGGGATATGGTTGGCCAGGATATCGTGCGTGATCACCTGGTCTTCAAAACTAAAACTGGAGGAAAAAGTAACCTGGCCGGGGAATTGTTTGGACAAGAATTCCAGCGTTTCAGGAATGCTCAGGCCCAGCGTTTTTTCCTGTAAATCGGCTATGGTAATTGGCGTGTTATTAGACATGGTATTGTAAACTTAGATGATGAATAAAGGAAACCGGGAAAGGGTGGTATCGTATGCGATTATCAGCAGCGTTTGCTGAAACAGAACATGCACATAGGCATCTGAAAGGAGGTAGTTCGCATAGTATTCATATATAGTCTACAACTTTGGTGGACAAAGATAGCCCCCGATTTGAAACTGCCAAAAAAATATCTACCGAGTTAGTGGACATTTAATTTTTGGGGTTTTATTTTGGGTAAGTAATGCCTGTCAATAAGGTGGCTATCTATTGCTTCACAATATTGGTACGATTGGAGCCACGCTGGCACTATGATAAAGTGGGTTGGAATTGCATCAGACTTTATCAGACCTTGTGAATACAATTGAAAAAGAATAGAACTCTGTGTAAAATCCGCTGCATCTGTTTAATCTGCGTATCGATCACTCCATACCGATCGGGCCAACAGTTTCTAAATAGCAAACTTATTTCACCGAGGTCGAGTAACTTTTTAGCGTGGTTATTTTCAGGTTGCCATCCACTACATGTACTTTTTTATATTCCCTGAACGCGCCCTCCTGGTCTAGGAAACCGATGATGCATTCATTTTGGGCTATGCCTTTTTTGATCACCGGCTGGGGATCCATGCCAAGATTGGGGAATGTAATTTCATCTTCACCGCTTACTTCTTCAAAAGATAACGATACCCGGTAGGTGAAGCGCTTATCGGTTTCAAATAATTTTACCCGAAAGAACCAGCTGTTGAGGTCGTTGTCCACCTTTTCTTCGTACTGCTGCACGGCGGCCGGTTTGGGATTGGCTCTGTGCAGATCAATGGCAGCACCTTTTTTCTCTGAAGCGCCACTTGTTTTTACATCCGTTCCCGCCTGCTGACCGCAGGAAATAAGTAATAATAAAGCAGCTGAAAAAAGAAATGTTTTCACGCGGCAAATTAAAGCCAGCCTTTTCAACAAATCAAAAACAATTGAGCCCGTTTTACCAACTAATTACACTACCGGGGTAACGCGTGGCATGATTCAGCAGCAGTCCGCGGGTGGTGTCATGATCAGGAAACATGGTAATGGCGATCAGAATATTCTCCTTTATCTGCACGTCGGCCCCGGCTTTAAGAAAACCCATTCCTACAAATTTCCCTTTTTCTACCAGGTAACCTACCGTCAATGGCTGGCCTTTTTCATCAGCCCCTTCCTGCACAATGGCAAATGTGGGCAGGTGTTCCTGCATCAGGTCGATGGCCTGTTTCATTTTGATATTATGAAAGATCCGTTCCCGGGAGCTTAGGACGGGAGCAGGGGAGAAGGCAAAAACGTGTGCTTCGGGAATGCCGGCATGTGCAGCCACTTTGCGGGCCAGGCCAAAGCCTTCTTCCTGCCGGTGAAAGGAATGGAGGGCGGGCAGGTGTTTTCTTTTTTTCTCTACAACCAGCCGTATCAGGCCGTTCTGATCTTCCAGGGTGTACAGGCCATAAGCCTGTTCAAAACGCTTCTGGCTGCGGTTGAACTGCGGCCATAGCCGTTTAATTTCAATGGATTCCAGCACCAGGGCCATCAGCTCGGTAGCACACATTTTATACTCAATGGAGCAAATTTCGCGCAGCATATCCTGCTTGCGGCGGTTGGTGGCATTGTTTGCAAAGTGGCTGCGGACGCGGTATTTGAGGTTCACCGCCTTGCCCACATACACGATTTTGCCCTGCTTATTTTTAAAATAATAAACGCCGGGGCAATAGGGGAGGTTGTCGAGTTGGTCTTTGGAAACATGGAGCGGAAGGTACTGTTCTGCATTGCGGCCTTTTACCATCTGGTTAAAATGCTTGCGGTCGGTATCAGCGTCCAGCAGAAGGTCCAGCAATTTAGCCGTGGCGATGGCATCGCCGAATGCCCGGTGGCGGTCGGTGAGTTCAATATCGAGGTGGCGGCAAAGTTTGCCAAGACTGTAGGAAGGCATGCCCGGCTTCACTTTCCGGGCATAGCGTACGGTGCATAGCTTTCTCGATTGGAGATCCAGTCCATGCTGTAGCAGGTGGTGGTTTACAAAAGAATAATCGAAGTTCACATTATGCGCCACAAAGATCCTGCCCTTGAGCAGGTTGTAGATTTTATCCGCTACATCGGCAAACAGCGGCGCATCCGCCACCATATATTCGGTAATACCAGTAAGAGCCACTATAAATCTTGGAATATGCTGCTGGGGATTGATCAGGGTTTGGAACTGTCCTTCCACTTCCTGGCCATTGTGGAGGATGATACAAATCTCCGTAATACCATGCTGTGCGGCATGGCCGCCGGTGGTTTCTATATCTACTATGGCATACACACTTCAAAACTAAGCAACCCCTTTTAGTTTTGCTAAAATAATTAGGTTGGCTAAGAACTTCTTTTTCTGTTTTTTTGCAACCGCAAGTACAAGGTTCGGTAGCTCAGCTGGATAGAGCGTCATCCTTCTAAGATGAGGGCCATTGGTTCGAATCCAATCCGAATCACGACATCAATGAAGCCATTACAATTAATCTGTAATGGCTTTTTTTTATGCAGACGATATTGGCGCATCGGATTATGACTTACGAAAAGACATGACTTCACTGTCTGGAGGGTTTTGATCATGTTTAGCGCCCATCACCCTGGAAACTGGCAGGCGGAAGCGGCGTATCAGGCAGGTCAATGCTGGAACTAATTGATGCCCCCCCATTATAACTTCTCCATACTCCGATGTTGTGTGTTTTCACCAACAGCTAATTTGGGAACTACCAATGACCAACCCAGTGCTTGATGCAATCAAAGATTTCAAGCTATTGCTATTGGCGGCTATTGCCTCACCAATAACGAAGTCAGGACCCAGATCGGGCCATTCAATTGTGATGAACCAAATTCATGTTGATACTACGTTATGATCCGTTGTACATTTTTCTTTTAAAATTCCAATCAGGTACGGTTGCACGACTTAATTTAAATGGTTAACTTTTCGTTGTCTTTACTCAAGTGAGTGCACCTGTTTTACACCAATACTTTGATTATAAATTAAACAGATATGAAAAAGTTTTTCTTATGGCTTAATCTGGCCCTTATATCCCAATCTATTTTTGCCCAAAACGTAGGCATTGGTACCACAGCCCCTACGGCTCAATTGCATACCACCGGAACGGTAAGGCACGAAAGCTTTAGTGGTGCAGGCATACGACCATTGTTTGCTGATGCCAGTGGAAACCTGTTGGTTACAACGCCACCGCTGCCACCGTCGGCAGCCACTAACAATACCGTCCAGGCTATCCCCGACATTAGTTGCACGGGTGTTACCAGTGTCAACATTTTGGGAGGATTACCTGCTTCTATACAGTCATCAAGCATTAAAGTCACGGTGAACATCACGCACCCAAAACTCTCCGACCTGAGTATGTATTTAACTGCTCCCGGCGGTAGCATTATTAACCTGACAGCTCCATCGGCTGCACTGGCGGGTGCCAACTTTGTAAATACTGTTTTTACAGATGCAGGTACATTATTATCATCGGGTTCGGCACCGTTTACGGGGAATTTTAAACCATTGGCCAACATGACTGCCTCTATTTGCGGTATAACACCCACTGTAGCCACATTTGGTACTATTGGTAGTGGTGCGTTTAATCCCAATGGCAACTGGAATTTAGTAGTGATTGACAATACTGCCGGTAACACCGGTAGCTTAACAAGCTGGACTATTTCAGTTACATCAGCACTAGGCATTGATGGGGTATGGGGATTAAAAGGAAACAGCGGTACCAATGCATTTAATTTTATCGGCACTACAGATAAGCAGGCTTTGAGGTTTAAAGTAAATAATACGCTTTCGGGATTGATAGATACTACAGGCAATACCTTATTTGGTTTTGGAAGCGGCAATAACGATATAAAAGGCAATGACAATACAGGTATCGGTAATGGCAACTTAGCCAATACCACTACTGGCCAGTTTAATACAAGCGTAGGTGCCGTGGCATTGTTACTTAATACGATTGGTAGTTCGAATACCGCCCTGGGAGAGGCAGCCTTGTTATTTAATCAGTCGGGCAGCCGTAATACCGCTCTGGGATGGCAGGCACTTTTTAATAATACGACGGGCAATAACAATGTGGGCGTTGGCAATGGGGCGTTACATCATAATAACGGCCAAAGCAGTATAGTTGCCGTCGGCGACTCCGCTTTGTACAACAATGCGGGCATATTTAATACGGCAGTTGGAAGCCAGGCTTTAATGTGGAATGAAGGATCTGATAACACTGCCCAAGGCTATCATGCATTAAAAGCTAATACCACAGGAAATTGGAATACCGGAGTGGGTACAGCAGCCCTTTCTGCAAATACAATAGGGGTTAATAATACTTCAGTTGGTTCTTATTCGCTGTTAAATAATACCACGGGGCTCCTTAATTCAGCCTTTGGTTCGGATGCATTGCATAACGATACAAGCGGCAGTATGAATACAGCTTTGGGCGCCTCAGCCCTGTATAACAATATCTCTGGCTATGGCAATACCGCAACTGGTTTCAATAGTCTCGTATCTAATACCTCGGGTTCAACCAATTCAGCGAGTGGTCTTGATGCACTTTTTTCAAACACTACAGCATACTCCAATGTGGGTGTTGGCGTAAGGGCGCTCTACAGCAATTCAATAAAAAGCAACCTGGTAGCGATGGGCGATTCGGCATTATACAACAATGGACACGGTGCAATAAACAGTTACGATGGTGAAAAGAATGTGGCCATAGGTTCCAAAGCATTGTATGCCAATAATACCGGCAGGGCCAATACGGCAACAGGATTCCAAACCTTGCAAGCCAATACATCCGGACAACAAAATACGGCCATCGGCAACCAATCTTTATTTTCAAATAATTCCGGCATAAATAATAGTGCTTTGGGAGCCTATTCCATGTATGATAATATGGGAGGTTCGTTCAATGTTTCTGCCGGCTCTTACTCCTTGCAACATAATACTGGCGGAAATTATAACAATGCCTATGGAACGTTCGCACTTTTTAATAATGCCGGGGATAAGAATACCGCTGTGGGAAATGAAGCCATGATGGCAAACAATAGCGGAAGTTTCAACACGTCCGTGGGTGCTTATGCACTCAATGCAAATACGAATGGAACTAATAACACCGCTATTGGTTACCAGGCTAATGTTTCCAACGGAGCCTGGACAAATGCCACTGCCATTGGCGCAAATGCCATTGCGCCAGCACCCAACAGTATAAAACTGGGCGATAATAATGTGACTAATATTTATACGAATAACAGTGCCACAATCTGGGCCGGAAATCTCTTTTTAAAAGGATTTGGAACCATCCGTAATTCAAGCAGCCTGCAGCTAAAAATGGTTACCAACAGCTATGTGGTCAGCGCGAGCATACCTGCCCTTAGTACCTATAACATGGCCATCAGTTTCAACGAAACATTCAGCACACTTCCTACGGTATATGTGGGTAATATAACAGGCGGCCCTGGCGGGTTTGCCGAAGTGATTATGAGCATTTCCAATGTAACCACTACAGGCGCCACTTTATTTGTAAGCAATCCCCGAAACACTACCCTGGTTCCCAACTTTACGGTAAAAGTAGTCGCCATAGGAGGCGAATAAAATGGTAAACTTACTACTTGCAATGATCGATAGTCCTCCGAAGGATACCTGCAGGGTAATAAATCACCTATCGATTTAGCGAGGCCTGATCAGGTAATGGCTCTACCAACTGAGAGCGGTTATTTCCGACTGTGGCGTTCCTCCAACATGAAGCCCACTTCTTCAATTGTTGTTTTCATTAATAACAATTATCAGCCATCTTCTGCATCACCGCACAGAATTTCAATGTATCGCTCCTGGCTGCTGCTGCTCAAATGGTACAACTTTATTGGGGTGCAGTAAATTTGGAAGGCGGAATAGGTTTCTTTAACATTTAAAAAATGTCAGTCTCTACTATGGGCAAATATTTTTCAATTTGCTCGGTATATGCTTCTAAACTACTTTCCTCAATAATTTTAATGGTTGCATCAGAACTTTCAATAACCGATAAAGCCGTATCGTAAGCAGGAAACAATTGTTGGTTAGATGGTCTGGTAGTTAGGATATCGAAACGTACATTTTCTGCCTTTGCCACATCAGAAAAAAGATTCAGTTTGCCATACCATTCGTAAGATTTCCGCAGTAGCGATTGTTTCTCCTGTAAGTCTAAGGCAATTGGGGTAATTAAATTTAAAGAACCATTGCTCCAGCCGAGCTTAAAAGTTTCAGCAATAATCCCTGTATCTAATAACTTGTTTATTTCGAGTATTTTAAGGTCAATAGAATGCAGAAATCCCATTTAGTTCCTAATGATTTGTAAAGTTTATTGGCTGTAACAAAAGGTTACCTACGCCTCCTTTATTTGCGACTGTATATACATGCTCTCTGATAAAAGGATAGATGATTGCCGGTGCATTTATTTTCCTAAATAACTCTTCAGGTAACTGTTCAGGATTGCCAACTTTTTCAAAAACGGCGGCCATTCTTGTAGTTAATTCCAGAACAATTTCATTTGCTACTTTTCCTTTTAATAAAACCTCTAAGACCACTACAAATTTTCCATCAGCTGTACTCGGTCCGGTATTATTATCAACATTGGTGTCTTGTTCTATTTCAAGTCTTGAAAAATCCACATCAACTTCACGGTTAAATGTAGAAGACATGAGAAGGATCTCTAAAATTTTGTAGGCTGGTTGTTCTTTTTTCTCCATAAAATTTAACTAGGCTGCCATTGCAGTGGTTACGAAACCTTCTGATTGTGTGCTACTTGTATTTTTCTGAAAAATTGGTAATAAGTCTGGCTTGTTAGTAAAGTTGAACCATGGGGTTTCCTTTAATGTCAAATCTGGAGTTAGTTTTATATGTACATCCACATCGTTAATTTCCAAAAGTCCGGTTTTCGGCCGCCAGTTAACTTCGGTTTTACCAAAGGTTAATTGAACGTTGGTTGCTGTAAGTATTTTTGCTACTATTTCATTATAATCTTCTAAATGGTTTAAAGCTTGTACTGGCTTGTTCCATTCGATTTCTGAAACTGCAAGTTTTAAAGAGCTATCGCTGGGAATAAAACTAATGCAATCTTCAAATTGTTCATCGAAAGACATGGCAATAGGCATCCATGCATCATCTAATGCGATATTTTCATAGTATTCTTTAATGGGGTCTAGCTGTACAATATGCGTATCTATCATTGCATCAAAGCCATACTGAATATGGATTTGGGGAAATGAACCAGCAAGTATGGTAAGTTCGTTTTTTAAATATTCTTGTGGAGTCATGGTCTTTTTATTTGAAATTCTCTTTCAGCAAGTTAATTAAAGCGTTCGATTTGCTTAGCGCTGATACAGCTTCATCAGGCGTCATATTTTTATCTTGATAGTCGGCTATTTCTCTTTGCTTTTTTAGGGCTGGCATTTCTCTTTGAAACCATTTATAATCAGCTCTATTTCTTTTTATCAAGTCAATGCCAATCAATTTCCCTGCGTATCCATGCGTGCCGTCGTTGTTGTTGCGTTTGTCCGCATCAAATTGTTGCTGGGATATTTTTAACTTAATAAATAGCACGTGGAGCATCTGCTGAACAACTGCATAATAGGAGCAATGAATGCTGGCATCGGGCAAAGTCTTGTTAAGTAACAACTCTGATGCACTAAGGTTTTTTTTTGACTTGTCGAGGTAAGCTGACATACTTATTAATACAATGATAGTGCAATTCCTAAAGAAAATGAAACAATCGGTTTTAAAATAAATTATCCAAAATACCCGAAATCCCTCACCAGCAACCTATAAATTTCAGCCTTAACTGTTTTAGTAATAGCAGTAACCGCATCTATCCGCACTTGCAATTCGTGTTCGTTATTAAGGTCGGCGTATTTTTTTATTTGGATGAGGCCGCTGTTGGGCGTTACAAAATCGGGGTAGCTAAAGTATTTAAAATAAGCTTCGCCATGCAAGCCCACATGATACAGAAACTGGCCTTTGGTATAGTTGTGGTTCCAGTATTTATAGAGTTCGGTGATGGCATTGGCAAGTTCGTTAGCTAATGCACTGCCGCTACTTTTTACTTCGGGTTCCAGCACGGTTCGCCAAAAACTATTGGGGTTATTGGGGCTAAGTGGATTATCCGCAAATACTTCCGGGGCACCGGCCACGGGGTTGTCTTTCTCAAATTTTGTAACCACACATCGATTCTCCGCCAGCACAAACGCAAAGCACAGCGCATAAAATGCAGGTGCTTTATCAGTGGGTATTAGAGGTGCCCAAATATCGTATTGATTAGCCCAAGTCGGGTATAGGCCATTCATGGCTTTGGTAATGCAAAACCAGTTGCAGCAAGCCTTTGAAGTGGCGAGGTCGTAAGCACAGTAAGCTCTATTATCTGTTGGTCCATTAAAGCATTTACTCTTGTTGATGTCTTTAAAAACTCCATCTAATCGAAACCAAAATTGTTGTGAATGGTCTTTCTTGAAACGATCATCCTTTCCCTTAACCCTTACGGGCGTACAATCATCCATAAAACCAATAAACGTGGAATTGGCAATGCCATATGTTTTTTTGTTTCCTCTTCTTTCATCTGTCATTGGCAAGCCTCCAAAAATTTGTTTGGATTCTGTTTCAGTCTTTGTAGCATCACGTTTAAAATCGTACATGCTTTGCCCTGTCCAATCTTTTATTGATTGGCGTTTAGCCGAAACATTAATTTTATCCGCTGAATGCAATATCACATCCAAATCCAGTTTCAATTTTACTGTGTCTCCTTTCCAATCTATATTCAAAGCTTGTTTATTCAGTTGGGTCAGGTCGCTAAGCACCACATTATTTTCTTCACGGTTTTCATCAGGCTCATATTGCCAAATAGTAAAGGCCAGCGGCCAGGTGCCGTTTAACTTAAACCACTCGTTGCTGGTAACAATAAATCCACTGTGAAAGCTAAAATGCTGGTCCCATTTTTTTCTAAAATTGATGTAAGTGGGGCGTGGTATCAGCCAGCTTGTTGGGGTAAATATCATTACCATCGGTTTGTGACCACCATTGGCATATTGCACATGTGCCATCAGTAATATTTGCCCGAGAAAAGCGAGGTAGCGTTCCTTGCCCGCATCTTCGCCGGTAAGCAATAGTATGTCGGGGTGCAGTACATATTCAGCACCGCTATCTTCCCGGGCTTTTACATTTTCGTCGGTGTTTTTATAGGGCGGGTTTAGCAGGTAGGCCAGTGGTTTATCCAGCGCTATATGCTTTAAAGCCAGCTCGTTTTCCAGGGCATGTAAATAACTGGCAGCACTTTTATCTAAAAAATTAAGTCCATTGTTATCGCTGGTTTTTGGCACGATGGTAAAGCCCGTTTCTACATGGTAGGGGTCGGCCTTCATGCGGCGCTCTATAATCCGCAACAGGTCGGGCTGCAGCTCGCTTATTATTTTGTGCTTTAGTTTTCCCCGCCAGCTACTCACCAAATTTCCACTGCCGCCAGCCGGGTCAAAAACGATAAAGTTGTTTTCAAGCGCAGCGCCAAATTGTTCCTTTACATACCATAGGGCAAACTTGCTCAGGTTATCGTTGGTAAAAAATATGCCATGCTGCTTTACATATTCGGGATCTATTCTGGCCAGCACTTCATCAAAACGGCTAAAGTAATAATCTACCGTTAGGCCACTGCCTTCGTTGGTAAATACATAATGGGTTTCTACCAGTTTTTTAAAATCGGCGGTGTGGCGGGGAAGCACATTTATATGGTCGCTTAGTTTCTGGCCTTTAAAACCAATTACCCTGGCCTCGGTGCCAACCTCATTTATAGCCACGGTGGCGGTAATGTCCCAATAGGCTATAATGGTATAAAAGGCATGTACCGCATCTATGGGGTGGGCAAACATGGGCTTCATCAGTTCTATCGTGTTGATGAAGTTGTGGGTACTTATAATCAGCCTGTCGCTATCGAGGTTGCGGAGTATTTTAAGTATCTCATAAGTTTCTGTAATAAGATCTTTAGCGCCACATACATACCATCCTGCAAATCCTTTGGGGTAAGAAAGTAAAAGGCCGATTTAGCAATGGCATCCCTTGTATGCTTGGCAGTTCGCCTGGCGTTTTCTTTTCCTACCAGGCTTGGTGCTTTATAGGCGTGTATGGTATGGCTAAAAATTACGGCTTCTTCCGGCAGCTTATTTACCTTCCAGATACCTACAAAGCGATTAGCCACCACCATTACGGTATTGTATGCAAGACCATACCTTTTTTGATAATGCAAAGCCTGGTAAAATCCTTCCAGCCATTGGCTGCTATCTGTTTTGCTTTCTACAATTAGCTGGCCTTCTATATACACATCGGCACCGCAGGCTTCACTTTCTGTTTTAAATTTATCCCTGTACAGTTTGGCAAAAAGCGGAAATAAGAGCGGCCGTCGTGCATCCTCATTGCTATCGCTTTTGAGGTATTGTTTTAGTTGTTCCAGCTCTGCGCTAAAATTGGGTGCTGCCATGTGTTAAATATAGGAACTTAGGGGAGAATCTGTAATAGCGGGTAATTTGCGGTGTGACTTCCAGTTAGATGCAGAACTTCATTTTTCCTCACCGTTGCTTTCCTCCCAAAATCTTGACCCACAACCAAATATCACCGACCGACTGCAATATCTGATTAACTTGCCCGCACCGGAATAGATAGTCACCCAAAGAATTTCCTTGCTACAGTATTAGTAAATGCAGGATTGCAGCCTAATTCAGAAAGCGAACTACTCAACCCCCTGAAACTAGAAACAGCTGCCTCACAGAAGCGCCTGTTTGGAATCTCTGCATCAACCTCTAATTAAACAATAGGTAGGCTTCCATCACTCTCTGACAGTTTTTCAGCAATGTACCCCACCTCCGGCACTACCTCGTTGTAATTTTTAATCCATCCATTAAGCGCATAGATGGTTGAGCCGTAAGGGTCCGGTTGCGTTCGAATGCATGGCGTATTTGGAGTCGACTGCATCCCGCAATTCCTGGAAGGGGTTATTGATTCCGGCCCTCTTCGCTTTTACGCGGTCCTGGTTATTGAAGCCTTTTTCTACCGGATGCGCTACATATAAGGTATTGAATACTGTTTTGGAAGCGGCCTGTTTTGCTTCCAGGTTGTAGAGGCCTATGGCGGTGATGATAGCTGTAAGATCTGGTTGGATGTTCCACCCCTTTTGCAATTGCACCAGTCAATCAGCGGCACTACCAAAAACAATCCTGTAATATTAGCTTCGCCTGCCAATTGTTAGCAATTTACTAAAATAGACCTTTTAAAGCGTTTGATCTGCAATGGTTTAAGCAAGGTTATTATCTTCCTGTTTCAATGCAAGCCGCTAGCAAATTGCAAAGTTCACCGGTATCCAATCTATTCCACCAGAAAAACAGAAAGCCATGCAACCACGGTCACCACCTGTGTAAAAGCGTTCACTTTCAGGAAAGCTTGCCGCTATAGAGAGGCTGCCTTTCCTGAACTCAGGAAACCTTGCCGCTACCCGGCAACAACCTTTCCTGAACTCAGGAAACCTTCCCGCTACATAGAAACAACCTTTCCTGAACGCAGGAAACCCTGCTGCTTCCCAGCGGCAACCTTTCCTGAAACTTTTTAATTCAACAAACATTTTAACTTTAAAATTCTTTATTATGATTACAGGAATAACACTGCAGAACTTACGGAATGGCGAATTCTTGCAATTTTGCAACGATACTTTGAGTATTGTGACCCTTAATAATCCAGCTACCCTGTTGGTGGAAGATGAACATTTAGCTTTTCAGACCAGGCATACCGAGGTATCTGCCTTATTTAAATTGCAGCAAGCCAACCCCTTTACAATAGAAGTAGAGCTATTGGATGCACGCAGGGATGCTGCCATAAACGGGCTCGGTTTTGTAATTCAAGGGTATAGTTACTATTTTGATGAGGCTACACAAAAACAGGCGACAATACTTTCCAACCACTTGGCCCGCTTCGGAAGTGGTATTGCAAAAGACAATTACCAAAGTGAAACCGCCAGTCTGAATGCTATCATTAACGACTGGTCCAATAACCCAGAACTGGCCGCTGCGGTTACCACCCTTAACCTTGGCGCATGGAAGGATGAATTGAAAGCCGCTAACGAAGCCTTCAACGCCAAATACCTTACCCGCACACAAGACCTCGGTACCAGCAGCAGCGATACCCTGAAAGCAAAAAGACTGGAAGCTGCTCAGGCTTTTTACACACTGCGCGATACGATCGATGCGTATTATACCATAAAAAAAGGGGCCGAGCCCTTTGCCAAATGCGCCAACGAACTGAACGCATTGATAGACCAGTACAATACACTACTGACTGGCAGGGCGTCACCCACACAAGAAAAAGTGTTACCGCAGGCAGTTGCCGCATAGTAGTTACAAATAATGTGTTGATGTAGTTTAGAAGCCCACCAATTGGTGGGCTTCTTAATTGCGTTCCCCCAGGTTTTTCAGTGTAAATAGTTACCTGGTCCCGGCGGCGGTTTATGTAAAATGATTGACGATATCAGATGCTGTTACAGGCGACCGATTCGATCTGGTGTCTACTTCTTATTTTCTTCCGTTATTTTGGGTTCATTAAATTAAAATCACCGGTCGGAATTCATGCTACCGCGCTTATCAGAATTCGCACTGCGCTATACATTTAATTCTTTCTCAGCGGGCTTGACTAATCAATGCCGACCTCTCCGATTGTATTAGAAAAGTAAGGGACAAACACCAGACAGCGTCTGGTGTTTAGATAACCAGGCGCCGGATTCCATCCGGTGTCTACCCTTTACTTTTCTTGCACTATTTTAAATTCTTTAATTGGAAATCAATGGCGGGAGTTGATGCCGGCATGCTTGCCAGGATACGCAATGCGCTATATGTTGACTTTTTTCTCAACGGGCTTGGCTGATCAATGCATACCTCTCCGCATTAGCATTGCGTTATAAGTCGAACATTTTCAGTTGGTTATGATCTGGCTCTTTGAAATATTGTGATTGAGTATCCTGAAACAGTTGATTTATGGGCACTTTATCAAAGATAGAGATGCTTAAAAC
>JBDSXW010000059.1:0-138993 GCA_039925965.1 Chitinophagaceae bacterium
AGGTATTATGGTGAAGGATTATAAAATGATGGACGATGCCATCGGTCAGGCCACCGGAACGTTCCGGCCGATACGAAAGCTGGATGTGGAAGAAGATGATAATTTTTTCATTGACAAAAGTGATGCACTGGCGGAAACCTTTATCGGGTTTTTAAAAGGGATCAGCGGCGTAACGGTGATCATTGGTTTTTTGACCTTAATGGGCGCGGCTATTGGCCTGATGAATATAATGCTGGTGGCGGTAACCGAGCGTACCAAGGAAGTGGGCCTGATAAAAGCGCTGGGCGGCACGCGAAAAATAGTGAAGCAACAGTTCCTTTTTGAGAGTGTGATCATCAGCAGTATGGGGGCTGTAATTGGTATCGTGCTCGGTGTATTGGGTGGTAACCTGATCGGCATGGCATTGGGCACCGGTTTTATTATTCCCTGGTTTTGGGTGGCGATGGGTATTTTTATTTGTTTCCTAACCGGCCTGGGCGCAGGCTATTATCCAGCCCGAAAGGCTGCACGGCTGGATCCTATTGTGGCATTGCGCTACGAATAAAGAAGGCGTGGCAACAATCTGTAGCTTTTTTAAAAAATCGATCGTGAATATTTTTCAAAGACTTTACGGCTCTTTACCGCATCTTCTCAAAAACGGCAGTATAAGACCGTACTTTCTCCATGCAGCTATAATATGGCAAATTGCGATTTCACCACCGGCCAGCAGCTCATAACCTCAATCAATATATCTCTCACCAAGCCCGGATAATTTCCGGGGAATAATTCCATTTATGCGCTTAGCTACTACATATTTTATAAGAACAGGCTTATTCTCATTGCTTATTATCATGAGTTTGGGTGCCTATGGCCAGCCTCAGATTTATAAGGCCATCGATACAAAGGAATTCGATGACGCGGCCCATCATTGGTACGATATATTTGATAAGGAAAATGTTATCATGCCAAAGAAGAATCAGCCAAGGTTCAACCCTGCCGACATTACTCATATTGCGGATAATATTCTTTTATACCAAAAAGATAATGGTGGCTGGCCTAAAAATTACGATATACTCGCCATCCTTAGTCCTGAACAGGAAGACAGTCTGCGAGGCGTACAGCGAATTACCACTAATACCACATTTGATAACGGAACAAGCTGGACGCATGTAACCTATCTGGCGCAGGCATACACTGAAACCCAAATAGAAAGATATAAAGCTGCATGTATTAAAGGGCTGGAATTTATTATGGCAGCCCAATATGGCAACGGTGGCTGGCCGCAATATTTTCCGTTAGAAAAGGACTACAGCAGGTTTATCACTTATAACGATGGAGTCTTTGCCGGCATCATTGGTGTGCTTAAAAAAATAGCAGACAACAATTCATCCTATAGCTTTATTGATGCGCCGCTGCGGAAGAAACTGATCGCGGCCTATAAAAAAGGCATTGCCTGCATCCTCAACACCCAGATTAATGATACCGGCACACCTACCGTCTGGTGCCAGCAGCACGATGAAAAAACACTCGCACCCGCATGGGCGCGTGCATTTGAGCCGCCAAGTATTTGTAACGGCGAAAGCGCCGATATCGTACTACTACTCATGAGTATCAAAAATCCGGATAGTAAAATTATGGATGCGGTTCAAAATGCAGTTGCGTGGTTTGAGAAGTCGCAAATTTTGAACACTCGTATTAAAACGATAATAGCGCCAGCTGATACTTCAAAATACCGGATATCTAAAACAGATAAGATCGTGGTGGAAGACAACACAGGTCCACCCATCTGGACACGTTACTACGAATTAAAGACCCACCGGCCAATGTTTTGCAACCGTGACCGTACGATCGTGTATTCGTTAGCAGAAGTAAAAAGGGAACGCCGCGATGGGTATGGATGGTATACATATGCGCCACAAAAAGTATTAGATCATTATAAAGAGTGGCTGAAAGTAAATAGCATTACAAGTGTCCTTCACTAAGTCTATAACCGGTGTAAAATATTGGCTGAGCTTGGAATGCCTTCCCTAAAAAGCATTTGGAGCGAATATATACCCATACCGTGTATGGTTTTTTTGTTACAGTTATTTAGCTCGACCTGCCGCAGTTATTATTTCGAATGCAGCACAGCGAACTTACCTTTCAGTCGGCTAATTATATATAACTAAAAAAGGTGCTTCCGGTTAGAAGCACCTTTTTTGCGGCCATCATCCAGCAGTTATTTGCCGGGATTTAAAGATTTACCGATCCTGTCAGAAAGGTCCTGCAGATGGTATTTACTTGCTTTGTCATTAGCCACCAGTGCGGCTGCATCAATAGACAATTTTAGTTCTTTTGCGTGTCCCTTTAAATAGGAAAGAATATCACCTTTCTTAATATCTAATGCGGGAGTGCCAAATGTGATTTGGATACCTCCTGAACTTGGCAATGGTGTTGGATTAATGTAGCTGTCCAGTCTTTCTACATAGGATTTTTGCAGGTTCCTGCGATACACATCAATCGCCTTTTTGGTTGTAAGTTCAGTGAAAACAGATTGTTTCAAATCGCCTAACATGTCACTTAAGGTATATGCGCTTGCACCCATGGCAGCTTCAGCATTCAGCAATTTGTTCATGGTGGCGGTGCTCAACATTCTTAACAACGCACCTTCCTGTGTAGATAAAATGGTGGTTACCGGGCTTATATTTGTTTTATCTGATACATCCTTATTAATAAGCCAGGTTGGGGTGGCAAATACTTGTTTGGCAATAAAATTAGCAGCTTCTTTTTGGGTAGCCTTGCTTACATATTCATATACTGCACCGTCCTGGTTGTTCTTCTTTAACGTTTCGTACACACCGCCAAAATTGTAACATACGTGTCCGATGTACCTGCGGAACTGACCCACAGCCTGGTTATATACTTCGGCTAAACCAGCATAGTCTTCATTCGGCTCTTTAGTCCAGTTTACCAACTGTGGTATTATGCGTTGCAGGTTTTTGATACCATAGGCGGATGCTGTCATTGCATTGTCTCCAATACACTCGCTTTGGTCTCGTGGGTCATCAGGCTGGCCCTGGCGACCATAGTAAAAGCGTTTGTCATTTGCTTTGGCTTCAATCCATTTGTCAAGGATCGGTGTTTCTTCTTCCGGAGTTTTCGCTTCAGGGATAAGTTTGTAACCCCATTCGATGGCCCATTTATCGTAATCGCCAATGCGTGGATAGATACCTGCAGGTCCGATATGATCTTCCGGCTGCGCTACGTAGTTAAAACGGGCATAGTCCATAATGCTCGGTGTGTGACCATTGGCTTCCACCCAGGCTTTGTTTCGAAGATTTTCAACTGGCACGCCTGAGGAAGACCCGAAATTATGTGGTAATCCAAGTGTATGGCCTACCTCGTGGCTCGATACAAAACGGATCAGTTGGCCCATCAGATCATCGTCAAATACCATTTTGCGTGCTCTTGGATCAATTGCGCCCGCCTGGATCATATACCAATCTCTAACAAGTTTCATTACATTATGAAACCAACCGATATGGCTTTCAAGGATTTCGCCGCTGCGCGGATCTGGTATACTGGGACCATATGCATTTTCTACAGCAGAGGGTTTGTAGATCACTGCGCTGTAGCGGGCATCTTCAAGGCTCCAGGTACTATCCTGCTGCCATGATGGAGCTTCTTTACCGACAATGGCGTTTTTGAACCCCGCTTTTTCAAAAGCAACCTGCCAGTCGTTGATGCCCTGGATCAGGTAAGGCACCCATTTTTTGGGTGTAGCCGGGTCAATATAGTAAACGATTTGCTTGGCTGGTTCCACCAATTCGCCGCGTTTGTACTTTTCCATGTCCTCGGGCTTGGGTTCCAGCCTCCAGCGGGAAATCATGCTTATGTCTTTAACACCCTGAGGGTTGGCGTCGAAATCAGTATAGCCAGTGCTAAAATAACCTACCCGGTTGTCCTCATACCTTGCCGTCATTGGTTTTTCAGGCAGCATGCGTAACGAGCTGTTCATTTCCAATGTCACCGTAGCCTGGCTCGGTGCCGCCGGGCCTGAACCCGGAAACCCGGGCCCTCCACCAGAGCTTTTTGCAAAGGTTTTTACAGTCCTTACTTCAACATTTATAGGATAAGGCTTTACCGAAACAATATAAGACTTGTCCAGCTGGAAGCTACCAACCTGGAATTGGGATTTTGCAAAGCTTGCAAAACCAAAAATTTCATTATCGGCAGTGATATTGTCTGTAATATCTATAACTGCGCCCCCGCCGAGACTGTCAGGCACCCACGACTTTACGTCAAAAGCCATGGCAATAGGCTGTATGTTACTATTCATCACCGATTTATACATCGGCTTGGTTGAATCAGAAGGCAGAACATTGAAAGAAATGTTTTTAAGGAAGATTTTGTTGTTAGGCCCTTTTTCGAAACGGATCACATTGGTCCCGATTTCGTCGCCAGCGTAACCGTTAAATGCTTTTTGGCTTTCTATGGAAGATTTAGATACACGGTTTTCTACCAATATATCCCTTCCCAATACGCCTAGAGGCAACTCAAAATAATATTTGTCTTCCACCTTGTGAACGGTAAACATACCTTTCTGTGAAACAGCCTTATCTGTAATCACTTCCTTATAAGGTTTAGGGCCAGATTTTGACGGCGTTGTAGCCGCCGGGGTGGCTGGTCCTGCTGGTGCACCACTTCCAGGTGTAGATGGCCTGGTTTGTGCTGGCGCATTATCTGCACAGACAATTGCAAATAACGAACAGGCCAGTAAAGATTTTAATAATTTTTTCATACTGATTCTTTATTTTTTAAGACTGATGGGGTGAAGATAACGGATGGTCACAAAGCTGATTCTGCTTGTAACTAACAATTATATAATTGGTAGATTGTGTGGAAGATTGGTATCTTGGAATCATTGCGGACTGGAATAAGGATCGGTTATAAATTTATAATACGCGATTAATAAATTACTAATTTTATAAAAACAAGAATTACGCAAACGTTTTCTGTGTGTAATTGACACTTAAAAGGCACACTTGCAGTTTGCCACAAAAAAAAATTGCAGAGCCCGTTGGTTATATGACCTGTTTTTTATGTAGAATTGTGACCCCGAATATTTTGTAATCAAAAACTTGAATTGTCAAACTAAAAAACAACAATCATGGCAGAAAACAAACCGACTGCAACTGCAACCTCTGCAAAGTCAACCAGTGTGCAACCGAAAAAGACTAGTAACATCATTTCTTTGTTGGCTCCCATCCTTTGTATCCTAGCCGGGTACATTATTTGGCGATTTATTATCGGAGCCAATTCCAATTTTTCTAAACCTGACCTGAAAGGTGGGTTTTGGCCAAAACACGAAGGTCCAATCGGAGCGTTACCAAAAATGTATCTGGGCGGTATTATCGTTCCAATTCTGATTGGCTGTATGCTTACCGTTATCACTTTTGTTATTGAGCGTTTTATGACCATTAGCAAAGCAACGGGTAAGGGTAACATCGCGGAATTTATCCGGAAAGTACAATACCATCTTGCCAATAAAAATGTAGATGCTGCTTTGGCGGAATGTGATAAGCAAAAAGGAAGCGTTGGTAATGTAATGAAAGCTGGTCTTCGGAAGTATAAAGAAATGATCACTGAGAATGAACTTGCTACCGATCAAAAAGTACTTGGTATACAAAAAGAAGTAGAAGAAGCCACAGCTCTGGAACTTCCGATGCTTGAAAAAAATCTTGTATTTCTGTCTACCATTGCCTCTGTTGCTACATTGTTGGGGTTGTTAGGTACTGTATTGGGTATGATCAAATCTTTTGGTGCCCTGGGTGAAGGCGAAGGTGGGGGCGATGCAGCCAATCAGTTATCAGTAGGTATTTCTGAGGCGCTTTATAATACAGCTTTGGGAATTGGTACATCAGCCCTCTCCATTATCATGTACAATGTGTTCACTACCAAAATTGATGGTATTACCTACGGGATAGATGAAAGCGGTTTCACTTTAACACAAAGTTTTGCTTCGCTGTACAAATAATTGTATGGAAAAGTAGAAAGAGTGAGTCTTAGTTCAATTCAAAAAGTAAATTAATTATCATGGGAAGAGCGAAATTACCACGCAAAAGCACGACCGTAGACATGACAGCTATGTGCGACGTTGCGTTCCTGCTGCTTTCTTTTTTCATCCTGGCCACCAAAACCAAGCCCCCCGAAGCAGTGAAAGTTGTGATACCAAGTTCTGTTTCTACCAAAAAAGTAGATGCTAAAGACAAGGTAACGGTTACTATCGGGAAGGATGGTAAAGTATTTTTGGCGTTTGATGATAAAGCAAAAAGAAAACAGATCATAACCGATCTCAATACCAGATTTAGCCTTGGTATCGATGCCGATGCAATGGCAAAAACGGATCAGGTAGAAATTATCGGGACGTCAATGAGTCAAATGAAAGACTTTCTGAAACTGCCCAAAGACAAGCAACAAGGGAATCTGTTACCGGGCATACCCGTTCTTGATTCTACCAACAATGAATTGAAGCATTGGATGGAATCTGCAGCATCTGTCTATTCTGGTGAAAAAATGAACTTGCTTGTAAAAGGTGATGGCCTTGCAAAGTATCCTGTGTTCAAGAGTGTGATTGATGCCTTCAAAAAGAACGACCTCATGAAGTTTAATATCATTACCAATCAGGAAGGGCTTGACAAGGGTTCTGCACTGTATAAGGAAAAGAGTGCTCAAAAAACTTCAGGAAATTAGGATTAGGATTAACAATATTTTTTACCATCTAAACCCATAAATTATGGCAGAAATGGACACCTCGTCGGGAGGGGGACATAAAAAGGGCCCCGGCGTTAAAAAAGCGAAAAAAATGTCAACAAGGGTAGACCTTACCCCAATGGTTGACCTTGGCTTTTTACTAATTACATTCTTTGTATTTACTACCACAATGAGTGAACAGACTGCTATGCGGCTATTTTTACCCAAGGATACCGATAAGCCTGAGGATCAGAATAAAGCCAAAGAATCCGGGGCGCTCACCTTATTGCTGGCAAAGGGCCGTACGGTTTATTACTATGAGGGTATCCTGAAATCTGATGGCTCTAACTTTAAGAGTTCCAATTTTGGAGAGTTAAGGCAGATAATTCTTGATAAGAAAGCCAGCACTAATCCGGAAGATCTGGTAATTGTTGTGAAGCCCGATGAAGATGCTACTTTTAAAGATGTGGTAGATGTCTTGGACGAGATGACGATCAATGTTATTAAACGGTATGCCATGGTGGATATTGCAGAACCCGAAGTGATGCTCATTAAAGCAACCGAAGCTAATGGCGGAAGTACTGCTACTCCACCTGCAGCAAAATAATGAACAGGCATGTGTATGGAAAATAGTTGCCTAGTGAATCTAACCCCGTAAAGTAAAATACAATGGAAGCAAATAAAATTTTAAGTGCCGATTTTCTTGACATCCTTTTTGATGGCAAGAACAAAGAATATGGCGCTTATGAGTTGAGGAAAGCTTATAATAAGCGGCTTGCCACAGCTTTAATCGTAACAGGTTCTGTTTTGTTATTGTTTTTTCTCGGTTCTGTACTTGCCAATGTACTCGGGAAAAATAAGAATGAAAAGCTGGCTGTTGAAAACGAAGTAGTGCTTGAGGAAGTAAAGGCACCGGAGAAGAAGCCCGATATTCCGCCTCCGCCACCACCACCCAAAATGCCAGAGCCGCCAAAGATTGAAATGGCCAAGTTTACGCCTCCTAAGATCGTCCCTGATAAGGAAGTGAAGGAAGACGAAAAGCCACCTGAAGTAGAAAAGGTTGAAGAGGCGAAGATCGGTGTGGTAAACCAGGAGGGAGCGAAGGATGAAGGCGTTGTTGCCCCCCCGGTTGAAAAAGGTACCGGCGAAGTAGTTGTGCCGAAGCAGGACACGGAAGATTACGATAAAACATTTACGAAAGTGGAGGTTCCTGCGGAGTTTCCTGGTGGCCTTGACGGATGGCGCCGCTACCTTGAACGAAACCTGCAATACCCCGATGCGGCCCAGGAAAATGGAACACAGGGCGTAGTTAAGGTACAAATGGTCGTGGATAAAGATGGCGGCATTTCTGAGGTAAAGGCCCTGAACGATCCAGGTGACGGGTTAGCTGATGAAGCCGTCCGAATAATCAAAAAAGGTCCAAAATGGAAACCAGCTGAGCAAAATGGTCGTAAAGTGACTTACCGTTTTGTACAGACTGTGACTTTCCAGTTGAACTAGAGATGATTTCCTTTATATATTTAATCCCCCGATTGTTCGGGGGATTTTTTTGGCTCACTTCATGACTCTCCAGCAACACTGACAAGGCTATCCTTCTACCTTTCGGGAGACATAAGCACGCGGATTTCTAAAACAGACTTACCTGACGCATATAAAATCAGCGTCTTTACGACTTCAGATAAACCCAATTAGCCAATAAAAATTTCAGAAAATCAATATATGCGCGATGATCTGTAAATGGGCGTTCACAATGTCCGCTTCTAAGCGGCGATTTAGTATTTTTAACCTACTATGACAGGAGTTTTATCAGGATGGGATAATACCATTGCAGCAATCGCAACCCCGCCGGGATTGGGCGCCCTTGGTATCATACGATTAAGCGGAACTGCTGCCATCAGCATTGCAAACGCACTTTTTCCCTCAAAAAATTTGTTAGCTCAGGCCAGTCATACGCTCCATGTGGGGTTTTTAAAACATGAAGGGGTATTGCTGGATGAAGTGGTGGTTTCGATCTATAAAAATCCAAAAAGTTATACCGGGGAAGATATCATTGAAATGAGTTGTCATGGCTCAGCCTATGTATTAGAGCAGGTATTGAATGCCTGCATCAGCCAGGGTGCAAGGCTGGCAAAGCCGGGAGAATTTACCCAGCGGGCTTTCCTGAACGGCAAGCTCGACCTGGCACAGGCCGAAAGCGTGGCCGACCTGATTGCCGCTAATTCGGCAGCTTCTCAGCAAACAGCCATCAAGCATATGCGCGGCGGTTTTAGCAAAGATCTTAGCCTGCTCAGGGAAGAATTGATCAAATTCAGCGCCCTGATAGAACTCGAGCTCGACTTTAGCCAGGAAGACGT
The DNA here is from genome assembly GCA_039925965.1 of Chitinophagaceae bacterium. Lineage (GTDB taxonomy): Bacteria > Bacteroidota > Bacteroidia > Chitinophagales > Chitinophagaceae > JAZKFT01. The sequence continues at coordinate 9,066 of JBDSXW010000059.1, forward strand.
AGAATTTGCCGACAGGCAGCAACTCAGGGATCTCGTGGATGAACTGACTACCGTGACCTGGCAACTGATAGATTCATTTAAACTCGGAAACGCAATAAAAAATGGCGTGCAGGTGGCAATCATTGGCAAACCAAATGCAGGTAAAAGCACGCTTTTGAATGCCCTGTTAAAAGAGGACCGGGCCATTGTGAGTGATATCGCAGGCACTACACGGGATACCATTGAAGAGGTGCTTAATATTAATGGAATTCTTTTCCGGTTGATCGACACTGCGGGTATCCGGCAGCATTCCACAGATACCATTGAAAATATCGGGATGTTGAAAAGTCGCGAAAAACTCGGGCAGGCCGACGTGATTTTGTTGATAGAAGATGCCCTCGCAGTTCTCAAGCAGAACGGCGAGCCGGACGTTCTATTTACTGAAGTGCAGCAGTCGGCAAAACCATTTCTGCATGTAATCAACAAAGCCGACTTGTTGTCGGCTGCTGATAGTGAGCTCGTCCGGAATGTTTGCCCCGGGTCGATACAAATAATGGCAAAAACAGCCGAGGGGATCGATTCAGTAAAGGGCGGTTTGTTTGGTCTTGCGATTGCTGGCTCCGTTGAAACAGAAAATACTATTGTAACCAATACCCGCCATCATACTGCTTTGCATAGAGTAGGCGAAAGTTTACAACAGGTAAAGGAAGGTTTGGCTGCGAATATTTCCGGGGATTTGCTGTCGCTTGAGATCAGGGAATGTCTGCACCATCTTGGTGAGATTACAGGTCAAATCACCCACGAAGACCAGCTGGATTTTATTTTTAGTAAATTCTGTATCGGGAAGTGATAGCCGATGGGATTTATTTGAAGATGACTAGCTTTCTCTACCACCCGCACGACTAAATAAGCTGGGCGAAGGTTGTCATGTGGTGACTACTTTTTCGCTTGCACATCAATCAAATAATCAAACAAACTCATTTCTGTTGCAAGTGCGAGTTTTTTCCGAAGACGATAACGGCTAATCTCGACACCGCGAACAGAAATGTTCATCAGTTGGGCGATCTCTTTGGTAGATAGGTTCATTCGCAAATAGGCGCTGAGCTTTAGCTCGGTTGGCGTGATGGCAGGGTGCTTTTCCTTCAGTGCCACAAGAAAATCGCTATGTACTTTATCAAAGTGGGTGGAAAAGTTTTCCCATTCCTTGTCCATATTTTCATCCTCATTCAGTGTTTTGATCATTTTTTTCAAATCCGCCAATGCTTCGGGTTTTTCAATTCCTTTGCTTACATGCGCCAGTTCTGCTTTTATTTTTGAAAGCAGTTCGCCTTTTTTAACCAGGTGCATGGCTGACGAGCCCAGCTCGGAATTTTTGAAATTAATATCTGCTTCCAGCTTCTCATTTTTTAAAGCCACCAATTCACTGGCGGTTTTGTTCAATTCAAGTTCGTGTATATAAAGCAAGCGCTGTTGCTCGGCTTCATATTTTGCCTGTTGAAGTTTGAATTTTTTCATTTGTCTTGCGTATAATGAGTAAATGCTGGCAGCCAAAAACATTAGGTAAAAACATTTTGCCCAGATAGACAAATACCAGGGAGGCAAAATTTTAAAACTATAGCCTGCAACGGCGGATTCCGTGCCGAGGTTATTTCGCACTTTAACTTCAAACGTAAAGTTGCCTGCAGGCAGGTTGGTATATTCCTTTTCTGTTTGGCGGGCCCAGCTGCTCCAGCTTTCATCAAAACCTTTTAACCGGTAGCTGTATTCAAGATTAGATTGGTAGCCGAAAAGCGAGGCTGCATATTCCAGCCGGATGGTTTTCCAGCCATCTTTTATTTGTGGTATCGCTGCCGCATCCTGCGTTTGGGGTTCGTTAATATCTTTAAAATAGCCGCCGAAATAAAGGCTATCATGATTGCCTGAAACCTTTGCTGCGCGTACCTGTACCCGAAGCAGGAGTGCCGATTTCTTGTATTTTTCGTAATTAATGTGATAAAAGCCCTTTTCCCCACCCAAAAAGATATTTTTTTCGTCAACAGCATAAATACACTCGAAACCACTTAGCATTTTATTGTTTAATTCCGGGAGGTAAATAATTGTGGGTTGCTTTGTGGTAAAGTCGGCCACACCTAAAATTTTATCGTGTATAAACCAAATATTTCCTAACGGGTCTTCTTTGAGATAACGGAGACTTTGGTCGCCAAATATTTTTTGATAGTATGACGAAGGTTCAAACCGATCTTTTAATGTGTTGTACACGTACACCCCTTTTTCGCTGGCTACCAACACTTCATTTTTTATTTTGTACACATGGTTATTAAGCAGAGAGGGAAGCCCTTGCTGATCTGTATATAATTGCCACTTGTACAAGCCACCAGCATTGCGGCTTACTTTATAAACACCGTGGTAGGGATGTGATACCCAAATGTTATCGTTATTGTCTATCGCTACAAATCTTGAAGATTCGGTAAAATCCGGTACCTGTCCTGCTACCTTAAATCCACCATTTTTATAATCGAAAAACACAAGGCCCTGATAGTTGCCAGCCACTATTTTTTCGGCAGGAAAAGTACCCGATAACGGAACAAAAGTCCAGAAGCCGTGATCCGAAGAAACAGTTTGTGCGGCGTTGTTTTTCACAATTGAAAATCCTTCGTGCTGGCCCAAAAGCAATTCGTTATTGATGGAAGCGAGCCCCCAGGTTTGTCCTTTGGCCTTTGCTACCGGTTCAAAATCACCTTTGCTGAAGCTTAGATCCTGCATAGGCTGCAACGGCACACTATACAAACCATTAGAAGTGCCAGTGTACAACCGGCCTCCTGAAATAATAGAAGTGTAACCCGAGCCGTCCTGCGACATAGGATTGATTTGTTTGATGGCACTATTATACGCCACAAGGTCAATACCATTGTCGAGGCCCAGCCAGAGGTTACTCTGGTTATCGAGGAAAATACTCAGTACATTATTATTCTGAAGTCCCTCGATGCTGGAAAAGCTTTGAATCAAATTTCCTTTCAGATCGATAATATAAACCCCCTTGTTGTTGGTTGCCAGAGCGACCCATTCGCCGTTGATGGCAGCAGCAGCGTATATGCGTGCGCTTCGAAAAATGTCATTATTTGAGGACTGCAGTTCTGAAATATTTCCGTCCTTCAGCCAATAGAGTCCATTTTTTAAAGTGGTGAGTAAAATGCTATCGCTGTTCACCGACAAGATACTGGTGATGGGGTCTTTGAATGGCAGTATGTTGCCTGCCGATATCGGCACCCAAACATCATTTTCGAACTCCATAATGCCAGTTTTATAGTCCTGCGCATACAATTTTTTTTTACAACTTCCCAAAAACGCCCATTCTAATGGCGCATTAAAAGTGATGATAGCCTGGTTGGTAAGCTTAAAAATCTTATTAATGGTCCGGAAAAAGACATGCTTGTTGAAGGATACAATATCCCACACGTCACCAAAAGATTTGTCTTTGGCAGGTATAAGACCTGTTAACGAATGGTACTCCAGTTTTCCATTTTTCGAAGGAGAAAAATAGCCCATCTCATCCTGTCCACCAACATATATATGGTTGTCGTCGCTAATCTCTACCGAACGCACATTGGTTTTATTGGGCAAAGGATATAAATTCCAGTTGCGCCCATCAAAAGTGAGAAGCCCTTCATTATTAGCTACATAAAGGACACCATTTTTGTCTTGTTTAATATCCCAATTCTGGAGGCCAGCGCTGTACAACTCCCGGGTAAAATTGGTAATATCGGGTAGGCCAATCGTATTCTGGCCCAACAAAAACTGGGGTAAAAAAATTAGCAATAATAATGTTCTCATTTCATGACTGGCAATTAAATGATGAATATACCAAAAGATGGCTGATGTAGTATTGTTGGGGGTCAAATCCCTGCTAAATCAGCCTGTTAGATACAATGATGTAGTAATGTTGTGTGTCAAATTTCGTCTGTTGTAGGGTGTGGAAGTAGTTTTACACTGGTGACTTGTCTCACGTAATTTCTAAAAACTGATTGCTCCATGAAATCTCCCCTACAGATTACACCATTATTTTTTAGTGACGAAAAGCATTTACTACAAACGGCTTCGAACAGGCTCCCACACCGAATCGTTTTTTCCATTCTATCGCTGATTACGGTCTTTTCAGTATCGGGCCAGACACTGGTATGGCAGGAAAGTTTTGACTCAGCCTCATTAAGTGGTAAACGTTCGACCTGCGACTTTGGAGATGGCAGTGTGCCGCAGGCTATGGTTGGGGCAATTCGGAAATGGAATACTATACCAGTCGTCCTGAAAACGTGAGAACCGAAAGCGGTAGCCTGGTAATTGAAGCCAGAAGGGAACAGTTTTTTAATAGCCAATTTACATCAGGCCGTATAAAGACTGAAGGAGGGTACGCTTTAAATACGGCACAGTCGAAGCCCGTATCAAATTGCCGAATGTGGAAAAAGTTTGGTGGCCTGCATTTTGGACACTCGGTACAATCGGACCTAGTTGGCTGGGTATCGGCGAAATTGATATGATGGAAGTAGGATCGGTCGCTGCCCTGGCTGCAAATCTGGGCAAGAAGCAGGTAAGTTCTGCCGCACATTGGAGCAATGCGACAGGTGGTCACGAGTATAACGTTTCGCACATTGATGCACCCGTGGATTTATCGCTGGATTACCATATTTACAAAACAGTATGGACCAGCCAGTTTATTAAAATGTTCCTCGATGGTGTAGAATACTACAATTTCGATATTAGTGGTGGCGCTGCTGCCAACCTGAGTGAGTTTCATACACCTCATTTTTTACTGCTTAACCTTGCCGTCGGCGGCCAATACACAGGCATCTTTAATGCTGCAGGTATCTCGGCGGCCCTGCCGGGTAAAATGCTGGTCGATTATATAAAACTCTATCAAAACCCCGGCGATGAACTGTACCTGGGTGACGACCACGCCTCGGGCGGTAATTTTGGAGTGCTTACCGAAACCACGCCAGTGGCCGATTCGCTTACTTACGGCACCAATGCTACTTTGTATTACTGGAATAATCTTACCAATATTCCGAATGCTGTGCCTTACGAGGGCAACCATCTGTGGGCGGTGCATGCCAACGCAGGCGATTGGTTTGGCATGGGCATCGATAACAACTATGTAAACCTCAACAACTTCGCCACCGGCTCACTTAAGTTTCATTTTAAATCATCTTATACTGATCAATATAAAATAGGGTTAAAGACCGGGCATGGCGAAACCTGGATCAATTTTGACGCAGGCCTGCAGAAATTCGGCCTGGTGAGAGATGGCCAATGGCATGAGGTAACCATTCCGCTGGCTGATTTCAGCAACCAGGCGCAGGGCATGGATAATGACCTTCATTCGCTAAAGGCTGCCTTTATGTTTGCAGGCGACCCAGCAAGTGCAGCGGCCGATTTTTACTTTGCCAATATGTATTATACGGGTGGCATACCTACCAACCCGGCTCCAACTGTGGGTATCACTTCTCCGGCAGGCAATAGCGGTTTTACAAACCCTGCCAATATTACCATTACAGCCGATGCCGCGGATGCCAACGGCACAGTAACGCAGGTTGATTTTTACAATGGTACCACCTTGCTGGATAGTGATGCGACAGCACCTTACAGTTTTACCTGGAACAATGCTCGATCAGATACTGATATACTGATAGCAAACTCTACCGACAATTTTGGTGCTACAACAGCATCTTCAAACGTACTGGTTTTTGTATCAGCCGCAGGTAACCTGGCGCCTTCGGCAAGTATCACTACGCCAGGAGATAATGCGGCATTTCTTTCCCCGGCCAATTTATCGATTACGACCAGCGTAACGGACGGCGATAACGGCATTTACAAAGTAGATTTCTTCAAGTATACTTCTACAACTCCGTGCCCCAGTAAGCCTCTCCGGATTTAAAGCATCAGCCAAAAACAATACTGCATTGCTGCAATGGACAACCCTGAATGAACAAAACAATAAAGGCTTTGCCATTGAACGTAGCTCTGAGGGCATCACATGGACCCAGATCAATTTTTTGCCGGAACCAAAGCCCGCAACGGAGCCAGTTATAGCGCTACCGATCTTTTGCCCCTGAAAGGCGCCAATTATTATCGGTTGAAGCAGGTGGATTTTGATGGTCATGCTACGTACTCAGGTGTTCAACAGTTGCGTTTCGATAAAGACAAGCTGGCAACTTTTGCCTTGTTTCCAAACCCGGCTACAGATGTAGTGATGATCAGCCTGGGCACTATCGAAAATGCCCATGCACAATATACTATCATCGACGCAGCAGGCAGAGAGGTTCAAGCAGGAAGCTTTACGAAAGCACAGGCTAGTACTGTTCAATCATTACATGTAGGGCACTTGCCAGCAGGTATTTACCTGGTGAAAATTACCGACGGTGCCTCTCAACAATCCGCTAAATTAAAGATCAAATAAAATAGGTCTACCGTGGTTTTCGGCAGTCGCAGGAAACCACGGTTTTTTCCCCTGGTTTACTGCCCTGGCCCTCTTGATGTAGTATTGATGTAGCACCAAATGGTTTATAATCAATAATGGTCTAAAAAGCTGATGTACTTAAGATGAACCTTCTTTCAACCAATTGGCTATGGGAGTTGTTACATTCACCAAACGATTTCTACCTAAAATTTCTTTTACCAAAACGATTGCTTTATGAAATTGAAACACGTGTTGCTATGTCTGGGGGTTATCCTCAGCAGTATGGTTCAACAAGCCCCGGCACAGGCGGTTGCCGTTACCGGCAAAGTAAAGGCCAAGTCAACGGCCGAACCTCTGGCAGGTGCTACCATCACTATTAAGGGTTCCTCCAAATCTACCGTCACAGATGCGGGTGGTAATTTCTCTATTGCTGCGACAAAGGGTGCAACGCTGATGGTGTCCTACATCGGTATGGCCATACAGGAACAAAAAGTAGCAGGCCCGGGAGAACTGGTTTTTATGCTGGAAGAAAGTTTGGGAAGTAGTTTAAATGATGTGGTTGTCGTAGGCTATGGTACCCAAAAAGTAACCAAGGTTTCCGGTGCCATTTCTACTATTAAAAGTGCAGACATTGAAAAACTAAACCCTGTAAGAACAGAAGATGCTTTACAGGGCAGGGCAAGCGGCGTTAATGTAATTCAAAGCGGATCACCTGGTTCTAAGCCTACGGTGTTAATAAGGGGTATCCCGTCTTTTTCGGGTACCGATCCGGTGGTTATTGTAGATGGCGTACCGCAATCATTAACCGACCTTAATTCTATAAACCCTACCGACATTGAAGCTATTACGGTTCTAAAAGATGCTGCTACTACTGCTATATATGGCGTAAAAGGGGGCAACGGGGTAATATTAGTTACGACAAAGGGCGGCCAAAAAAATAAGAAAGCAGCGTTTAGTGTAAGCAGTAATTATGGCATACAAGAAGTAATGAACACCATTGGCGTGTTGAATGGAACAGAGTATGCAGCTATCATCAACGAAGGCAGCACAGTGGCTGGCGGTAATGTTATTTTCCCCGATTTATCTAAAATAGGCGTAGGTACCGATTGGCAAAAAGAGGTTTTTAAAACTGCCAGCTTACAAACCCACAATATATCGGCCCGCGGGGGTGGCGATAAAATGTCCTATTTTCTTTCGGGCGGCTATCTAAGCCAGGGCGGTATTGTTGGAGGAAACGATAAATCGGTATTTACCCGGGGCAACTTTACTGCTAACCTCAATTTTGACCTGACTTCGAAATTAAAATTTATCCTTAATACGTCAGCCATTATACTCGATTCAAAAGGCATTCAGGAGAATTCTTTCAACAGTGTAATTGGTAGTGCTTTAAATTTCGACCCTACTGTTCCGGTGTTGAATAATGTATCAAATACAGTAGGTAAATATGGGTATAGTAATTTGCTGTTATCCGAGATTTATAACCCACTTACCAAGCTGGACAATACCTATAATAAAAATGTAGGCAACAAACTCTATGGCAAATTTGAGTTTCAGTACGATGTTATTAAAAACCTGAAACTGACTTCCCGTTTTGGCTATACCAAATACGATGGTAATGCAAAAAGTTTCGCACCGCTAGTTTTCTATGGCCCTTTCAATGTAGATAATTCTATGAATGCTGACGGATCGACCGTAACCGACAAGCACAACAGTGTATCACATCAAAAGACAAGCAACTTTAACTGGACCTGGGAAAGCTTTGCAAATTTTAATTTTAAGGTGAAACAGGATCATAATTTTGAAACAGTAGTAGGTTTTTCAATGGCTAAAATTTCGGGTAATGCAGCAGGTGCCAGCAGGCAGGATGTACCTTATAATTCATGGGAGTTTGCAGATTTTACTGCCGCTACTGGTAATAATACTGCCACAAACAGCAACGCCAGCAATGGCTATTACTACCAGTATTTCCGCCGTAACCTTTCTGGTTTTGCAAGAATAAACTACGATTACCAGGATAAATACCTGGCCTCTTTTACCGGGCGCAGAGATGGCTCTTATGCTTTTGGTACCAATAATAAATATGCCAACTTCCTTTCCGGTTCATTAGGCTGGGTAGTTTCAAAAGAGCAATTTTTCAAGTCTGAGTTTATTGACTTTTTAAAAATCAGGGGTAGCTACGGTTCTATTGGAAACGAAAATGTAAATCCTCAATTTGTAAGTATAATAACGGGTGGCCCTAGCTATGGCAATCCGGTGAATAGCAACGGCTACACTTTTGGGGGTGTTTTTTACCCTGGTTCTACCGTAGGTTCTGCGGCGAACGATGCCCTGCGTTGGGAAAAGCAATTGCAGAGCAATATTGGTTTCGATATCACTTTTTACAAAAGAAAATTCTCCCTGTCTGCTGACTATTTTCAGAAAAAAGTAGATGGCTTGCTGTTTACCCCATCAGCATCTTTATACCTTGGTACTGTTCCTATTCCTACAGCTAATATTGGTTCTACTAAAAGCTCCGGTATTGATCTTACACTTGGGTATACTGAAAAATTTGGCAGGGACTTTAAATTCAATACCTCATTCACCTTTACCACTTCTAAGAATGAGGTTACGGCCACCAATAATGATGGCACCGCTAAAATTCAGGGGGGTAATTATTTTAATGGACAATCGCAAAGTGTAACCGTTTTTGAGAAGGGATTTACCCCCGGTTATTTCTACGGTTATAAAACCGATGGCCTGTTTCAAACGCAGGATGAAATCAACAAAAGTGCCACGCAGACAGGTGCGGTGCCTGGTGATATCCGGTTTGTAGATGTAAATGGCGATGGTAAGATTACTGCTGCTGACCAAACTAAAATCGGCGATCCATTCCCTGCTTTCACAATGGGCTGGAATCTTGCATTCGAGTTCAAAAATTTTGACTTCAATGCATTTACCTATGCTTCTGTAGGAAACGATGTATACAGCGCATATGAAAGAAATGCTAACTACTCTAACAAATACCGTGGCGTATTAGCAAGATGGACAGGCGCCGGAACTACCAACGATGCTACTCACCCACGGTACTCGTTTACCGATGCCAATAGCAATATCCGCGTAAGCGACAGGTATGTAGAAGACGGTTCTTTTGTCAAGATTAAAAACCTGCAGTTGGGCTACACTTTTCCTGCCTCGGTAACTAAAAGTTTATTTAATAAACTACGTGTATATGTGCAGGTAAAAAATGCGTACACATTTACCAAATACTCTGGTTACGATCCTGAAATTGCAGGCGGCATATTGGATACAGGTATTGATAGAGGTGCCTACCCGCAGGCAAGAACTTATTCCTTTGGTCTTGATTTTAAACTATAGTCTTTAACAAAAAATACGCTGTCATGAATAACATACAAATAAAAATACTAAGTCTGCTTTTTGTAGCAGCCACGCTTACCTCCTGCAAAAAATGGGTGGATTATAATCCACATGAGGATTTTAAGATTACCGAATTGGATTACCTGAAATCCGAAAGCGACTACCGCACCATGGCAATAAGCGTGTATACGCCTATCCAATGGTTGAATCAGGCGGTGCCGGTTGGAGATATTGCCTCCGATAATTCAGTAAGCGGCGGCGAAAATGCTTCGGATGTTTTATCGCTGCAACAAATAGATGATTACACTCATACTTCTGTAAACTCTACACTTACAGAATTATGGCAGGCCGCCTATGAAGGGGTAAACAGGGCTAATTATATGGGTCAATATAAGGCCACCAATCTTGCCGGCGACGCGGTAAGCTTTGCTGGTAAAGACGCGTTATATGGCGAAGTGTATTTTCTAAGGGCCTACTATTATTTCCACCTGGTTCGCTTTTTTGGTGATGTTCCTTTGTTTGTAGATAAAAGACTTGGCCTTAGTGAATCCAAAAGTTTAAAAAGGGCCCCCAAGGCGGATGTGTACAAACAAATTGAACTGGATTTAAATGCTGCTATTGCAGCGTTACCAGCAGTACAGGTTCAAAAAGGAAGAATTACTAAATATGCTGCACAGGCATTATTAGGCAAAGTGTTGTTGTACGAAAATAAGTTTGATGCCGCTGCTGCTATGCTGGAAAATGTGATCAGTTCCAATGCCTTTTCATTGCCAGCAAATTTTGGTAGTACTTTTTTAATGACAGGCGAGAACGGACCAGAGTCGGTATTCGAAATTCAATATTCTAACACTTCGCCTTATTATAATTGGGGTGGCTACAACAGAGGGCAGGGCAACTACTCGGCACAACAATGTGGCATCAGGGGTTTGAATGGTTCTGCTGCAATGCCCTACGCTGCTGGCTGGAGTACTAACTTACCTACTCAAAATCTGGCTGCTGCTTATACAGCAGGTGATAAAAGAAAAGATGTTACGGTATTAGATATCGAAGCCTACAAAACCGCCAATCCTGCTTTTAATATTACCTATCAGGTAGCTCCGTATAAGAATACCGGGTTATACAATCAAAAATATTTACCACGCAAAGGTGAAACATCAGGCCAGGTAGAACTCAACTACGATAACAATTTCAGGATCATCCGTTTTGCAGATGTTTTACTAATGGCAGCCGAAGCCAATAACCGAAGCACTACAGCAAATGATATTAAAGCACAAGGCTATTTAAACCTTGTTCGCCAACGGGCATTTGGAGATATGCTTCATAATATTACCAGTACCGGCACTATATTAAAGCAAGCCATTTGGGACGAAAGGAGATTAGAATTGGCCATGGAAGGCGATCGCTTTTTTGATTTGGTACGAACCGGCCAGGCAGCTGCAAAAATTACTGGCTTTACCGCAGGCAAGCACGAGGTGTTCCCCATACCACAAGTTGAAATTCAAATTTCTGGCCTTAGCCAAAATGCCGGTTATTAATCTACGAACTTCTTAAATCTAAAATGATGAAAGCATTAAAATATATTCTTAGCATCACCCTGTTAGTGGTATCGCTGGCTGGTTGCAAAAAAGAAGTACATGATGATATCGCCTTTGTGGAAGCCGGGGCAGCACCTGTTAAGCTAAGCGCACTTTTCGAAATTACGCAGGACAATACAGGGGTTGTTACTATCACCCCTAATGGTACAGAAGCCGTTACATACGATGTATATTTTGGAGATGCTACTGTTGCACCTGCCAAAGTATCGGCTGGTAAAAATGTAACGCATAAATACGCCGAAGGCGTGTATACCGTAAAACTTACTGGGTACGCTGTTAATGGTAAAATGAGCGAAGCCACCCAAGCGGTTACTGTTTCTTTTAAGGCACCAGAGAATTTGGATTTTACAATTACCAAAGACGCGGTCAACAATTATAAAATATCCGTTGCCGCATCAGCACTTTACGAAACAAATTTCAGGGTATTTTTTGGTGATGTACCTAACGAAGCTGGTACTGTCTTTTTAGAAGGTGCCAACGTTGCACATACCTATACAGCGGTGGGTACTTATCAGGTAAAAGTAATTGCTTATAGCGGAGGGGCAGCCACCACACAGTTGATTAAGCCGGTAACCATTGTAGACCCGGTTGTGTTGCCAATTACATTCGAGTCGCCTACGATTGACTATACATTTACAGGCTTCGCTGGTGGCACGGTTACTGTAATTAACAATCCCCAATTATCGGGAATCAATACCACGGCTAAAGTGGGCAAGATGGTTAAAAATGCTGGAGATGTATATGGTGGAAGCCTCATTGCATTGGGTGCGCCTATAGACTTCTCTGTGAATAAAGTTTTTAGAATGAAAGTTTTTTCGCCAAGGATTGGTGCCAAAGTTCTTTTGAAGGTTGAAAATTTAACCAACGGTGGAATCAGTTTTGAAAAGGAGGTTCTTACAACCGTTGCAAACGTTTGGGAAGATTTGGTGTTTGATTATTCTGCTATAAATGTGGCTAATAGCTATCAAAAAATTGTGTTGATTTTTGACAATGGCACAATGGGTAATGGCTCTGCAAATTTCACCTGGTTATTTGATGACATCAGGCAGACAAATCAATTGCCGGTTAGTTTGTTGACGTTGCCTATAACCTTTGATGATCCAACCGTCAATTATTCAGTTACTGATTTTGGCGGTGCCATCAGCGTTGATGCCGTAGATCCATCGTTGGCTTCTAATAAAGTAAAGAAAACGACCAAACCAAATGGTGCACAAACATGGGCTGGAACTACCATGGGTGCAGGGTTTGCCACAAAAATTCCATTTACCGCTACTGCCACACAAATGAGTATACGTGTGTATTCACCAGCTGCAGGTATTCCCATCAGGTTAAAAGTGGAAGACAGGAATGACAACACCAAATCGGTAGAAACTGAAAAAAGTACAACCGTTGCCAATGCCTGGGAAACGTTGGTTTTCGATTTTGCCAACCAGGCTACTGGTACGGCTGCATTGAACCTATCGTACACTTATAATCTGGCATCGGTTTTCTTCAACTTTAATACAGCAGGCGATGGTAAAGTTTTTTATTGGGATGATGTGAAATTCTTATCTGCAAATGTTGCCGGTGTTGTCTTGCCTCTAGATTTTGAAAATAGTTCATTGGTATATGCCTTCACCAATTTTGACGGTGGCAATACTACGGTTATTGCAAACCCACAATCTAACGGCATTAATACAAGTAGCAAGGTTGCTAAAATGGTTAAGAGTGCAGGGCAAACCTATGGGGGCAGTTTTATCTTGCTCGATGCGCCAATTAATTTTTCATCTTCAAAAATAATTAAGATGAAAGTGTATTCGCCGCGTGTAGGCGCCAAAGTGCTTTTTAAAATGGAGAACGCAGCAAATAGTGCATTAAATGCAGAACGGGAAGTATTGACAACTGTAGCAAATGCATGGCAGGAACTAACTTTTGATTTTACAAGCATCAGTACCGCAAATACCTATCAAAGAGTGGTTTTGATTTTTGATAATGGCACTATGGGTGACGGTACATCCAATTTTACTTTTCTTTTAGACGATATCAGAGTTAACTAACCCTCAAATCAATTTATTATGATACATCACATAAAGTTATTTAGCATTGTTTTATTAGCGCTGGCTATAGGGATTGTAAGTTGTAAAAAAGTAGCCTATACTTTTGGCGAATTAAAGGCCCCAACCGATCTTACATTATCGGCTGTGGTTACCGGTGTAGATGCTACAAACCCCAATGGCAATGGCACGGGCAATGTAACCATAAACGCTACATCCAAAAATGCACTAACCTATAATATTGATTTTGGAGATGGTACCACAAAAGTAGTACCATCTGGAGCTATTACTTATAAGTATGCTAACCCGGGCACGTTTAATTACACCATTACCGTTAATGCTATCGGAACGGGTGGTTCCATTTCTACCATTAGTAAAAAAGCTACTGTATTTGTAGCATTTACTATTCCAACGGCCATTGTAAGTACCCTGACAAACGGTACATCAAGGGTATGGATTACTGATAAGGCTGCCAATGGCCATTTTGGAGTGGGCGCAGGAGATATGTTTTTTCCTAATTACTATTCGGCAGGGCCTAATACCAGAGAAGCTTGTGCCTACGATGACGAGATTACATTTACAAAAGATGCAAGCGGTAAAATATTTATGGCAGTTGATAATAAAGGCACATCGTTCTCAATAGGGGCTGCCACTGCCTTTTATGGCTTCGCAGGTGGCGATGGTTGCTATGCCATTAACACGGGTGGCAACAAGTTACTTACCTTTATGGATGCCACTTCGGCATCTACTGCATCAAATTCTACCCGTATTCAATTTGCCGTTCCGGGGAATGGTATTATTAATTTCGGAACTGGTGGCGTTGTATACGAAATATTATCCATGACGGCCACCACCATTCAATTGCGCAATATTGGAGCAGATGGTAATTCCTGGTACCAAAAACTAACCGTAAAACCATAAGTATGAAAAGTGTGAAATTATTATCGATGGCATTAATTGTAATGGTTAGTGCATGCAGTAAAAAGGGGAATAGTTCAATTAGCTCCACTGCGCCTACAAATCTTATGGTTAATGCGACTGTAAGTACTGATAACAGCGGCAATGTTGCCTTTACCGCCACTGCTACCAATGCCAACACCTACGACTACGATTTCGGCAATGGCATCTTTCAAACTGTCGCGTCTGGCGTGGTAACCTATAAGTATCCTGCATCTGGATCATACACAGTAAATGTGATCGCAAAAAGTAGCAGCGGCCAAACGATCTCCAAATCAATATTGATCACCGTTTCGGTAACTGCATCGCTGGTGTGGAGTGAAGAGTTTGATACGCCCGGCTTGCCCAGTACTTCGAAATGGGGATACGACCTGGGCGCCGGTGGCTGGGGTAATAACGAGCTGGAGTACTATACCAATCGTCAGGAGAATGCTATTGTATCCGGTGGTACATTAAAAATTAATGCTATTAAGGAAAACTATAGTGGCAGTACATTTACTTCAGCCAGGCTTTTGTCGAAAGACAAGTTCTCTTTTAAGTATGGAAAAATAGAGATACGTGCCAAGCTACCTGCAGGTGTAGGTAGCTGGCCGGCCATTTGGATGTTGGGCAGCAATATTTCTACTACCCCTTGGCCCGGCTGTGGTGAAATAGATATTATGGAACATCTCGGCAGAGATCTTAATAAAATTTATAGCACGATGCACTATCCGGGTCATTCCGGCAGCGGAGGTGTTGGCGGAACCACGGTTATATCCAATGCCACTACAGAATTTCATAAGTATGGGATGGAATGGTCGGCCGCTTCTCTAAAATTTTATGTGGACGATGTGCTCTTTTTTACTTTTGCAAACACACCAGCTACTCCCTTTAATCAAAATTTCTTTATCATTTTAAACCTGGCTATTGGCGGCGATTTTGGCGGGCCGGTAGACCCTGCTTTTACTGGTGGCACTATGGAAGTAGACTATATACGGGTATACCAATAAATCTTACATTTCCAAAAGCCTTTCATTTGCTTGTTAGCAAGTGAAAGGCTTTTCTATTTGATTTTAAAATCCTCAAAAAACGTCTATGCCCAATTCAGCATAGTAGGTTTTTAGTTTTTGCACTTTTTCATGAAAATATTGAAAATACCAATCATCATATTCCGCCAGGTAAAACGATTCACCGGCCGGATCCTCGATACATGATGCTATAGTTTTTGCCGCCTTTATGCCGGCTAGCAGGGCATTCAAAATTCCCTGTCCGGCGGCCGGATCCAAAATGGCGGCAGCATCACCACATAAAACAATACCTTCTTTGCATACAGGCCGGAAGATGCGCCAACGGCAATTGGCCGCCTTTATTGGGGTACTATTGGTAAAGTTTTGCAATTCAGGCGGAACTTCAATTGCATGCTGGCTCTTTACTGAAAGTCTTGTCCAGGTGCAGGTGTTGGGTGGCTCCGGCGCAAGCCAGGTCCAGCCAGCCGCATTGGGTATGAACTGGGTAAAGGGAGTTTTGAAAAGACGATGGCCGGGATCAATATTTTCCGTAATGCCCGTGCAGGCTGTTAACGGCAACGAATAAAATGTTTCTTCAAATTGTATTTTTTTTCCACCTAATCGTTTAAACCCGCTGGCGTCAATTACATATTTACAACTGATTTCCTTTCCCGATTTGGTGGTAACGCCAACCACACAATCATCCTGTAATAAAAAGCCACTCACCAGATCCTGTTGTAAAATTCCGGCACCTTGTAATATCGCCGCATCCAGCAGGCATGCGTCAAAGCGCGGTCTGTTGATATGATGGCCCAGCCAGGGTTTGCCATCAGCGTCGTGGCCTAGTGGCGACAATAGATGTCCCGATTGCGTGCCCTCATACACACCCTGCGAGGCAAGGTGCACCGCCTGCGTTGCCTGTAATTGCTCCAACAAAGAAAGCACCCCGGGATGGATGCTTTCTGATGGTTCTGGTATAATGTTGGTGGCCCTGTGCCTGCTGTTGATTCCTGCGATGATCAAAACCGAAAGCCCCGATTGAACAGCAGCAATAGCTGCTGCACAACCTGCCGGCCCGGCCCCGATAACTGCAATGTCGACATCCATATGAATAATCTTTAAACCTGCCAGTCAGTAGCTTTGGGCAATATTTGTTTCCATGCCACCTGTGTTGCCGTTACCTGGCACACCCATAATGTATCAATAGGCAGCCTGCGCCTTTTGTAATCTGCCCAATCTCTATGGTTAAGATCGTCTTTCGCCGTATCCACAAACACAAACAGATAACCAGGTCCGTTTACTTTTGCATTCATTTTATTAGTAATCCAATCTTTGCCACCCGTCAGGTTCTCCGGCAGGCCCAATGCTTTTACGTCTTCGCTACCCCAGTTTACTTTTTCAGCGCTCACCAGCCAGTGATAGGTGAAGCCCGTCATCGCGGCGAGCTTTTCTTTGGATGCAAAATTTTTCTTAGGTAGCTTTTGTACACATGCCCTCAAACAATGCATGCGATTGATCAATTCTTTACTTGTAAGTTCCCGCAACTTCGACATATCCAATGCTGCGTCCAGGGTGTTTTGCACTACATCGGCTCTTGCCAGGTCGGTAAAATTCACCATCCATTTGCCCTTCATTTTTTCAAGATAAGGTCCCTGCTCACCATCCCAACCATAGCTGGGCTCTCCGCCGCTGGTAGAAATGGCATATATCCCGATTTCATCATCGAGCAACGGTATTGCAGTGGGGTTGCGATACTCCGGTTCAAGACCACCCTGGTAGGTTCGGGAAGCATCCGGTGAAGCAGCCGGCCACATACCATTCATAGCGGAGCATAATTTCATGTCTTCTGTGAAAGGCGAGCCGAGACCTTCGGTGGCGAGGTATACATTGTCTTTGGTACCGCTATAAGTAATATCCCAGCCAGGAGCGAATATGGAAGAAGACACATCGGGCAAAAAGCCGGAAACAAAATACCCTTTTTCTGCGGATGGATCCTCGAATTCCCGCAACCGCTCTTTTGAAATTCCTGTACCAGTATTTGGTTGCTTGCTCAACACGGCAGTGTAGGTAAGATCCCTGGTGTCGAGCACGCGCGGGTTGGGACGCATCCGCAATGTGGCAAGGCTGGCGGTGCCGCCTTCATAAAAATTCGTATCCTTCTTGTTTGTGCCGGGAGCGATATCGTAGTCCGCCAGGTCGAAACAATCTACCTGTGGAAAGAAATCCGGTGCAGTGACGACCGAGAAGGCCGGGAGACAGCTGGCTGAAATACCCTCCAGTTTTGAAAGATCCATTCCGGCAGTATTCACAAAAACCCGGCCATCGCAGATACTGTCTTCAAACAGCGGCGAATCGTAGCCTCCCGCATTGATCTTTTTGTCGAACGAACTATTCGGGAGCCTTTCTAACTGCGTATAACTGTTGCCACTTTTTTGGTGCGTTACATTCAGGAAAAGGGGTTGTTTCCTGGGAGCGTTGTAGAAATTAACGCTGTGCCAGTAAGCCTTATTATTGTTGGTTTTGTTGATCTCCAGCAACTCTACATCTTCCACCAGCTGGGTATTCAACGAATTAAAATAACGGGTGCCTTCATTGCCTTTGTTCACCCTGAAATATAATGGCTGATCGCCTTTCATTGCATGCCTGATCAATGGTCTTGGTATGGAAATTACGAGGAATGAGGAACCTTCATTTCTTTTTTCATCCTGGTTCACGAGGTAGGCGGAATCTAAAATCGGAGGAATCAGCCCGCCAGTAATAGACAATTTTTTAGTAACATGTAATTTGTAAATTTTTTCACTCCTGTGCAGTTCGCTGAAGTCGATTTTGGTTTCCTTGATTAGCTCGTCTCCGTTGAATAATTTCCGCACCGGTTGCAGAAACCATTTCTCCCCGTCTTTGGCATCGTTATAGGGATCGCCAGGTTTTGATGCGCCGGTTTGCATCAGGTCAACACGATTGCTGCGTACTTTTTTGGCCAGAAATAATCCATACCTGGCGGGCGTTACAGCCACCTGCTTTGTTTTGGCTGGATCTGCCGGTTTGTTGGTAAAGCAGCGGTTAATGGTGTCGTAGTTCGCCGGCTCATTGCCTATCCGTGCAATGCCCGTTCTTGAATAAACGATGTCTGCGTGCTGGTGATGCGGTGTTTTAAATGCGGGACGGTATTCGTAGGCAAACACAGCCAACACGAGATCTTTGCCAGATAGGATATCATAATCTTTCTTTAGCTGTGCAAAGGTGTACAGGGCATGTATATAATTTTCGAGTATGTCTATCTGCTGTAACGAAGGATAGGCGGAAAATCCCCTCACCCGCGGACTTGCAAGCGTATGATACAGCAAACTAAAGGCGGGGAAGCCGGGCTGTACCAGGCGCATGCCGGCAAAATCGTCGTATCCCGAGGCTTCATTGCTGCGCAATGTTTGTAGCTTTTCACGGTCCAGTACTTTTACCAGATGAGCTTTTAACGCGTCGCCCTGTAGTTTCAGATCTACGTCCAACGTCTGTGACAAATAGTTCGACCAGCCATTCGTATCCATCCATTGCAGCAATTGTTGAAAGTCGGATTCTAACTGCTGACTCACTGTGGCCAGGTGAGCTATTTCAATGTCGTTACTGGAAAAAAAATCAAATCTTTCCCGGCCAAATGCAAAAGAAAGTGAGCTGCCAAGAGTCGCCAGGGTAGTGGCAGTTAAAAAGTTCCTTCGGTTCATAGATGGGTATTACAAATGAAAAATGGATAGCGCGGTTGTAATTTATGCCAATATAGCTGGTCAAGCCGATATCTGCAACATGAACTATTATAGGGTGCATTCGGGTAAGTAAACGGTGATAGACTCCGTTTATCACTCCGGTGCTTCGCCAGACCATGGATAGTTTTTTTGGATGAGCCGTGTCCATGCGGAACCCTGCAAAGCTGAAGTGAAAGCTTGAAACTTTAGACGATAAACGACTATGTGGATTTACTTCACTAAAACCCCCGGTAAATCTGCATGCCAAAAACCCCAGTTTGAGGAAGATTTATGGGGCATTATTTCCTTTAATAAGCCTGAAATCTGGCGAAAGCTCCAGAATGAGGGGCCATACGTACCGATTTTTTTTGGCAGGCTTTTTTATATAATGAAGATATCTTAAACGATTATAAATACTACAGCTATGACACATTCAAAGTTTTTCAAAGGGGTGGCCGTTGGCGTGATCCTAGGACTTTTATTTGCCCCGCAATCAGGAAAAAAGACAAGAGCCAAGATAGGCAAGGCAAAAGATAAAGTGAAGGATTTTGCCGAGTCAGCGATGGATAAACTAGAAGGATTTAAAAACGATGCTGGTGAAATGATTCGTTCCGGACGTTCTAAAGTGAACACCTGGAAGGAGGATGCAGAAAGCGCTAATTCTTAAAAATATTACCTGCCTCGAATTACAATAATGGATCCGAATTACAAGTTGAATGACTTATAGTATTGTGTTCATTTGTGTAATTCGTGGCATGGAATATACTGGCGACATTTCGAGCGCTATTTTAAATTGGCACCCTGGCTTATCCAGCAGCCTATGATTTCTCGTTCATCCGGTGTAATGCCGGTTTTATTATTTTGGGGCATAGTCTTCGTGATCACCACCCGCTGCAGGATTTTATCTTTTAGTTTCACAATATCAGCCGGCGTATCATAGACTACACCATTAGGTGGCGCAGTATATATATCATCTGTTGGTTTGCTGCTATGGCAACTGATGCATCTCGTATTGATGATGGTACTCACTTGCGCAAAACTGATTTCTTTTTTGCATTCACCGGGTTTGGCAGGCGCCGTCATGAATACTGCGGCCAGTAGAATCAGTACTGATCCGGGGAGTACCCAGATGCTGTATTTTCCTTTTTCTTTCAGGTTCAGCCAATGTTTTACGCCTGCGGCTCCAAGTGAAATAACCGCGAGAATCAGCCATGGGTATGCGTTTCCGAAAGTGCTGGGAAAGTGATTGCTTACCATTACGAACAAAACCGGTAGCGTAAAATAATTGTTGTGCAGCGATCGTAAGCCTGCAAACTTCCCCAGTTCAGAATTGAGTGGCAGTCCTTCTTTTGCCGCTTTTACCATTGCTTTTTGCGACGGAATGATGATAAAAAAAACGTTCCCCACCATCAGTGTACCCAGCATCGCTCCGAAATGGATATACGCCGCCCTGCTATTGAAGACATGCGAATAGCCATAGGCAAATCCCACCAGGATGATGGAGCCCACGACCGTAAACCAGTATCCCTTTTTTACAAGCGGCGTTTTGCACAACAAATCGTAAAGGATCCAGGCCAGTGCAAACGATCCGATGCCAATACCAATCGCCGCTGCCGGTGAAAGATTCAGCACATTGGTGTCTATCAAAAATGCTTTGGCATTAAAATAATAGACTACGAACAGCAGGCTGAAACCAGAGAGCCAGGTGAAATAAGCTTCGTATTTGAACCAGTGCAACTGCTTTGGAATCTGCTTTGGCGCAACCTTGTATTTTTCCAGGTAGTAGAATCCTCCGCCATGTACCGCCCAGAGATTACCCGCCAGTTCGTCCCTTACATGTTCCGTGCGGTTCAGCGCGTTTTCCAGAAACACAAAATAGAAAGAAGCGCCGATCCAGGCGATGCCGAATGTAATATGCATCAGACGGACGATAATATTGAGCCATTCCATCATGTGACTTTCCCAGGGCGTGCCTTTGACAATGAGGTAAGTACAAATCAGCATGGCGATGATGGTGCCGATCATGGCAGTATAGAGAAAGCCTTTCGACAATTCAAGCTTAGCTGAAGTGGTTTCTTCTTTTTTTTCATTTACCACAACAATGGTTGCGGCCGCCCTTGTTTTTGCCAGTGCATGGAAATGATGCGTCATGATAATGAGCATCAGCAATACGAGCCCCAACGCGGAAAGTAAAATGATATATACCATAGAAAGAGGCCATAGTCATCTGCAGTTGGATCCCATCTGCCGCCACAACCAGGCTAAGTTTTGGTTTTGTAAAAGAAACAAATTAAAAGTTTGTTAGCGAATTTTTGGGTTTAATTGTAAAAGGGGTGAATAGAAACATTTTGGAGCGTAAATCAGCGACGCAAAATTGCGCTAAACCCTAGTAGTTAATGATAGCATTACAGCGAAATAGCCTTATTCCATTATCACAGGAATTTTGATTAAGGAATAAGGTATGATGTATTGCAGATTGCATTTGCTAATAAGGTTGAAAACAGTTTTCATAAATCGCCGGAGACTTCCGAGGTATGCCATTAAACCATCCCCGTTCCAAAAACAATACTTAGCTTCCCTCCCATAATGATAGCAACCGCAATCTTTAGCAAAAGGGTGGTTACACCGGATGGCGTAAAACCCGCATATGTCATCATCAACGAAGGCATCATAACTGGTGTAGCCCCTACATTGCCTAAGGACTTTGAGGGCGTCATTACCCACCTTGAAAACCTGGTGCTGATGCCTGGCATCATAGACCCCCATGTCCATATCAACGAGCCTGGTCGCGCCAGTTGGGAAGGGTTTGATACCGCAACAAAGGCGGCATTGGCAGGGGGTATCACTACGCTGGTGGATATGCCGCTGAATGCGTCGCCCGTTACTACCACTGTAAAAGCATTCCAACTGAAGCTGGCCTCCACCCAAAACCAGTTGCATACCAACTGCGGATTTTGGGGCGGTATCATCCCTGGCAATGAAAGTGAAATCGAAGGCCTGATAGCCGCTGGTGTGATGGGTTTCAAAGCATTTCTTACCCATTCCGGCATCGATGAATTTCCCAACCTCACTGAGGCGGATCTGAGAAAAGCCATGCCCATTATCGCAAAGCAAGGCTTACCGCTGCTGGTACATTGCGAACTGGATGACAAAGGCCACAAGAGTTTCAGCGATGATGAACGCTCGTATGAAAACTATCTTTCTTCGAGACCAAAGAAATGGGAGGATGATGCCATTGCGCTAATGATCCGGCTTTGTGAGGAATTCCATTGCCGCACGCATATCGTACACCTATCTTCGGCCCAATCAATCGAGCAAATAAAAAAAGCAAAACAAAAAGGCTTGCCATTAACGGCAGAAACCGGCCAGCATTATCTATACTTTAATGCAGAGGAAATCGCAGATGGCCAAACCCAATTCAAATGCGCCCCACCGATCCGTGAAGCGAAAAATAATGAGCTGCTCTTGCAGGCATTACAAGATGGTACCATCGATTTTGTGGCCACCGACCATTCGCCCGCCCCGCCTGCCTTGAAGCAAATAGAAACCGGTGATTTTATGAAAGCCTGGGGCGGCATCTCGTCCATCCAGTTTGCCTTGCCGGTATTGTGGACCGCCGCAAAAAAAAGAAACGCAACCCTGAACGACATCGCCCGATGGCTTTCCGAAAACCCCGCAAAACTTGCGGGGGTGCAGAACGCCAAAGGCAAAATTGCCGTAGGCTTTGATGCAGACCTGCTCGCCTGGGATGATGAAAAGACCTTTGTGGTAACTGAAGACATCATACGCCACAAACATAAAATAACACCCTATCTCGGCGAAACCCTTAGCGGTGTAGTGCAACAAACCTGGCTTGCCGGAGAAAAGGTTTTTGCTGAGGGAATGTTTTTACATTTGAACAAAGGTGTAAGGATTGCCAACCTTTTAAAGGTTGGCAATCCTTAGTCACGAACAAAAAAACTATTTATGACAGAACAAAAATTCACCCAATACAACGATCTCGCAGCCGAGCGCCTCGGCGGCAAGACCTTGCTGTGCACCGATGATTTTTTTGCTGAGATGGAAAACCTGCTCAAGCCAGGTCGCGGAATTTTTATTACCGATAAGTTCACTGAACGCGGTAAGTGGATGGATGGATGGGAATCAAGACGGAAGCGGGTTCCGGGCCACGACTGGTGTATTATTCAACTGGCTACTCCTGGTAAGATTCATGGAGTAGATATTGACACCAACTACTTCCTTGGCAACCATCCGCCGCATGCATCTATTGAAGCCTGTAACCTGCCTGCCCAAGCAAAGGAAGCAGATTTCGAAGCTGCCAACTGGACGGAAATTCTGGTGAAATCGCCGCTGCAACCAGGTTCTCAAAACCTGTACGAAATAACAGATGAAACTATTTACACACATCTGAAACTGCATATTTACCCCGATGGCGGTGTGGCGAGGCTAAAAGTGTACGGCGAAGTATACAAAGACTGGACAATTGTTGGTGCAGAAGAATTAGTAGATGTGGCTGCGGCTGTAAATGGCGCCAAATCCGTACAATGCAACGATATGTTTTTTAGCCATATGGATAACCTCATCACGCCCGGCCGCGGTGTGAATATGGGTGATGGCTGGGAAACCAAACGTAACCGGACGCCCGGCAATAAAGATTGGGTGATCGTTCGCCTGGCGCATAAGGCCAGCATTAAAAAAATACTGGTAGATACTTGTCATTTCAAAGGCAATTACCCCGACACCTGCTTGATCGAAGGCTGTACGATTTCTCCGGATGATGAAGCCAATCTGGCCACCGACCAGATTGAATGGATGACCATCTTGCCGCAGGTAAAACTGCAGGCCGATCATGAACATTATTTTGAAACCGAGATCGCCACCAACGAAGCCTTCACCCATGCCCGGCTCACCATTTTCCCCGATGGCGGCATCAGCCGTATGCGTCTCTGGGGGACTCTGAAATAATAACGAACCTGCAAAATACCTGTAAACAATCTCGCCGGGAGGCACCCCTGTCCGAGAGGAAAGGAGCCGGGGGTGAGGCCTCTTCAAAGCATCTTGACCCTAAAATAATCTACAAGAATGTCCATCGCCGAATTTGATCACCTTCCCGCCATCCAACAACAGGAACTACTCACCCAATGTTGCGGGTCCGCCAACTGGGTAGACAAAATGCTGGCATGTTTCCCCGTGGAAGACCTGGTGGAACTCTTGGAATATGCCGAAGAAAAATGGTACCAGTGCACCGACCAGGATTGGCTGGAAGCTTTTACCCACCATCCGAAAATTGGAGACCTTAATTCGCTGAAGAAAGAGTTTGCAGATACAGCTGAATGGGCTTCCGACGAGCAAAGGGAAGTGGCATTTGCAGGCGAACAGATCATTAGAGCACTGGCAGACGCCAACCAGATGTACCACGCAAAATTCGGGTATATATTTATTGTATGTGCCACCGGTAAAACAGCCGAAGAAATGCTGACCCTGCTGGAAGTACGGCTGCAAAACAGTGCCGAAGTAGAAATAGAAATTGCCGCGGGCGAACAGGATAAAATCACCAAATTGCGTTTGGAAAAATTATTTGTATCATGAGCCAGGTTACCACCCATGTTTTGGATACCAGCAAAGGCAGGCCCGCGGAAGGCATTGCTGTATCCATGTACCGCCACCTTCAGGATGGCTGGGATATTATTGCCCAGGGCAAAACCAATGCCGATGGCCGTGTCGCCGACCTTTTATTGAAAGATGTGCTACTGCCGGCCGGCATTTATAAAATGCGTTTCGAAACGGCCGTCTATTTCAGCGCCTCTCAAACAAAAACATTCTACCCCGCAGTGGAAATTATTTTCGAAATAAACAGCCCTGAACATTACCATGTGCCGCTGCTCCTGAATCCTTTCGGATACAGTACCTACAGAGGATCATAAAAGTGGATAAAACAACGGCTTTGCCCCTCTACGCGAGGGGTTGGGGTGAGGCCTCCCTTAAATTAATCAATTGAAAAAAATAGACCATATTTACTAACCCAAGGCTTCAGCCTTGGGGAACCCCTGGAATTAGTTAAAACAACCAACATGAACTTCACCATCACCGATGCCGACAAAGAAAATGTACTCAGCGTGCTGGGTGCCGCCAACCTGGAATTTCAGCAAAAATACCCCGGCGATAAGCCCGATCGCCAGGCCGTACATACCGTATATGGCGGGGCCAATTTGTTTAAAAGCGATACCACGATAAAGATGGGCGAAGTCGCATTAAAAAACCTGCTGACGTATGCACCCAATTTTGTATCGCTGGCTAGAACCCTGCAACTGCAAGGCTTTGAGCATCTGCCACACCTGGAAAAGGATATAGCTGCCCTCACCCAAAAATTGGATAGCATGACAGAAGTGCAACGTAAAACAGAAGTAGCCTGGCTGTCTTATTCGGTATACAATAAGATCGTAAAAAAGCTCCTGACCGAGGCGGTGGAGGATTTTAGGATCGACTTTGAAGATGGCTTTGGCAACCGCCCCAATGATGAAGAAGACGCTACTGCCGTCAACGCCGCCAACGAGCTGGCTGAAGGGATGGCCAATAAAACCATATCACCTTTTATAGGTATTCGTATCAAACCATTTACCGAAGACCTGAAAGCCCGCGGCGTGAGAACCATGGACATTTTTCTTACCACCTTGCTGGAAAAAACCAAAGGCAAATTGCCGGAAAACTTCGTAGTGATGTTGCCCAAGGTGACCATCCCGGAGCAAGTAATTGCATTGGTGAAACTGTTCCGGATCATCGAACAAAAACATAACCTGGAAGCTGGCACGCTCAAGATGGAAACGATGGTAGAAGCCACCCAGATCGTGATGGATGATGAAGGGCGCAACCCCTTGTTCCGGATCATCAAAGCCAGCGAAGGCCGTTGCATTGCCGCTCATTTTGGAACCTACGATTACACAGCATCCTGTGGCATTACGGCCAAATACCAAACCATGGCCCATGGCGTCTGCGATTTTGCCCACCATATGACCAAAGTAGCGCTGGGTGGTACCGGCATCTTTTTAAGTGATGGTGCCACCAATGTGATGCCCATCGCCCCGCACCGTGGCGACGACCTGAGTTATGAGCAGCTGACAGAGAACCATGAAGTGGTGCACAACGCCTGGCGTATTGGTTTTACCCATACTACCCACTCGCTTATCAACGGCATGTACCAGGGCTGGGACCTCAACCCCGCACAACTTCCCATGCGCTATGCGGCAACCTATAATTTCTTTCTCAGCAGTTATGAAGACGCGGTATTCCGGCTCAAAACATTTGTTGACCGCGCAGCCATCTCCACCCTTACCGGGGATATTTTTGATGATGCCGCCACAGGCCAGGGCCTTCTTAATTTCTTTCTAAAAGCCATGAACTGCGGGGCCATCACCGAAGACGAAGCCGTGGCCACGGGTCTTACATTGGATGAGATCAGAAGCCGCTCATTTTACCGGATATTGGAAGGGAGGCGGAAAAGTAAATAGGGCTGGGGCTATCGGCTGAAGGAGCAGGATAAACTCCGGTTCCGGCTGTACGTTACAAGTCCTCGGCCGCATACAGTCTTCGCAGCTCAGCTTTGCATGAAAACACCGGCGGCCTTCGGGCTTTTCACTTCCATCCGGCATCCCTTCAGCAGTTGAATATTAGCCGGCTGTTATGTGTTCAAATTTCACCACGTCAGTTTAACGTTGAGGATGAATGTGGTTTGGCCAGGAAGTAGCATAAAACTTCGAACCAGGCTGCCATAGCCCGGCCATTTATTCAATGCCGTTATTTACATCGTTGTAATAGCTCCGAATCTGCAACCCCGTCATCGTTTGCGTAAATATTCCCTTAATTTTAAGCCTTTAAACAGCTATAAGTAAGTAGTCTTGTCGCCTGTTTCAAAACCGCATCAATACCCCTTGCGCGGATGACTTCAAAAAGCCTTACCAATGAAAATGTTTCTTGACGAAAATTTCCTGTTGCACAACTCCACTGCGCAGCGTTTGTATCGTGAATATGCCAAGCCGATGCCGGTGATCGATTACCACTGTCACCAGTTGCCCGACCAGATTGCGAACGATCACCAGTTTGAAAATCTCACCCAGGTATGGCTCTACGGCGACCATTACAAGTGGCGGGCCATGCGGGCCAATGGCGTCAACGAACGGTTTATCACCGGCGATGCCACCGACTTTGAAAAATTCGAAGCCTGGGCAGCGACCGTGCCCTATACGCTTCGCAACCCACTGTATCACTGGACGCACCTGGAGTTACAGCGCTATTTTGACGTGTATGATATTCTCGACAGCACCACCGCCAAAAAGATCTATGATGCGTGTACGGCCAAGCTGCAAACACCGAAATATTCGGTAAAGAACCTGCTTCGTAAAATGAATGTAAAAGTGGTGTGTACTACCGACGATCCTATCGATTCGCTGGAACACCATAGCAAGATAAAAGCCGACGGATTTGAAATAAAAATCGTGCCGGCTTACCGCCCCGATAAAGCCATGAACGTAGATGAAGCCGCGGCTTTCAACGCCTATGTGGCCAAAGTTGAAACCGCCGCAGGTATTACCGTTTCGTCTTATACCAGCTACCTGGAAGCCCTTAAAAAACGCCACGATTTCTTTGCTGAGATGGGTGGTTCAGTAAGCGACCACGGGCTGGAGCAGATCTATGCAGAAGACTACACCGAAGCAGAAATTACCGCCGCTTTTGACAAAATAAGAGCCGGCAGCGAATTGAACCAGGCCGAGAACCTCAAATTAAAATCAGCCTTGTTGTATGAATTTGCCATCTGGGATCATGCTAAAGGTTGGGTACAACAATACCACCTCGGCGCACTAAGGAATAACAACGCCAGGATGCTGGGTAAGTTAGGTCCAGATACTGGCTGGGACTCTATTGGTGATTTCAGCCAGAGCCGGGCCCTGTCAAAATTCATGAACCGCCTCGACAGCACCAACCAATTGGCAAAGACCATTATCTATAACCTGAATCCTGCCGACAACGAGCTGATGGCTACGATGATCGGCAATTTCAACGATGGATCTGTGGCCGGTAAAGTGCAGTTTGGCAGCGCCTGGTGGTTCCTCGACCAGAAAGATGGCATGACCAAACAGATCAACACCCTGAGTAATATGGGCCTGCTCAGCCGCTTTGTGGGCATGCTAACCGATAGCCGCAGCTTCCTCAGTTATCCCCGCCACGAATACTTCCGCCGCCTGCTGTGCAATCTCTTTGGCCAGGAAATAGAGAACGGCGAAATGCCCAACGATATTCCCTGGGTGGGCAAACTAATTCAAGACATCTGCTTCAATAATGCAGAGGAATATTTTGGGTGGAAAATGGAAGGACAATGGAGTAATGGATAATATGGAAATATGAAGATGCGGAAGTGTGAAAATCGCTGAACGTAATTTATGGGGAGATCTGATGACAGGATGACTGACACCACTAAAGAACCGGTGAACTTGTAAACTTGTGAACTATCGGACTGACCTCTAAACCTCTAAACCTCTAAACCTCTAAACCGTAAACTTCCTAAACCCCAAACTTGCGATTGGTTGAAAAAGAAAGTACTTTCCTTTGGCGAACTGTTGTTGCGGATTTCGCCGGCTGCGAATGAGGAGCTGGCAAATAAGCACCCGATGCAGTTGTATATGGGTGGCGCGGAAGCCAATGTGGCTACTGCACTGGCCGGCTGGAACGTGCCGGTAAAATATTGCACCGTGCTGCCGGATAATTTCATGAGCCGGCACGTGATCAACTACCTCGAATACAAAGGCATTTATACCTCCAGCATTGTCTTTGCGGGCAACCGCATTGGCATCTATTTTTTAGACCGCGGCGCCGATCTCAAAGGCAGCATGGTATACGACCGCGACCGGTCTTCTTTTTCAGAGGTCAAGCCCGGAGTAATAGACTGGGACAAGGTTTTGAGGGATGTTTCCTGGTTCAACTTTTCCGCCATCAGCCCGGCCCTGAACCAAAACGTAGCGGATGTTTGCCTCGAAGCTGTGGAAGCCGCTGCACGCAAAAACATCACGATTTCGGTAGACCTGAACTACCGCAGCCGGCTTTGGAAATATGCTAAAGAACCCATTGAGATTATGCCGCAGCTGGTGCAGCATTGCGATGTGGTGATGGGCAATATCTGGAGCGCCAATATCCTTCTCGGAACAGCCGTAGACGAATTTATTCACGACCACAGAAGCCGCCAGGCCTATATTGATCACGCAGCCGCCACTTCTCTTGAAATTACCCGGATGTTTCCGAAATGCAAAACGGTGGCCAATACCTTCCGCTTCGACAGCGACGCCAACCAACTCCGCTACTACACCAGTTTATTTACGAATCATGAACTTTTTGTGTCCCCTGAATTTACCTGCACAGGCGTAGCCGACCGTAGCGGGAGCGGCGACTGTTTTATGGCCGGCCTCATATATGGCATCTACAACCATCACACGCCGCAAGACCTATTGAATTATGCCACCGCAGCCGCTTTTGGCAAATTACAGGAGCATGGCGATGCCACCGGGCAGGATGTTTTTATGGTCGGGAAGGTGGAAGGAAAGGACTAGCGTGAAACGCCTAATACCTTGAATGATAGAAGCACGGATTAAGCGGATATGACGGATCTTTCATGGATATTTTGTTTATCATAAATTGAATCTTTTTTGCTGCTACGATTGACGCCCTGATCAATTCACCCATTCTATCACTTGTAATATATTGCCGGCTGGAAACATTCGCAAAAAGTCAATTTTTAGATTTATACCTTTTGTCACTTAGCCCATAATCAGCTTTTTATAAATGTTATCTGGATATTGCCACCTTTGGGAAATAATGAAACCACGATAGAAGCGGTCTATATTTGTCAAAAAAACAGACCCAAAAAAAAGATGCAGGCAGTTATTACCACCGGATCAATGATGCAAGTTTCTGATGTAGACTATGGCCGCATCAAACAAAAAAAGATACGAGATTTTATACACCAGCACCAACTGCATACACTGGCCGATTTTGCTCAGTTGCTGTCCTTCTCCAGGGCCAGCCCGGAGATGGCCAACTTTAACCACCATATCAAAAAGTTCCTCGTAAAAAAGGATATCGAAACCGTTTGGCGGGTCTATAAAAACCTGCATCCGAAGGATGCATGGGGAAGTGGCATGTTGAGCTTTGGTTTGCAATATTCAAGACCCAAAAACAAAATAACTTACCTCGATGATGCTTACGAAGGGGCGGAACAAGGCCAGATTGTGCTGATCAATTTATCCCTGTTTGGTGGTCTGGTAAATATTGCTGTAGGCCACGAAATAACCGCGGTGAACGAAGCCGAAAAATATTTGGAAACCTGCTACCTTACCCAGGGTAAAGCGGCTGGCAGCCAGCAGATCCGGCTACAGGAAACCGCTGAAGGTTTCACGGAAATCACCCATCATACCATTTACAAAAGCGATTCAGGTTTTCGGGATAAAGTGCTCTATCCTTTTTTGCATACCAGGGCCATTACCGTTTTTCACAGGAATATAGCGCGGCATATCATGTAATAAATTCCAGGCCGTAACTTTAGTCAATCTGTAACTATCAACGAATCCATTTCCCATACCACCGTTACCGAACAAACTATCAACTGGATTCAGTGTGTAGTAATTGGCTGTAATTTTTGCCCCTTTGCAGCAAAGGCATTGCTTAAAAAGTCGGTTCGCTACGCAGTGTTGCCTTCGGCAAATACCAAAGCTGTTCTGGAAGCGCTCATGCAGGAAGTCTATCACCTGGATGCAGACGAAGACATTGAAACGACCTTCATTATCTTGCCCAATAACTTCGGCGATTTTACTGCCTATCTAGACCTGGTAGATATCGCAGAGCAGATGATGGAGAATGAAGATTACATCGGCATTTATCAACTGGCCAGCTTTCACCCACAGTATTGTTTTGCCGGCGAAGACATCAACGATGCCGCGAATTATACCAACCGTTCGCCATACCCGATGCTGCATATCCTGCGGGAAGACAGCATCACCGCTGCGCTTGAAAATTTCCCCGATCCGGATTCCATTCCTGAAAAAAATATTGCCTTTGCGAGAGAAAAGGGTTTGGCGTATATGCAGGCGCTTTTTAACAAAAACCTATAAGGTCTATTGAGGATGTTGCCTATGTGTAACTCCGAAAAGGACCTTAAAGGCTTTAAGTCGGGGCTACTTCAATACCGTAACAGACCCTGAAAGTTTCTTCAGTCCGTTTTTCAAATCAATAATATAGTAATACGTTCCAACCGGTAATTCCTTCGACTGGTATTTCCCATCCCAGGGTTTTGGATAACCCCTGCTTGCGTAAACCTGCCTGCCATAGCGATCAAAAACATGCAGGTCCGACTCAGGGAAAGTAAAAAGGCCATCGATGCGCCAGTCGTCGTTGATGCCATCGCCATTCGGAGAAAATACATTTGGTACGGTGATCTTCTTAAATACCCTTACAAATACTTCGTCGGTGGCAGTGCCGCATCCATCCTGGGATGCCACATGCAGGGTATAGGTAGTGTCAGAAAGGGGTGCCACGCTGATGTTGATATCCGAGTCACTGCCGCTGATATTATAATCCGGCGTCCAGTAATACACCACTCCGGAACCACTAAAGCTGCCTTGAAGGTTCGCTGTTCCGCCCTGGAATATTTGTAAATCGGGGCCTGCATTGGCTACTGGTTTTTTTAGCACAGCAACCAATACCGAATCTGTATCAGTGCAGGTGCCATTGCTTACTGTAAGAATATAGAGGGTGCTGTCAGTTGGGTTGGCTGTTGGGCTGGAAATATTGTTTGCAGACAGACCGGTATCCGGCGCCCAGGCAAAGCTCGCCCCGCCGCTGCCCTGGAGCAGGGTTGATGCGCCTTCACATATGCGCAGGTCTGCACCCGCATCCGCCACCGGCGACACATATACACTTACGATTGTTGAGTCCGTGTTTATACAGCCTGCCTGAGTGGTCACTTTTACATAATATTTACCTGCATTGGCCGTAGAGATAGTAAGAATGGTTGGTTGTGCAGTATTGCTGGTATAATTACCCGGCCCTGTCCATTCGTAGGTTTCGCCATTGGTGGCACTTAGCACCAGCGACTGTCCTTCGCAACCAGGCCCGTTATTGGAAGCCTGGGGTGCAGGCAGCGCATTTACATTTACGGTGATATTATCCGAATTTACCCTGCATGAAGTGATAGAAATATTGGATCCGTCAGCCACAGTAAGCCGGTACAGGTAGTTGCCGGTCAGGGTCGCCGTTCGATTGTAAACAGGGCTGTTTGCTCCCGGGATATCAGTCCAGCTACCACCGCTATTGCTGCTCAGCTGCCATTGATAAAAAGGATTCGTATAGCTTGCGGAAATGGTGCCCGACAGTTGCACACTGGCAGTATCTCCCGCGCAAAAATTCTTCAGCGTACCTCCGCCACTGATCGTTGCTGTTACTTTTGCGCCGCAGGGCCGGAAAGTGATATCGTCGATAATCAGGTCGTTGCCACAACCTCCCGGTGCATTGTTGATCATGCGCAACACTACCGCGGTAGTGTTGGCAGGCGTGGCGAAATTGAACCCATATTGGTTCCAGGCGGAGCCGGAGATGGCCTGTATATTTCCCGTTTGGAATGTTTGCAAAACGGTGCCGGTCGTGGTTTCAATGCGGAATGTGACATTGGGCAAACTGATCGGGTTGCAGGTGGAGGCCCCGGCATTGTGAACATTCAGGATCCAGGATGCAAACTCGTAAGTAGTATTACCACACAGGCCCCGCACCGTATCTACATAAAATTCACCGGGTTCATTGGATGCGTTTACGATCATCATATAGCCATTAACATCTCCAGGTGTATGATCCTGACTTACAGTAAACCAGGAATTGTTGAAGCAACCTGAGGTAGCATTGGCAATGGTGTATTGTCCATCGTTGGGGCAGGTGTTCGACACATAGCTATAATTGGTAATGCCTGCAGCCAGTGGTTGGCCGGGGTTAGCACCCGATCCGAAAGTTCTGTTCACAACCGCATCACCCAGGCTGCCCTGGCATAGCTGGGCAGTGGCAAAGTAAACAAATAAAAAGAGGCCGGAGGCAGATAGCAGCATTTTTCGAAAAGCAGGAAACCAAAAATATTTCATAGGTCCAGGCAGGCAATTAAGCCTTGAAGTTACTACAGAAATGCTTGCAACCGTATAACCCTGCCAGGGCTGGCTCTCGCGCTGTAAAGGGTTCCGCCTGATGAATTAGTATTGCCTTACAGTGTCGCTTAAAAGTTCTTTGTAAAAGCAATCCTTTTTTAACTGGCTAATTCAAAAGCTAATCAACGTTCATGAAAGTCTGACAGGGCTGGCTTTCGCCCTGTGAGACTTCAGGCCAGCCGAATTAGTAAAGTGCCGACCTGGAAACCGCAACAAAATCCCCACCAACACGGATGCATGCCTTTGCTCAAAGCGTTAGATTTGGTGTCTCCTAATCTTATTTCATGAAGCGTCTGTTCAGCACTTTGATCATTTTACTCGTTGTTAGCCCGGTTGCTTCCCAGCCCCGCAGTTATACCATACAGAACAATGAATTGAAGACCGGGATAGAGGTCGTTTTCAAGGCTGGAACTGATATCCTGGATGTTTCTTCAGACCCGCCCCTCCATGAGGTTAAAAGCTATTTAACCGATAAAAAAGCCATAACACTCCTACGCATTGAAGCTCATGTGGCCGCTGGTGGTGATGAAAATAAAAACCTGGGACTGACCAAAAAAAGGGCATTGGCGGTTGCCAAATGGCTGGTACAAAT
The DNA here is from genome assembly GCA_039925965.1 of Chitinophagaceae bacterium. Taxonomy (GTDB): domain Bacteria; phylum Bacteroidota; class Bacteroidia; order Chitinophagales; family Chitinophagaceae; genus JAZKFT01. The sequence continues at coordinate 42,966 of JBDSXW010000059.1, forward strand.
TGGGGTGGATTCTTCAAGAATTATTGCAGTAGCTTTTGGCAGTGCTAAACCTATTGCAGACAACGGCGTACCAGAGGGAAAAATGCTCAATACAAGAATAAGTTTTGTCAATGCAGCCATGCTGAAACATCCCATTGGTGCCATGCCCGTGGATGTCGGAGGTGTAGTAGTTTGTAATCCTTGCAGTTTTTAACGTGGGCGTTCGAAATATAGTAGCCCGCCTGCTGCCGCAAGTTTGGAAGTTGCAATGGAAATTGTGGTGTCGGAATAGGTCGGACCGGATACAGCGTCTGGATTTTGCAGCGTCTAAAACTGATAGCCAGGTTGCTGCAACGCATCAATTTTTTTTACAAGAGCAACAGCCCATACGGCCGGGTGCTGCCCTTCAAAATAAACTCATCAACCTGCGCCTGGGTGCTGCTGGCGTTCACCATGTGATCATTCAAGCTAACCAGGTATTTTCTTTCTGGAAACTCATCGGAAACCCTTCTAAAAAAAATGGATTTGCGAAAAGCCGCTCGATCGTAAATGGTAAGCTGGAACCTGAAACCGGGGGAGGCCTATGCCAGCTAAGCGGCATCATTTACCTGCTGGCACTTCGGGCTGGTCTCAGCATTATTGAACGTCACCATCATTCCATCGACATTTACCAGGAAGCCGAGCGTTTTACACCGCTCGGCGCCGATGCTACTGTAGCCTATGGATATAAAGACCTGCGCTTCATTAATAATCTTTCTCAAAGCATTTACTTTTCATTTTTGGTAGAGCCTACGAAACTTTCGGCTAACCTGCATAGCTGCGAGCCAGTCCCGATGCGGCTGATTTCATTTACCTACGACTTTAAAGATGAGATGGTCGCCGTACAAACGTTAGCCGATGGGGTTCCGATTTCGGTACGTCAATACAGGCGGAATGTGTTGTAGATCGATTGTTTACCAGTCATCGCTGCCCCAAGGTTTGGATGCTGCCATTAAATTGGTTAAATAGCAGCCTGTTTTAAGAAAATAATCCAGCGATGCAATTAATAGAAGTCACCGACAAACCAACCGCCAAAGACTTTATCAGGGTCAATGTCATTATTAATAAAAATGATCCCAACTATATCCGCCCGCTGGATAAGGATGTGGCCCAGGTGTTTGATAAAGAGAAGAACAAATACTTCCGTTTCGGCGAAGTAAAACGCTGGATATTGAAGGATGATGCCGGCTATCTCATTGGCCGAATAGCCGCATATGCCAATAAAAAATACCGTAGTAAAGGCGACGAGCAGCCCACGGGGGGTATTGGTTTTTTCGATTGTATCAATAGCCGGGAAGCAGCCGACACCCTGTTTAATACGGCAAAACAATGGCTAATGGACAATGGATTTGAAGCGATGGATGGGCCCATTAATTTTGGTGAAAGAGATCGTTGGTGGGGCTTATTGGTGGAAGGTTTCCACGAGCCGCTTTACTGCATGAATTATAACCAGCCTTATTACCAGGAATTATTTGAAGGCTACGGTTTTAAGGTGTTTTTTAACCAGCTTTGCTGGGGACGCCAGGTAACGGGCAGATTACCCGACCGTTTTTATGCAGGCCATGATAAGGTAGCCCTTGATCCCAATTTTTCTGCCAGGCGACCCGAATTAAACCACCTGGATAAATATGCCCAGGATTTTTCCACCGTGTATAATGCAGCTTTTGCAGGTCACGATGGCAACAAGCAAATGGATATTAAAGTGGCAAAAAAACTGTTCCAAACCATGAAGCCGGTGATGGATATCAATATTGCCTGGTTTGCGTATTATAAAGATCAGCCGATCGCTTTCTATATAAATCTGCCCGAGCTGAATCAGCTATTTAAACACCTCAATGGCAATTTTAACCTGCTGGCCAAGCTTAAATTTCTATGGCTCAAGTGGCGAAAAAAAAATCAAAAATTTACCGGTATCGTTTTTGGTATCACTCCTGAATACCAGGGCAAGGGCGTTGACTATTTCATGATCGTGGAGGCCGCGAAGATCATCCAGTATAAAACCAATTATACAGAAACCGAATTGCAATGGCAGGGTGATTTCAATCCCAAGATCATCAATATTTCTAAAAACCTCGAGTTCACCCTAACGCGTAAGCTCACCACTTACCGCTATCTTTTTGACCGGACGAAGGAATTCAAGCGGCACCCGATTTTTTAGCAGAACTTTCTTTTGGGTAAATTGTTTGCTGCCATATTGCTCACAATGGCAGTAGCTACTTAGTTCTGCGCACCTGCGTATTTTGTGTAACAAGCGGCCATGCTGATATTTTATTTCACCTTGGTAAATGAAAATTTTATGAAATACAAACTTCTCGGAAGAAGCGGTCTTAAGGTGAGTGAATTGTGCCTGGGTACCATGGGCTTTGGCACCGAAAGTGGCTGGGGCGCCGAAAAGCAGGCCAGCTTTGAGATCATGGAGGCATTTGCCAATGCCGGTGGCAATTTTCTGGATACCGCCAACCGCTACCAGAATGGTGCCAGCGAAAAGATCATTGGCGAATTTGTTAGCCAGCGTGATCGTGATTTTTTTGTGATCGCCACCAAGTATTCCCTCTACGACAACCTTACCAACCCGAATGCCAGCGGCAACAACCGCAAGAATATGATGCGGAGTGTGGACGCTAGTTTGAAGCGTTTGAATACCGGCTTCATCGACCTGCTGTATCTCCATATTTGGGATGACCTAACACCAATAGACGAAATTTTGCGTGGCCTCGACGATCTGGTGCGGAGTGGTAAAGTGAACTATATCGCCATCAGTGACACGCCCGCATGGATAGTGTCAAAAGCCAATACCATGGCCGAATTGATGGGCTGGAGCCAGCTCCTGGCCTTGCAGGTGGAGTACAGTTTACTTCAACGCACGCCTGAACGGGATCTCATTCCGATGGCCAAACATTTTGGGATGACGCTAACGCCCTGGGCGCCACTTGCTGGCGGTGCACTTACCGGTAAATATTTAAAAGGCGATAAAGGTCGCATCAAAGAAGGGAGCAAGCGCCTCAATGATAGAAGTGTGGGCATAACCAAAGAAGTGATGGCTATAGCGGAAGAACTTGGCGTGGAAGCCAGCCAGATAGCCCTAAAGTGGAGCATGCAAAAAGACTTCTCTTCCATCCCCATTGTTGGTGCCACCAAATTATCGCAACTGGCAGAAAATATAGGAGCGGCTGAAGTGCAACTGACAGACGACCAGGTTAACAGGTTGGATGCGATCAGTGATATTGAACTGGGTTTCCCGGGAGAATTTTATAAAGAAGATGGTGTGAAACTGGGTAATTTCGGTGGGTTTTATGATAAGATTGAAAAGCGGCGGTAAGGTAACATTGATCTGTAGGTGCCGGGTTACCGCCATAGTCTTTAACCTAAGCCACTTTATAGGATGGGTAACGTAGTAAAGTACACTGCTACAATGCCAATCGAGCCTTTGGCTCTACTTAAAACCATTTGCTCGGTTGGTATTGAGGATGCGCTTCAGCCCATACTTTACAAAGAGCTCAAAGTTTTTATCACTTAGGTGAAGATTATGGTTGGGGCACGAAGCAAAGCAGCGGCTCTAAATACGGCCATCGGCTCGATAAGTATTGTAGCAGCGAACCTTATTCCATTGCCCTTAGGTAGCGAAGGATATCCTGCGAAAGTGTTTAATCTAAGACTCAAAGCTTTTGCATCCTAGGTTAATGACTCTGGTGTTGCCACCCACCTGAATTTTTATAGTAAAATAGGGCCGATTTTTTACTGAATAATTTCAATGAAATGATTTTGGGAGTGATCAAAAATAGGAGCAATGCAGAATGATAGCATCTATTGATAAACACAGAATCATCGCTGCTGTCGTAAATGGGATAGCCATATTCCTGATGCTCTTAAGAATGTACCAAATTGATAGTGACAAAGGAATTATAATATTCATCTTTTATTATCCTATCCTTCTCGTTATAAACTTTCTCGTGTTTCTTATATTGTTTTTTACAAAAAACAAGTTGGCGAAAGTGTATGTTCAAATAGTGCTGGCCCTCCTTTTTTTACTGGTGCCATTAGCCATTTTAGCTTCAAATCTATAAAGCTGTTTTTTAATAACCTGCGGAATCTCCTATTTTTCGCCATATTCCGCAGCTTATCAAAGCAGGATGATAGTGCTATTCTACAAACAAATCTTCCGCGGTTACCTCGCTGTCCACCAATTCCACACTGTAATCATTTTCAAAAACACCAAGAGAAGTTATAAGAGTAAGGTGCACTGCCTTTCGTATTTTACTGATGCCGGAGAATAATTCCATCCGCGTTTTCATAGCATGATAATAGGCTTTATCCATGGTAAATGCGGCGTTGTAAAACTTTATTTCGCAGAGGTTTACAATGCCATCGGCGCGGTCTATCAATAAATCTACCTGGAAGCCCTTCGTGTTTTTATTGCCCCGGAAAAAAAAGCTGGATTCGCTGGATTGGATCCTTGCAATGCCCAGCTTTTGTTTGATCTGTGGTATATGGTACAGGCATACATTTTCAAATGCATACCCACACCAGGTTTTATATTCAGCACCCTTCATTGCGGTAAGGAAGGATTTTTTAACAGAGGGTTTAGCAAGAAATTTTTTATAGAATAACAGGTATGCGTCAGATAACCGGTACAACGCATCTTTTGAGGCTTTTTGGTAGGCTGTATATTTCGAGATAAAGCCCGATAATCTGAGTTCATTAAGAATTTGGGTGAGTGCGCCGCCATCTCCGCCATGGTATAACGCTGCAATTTCCACCCTGGTAAGGCCTTTCCATTTGGTGGCAAGTATATCCACCACTTCGTAATGGTTGGATGAATTATCAAACAGAGAGCTGAACAAGTTTTCGTATTCATTGGCCAGTTTTCCTTTTTTATCAAATAGCAGATTATCTATATTTTGTGGGATACTGAGGCCTTTTTGCAACAAGCTTAAATAGTATGGCACGCCGCCTAATGACATATACAGTTCTATCACCTGGTGATAGGTGCCCTTTATTTTCATGCCCTTTACCAGTTGCCAGGTTTCGTTGAGTGTAAAAGGTTCCAGGTAGATGGTCTGGCTGATCCTGTTATGAAGCCCGCCTTTATTGTTGACCACATTGTTCACCATCCATGCGGCAGCCGAGCCGCATATAATCAGCAACGCATTATGTTCACTGGCCCAATCGTTCCAGAAATGTGCCAGCGCTTGCATAAATCCTGATTTGGGGGTTGCTACCCAGGGTAGTTCATCTATGAAAATAATTTTTTTCTTTTTGCCTTTTTTTTCTTCCAGGTATAATTTTAATAGGTGGAATGCTTCCAGCCAGCTTTTGGGAGGTTGGGTAAGCATCGCGGATTTGGTAAAATTGGATAGGGAGTAAACAAAGCTGTTTAACTGCTCTTTTTTATTGCTGTTCTGAACACCCGTCATTTCAAAATCTACAAGGCCTTCCAGGGTGCGGCGTACCAGGAAAGTCTTACCGATCCTGCGGCGGCCGACAATCGCTACCATGGATGATGTCGGTGCATTATAATGTTCCATCAATTGCCGGCTCTCAAATTGCCTGCCAAATAGCTGCTTTTTTTGTTCCATACCCCCGGTTTTTATTAAGCGAATATACCTTTTTTATACCAGGCTTGGTGTAGATAAGCTGCGGAATCTCCTTAATTTTAATGGATTCCGCAGCTTATCGATTTTGATAACCTGCGGAATCTTGTTATTTTCTACATATTCCGCGGCTTATATTTGAAGGCGGTATTTCGTGGGATGGAGATGACTGAATAGCCGGACTGGATTTATTAACCGTCATACACCTGCAAAACCCCGACTTTTGTTTGCCCTATGATTCAATTTACTGCCTATAAAAAACAATATTCCGGCAACCTGGTGCTGGATATTCCTACTATGGAATTACAAAAGGGAACCTATTGGCTGAAAGGCATTAATGGTAGTGGGAAATCGACCCTGCTAAAATCGCTGGCGGGGTTTATTTCCTTTGAAGGTAGTATCGGTATCAACGGTGTCGATATACAAAAACAGAAAATGCAGCATCGCCGGATCGTAAATTTGGGTGAAGCGGCACCTATTTACCCCACGTTTTTAACCGGCATGGAACTGATCAATTTTTACGTGGAAACCAGGCAGGGTGATAAGGCAGCTTGCCTGCGGTTTTGCGACGAACTCAGGCTTGCCAAAGATGCGCTCCATAAGCAAATCGGTGCCTATTCCAGTGGTATGCTGAAGAAACTATCGCTGGTATTGGCCTTTGCCGGGCCTGCCCAATGGATACTGCTGGATGAGCCGCTGATTACGCTGGACGTGGACGCCATTGCAGTAGTGTTACAGCGCGTCGAAACAGAGGCAGCCCGCGGAACCGGCATGATTCTTACTTCCCACCAGGATATGGATTTCCCCCACCACAACATGAAACTGACAACGCTGGTAGCCGCAGATAAAACCATACACACACTGCCATGAAGTATGCCGCACATATCCTTTGGAAAACAATGGTTATTCCCTTTTTTCAGCGCAATTCGGGACTATTCCTATTTCTATTTGTAGCACTGTTTGGCGCGGCACAAAATCCAAGGCTGTACCATTACCAGCTCATGCAAAGTATCCTGCTATCACCTGTTACGCTCTCTGTTGTTATGACCGCCTGGCTGTTATACGGCTTTAAAACCCTGTCTTTTGTCACAAAAAAACTGCAGGCGGATGACCATATTTTTATAAAGCAATTGCAGGCGCTCGCACCCGCCAAACTGTTTTTCTTATTTACAGGTTTACAGACCATTTTGATAGTGCCCATCTGGGTATATGCGGTGGTGACAGCGGGTGTAGGTTTTTATACCATGCATGTTTTGCCAGCTGCCGGCATCATCATTTTCATGCTCCTGCTGATAGTGGCGGCCAGCACATTATGTTACCGATCTTTAATGGGAAACGGAACAGGCTGGCAATTGCCGGAGCTTCCGTTTAGTATTCCGAAGCCTTTTTATACACTCTTGCTGTGGCATAGTTTTTATAAAGGAAAAATGAAAATGCTGGGTGTGAAACTGGCATCTTTTACCGTGCTGTTGATACCGTTGTTATGGAATGCCGGACATAATAACCTGAGCGATTTCATTTTGTTTTACCAGGTGGCCATCGCCGCACATGCGCTGGTGGCTTACGATTATGTCCAATTTCTGGAAACTGATTTTCCCGGGTTACGCAACCTGCCTGTTTCACGTATTAAAATATTTTTATTGTTCCCGGTGGCCTACCTGGTATTGCTTTTGCCGGAAGCAGCTATTCTTTTTTACTATGTCCCCAGCACCGGATTTGGTGCACATCCACTTTCACTGCTCATCTATTTTATTGGCCAACTGGTATTTATCGGAAGCATCGCCTATGAAAAAAATCTGAACACTTCTGAATATTCGATGGCCGTTGGCGTTATCAGTGTGTGCTCCTTTTTTATATTACCCTTAACTGCCTTTTGGGTGATTGGCGTTGTGTTGGCGCTGGCAGGCTTTGTTATATTTTATGTGTTGTATTATAAGTACGAGCCGGTATATGTGGAAGATGGGACTGGAAAAGGTTTGATTGAAGATAGATTCGAGCAATCTCGCCAGCAATAGATCTAAAATTGGAAAGCCAAACTGGAAGCGTTTTACCATATAACAACCGCCTCCCTATTTCAAATACTTATCAAACCAATCGGCCATTTTTCCGCGCTCCGAACTCATATCTGGCCAGCCATGGCCTTTGCCGGGAATAACGATTAAATCGTTTGGAACATGGGCTTCCTTAAATTTTTCAATGATGGCCTGCGACTGCGAAAGCGGCACTACGATATCCGCATCGCCGTGTATAATAATGGTCGGTGGGTCATCGGAACTCACTGCGTAAATTGGAGATACTATTTTGGTCTTCACTAGAAGCACTGAATCATTGTCCGCTACATACATCTTTGTTTTAGGATCGAGTTGTTTAAAATCAAATGCGCCGCCCACACCAAACGCAGCTAACATTTTACGGCTCTGTGCCAGGTCAAAATTCTGGCTGCTGCCAAAATGAAGCATATCGGTGGGCGGAAAGAAGACAGCGGCTGCCTGTACCCGCGATGACTCTTTATCCACCGGATCATTTGCGCTGGTTTCTTTTACTTCATCTGTGGTGGCTACGAGCAGGGAAAGGTTACCACCCGAAGAATAGCCGGTAATACCAATATGGTTGGGGTCAATGCCATAGGTTTTAGCATTGTAGCGGATAAAACGGACAGCTCTTTTTATGTCTGCGGTTTCATCGGTAATCGCGTACCGCGGCTGCGAACCGTGCATCACCAGGAAAACCGTATAGCCTCTTTTAGTATAATCCACTGCGCCTTTTTCGTGGCTTTCGGCCATCCGGTACGACGACACCCAATTACCACTCACGACACTAATAATTGCTTTGCCATTACTGTTCTGTTTCGGCGTCATCTGGATCATAGTAAGTGCCATGCCGTCTTTACGGCCATAAATCACTTCGTTTTTACTGTATTGGGAGCTGTCCTGGGCGGTAGCTTGTAAGCCGGCAATAATCACCAGGATCAAAAAAAATGACTTCATATTAAATTAATTGATTTTTATCGATTGCTAAACTATTTGAAAAAGCTGAGAGCAAGTTGCTAATTTTTCTAAAGCATTGAACTGTGAATGGCGATCGCTCTTTTTTAAGCAGTCATTGGGTCAATTGGACTATGACAAGTCACCAGATGACCTAAAGAACTGGTTCCTGCTTTGCGCATTTACACTATATTGTAAAAAACCGGTAGTAGCTGAATAAAAATAGCTCCCAATTGGGAGCCATTTTCTAATATATAGATTTATTTTTACACCATCCGCTTCACCACTTCTATCAGTTCTCCCTTTGTAATAGGTACACCCATTACTTTATTAAATGGCTTGGCATCCACAAGGTATTTATCACGGATGATTTTTACCAGTTGGCCATCGTTGATCTCGGGCACCAGGATATGGTCAAAATTTTTCAGCATATCGCCCAGGTTGCGTGGGAAGGGGCGGATATACCGCAGGTGCGCATGGCTTACCGTGTGTCCCTCGGCACGCAAATCGATGGCGGCACTTTTAATAGCGCCGTAGGTGCTGCCCCAGCCAAGTATCAGTACAGATCCTTTTTCAGGACCACTGTCAAGAGTTTGCTCAGGGATATAGTTTGCCACTAATTCCACTTTGTTACGCCGCGTGTTCACCATATGCTGGTGGTTGTCGGGGTCGTAGCTAATATTACCGGTGATATCCTGTTTTTCCAGTCCACCAACACGATGCTCCAGTCCTTTAGTACCGGGGATTGCCCATGGCCTGGCCAGTTTTTCATCGCGTTTATATGGCTGGAACTTGCCGGCTTCATCCACATCGGTGGCGTAGTTCTGCGAAGCAAATTCTACATGGATATCCTGCAATTGCTCGGCAGTTGGATATTTCCAGGGCTCAGCACCATTGGCAATATAACCGTCGCTTAAGAAAATCACAGGTGTCATATGCTGCACGGCGATCCGGACTGCTTCATATACAGCGTCAAAACAATCGCTGGGTGTTGAAGCAGACACAATTGGCATCGGACATTCACCGTTGCGGCCATAATAGGCCTGCATCAAGTCGCTTTGTTCGGTCTTGGTAGGCAGGCCGGTGCTGGGGCCACCACGTTGAATATTAATGATCAACAGGGGGATTTCCAGCATCACTGCCAGGCCCATGGCCTCGGCTTTAAGTGCCATACCCGGACCGCTGGTAGTGGTAACACCAAGGCTACCACCATAGGCGGCACCGATGGCAGAAGTAATTGCTGCGATTTCATCCTCAGCCTGGAACGTACGCACACCAAAGCTTTTCATCTTGCTCAGGTCGTGTAATATATCAGAGGCCGGGGTAATAGGGTACGAGCCAAGGAAAATCGGTAAGCCACTTTTTTCCGAAGCCGCCACGAGGCCGAGACTTACTGCCTGGTTACCCATGATATTGCGGTAGGATCCTGCAGGCATTTTTGCTTTTGCTACCGTATATCTTTCGCCAATCGCTTCTGTTGTCTCTCCATAGTAGTAACCGGCCTGCAACACTTTGATGTTGCTCTGCATAATATCGTCTTTCTTGCTGAACTTATCCCTTAAGAAGTTAATCGTATTATCCATATCCCGACTGTACATCCAATAAAGGAAGCCAAGTACAAACATGTTTTTAGCGCGGTCCTTTTCCTTCATACCCATGGTAAACTCCTTCAGGGCTTCGCGGGTAAGTTTTGTTACATCGATAGGGATCAGGTCATATCCGTCCAGGCTACCATCTTCCAACGGGTTTACGCCATCGGGATAGTTGGCCAGCCGGAGGTTCCTCGAATCAAACCCATCGGTGTTGGCAATAATGCGACCATCGTGCTTTAACGACTTGAGATTCACTTTCAATGCAGCGGCATTCATCACAACAAGCACATCACAGGCATCACCAGGGGTAAAAATCCGGTCGCTGCTAAAACGGAGCTGGTAACCACTCACACCTGGTAGTGTTCCTATCGGAGCCCTTATCTCGGCCGGAAAATCTGGAAAAGTAGCAAGATCAATACCCAGCAAGGCTGTGTTGTTGGTAAACTGGCTGCCGGTAAGCTGCATTCCATCGCCGCTATCGCCTGCGAATTTTATCACCACGTCCTGTAGGACAGTTGCTGTTCCATTCATAAGGAAGACAAATTAAAGTTGGCAAAAGTACATTGTGGAAACGAATTTTCGCCGGTGTTTTATTATTAGCCTTTCCAGCCCAAATATTGATAGAGCAATGCCCTGCGAACTGGCTGAATGGCTGGTTAGAAAGGTGCATTTTATTACCCTACTTACACGCTACCTGCGATTGCTGGTAATACCGGCGCTGTATTCTTATTCCGACCAAACTCCCTTACAATCTGTTGTTTTGTAGTATTACTATTAAATATAGCAGATGTACCAAAAAACATCTTTTGAATATTTGGCTGAAAACAGGACTCACCCGAAGGCAACCGCAGCTTGGTTGTTTGGTGAAATAGAAAACTTCCTTTACGAAATACTATGGACTAAAGCAGCGGTTACGTTTACTTACATTAAATTAATACGGCGCTGGGCAGCTTTTAGGCCAGTCTCTTACTCATAGCAACCAAACATCTACTTATGAGGCCGTTCTTATACCTGTCAGTTACAGGCTTGTTACTACTTGCCGCCTGTAATTATAAAGATAACTACGCAATTAAAGGGAAGGTTTGGGGTTATAAACCGGTCTATAGTAATGATGCAGCATTATTTACCATCGAAAACCAGCCAGCCCGCCAGGTAATCAAAGCGGGAAAAATTTATGTCAAAGACAACTATATTTTTCAAAATGAAATTGGCGAAGGCATCCACATTATTAATAATACAAACCCGGTAAATGCCCAAAGGGTGGGTTTTATTAAAATTAAGGGTAGCGAGGAAATAGCTATAAGGGGCGACTATCTCTACAGCAACAATTTCACAGACCTGGTGGTTGTAAATATTTCGAATATAGCGTCCGTTTCTGAAGTGACAAGAATAAAAAATGCCTTTTTTAGTGGCAGTATGCAACTGGCACCGCCCTTAAATGGTGGGTATTTTGAGTGTGTCGACAACAACAAAGGCATTGTGGTAAGCTGGGTAAAAGATTCGATCACCAACCCCAAATGCAGAAATTAATAATCCCAAACCATGAAATATATCCTCATCCTCGCAATAACTGTCCTGTTGGCTGCATGCAGTAAAGACACCCTCAATAGCAACAGTAATTCAACGACACAAAATGGACTTGGTGGTTCCCTCGCCCGGTTTACGCTTGCCGGCAACTACATGTATGTGATAGGCGACGCCACTTTAAAAACATTTGACCTTACAAATCCGGCCTCCCCCATACTCAAAAATTCAATTACCATCGGAACCAATATTGAAACCATTTACCCATACAAAGACAACCTTTTTATTGGCTCGCAGACCGGCATGTCTATTTATTCCATTACCAACCCTGCCGCCCCAAAGCTAGCTGGCAGTGCTTTGCATGTACGCAGTTGCGATCCGGTTGTAGCTAATGATACCGCCGCATTTGTAACGCTGAGAAGAGGCAGTTCCTGCGGCTCGCCAAACGATGGCCTGTATTTGTACCGCATTACCAACCTGCTAAACCCGCAATTGGTTAACACCTTAAACCTATCCACACCTTATGGCCTCGGGCTTAAAGACAGCACCTTGTTTGTATGCCAGGGTAGTACCGGGTTGGCCGTGTTAAATGTGAACAAGATCGCTGCGCCCGTTGTGTTGAAAACGATTACCGGCAGTGACTTCAGGGACGTAATACCATTTGGCAATCTTTTAGTATGCTATGTCACAGATGGCCTTGCCTTGTATGATATCAGCAATATCTCCAATATACAACTGATTAAAAAACTGATGAATTAATCCATGCTGCTGTTACGAATCCCAAAAACCACCCTTACATCCGCTTTATTGCTGTTAACTGTTTCCAACCTGCCGGCGCAAATGAGAAAGCGGCAAAAGCAATGGTACCCTGATTTAGTGAAATCTTTGTGGGTACAGTATAACCCATTATCCATCATGGAGCCTGAAATACCTGTTGTGGCCACGGTTTTGTACAAGCCGGGGAAGACCTTGGGAATAGCGCTGGATGCGGGGTTTTTTATTGGTCAGCAGCAATACAGCGACGAAATTCAATCCTACAAAGGTTTCAGATTTAAGCCGGAACTTAAATTTTATCCTGCAGGGGGCCAAAAAGGTCCACGCGGATTTTATTTCTCTTTACAGGGTCTCCTAAAAAAAACCACCGCTGGCAAAGAGCGATGGTTCGACCAGCGAAACAGTAATGGCCAGGTGATCTTTAGCCAACTTGTAAATTATGACGAAAAAAAATTCGTCTACGGTCTTAGTATTCTTTTCGGTGGTGAAATATTAATGGGTGGCCGGAAAAACTGGATGTTAGATCTGTATTGTGGCACCGGAATCCGTCGAAAGCAATTTAGAGCTGTTGGCCTGCCGGACGGTGTAACGATCGACTATAATTTGCGAAATGACCGAAACTGGATCAATATCTACCGAAACGGCAACTATTTTTCGCTGCCCATGGGTATTAAAATGGGCTATCGTATTTTTTGACATATAAAGATTTGCATTTAGGTAATCGGCCCGGAACCTACTTACTTCCATAATTAAGTGTTTGTTGCTTTTTACCAATGAGCCAATCCACTAGTCAACCAATCACCCTTTCATCACGCCAATCTTTTCTCCCTTCCAGTCGGGGAACAACACCTTGTCATCGTTAATCTTCAGGTGCTTATCAACTACTTCGCTAAATACACTGCGGAAATCGGTGGTTACTGCGAGGTCGCGTCCATCCTCCAGGTTTTCTACTGACAACGATTTTACATTGCCATGCACTTTTCCGCCGCTGACGTCATTGCCGACGATGAACATACAACTACCGCGGCCATGGTCGGTACCGCCGGTTCCATTTTGCCTTACCGTACGGCCAAATTCGGTCATGGTCATCAGCGTTACATCATCCTGGTAGCCTTCCATATCGGCCCAGAAGGCGGTAATACTGCTGCTGAGGTCGGTGACGTTGCGGGCAAAAACACCCAACTCCGTGCCCTGGTTAAAATGCGTATCCCAGCCACCACTTTCCGCAAAAGCGACTTCCAGTCCCACATCCATTTTTATCAGCTGTGCTATTTGCTTTAATGCATTACCCAGTGGAGACGATGGGTACACCACAGTGCCAGCTGGCCTGTAATTTTTTACATCCGCTTTCTGTAGCATTTTTACCGCGTCGAAACTTTCCTTACCAGTTTCTTTCAGCAAGCTATTACTGGTTTGGTCGTAGAGGTCTTCAAAGCTTTTAGCGGCCATATTGGCGCCCATTGGGTTGCCCCGCATTTGTATGGCAAAATCCTGGAGGTTACTGATCGATACACTTGGATTATCTCCGTAAAAGCTGCGTGGCATACTACTGGTCAGGCTTACAGCCCTGAACGGTGTGGCATCATGGCCCAGCAAACCCACCGCCCGATTGAGCCAGCCGCTGCCGGTGCCTTTATTAAAAGGCGTACCACTTTCCATATAATCCTGGGCATCAAAATGGCTGCGGGTATTATTTGGGCTGCCAATGCCATGCACTATCGCAAGACGTCCGTCCCTGAACAACGGTTCAAAACTCTTCATGCCCGGGTGCAGGCCGAACCGGCCATCGAGGTCGATCAGCGGCGTTGTTTTTCCGCCCTGCGCGGCTGTCATAAAAAGGGTAGGCCTTGCGGCTTGCAGGTAGGTATCTGTAAAAGGCGTAACGGCCATCAATCCATCCATCGCACCCCGCTGAAAGATACAGACCATTACCTTTTTCTTTTTATAAGGATCCACAATTTTGCGACTACTTGCGGCTCTCGCCATAAAAGTGGGCACACCACCAACCCCAATGCCAAACAATGCCAATCCTCCTGATTTTAAGAAACCTCTTCTGCTGGACATAATAATTTAATTTACGATTTATGATTTCGGGTTTATGATTTGTTGCGGTGTCCGAATCCAACACAATGACCCATAGGTTTTTTGCTGTACTCAAGTCGCGCCACTCATATCTCAGAGTACTTATTTTCGCTGAAACTCCGGCTGGCCACTCTTTACTAAGCACTCGCTATTTTCTTTGAAATTCCGGTGAGCCGATGATGATACCTACCACCTGGCTCAGCATGCTGTTATTTCCGAAGGCCATTTGCAGTTGCATGGTATCGCCATTTTTACCAAGCCCTTTTTTATTGATTCTTTCTTTGAAAGGTTTTTGCTTTCCGTTTCCGCTTCCGCTTTCGTTCATCATCATATTATTATCATCCGTAACGGCGATATTTGTTTCTACGGGAGCAGCTGTTTTGCTAGCGGCATCTGCCACTTTTTTGCCAAATTCGGGGTCATTGATCATCGGCGTTAGCCTTTTAATGGTTTCGGCCAGGTCCCGTTCGGGCAACATGATTTTGGCGTAGGTGGTCAGAGCAGCTTCGGCACTTTCGGGTTCGTGGTTATGGTTCAGCGCAGCCAGGTCGAAGCTGATGCCTGGTATTCTTTTACTGGCCAGGGCGAGGCCAAAATTCATGCGGTTCAATAAGGAACCGGTATTGATCCAGTATTGGCCCTTGTCAGGAAAGCCGGTAGGGGCCTGGTAGAAATACATTTTTTGTCCCATCTTGGTGATCCAGTTGTTGAGTTGGATGGGCATTGCAATTTGAGCATCAAGGCTGCGAACCGCGCTCATGGCAAATTCAAAAGGCGATTTTGTTTTTTCCCGAAGGGCATCTTTGCTCCAGAACTCAGGTGATGAAACCATAGTGATGATCATCTCGGTAATATCGCCGTCTTTCTCCATAAAAGTCTTCGTCATCTTATCAAGCAGGCTTTGCGGAGGGTTGTCGCTTACAAAACGCGTGGCTAACTTTTTGGATATAAATTTCGCGGTAGATGTATTATGTGCCAGCATCTCCAAAAGCTGAACCCCCTCATCATAGCCGCCACCTGCTGCAAAAGATTTGCCCAACACAATTTTGTCTTTTGTATCGTGGCGATTTGCGGCAAATAAGAAAT
Source organism: Chitinophagaceae bacterium (assembly GCA_039925965.1). Lineage (GTDB taxonomy): Bacteria > Bacteroidota > Bacteroidia > Chitinophagales > Chitinophagaceae > JAZKFT01. Next base: position 58,617 of record JBDSXW010000059.1, read on the forward strand.
CACCTTCATGTGTAAAACCTCTGGCAGTCAATTTATCTTCCCCCACCTTGTCAATTATTTTTTGCATCGCACCCGCCTGACCATAATCGGTGATCGGAAAAATGGTCCAGCCAGTGAGTACTCTGGCAGCCTGGGTTACATCGCTTTGTGTATAACCGCCGTCTACGCCCAGTGTATGCAGTTCCATTACTTCCCTGGCATAATTCTCATTGAGACCGGGCGCCTTTTTCTGGTTTTCCAGGCGTTTCATCAATTTAGCTTTCTGCTCATCTGTCATGTTATCCATCCGGGCTTCCAGGCGCTTTTCAAATTGTTTTTTATTTCTGCCATTTCCCTGCATATCCATATCCTCGTTCACTCCGGCGCTGGTAAAATTATCCAGGTATAACAGCATCGCCGGGCTTTTGGCAGTAGCTAAAAGCAGGTCTTCAAATTTTCCAAAGACATTAGGACGGATCACATCTCTTTCGTAAGCTGGTATAAACTGGGCACAGTCGTTTTTCGTAATGGATACATTAAAATGATTGAACCAGAAGTCGGTGAGTATTTCCCTGAGTTGATTATTACTGTAAGCTGCCCTCAATATTTTCTGATTGATGAACTGACGGAACAACTCTTGTTCTGGTCGCAAACCCTTTTTATCCATATAGGATTTGATGGTTTCCCGGTATTCTTTTTTGTCGCCTTTGTCTACCGAATCTTTATCTACGGAACCATCTTTTATCGCCATTCTCAGTACCTGCGGACCCCGCGGAAAATTGGCCAGAATTTCCTTATTGCTCATGCTCAACGCATCGTATCCGCTTAGCATACCGTTTAGGGAGTCATCAGGCATGGCACCATTTAACTGCTGCGAGAGCCATTTCTCCAAACCTATTTTTACAACTTCATCAGCCTGCCCGGGGGTTGCCCCATATGTAAACCTGCTTAATAAATGGGCTGCAGCCTGCTGTTCGGTAAGGCCGGCTTGTTTGTACGGAAGCCTCATTTTTTGTTTTTCAGCTTTTTTCCCTTCCTTAAAAAACGATGAAAGCAATAGGCCTGTACAGGAAATAACGATAGCCACGCCGAGGGATCGGAAAGTATTTTTCATAAAAACTACTACTTTAAGGATTGTACTTAAGAATAAATTGAAGTGTAAAATAGCGATGTTGGAAATTAAACCGGGCATTCGAAACAGGAACCGGACTTAATAAACACAATCAACGCCAAGACTTTTCTCATTGTGGTAAGTTTAACAGCTACCGGAAAATTAAGGAGGAAAGCCGCAGAAATGGGGCAAAATAAGTGCAACCCTGATCGTTTTCCCGCAGGTAGCAGAAAATAGGCGACTATTTATTACAATAAAAATCCCCGCCTTTGCAGACGGGGATGCGATTATTTTACAAAAGCTTAGGCAATTTCCCAAACCTCGTTTCCTTTGAGTAATTTATTCAGATCACCTTTGCCTTTTTTCGCAATGGTTTCTTCTATTTGCATAGCCATAACATCTTCATAACAAGCCCTGTCGCCTTCGTAAAAAACACCGAACGGTCTTGGAAAATGACCTTCAATCCGGGTATCGTCAAACATGCGGGTGAGTACCTGAGCTTTGTAAAAATCGTTCTCATCGTGGATCCACAGGTTGTCTTTGCTGGCACCGGAATCATCGAGATTTACTACTACCGGGTGGAAGCCATCAAGCTTAATACCCTTATTCTGGGCTGCGCCAAAAATCAATGGTTTGCCCTGTTCCAAAAACACTACTTCATCGGCCTTAGTCGATTTTTCGGTGAAAGGCTCAAACGCAGCGTCATTAAAAATATTACAGTTTTGATAGATCTCGAGGAAAGAAGCGCCCTTATGTGCATGCGAACGGATGAGCATACTTTGCAAATGTTTGGGGTCGCGATCCATACTTCGTGCTATAAATGTAGCATCGGCGCCAAGGGCCAATGCCATGGGATTAAAAGGGTGATCGATGCTGCCCAACGGAGTGCTCTTCGTTATCTTTCCTTCCTCCGAGGTAGGTGAATATTGACCTTTGGTTAACCCATATATCTGGTTATTGAACAGCAGAACATTCACATCAAAATTGCGACGCAGCAGGTGAATGGTATGGTTGCCACCAATGCTAAGGCTATCGCCATCGCCGGTTACGATCCATACACTCAATTCGGGCCTGCTGGCTTTGAGTCCGCTGGCGACGGCGGTGGCACGGCCGTGGATGCTGTGCATGCCATAGGTGTTCATGTAGTACGGAAAGCGGCTGCTACAGCCGATACCGCTTACAATCACAATATTTTCTCTGGGAACGCCAATGCCAGGCATTATTTTCTGAACCTGGGCAAGGATCGAATAGTCGCCGCAGCCAGGGCACCAACGCACTTCCTGGTCGGTGGCAAAATCTTTGGCAGTTAAAACCGGGGCAATCGCTGTCGTAGTTTCCATGTCTTTCTTCGAATTCTGATTTTCGGTAGGCAAATATCAGGCATCTGTAAATACGAAGTCGTGAAAATTTCCGTAATCGTTGCCAGTAAATATTCCCTTTGTAACAGCGTTCCTTTATTTTAGAATGGTCAGGTCCAGTTCAAAGCCTGTTAGCACATCTTCCCCGGAAAGTTTTTTGTCGAAGCTTGTGATAATTACTACAGATCCGTTTGCGCGATAGATAAAAGTCGTTTCAATTTTTGGGTCAATGAGCCAGCCAAGGAGAACGCCGTTTTCTATCCATTTAGTCATTTTGTACCGGACGTCTTCTAATTTCTCAAATGTGGGCACTAATTCAATGATGAATTCTGGAACAACGTAGGGGAATTGCTGTTTCTCATTGGCAGACAAGGCCTCCCATTTTTTATTACTCATCCACGATGTGTCAGGGCTTCTCATGGATCCATCCGGCAAATAATAACCTGCATCAGAACCGAATGTTTTTCCGGCCTTTGTAGTGCTATTCCACTGGCATACTGACGATGAAAGGCTTGCATTTATAATGGATATCCGACAGCCAACGGGCGGTAAAATATAGATCTGACGATGCTCATTCCTTTCTATCCTAATGCGTCTGTTCTTTTCGCAAAAAGTAAAGAATGCATTGTCGCTCATATTCTTAAATCCGGGAACTTCAAGTTCCATAGTATAGTCATCCCAGGAAAGAATTTTTAGCATATCCAAAAGCTGTTTGTTCAAATTTAGGAAATACTACCCTTCCTGCAATGCTTCCCAATATTCCGCAGCCCGGCGGGTATGAGGTATTACGATGGTGCCGCCCACCAGGTTGGCTACCGCAAAAATCTCATACATCTGCTCGGTGGTAATGCCTTCTTCGTGGCTTTTGCCCAGGTGGTATTTAATGCAGTCGTCGCAGCGGAGCACCATGCTTGCAACCAGGCCCAGCATCTCCTTCGTTTTGGAATCAAGAGCGCCTTCGGCATAGGTATTTGTGTCGAGGTTATAGATCCGGTTGATCACTTTGTTGTTCTTGCTTAATATGAGCTCGTTCATTTTTTCGCGGTACTCGTTGAAATCTGCTACTAATGCGTTCATTTGGTGTCAGTTTTATTTTAGGTTTTTCAAAAAGTCTTTCATGCCCTTGTAGACCTGGGTGGCCACCTGTTTCCGAAATTTGTCGTCGAGAATCAGTTTTTCATCGTCCGGACTACTGAGAAAAGCCACTTCCACCAGGCTGCTATTGAACTCGGTGGGTTGAATGGGTTGGAAATTGAAATTGCCCACATTGCCAAATTCTTTAAGGCTATCGATGGAGAGGAGCCGCTTCAGGATGGCCTGCGTAAACGGCCGGTAGGCCACATGTTTGTAATAAGTAGAAACGCCGCGGGCGGTAGGTCTCGATGAACTGTTGAGGTGAAAAGAAATGAATAAGTCAGGCCAGATTTGTCGCAGAAAAAGCACCCGATCCTTATTGTCGAAAGTGGTATCATTTTCCCGGGTCATGATTACAGTGGCATGTTTTCGGGTAAGAATGTCTTGTAATTCTTTGGCGAAAAGCAGGGTATAGTTTTTTTCCTGCACTCCTGGTGTTACACCATCCGCGCCGAGGTTGGTACCACCATGCCCTGCGTCTATGGCGATTACCATATTTTTTATTGTCGGCTTTGGGGGAAACTGTTTGATCTTGAGTTGTAGCGATTTGCCCCGGTACCCAATAGCATAGCCCCATGGTTGCTGGTGTTTCAGGCTGATCGCGACCCGTACCACATCGTCTTCTGTTTGTTCAAAGGCGATGCTTTTGATCTCTTTTACATTTTGCAACTGCGTGATCCAGTTGGTATTGCTCATCACGCCATATATCTCTATAACAATCCTTGCTGGCCCGGTTTCCAGCCAGCTTTTGTAGGCGATTTTTTTGCTCAGGCTGATGGTCAGGTAGTCAAATCCATCTTCACCCCTTGTACTCCAGCTTTCGGTAAGGGCGGGTTTTTGAATGGCCGTGTCCAACCTGGTCACCATCATTTTTTTATCTAGGTAAGCGCTGTGATTTTTACTAAGCCGGACCTGGTATAGTTCGTTGGCGCTGTCGATAATTTTTAGAACAATGCCCGTATCGATATAGCCCATTTTGGCACTACCCAGCCGGTCTTCTCCGTTGCTATAAGCCAGTTGGGGTAGTTTGCCGGTGATAATTCCATTGTACTGAGAAAAGCCTGCACTCATTTTCAACAAAAACAAAAGCAGTAGGGCAAGGTATTTGTTCATGTTATAAAAATAGCAGGTCTTGCCGCTAAAATATAATGCGTTGCCATTTTTTCACTAATAAACTAATGGAAGTGGCACGATTGCTAAACACTTTTTTTATAATGAATGAATTGATGTAAAAAGGATACTTATAGCTTTGCCAATAAATTGACAGAGGAAATAACGTTTTTGACAAAAAATAAAACCATACAACATGAAAAAACAAATCATTATTTTAATTGTATCTGCGGCGATGGGCACTACAGGATTTTCACAATCCACCTACAAAAGCGCTATTGGGGCCCGGATAGGCAGCACTTATTACGATCTTATCTCTGCTTCTTTTAAGACGTTTATTTCTAAACCAGGTGCCATAGAATTAAATTTGGGTTTCGGCTCAAGAGGTTATTTTGGTTACGGCAACACAGCTACGGTGTCATTTGCAGGAAGCTATCAACACCATTTCGACATTCCCAAAGTGCCGGGTTTAAAATGGTTTGTTGGCGGTGGAGCTACAGTGTACAATGCTTTTTCTGATTATGATGCGTATAAAGGCTTAGGATTTGGGGTGTTTGCCACAGGCGGGGTAGACTACAAAATTGCCAGGATACCACTCAACGTAAGTGCAGATGTACGTCCCACCATTAATATCACAAGGCCCGGCTACTACAATTCTTTTTATGGCAATTATGGGGTTGCTGCAAGGTATACGCTTAGGTAGGAGGTATTTGAAAAAGATCCATATTGTGGGTATTGGCCGGTTTACAAATTGCAGCCATTCTGGCTCGAGTATATCTCAGATAAGTCGGAATCAATGAGTAGGGCGATGCACTTCTTGAAATTTTTTAATTTTGGAAGGAGAGAGGAGTATGGGTATGTTCAATGTTTTCTGTATAACTATATCACAACAAATGGTACCGTTTCCTGGGCGTTCGGCTAATGATCTCCCGCAATGCATCCCCCAATAACGGATACTGGAATGTGAACTCCGCCTCCAACGCTTTGGTAGGCACCACCCAACGGCTTTTCAGTATCAGTTCTGTTTCGGTGCCAATAATTGCAGCCCCTATTTTAAGCACCCATTCATATGCCGGGAATCCAAATTTATAGCCTGCGATATTGCGGAGCGTTCGCATAAAAACCTTATTGGGTAAGGGGTTGGGGCTGCTGCAATTATACACGCCTTCTACTTCCTGATTGTCAAATGCCCATTCCATCATGCGGCAAACATCCTGCACGTGCACCCAGCTATACATTTGCCTGCCGCTGCCTTGCCTGCCGCCTAGTCCACACTTCAGCAGGTTAAAGTAAGGGGTCATCACACCGCCCATACCAAGGGAGATCGCCATTCTTAAGGCTACTTTCCGGATGAAAGGAGTACGATTTTCAAAGAAGGTTTTTTCCCAAACCTTGCAAACCCGCACACTGAAATCGTCTTTGATTTCCCCGGTGGCTTCATCCTGCGGACGGTCGGTAGCATCTCGGTAGATGGTAGCGCTGGCCGCATTGATCCATAATTTGGGAGGTCGGGTAGCCTGGCGGATCGCCTCGCCTATGGCATTGGTACTTTGAATACGGCTATCGAAAATTTCTTGTTTGTTTTTGGCGTTATAACGGCAGTTAACGCTCTTGCCACATAGGTTGATCACAAGATCGGAGCCATCCAGTTCCCTGCTCCAGTCGCCCTGGGTCTTCGCATCCCAAATGACCAGTTTAACGCCGGGTTGAATAATAGCATCCTCTCCGATATCATAGCTATTATTGGTTCCTTTTACCTGCCTGCTTAGTATTACAATCTCATTGTCAGTTCCAAAATGTTTTACCAGGGCCTGGCCGATAAAGCCGGTTCCTCCGGCAATTACTATTTTTTTATTTTTCATGATAATTGATATATGATAAATCCCGGATTGTTATTTTAAATGCACCAGTTCTCTTGCATAGATCACTTGTAGTTCTCGAAAACAGAGATACAAATAATAGATGGCCATGAACGGTGCAAAAAACAACAGGATGAAATAAGCAAAAGCAAATGGCGGAATCATCAACCCCAGCACCATGCAAACGAGCGCGGCCAGAGTGAGATGCTGATAATAATACCTGCTACTACCCTTGTTGCTGAACCAGCCTTGGCCGAAGTGTATCAGCATACTGATTACCTGCAATGCTCCGACCACAAAGTATCCAACGAAAAAAGTGATATCCAGCATTGTCAGGCCCAAAACAATAAAGACCAGTATGCTTACCACCTGAACCCAGCAATCAATTTGCTTGAACGTTTTCATAACTTTATATTTTATAGTTTCAGAAAAAAATGAAAAATCATATTCAAATAAAAACCGCAGAGCGGTTAATATTTTTAATTTAAAAGATAGCCGGTTATTTGAAGAGCTTTAATAAAGTCCCGACAAACCAGTTTTCATCTGCTTTAATAATAGTGTCGAGTGTTTTATCCGCCTGCAAACTGAATTTTTTGATATTGCTGATCGCCTCGGTAAATGTTTTATTCGCTTTGTCATTCCTGTCGCCATCTACCTCAATTACTGTGTCGAGGAATTTGAGCATTGGTTCCAGCTCTCTTTTTTTACGCTCTTTTACGATGATGCGGGCCACTTTCCAAATATCTTTTTCAGCAGTAAAAAATTCTTTTCTTTCTCCGGTAATGATTACCCGGTCTACTAATGTCCAGTCGATCAATTCCCGCAGGTTCATATTTACATTACCCCGGCTTATGGCCAGCTGTTTCATCACATCGTCGGCACTCAGCGGCTCATGGCTTACCAGCAACAGGGCATGAATTTGCGCCATCGTTCGGTTGATACCCCAGTTACTGCCGAAACTACCCCAGGCGGCTATAAACTGTTTTTTGGCGTCCTCTAATTTCATGGTATAAAGCTATGGGAAGATGCTTAAACTTTCAAAAAATATTGAAAATAAAATTTCATCTATCTTTTGCAGCGTTTCTAAATAAGCGTTTGTCTATTGGATTAATAAATACGTTTTTAAGTAAACAACCAAAACTAGCTGTGAGAAAAATCCCGTCCTAAGACGGGATTTTTGTTTGGAGAAATGCTTGACCCACAAGATCTTATATACTAAACAATCATCATCGAGTTGATAAGCCATTCGTCATTAACCTTCCGGTATCCGATCTTTTTTTCATTTATAGTTTATCAGAATACCTATAGTGCGGATTCGATGGATTGGTAGATGTCGCAATGCCTGATCCACTCCCGAATAGATATCTAGTGCACCTAAAAAAAAGCCCTCTGCATGGCAAAAGGGCTCTTATTATGGCTGGCAATCGGAAAGAAGCGATTTTATATTATTGGTCCAGCTGCACGTATTTCGTCATTCACGCCTGCGGCATATTTCCCAAAATTGGTAATAAACTGCCTTGCAAGGTTTTCGGCGGTGGTATCATAGGCAGTTTTATCGGCCCATGTGTTGCGTGGGCTTAATATTTCTGCCGGTACGCCCGGGCAGGAGTCAGGCATTTGCATGCCAAATACCGGGTGAGCATCAAAATTCGCCTTATTTAATTCGCCGTTTAATGCTGCTGTAATCATGGCCCTTGTGTAAGAAAGCTTCATTCGTTTACCCGTCCCGTAACTGCCGCCACTCCAGCCCGTATTAATCATCCAGACATTTACCTGGTGTTCTTTCATCTTGTTACCAAGCATTTCTGCATACTTTCCTGGGTGTAAGGGCATAAAAGGTGCACCAAAACAGGCACTGAATGTGCTTTGAGGTTCGCTCACGCCAGCTTCGGTGCCGGCCACCTTGGCTGTGTATCCGCTAATAAACTGGTACATTGCCTGACCCGGGCTTAGTTTACTAACCGGTGGAAGAATACCATAAGAATCGCAAGTCAGGAAGAAAATATTCTTAGGAATATTGCCCACCGATGGATGTATGGCATTGCTGATAAAGTGGAGTGGATAGCTAACCCTGGTATTGGGTGTAATGGCATTTGAATCAAAATCAATTTCATTGGTACCTGCCTTAAATGGCGTATTCTCCACCAGGGCTCCGGCGCGCACGGCCCTAAAAATCTCAGGTTCAGTTTCTTCAGTCAGAAAAATAGTCTTTGCATAGCAGCCACCTTCGAAATTAAACACGCTGTCTGCCGTCCATCCGTGTTCGTCGTCGCCGATCAATTTGCGGTTGGGATCGGCACTAAGCGTGGTTTTGCCGGTTCCGCTCAGGCCAAAGAAAATTGCCGTGTCGCCACTCTCGCCAATGTTGGCGCTGCAATGCATGCTCAGTACTTCCTTGTCGTGGGGCAATACAAAATTCAATACAGAAAAAATGCCTTTTTTCATCTCACCAGTGTAGCCGCTGCCACCGATGAGGATCATTCTATGTTTAAATGAAATGATGGAAAAATTGTGCTGGCGGGTGCCATCTACTTTCGGATCGGCATGAAAAGAAGGCGCCTGGATAATATGCCAGTCGGGCTTAAAATTGTCAAGTTCCTCTTCCGCAGGCCGGAGGAACATATTATAACAGAACAGGTTGCTCCAGGCATCTTCATTGATCACCCGGATATTGAGCCGGTAGTCATTATCAGCACATGCATAGGCATCGCGAACCCACACTTCCTTACCACGGCTGAGATAACCGGTCAGCTTTTCTTTTAATTGCAAAAAATATTGCTCATCGATTGGTGTATTAAAACCACCCCAATCCACACTATGTTCCGTAATCTTATCCAATACGATAAACTTATCCTTTGGGCTGCGACCACTAAATTCACCTGTATTAATTACCAATGCACCGGTATTACTCAGGCTGCCATCGTGGCGGTCTATGGTTTGTTGGGTAAGTTCTGTAGGGGACAACTGGTAGTGCACGTTTTCATTATGGATACCAATTTTTTCCAATGCAGCCAAAGGCATTGGGATCAGAATTTGTTCGTTCATATTAGCAATCTGTTTTATTTAGGATGGCAAAGCTACACTTACCTATCTCCACGACGCCTGATGCAGGCCACATTTTTTTGAATAAAAAACACGATAAAGCAACTTACCACTACGAGCAGGAAGTAGAAATGGAGAATGATTGCCGATTATCTAACCAGCTTTGCAAAGCTTTGAAGAATTTAGATTTTTTTTAAAATACCCATGTTGCCACATTGAATTTTTGAAAAATCCTTTTAAAAGCAAGTGGTTTTTAAAAAATCTCTGATGCCGCCTGCCCGGAAGTCGACTTCCATGAATGGATATACCGATACGATGGGCATCATTATGGTCGGAAAACTGCGGATATTGAATGCGTGAATGTTTTCAAAAACATTACGTGCTACCTTAATAAAATTTTCTAATTTCCCTTTTAAAAACACTTATTGCAACATATGCCACAAAAAACATTTCACTATTCCAACGGTGATATTACTGTTGAATGGAAGCCGGAACTCTGTATTCATTCTACTATTTGCTTCAAGGGCTTGGGAGAAGTATTTGATCCGCGCAAGCGGCCCTGGATAGATATGAGCGCCGCAGGTACGGCGCAGATTATAAATCAGGTAAAAAAATGCCCGAGTGGTGCGCTAAGCTATACGGTCAACGAAAAGCCGCCAGTTAGTGGGCCATCGCCGCAGCTAAATGAGCGTGTACAACTGGCTACCATTGAATGCCTGAAAAATGGCCCCTACCTCGTTCGCGAAATGGTCACGATCCGCAAACCTGATGGCAGCGAAGAAACCAGGGTAGGCAGCACGGCACTATGCCGTTGCGGCGCTTCCGGCAATAAGCCCTATTGCGATGGAAGCCATAACAAGGTTGGGTTTGAGGGGTGATTATTTGACAATATCCGACAAGTGGCAACACGTAAAATAGTCATTAGTTAATAGGTCATTGACTCAAAGGACCTATTAACTAATGACCTAATGATTGGCAGCTGAATTATTGCTGCCTATACCCGTTTCGCTTTTACATAACCATTTTTCCCCAGCCATACCATCACTTTATCCCGATGATCGCCCTGTACGATCATTTCACCGTCTTTTACCGAACCTCCGGTACCGCAAAAGGTTTTTAGTTTTTTGCAAAGTTCTTCAATATCCGTAACACTGCCTTCAAAACCGGTGATTAAGGTTACGGCTTTGCCGGCGCGGTGCTTTGTCTCCAGCCGCACTTTTAATAATTGGTTAGATGGGGGCAGGGTATCCACCTGTTCCTGCTGTTCTTCATATGGCTTAAAGTCAGGATCGGTAGAAAACACCAGGGCAGACAAACTGTTGAATTTATTCTTTGACATATTGAAGTGTTATCAGGAGCAGCTAAAATTAATCCAATCCGGATGATAAAAAAATACCAGTAACAATGGTTAAGTGAAATAGCGGGAAATGCAAGGTTTTGTGAGCCGGCGTTTTATCAATAATCCACAGCGGTGGCGAGGCTCCGTTCATCATTTGTACTACCATTTTGCAATAACCTACAACGTCGGCAAGGTGCAGAAAAGATATGTTGCAAAAAGCCAATCATCCGGATTTAAAGCAGCCTTAGCCATATCTCCCTTGTTTTCCGCCTGGTACACAGTTCTGAAATTAGTCCTTTTTAAGGCCACTAGCTTTGCGGTATCAAGTAAAAGACCTGGCAATTCTTTCAACGACGATCAATTGTTTAGACCCGGTACGCTTTCTTATAAATGGCTAAGCCGGTATGAAAATGTTATAAGTAATTCACCAGAGCCGCTTCACTATAAAAAAGAAAAACATGAAAACTCCTTTTACTCCAATACGGTATCATGACACACGATGTAAAAGAATTGTTACAGCTCTCTGCGATAAGAAAATTGATCACCAAAGGGTTCCTGGCTTCCTTATCCTCATGTTTATTTTTCAGATAGCTTTTACACACGTATCTGCGCAAATATGGTCGGCACCGGTGGAACTCGTTAATCCATTTACCGGCACCGGCGGAAAGGCCGGCCAATATTGTAAACTATTAACTGTAAATGGCAATCCTGCTATGGCATTCTACGATCAGACCAGGACTAACCTCGTATATGTTCGTGCCACAAATGCCTCAGGCACATCATGGGGTACTCCCGTTACCCTGGATTCAATTGGAGCTGTGGGAAGAGACCTCTGCCTGCAAATAGTAGATGGCAACCCCGCTATTTCATATTATGATGCTACCAACTCTTATCTGAAATATATTCGTGCCAACGATGCATCGGGTACAGCCTGGGCCCCACCTATGGTGGTTGATTTTTCGGGATTTGCCGGACAATATACATCGTTACAAGTGGTGAATGGCTACCCCGCAATCTCTTATTATGGATCTACCTACTTAAATTCACCCACCAGTGCTTTGAAATATGTTCGTGCCCAAAATGTAGCGGGTACATCCTGGGGCCTACCCATGAACCTAAGTGTCGGCCTTTTAACAGGTTTATATACCTCCATGCAAATAGTGAATGGCAATCCCGCGATATCCTACTATGATGATAACATACCCAAGGCGCTCAAATATATTCGTGCAACAGATGTGTCAGGTATCGCCTGGGGCACGCCTGTGAATGTTGAGGTTACGGGAGTGGTAGCGCAGTATCCCTCCTTGCAAATAGTGAATGGCAATCCCGCTATCTCTTACTTTGACCTTACCAACAGTGATCTGAAATATGTTCGTTCCTCAGATGCCTCGGGTACCGCCTGGGCTGCAGCACAAACCATCGATGCCACGGGAAGTGTAGGTTTATATTCCTCCTTGCAAATAGTAAATGGTAACCCCGCAATCTCGTATTATGACGTAAGCAACACCAATCTCAAATATGTTCGGGCCACAGATGCATCGGGTACAGCCTGGGGCACACGGCAAAGTATTGATGCTACCGGAACCGTGGGCCAATATACATGTATGCAAATAGTGAATGGCAACCCTGCTATATCTTACTATGACGCAACCAACTTAGATTTGAAATATGTCCGTGCCGCAGATGCATCTGGTACGGCCTGGGGTACGCCGCGATACTTAGATGTTACCGCCGACGTAGGGTCGCACCTATCCCTACAAATAGTAAATGGTAACCCAGCTGTCGCTTATTTTGATGGCAATAACGGCCATCTGAAATATGTACGTGCAACCAATGCATCGGGTACAGGCTGGGGAGCAGCGCAAAGTGTTGATGTTGCCGGAGTTGCAGGAGAATATACCTCATTAAAAGTAGTAAATGGCAATCCCGGCATCTCGTATTATGATGCAACTAACAAAGATCTGAAATATGTCCGTGCTACGGATGAATCGGGTACCGCCTGGGGCACACCGGTAGTGATTGATGAAGCGGGCATTGTAGGGGAATATACCTCATTACAAATAGTGAATGGCAACCCTGCGATTTCGTATTATGATTATACCAACGGTGATCTGAAATATGTACGTGCTACCGATGCATCGGGTACAGACTGGGGCACACCGCTAAATATTGATGTTACTGGTAATGTGGGACTGTACACTTCGTTACAAATAATACATGGCAATCCCGCTATCTCTTATTATGACTATACCAACGGAGATCTGAAATATGTACGTGCTACAGATGCATCGGGTACAGACTGGGGTACACCTGTAAGTGTCGATGTTACAGGAAATGCAGGCGAATACAATTCGTTACAAATTGTAAACGGCAACCCGGCAATTTCCTACTATGAGCATAACAATAGTGATTTAAAATATGTACGTGCTACCGATACATCGGGCAGTACCTGGGGCATACCGCTAACACTTATTGCTTCAGGAGATGTAGGGAAGTATACCTCATTAAAAGTAGTGAACGGCAACCCCGCTATTTCTTATTATGACGCAACCACTAATGTAATAGGCCGCGGTTACCTGAAATATGTTTTTTCCGGAGATGCATCGGGTGCGTTCTGGGGTGGTCCCGAAACGCTTGACGGAGCAGATATAACCGGCCTATACACTTCTATGATCAACACAGCTAATGGTGTAGCTATTGCTTATTACAGTCAAAGCCAGGCTTTGCCTTTTTTTATAAGTGGAGTGACTATTGGTTCTTCTGCTACTGATTACTTCCGTTCCATAAATTCCGGCAATTGGAATGTACCTGCAACATGGGAAAGCTCACCAGTTGCAGATTTTTCATCAGGCGTAATTCGACCGGCTACACTTGCACCAGATTTTAATGCAAATGTGATTACCGTCAGAAATTCTCATACTGTAACTGTAACAGCTAATGTAACGATCGATCAAGTCGTAGTAAATCCAGGAGCGACAGTATTTGTAAATGCCAATATTAATTTGACGGTGAAATGACGACTCAGCTTTCTTTCTATGGCATTCATCGTAGGCACAAAATTTCTTCATTATTGCATAACCGCCTTTAAACTCAGATCCAGGCTTTTCGCCTGGTGTATCAGTGCGCCTATGCTTACATAATCCACGCCCGTGGCGGCGTATGCCTGAATGGTATCGAGGTTAATGCCACCGCTGGCTTCGGTTTCAAAGGTCTCGCCGATCAGGAGTACCGCTTCGGTAATTTGGTTAGGTATAAAATTGTCAAGCATTACCCGGAACACTTTCCCCTGTCCGCAAGCCAACACTTTTTCTACATCCTGCAGGCTCCTGGTTTCCACTTCTATTTTTAAGCCAGGCTTTACGTTTTGCACATACTGATAGGCTTTTTCGATCGCCTGTTCTATGCCGCCGCAGTAGTCGATATGGTTATCCTTCAGCATGATCATATCGTACAGGGCAAACCGGTGGTTATAAGCGCCGCCGATTTTAACGGATTCTTTTTCGAGCAACCTGAAATTGGGGGTGGTTTTGCGGGTGTCCAGAATCTTTGTTTTATAACCGGTTAATTTATCGACATATGTTTTGGTCAGCGTGGCAATACCGCTCATGCGCTGCATGGTATTCAATACCAGTCTTTCGCATTTTAAAATGGTTTGGGTAGAAGCCTGTACATCAAATGCCACATCCCCATATTTCATGGCGTCGCCATCTTTCATATAGATAGTCATTGTCGATGCGGGCTCCACCATTTGAAATATTTTTTGGGCTACTGCTACCCCGGCGAGGATGCCTTCCTGTTTAATTTTCAAAACCGCTTTTCCGCGCTGATCCGCAGGAATGCAACATAAGGTGCTGTGGTCACCATCGCCTACATCTTCTTTCAATGCTTCTTCCACCAGGTGCTGCAGGTGAAGGTCAAATTCCTGGGTCGTCATACACGTAAAATTTGCCCAAAGGTAACAATCGGAAGTGGTGAGTGGTGAATGACTTGCGGGTTTCCTTGGATTGGGGTCTGACATTGATTACCATTGCTCCCCGACTGAAGTCACTTCGCCTACGACACCTAGTCGCTATTCGCCATTTACCACCTGCCACCCGCGTTTCACGCCTGCCAATTCCAACAATAACTTACATTGCGGTCATGAATAAAAAAGTAATTCTCGCTATTATGGATGGCTGGGGCATCGGGCAGGTGACTTCATCAGACGCGATCCTTGCAGCCAATACGCCTTTTGTAGATTCTTTATACAGCCAATACCCTAATACTACCCTCACTACTTTCGGAGAACAGGTCGGCTTGCCTGAAGGCCAGATGGGCAATAGTGAAGTCGGCCATCTCAACCTCGGTGCCGGTCGCATTGTGTACCAGGAATTACAGCGGATCAACGTGGCGATCCGTGATGGTAGTTTTTTTCAAAACCCGGTATTGCTGGCATCTATCGACTATGCGATTGCGAATAAAAAGCCTTTACACCTGTTGGGTCTTGTAAGTGATGGTGGAGTTCATTCTCATACTACCCACCTCAAGGCCATTTGTAGCTTATGTAAAACAAGAGGATTGAGCGAAGTGTATATCCACGCATTTACCGATGGTCGCGATTGTGATCCCAAAAGCGGCCTTGGCTTTATCACAGGCCTCCAGGCGCATTTGAATGAAACGGTCGGAAAAATTGCAACGGTTACCGGGCGCTACTATGCTATGGACCGCGATAAGCGCTGGGAGCGGGTAAAGCTGGCCTATGACGCATTGGTTAAAGGTGAGGGACATAACGCTACAGATGCAATAGCGGCAGTAGAGCAGTCGTACGCGGCTGACGTGACGGATGAATTTATTATGCCAACCGTGATACTCAGTAGCGATCAACAACCCCTTGCGCAAATTAAGGACGGCGATGCGGTGCTCTGCTTTAATTTCCGTACCGACAGGTGCCGCGAAATTACGCAGATGCTTACCCAGCTGGACCTGCCCCTGTTCGATATGCACGTGCTGCAATTGCACTTCACCACCATGACAGAGTATGATGCTTCCTATAGCAATGTGCATGTACTTTTTGAAACGGATAACCTTAACAATACCCTGGGTGAAGTAATAGAGGCCCATCACCTGCAGCAGATACGGATGGCTGAAACTGAAAAATATCCACATGTAACTTTCTTTTTTAGCGGTGGCAGGGAAAAGGTGTTTGCGGGTGAGAAGCGTATTATGGTGCCTTCGCCGAAAGTGGCTACTTACGACATGCAGCCTGAGATGAGCGCCAACGAATTAACAGCGGCCCTGCTACCTGAAATAGAGAAAGAGGAAGCTGCTTTTATCTGTATCAATTACGCCAATACAGATATGGTGGGTCATACAGGTGTTTTTGAAGCATGCATAAAAGCCGCGGAGACAGTTGATAATTGTGTGCGGCAGCTGGTAACAACCGGGCTGGAGCATGGATACTCCATTTTCCTTACAGCCGACCATGGTAACAGTGATTATGAGATCAATGCTGATGGTAGCCCCAATACCCAGCATTCGCTGAACCCCGTGCCCCTGTTTATTATTGACAAGGATTTTAAGGGCAGCGTTAAAGCCGGAAAATTAGGAGACATCGCGCCGTCTATTTTGACAATGATGGGCATCACTCTTCCGACAGAAATGACCGGAAATGTATTAATATAGTAAAAACGGGTACGGGTTTGTACAGGCATCCGACTGCCGAAAAATTGGGTGAGTTTTTCAATGATTTTTTCTTTTATCTTGCAAATGCTAAGTCTCTGTGACAAGTAGCAACATATAACACCTTAAAAGCAAATATGGACAATCGACAATCCAGAGGAGAAAAAGCTAAACCATCTTTTCAACCGAAGCCGAAAAGGCGCTGGTTCAGAATCGTGATGCTGTCGTTGTTGATTATTTTTATGGTTATCCAGTTTTTTCAGCCTGATAAGAATAACAATGATGTAACGATTGCTAATAATATCTCATCTGTTGTTGACCTGCCGGATTCGGTAAATAAGCTGTTGCATGTAGCCTGCTATGATTGTCATAGTAACAATACCGAGTACCCTTGGTACAGCAATATTCAGCCGGTAGGTTGGTGGCTGGGTAGTCATATCAAAGACGGAAAACTACGACTGAATTTTAATGAATTTGGTACCTACGCCACAAAGAAGCAATTAAAGAAGCTAAAAGCGATCAAAGAAACGCAACAAGATAAATCGATGCCATTGGATTCTTATACCTGGATTCATAAGGATGCCAGACTCACTGATGCCGAAAGGCAACTCATCATCAACTGGGCCGACAGCTCTGCAAAAACGGTATCTCTGCTTCCTGTAAAAGAGTAAGGCAGGTCAAACGAAATGCATCTATAAAATCCGTTGATATTACATTCCTGGCAGGGCTTCTTATGCTGCTCGTTTACAATATTGTCATCTTTCCGCTGAGGAATAGCCAACCAAAAATATACGACTGTTGACCGAGTTTCAGGATGGTAATATTACAGGCTCGGGCCAGTATGTGCTGAATAGAAACCCGATGGTAAAGCTGGCAGTCAGTATTACAGATTGTAACTACATTTGTTTGCATCGGGTTTTCTGTAACCGGGCTAATTTCTTCGTTAGTGTTAGAACCCGTTGGTGAGTTGTATCGAAGAATGTTTATCAAGAATGCCCGGTGATACCGCCGTGAATTTTTTGGGTTTTAACCGGGTCTTTCTGTTGACATCATGAATAGTTATAATGATGTTGCGAGGCGTACGCAGGTCAGGAATTCTGAATAAAGATGAAGCATTGCCACAACTATTTTGTAAATGGTCAACCTTCTTTTCACAATCCATCCTACCTTTCTGCCTAATCCCAAAACTGTTTATGCTAAAATTATCTATAGTACTATCCCTGTTATGTATTGCGATTATCTGTAACGCGCAACCTGTTTCTAAAATAGCCGACAAGACCAAAGCCATGAAACGGATGGATGGCTTTATACCCTTTTACTGGGATACAGTGAATGGTAAAATTTACCTGGAGATCAGTAGGTTTGACCAGGAATTTTTATATGTGAATTCGTTGCCCTCCGGCCTGGGTAGCAATGACATTGGCCTCGATCGGGGCAAAATTGGCGACCGCCGTATCGTGTACTTTAACCGGGTGGGTAAAAAGATATTGCTAGTGCAACCCAATTACGATTATCGCGTACTTACAGCCAACAAAAAGGAACAGCAGGCTGTCAGGGAAAGCTTTGCCAGAAGTGTGTTATGGAGTTTTACCGCCGAAGATGAAGACAGTGGCAAAGTTTTGGTGGATGCTACGCCGTTTTTTGTGCGGGATGCTTTCCAGGCTGCTGAAACCATCAAAAAGGCAAAGCAGGGGACTTATATTTTCAGTGAGCCCCGCAGCGCAATCTATCTCCCGAATACCCGCAATTTTTCCATGAACAGCGAGTTCGAGGCAAGTATTAGTTTTACTGGTGGAAGTGATGCAGGAAACTTCATAAACACGGTGGCGCCATCTGCAGAAGCCATTACATTGAGGCAGCATTATTCTTTTGTGCAATTGCCCGATAGTAACTATAAACCCAGGCGCTACGATATCCGCAGCAGTTACTATGGCATTAGTTTTTTTGATTATGGAAGTCCGATCAGTGAGCCCATTGAAAAACTGTATATCGTCAGGCACCGGTTGCAGAAAAGAGATCCCTCGGCGGAGGTTAGCGAGCCGGTAAAGCCAATAGTATACTACCTGGATAACGGCACCCCGGAACCGATCCGATCTGCCTTGCTGGATGGAGCCCGATGGTGGAACCAGGCCTTTGAATATGCCGGTTACAAAAATGCTTTTATCGTAAAAGTATTGCCGGATAGCTGCGACCCGATGGACATCCGCTATAATATGATCAACTGGGTGCATCGCAGCAGCCGCGGCTGGAGTTATGGCGACGCCATCGCCGATCCGAGAACGGGTGAAATCATCAAAGGCAATGTAACACTTGGTTCTTTACGGGTGCGCCAGGATTATCTCATTTTTACCGGCCTTTTATCGCCATACGAAACAGGCAAGCCGGTGCCTGAAACCATGAAGCAGGCTGCCTTGCAGCGTCTTCGTCAGCTGGCCGCACATGAGGTAGGGCATACGCTCGGGCTGCAGCATAATTTTGCCTCAAGTGCGAACGACCGGGCTTCAGTAATGGATTACCCGCAGCCAGATTTGTCGCTAAACGAACAGGGAGCAATCGACTTTAGCCAGGTATACACCAATGGGATCGGCGACTGGGACAAGCGGGCCATCCTCTACGGATACCAGGATTTTGGTGAAGGCGCCAATGAAGATACCTACCTGAAAGCGATGCTGGAAGAAACCAATAAAATGGGCCTTCTGTACATAACAGATGCAGATGCAAGAGCAGCAGGAGGCATGCATCCGCAGGCGCATTTGTGGGACAACGGCAAAAGCCCTGCGGATGAATTGAAGAGGCTGTTGCAGATTCGCAAAAAAGCGCTGGACAATTTCAGCGAAAAAGCAATAACGGAAAATACACCCATGGCAAAACTGGAAGATGTGTTGGTGCCATTGTACAACTACCACCGCTACCAATATGAAGCAGTATGCAAGTTGATCGGAGGCATGAATTATAGCTATAGCGTTCGGGGCGACCAGCAGCAAAAGCCTGATGTCTTGTCAAAAGCAATGCAGGTTAACGCTTTGCAAAATGCGCTGGCTTGCCTGGACCCGACGGTGTTGGCGATGCCTGAACGGATCAATCAACTCATTCCTCCACGACCGCCGCAATATTATAATATTGGTGAGTTATTCGGCAAACGCACCGGCATGGCTTTTGATCCTGTAGCTGCCGCCGAAGCGCTGACCAATTATGAATTATCTTTCTTATTTAACGCAGAACGTGCCAATCGCCTGGTGCAATTTAAAGCACAACAAAACAACCTGGGCTGGGACGATGTGCTGGACAGTATCATTGCCAAAACCTGGAAGGCACCGCAGGCAAAAGGAACCGCACAGCTGTTGCAAATGCAGACCCGGCAATTGGTCATCAGTTGGATACAGGCCCTGGCAAACAATAGTAGTGCCGGCTATGCTGTAAAGGCGATATGCTTTGACAGGTTGCAATCACTGAAAGCATTTATTGCGGTACAGTCGAAACTATATCCCGCCAACAAAGCGAATTATAGTTTTGCAATAGAGAGGATAGATCATCCGAAGCCTGAATTGCTGCCAGAAGCCAAAGTGATTCCGCCAGGGGCGCCGATTGGCTGCGATGTAGAAGAGTAAGTTCAAGGATTGATGGACAAGATGCAAGAATCAAGGTGCAAGGCTTTAAGGGCCAACGACATGAACAAAACGATTTTTATGAAGATTCTTTATATTGTGCTTAACGGTATTGTAAAGGTCTCAATCATGAAAATTGCTTGAAAAGCTACGTAACAGGTAGCAGCCAACAATTCAGTTTCACTTTTTAATTAACTGTCTCCTAAAGAAAACAAATGAAAAAATACTGGCAGGAAATTGAGGGCTGGATTTTGGCCAACGGGCCGCCTATGATGGGCACTTTAAATGGACCAGCAACAGCAGGCGATCTAAAGATGCTGGAAGCTAAACTGGATCAGCAGCTGCCACAGGATTTTAAAGATTTTTTGTCTGTTCACAATGGACAGAAGGGTCGCAGCCTTGCTTTGTTTGATAGGGATACAATGTCCAATCTCGAGGAGATTGGTATCGTATGGGAGTTCTGTAATGAAATGTTGCCTTCACTTGATGACTATTGTCAGAGGAGCTTTGGGGTAAAAATGTCTTCAACTCCCGATGCTGGAATTAATGATCATTGGTGGAGTGCTTCATGGATCCCCATTACATCAGATGGCGCCGGAAATCATATTTGTATCGACCTGGATCCTGCGGAAGGCGGCACTAAGGGCCAGATAATCAGAATGTGGCATGATGATCCTGGAAGGGCGTTGTTGGCGCCCTCCTTCAGTGAATGGATTGGCAACTATGTAGCAGACTTGAAAAATGGCAAGTACCAGTTCGAAGATGACGGCAGTATTGGCGGAATAGTAAAAGTGGCGGATGTAGATTAAACATGATTTGTATTCTGGCTGGAAGTGACCTACTGACTATTGACCAGGTTTACGTCACCCACTTCAAATGTTGTTCCTTTAACTGGTGCTTAAAAGGCACATGCTTTTCCTGGGCTTCGTGCCATTGTTTTTTTAACTGGTGGTACCATTGGGCCTGGGTATCGGGATCGCCTACGAGCAGGAGTTTTGGATTTCGATCGAGGCCTTCTTTAAGTTTGGTAAATACACCAAGGTCCTGGCCGATAAAGGTTTTGCCCAGCTTTTTTAGCGGCAGCCAGATAAATTTCACCATGCCGATGGAGGTAAAGAAAAACTGGTTGAGTTCGGTTTCGTTTTCGTTGATCGGCGTTAGCGTAGTAATAGAAACGATCTGGTGTTTTTCGCCCACCAGGATATGTTCAAAACGGTTGCCGGGGATTTCAAATTTGATTTCGGTGCTGGTGCCACCTTTCAATACTTTATATCCTTTGGAATTGGTAGATGGCTTGTGCCGTGCCATCATAAAGCCCATTTCGGTGGGCACAAAATGTTTCTCCTTGATACGAAGCGATTTTTTATTGCGCCAAAACCAGCTTTGGTGTACAAAAGTTACATGGGCAGGATCGATGAGGCCGATCACAGCATGATCCACATTGCAGGGCAGCACTACTGTTTCCACATGGCGAAATGTTTGATCGGCAGGAATAATCAGGTCGGGCGGCTTTACAACAGACTCCAGGTCGCCTTGCTTGTTTTGCGGCATATAGACCCAGATTGTGCCGCTGATTTCTTTGCACAGGTATTTGATCGCTTTAAACTTGCAGATATTGATATTACTATCCGGCGCTAATGCCGGTATTTCAGTACAAACCCCATCACTATTGAATTTCCAGCCATGGTAGCAGCACTGGATCTCGTTTCCATCGTACCAGCCATAGCTGAGCGGAACACCCCGGTGCGGGCAATTATCCCGCAGGGCAAAGACCTCGTTTTCATTGGTGCGACCAAACACAAGCTTATCGCCCAATAATTCCTTGCTAAGCAATTTGCCTTTCTTCAGCTTTGCAGAAGGTATAGCGAGATACCACATGTTGCGAAGAAAAAGCTGGTTGTCGGCCATGATAAATATTTAGTACAAAGATTTTAGTACAAAGATGGGAGAACAGAGATAGTAGTACAAAGATATTAGTACAGAGATAAGAGTATTGAGATATCAGTACAGAGATTTTAGTCCAAAAAGAAAAGCCGGTTTGGAGATGAATATCCGGGTAGCGTCAAATGTCGCAGCGGGTTTTATAGACTTATTAAATTTATTTTTTTGGTTACCAGCTTTTGCCTTTTATAGCATCGACATTGGCGACGCTCCGTTCAGCAGCAGAAAATAGGTCATCATTTTACACCCATTTTGAAAACCCGGAAATTTAATTGAACAGTCTTTAGTCTTTGTACTAAAATCTACTATTTATTCCCGCTCATTTTACCAGGAACACCACATTATTACCGGCGACCACAGTTTCTATTTTTTGGAGTTTGCCGTTTACGTAAAAATAAATATTTTTTTTGCCGTTCGGCTGTTTTACCTGGTATTGGTGGTTGCCGAGATTGGTGATGGTAAGGTACATCCCTTGTATTTCGCTAAAGGCGGCAGTGTCTTTGATTGGCTCTTGAAAATAGAGGTTGGTAACACAAAGATTAATAGGGTAGTCCATTTGGCTGATCTTACCATTTTTGGTTAACTGGTATTGTTTGCCTTTTATTTCCAGCCCCGTGTTTTCATCCTGACCAGGCATATTACTGGTCCGAATGGCCCTGCTTACGGTAAGGTTGCCATCATACCAGTAGGTTTTGGTAACAATATTTACCATAACGGTAAATACCATTGTTGTTTTTACATCGCTTTTCATACTGTATTCCGCGGCCTTATCCTTTGTTACTTTCTCTGCATTGATCTCGCCGATCTTCTTTTCACCCATCATTACTTCCATTTTTATTTTTTGCGCGACAGCACCTAAAGCACCAGTCAGTAGCAACAGAACGAAAGAAAACTTGATAACCATAAACATAATTTTTATAAGGAACAGATATGATGCAAAAAGATTGCCATGAATTGCCAGCAGGCACCCAACTGGCACTCTTTATAGCAGCTGTAACGAATTTACAGGGGAGCCGGATGTTAACCTAAACACAAGGTCATTTCCATTCTTAAAATGATTCCCCACCGTTTGACCGGTTTTTTGTTTATTTGAAATTGCTTTACGCCATTCGCTGAAGGCTGAACGCTTTACGCAACATGCACCAATTTTATCCGCTCACCCTTTAAACGTCTGGCGTTTAGCGTCATGCGTTCGGCTTAAACCGTAAATCACAAATCGTAAATCGTAAATACCATGTCGAGCTGGTTATTATTATCCTTTGTCGCGGCCTATTTTATTATCCTGTTGGGCGTGGCCTGGTACACCAGCCGCAATGCCAGCAACGATACTTTTTTTATTGGCAATAAAAACAGCAACTGGATGCTGGTGGCTTTTGGCATGATCGGCACTTCTCTCAGCGGGGTAACCTTCGTAAGTGTACCAGGTGGTGTGGGAAATGGTAGCGGTAGTGTGTACAATGGTTTCGCCTATATGCAGGTGGCTTTCGGATATTTAATTGGCTATACCGTAATCTCCTTTGTGCTATTGCCATTGTACTACCGGCTAAACCTGACCAGTATCTACAATTACCTGCAACACCGTTTTGGCAGGATCGCTTATAAAACCGGGGCGCTGTTTTTTATCATCAGTCGCACGGTGGGCGCCACTGCGAGGCTCTATCTCGTAATCAACGTGCTACAGTTCTTTATCCTTGACCGGATGGGGGTGCCCTTTATAGTTACATCTACGGTGATATTGGTGATGATCCTGCTCTATACGTTCGAAGGGGGTGTAAAAACAATTGTATACACCGATACTTTACAAACCACGCTGATGGTGGCAGGCCTCATTGTGTGTGTCGTCTATATCCTGAACCACCTGCACCTGGGTGCCGGCGAGGCGTTGAGCCAGATGAAAACAAGCGGCTACCTCAATATTTTCAATACGGATGTCAATAGCAAGGGTTTCTTTCTCAAACAGATTATCGGCGGGGCGTTCATTACCATCGCCATGACCGGCCTCGACCAGGAAATGATGCAGAAGAATATCAGCGTAAAACGTCTGGGCGACTCGCAGAAAAATGTAATGACGCTGGCTGTAGTATTGGTGTGTGTGCTCTTCCTTTTCCTCATGCTCGGCGGCCTGCTGTACATGTACACGATTTCAAAAGGCGGTACCTATTCGGATGTGATGGTAAATGGTAAGATGGTAAAGCAACTGCTGATCAACGATCCGGCAACCCCGGGCACGATGCTCAATGTGATCGGCGATAAAATATTTCCCACGGTGGCGCTGAGCTTTTTGCCGACCGCCATTGGTGTCATGTTCATCATTGCCTTAATTTCCGCCTTATTTCCCAGTGCCGATGGTGCCCTCACCGCCCTCACCTCATCCTTTTGTATCGATATCCTGGGCCTCAAACAAAGAGACGACCTGGATGAAAAGGGGAAAAAGAAGTTGCGACTAACTGTCCACCTGAGTTTTGCTGTTATCTTCCTGCTTTGTATAATGGTATTTTACTGGCTCAATAACAACAGCATCATCGATATCATCCTGGCGTTGGCCGGATATACTTATGGCCCACTGCTTGGCCTTTTTGCCTTCGGGATTTTTACCAAAAAAGCCCTGCCCAACTCGCTATCTATTACCGGTGTTTGCCTGATGGCTCCGGTCATCAGCTATATCCTGGACTACAATGCCAAAGCCTGGTTTGGCGGCTACCAGATTGGTATTGAACTGTTGATCATCAATGGCCTGCTTACGTTTATCGGATTGCTACTTATTTCGAAGAAACAGGAGGCATTACAATTATCGTAAGACCACAAATTTTTAAATAATGAACGAACTAACCAACGTTTCCAAAACCCGCAAGTGGAGCGAAAGCAAGGCGAACAGCAGCTGGATGATCTTTAAAATAATGGCAGAATTTGTGGATGGCTTTGAGGCACTGGCAAAAATAGGCCCCTGCATTTCCATCTTTGGCAGCGCCCGTACCAAGCCCGGGCATCCATATTATGAGCTTGCAGTAGAGATTGCCCGTGAGCTGGCAGAAGAAGGATTTGGCATCATCAGCGGCGGCGGACCGGGTATTATGGAGGCGGCCAATAAAGGCGCTTTCCTGGCTGGCGGTAAATCCGTAGGACTCAATATCACACTGCCTTTTGAGCAAATGCCCAACACCTATATCGACCGCGATAAAAGCTTGAACTTCGATTATTTCTTTGTTCGGAAAACCCTGTTTATCAAGTACAGCCAGGGCTATATCATGATGCCCGGCGGCTTTGGTACCATGGACGAGTTTTTTGAAGTGCTCACTCTCGTGCAGACGACTAAAGTAAACCGCATCCCGATGGTATTGGTAGGTAAAGGCTATTGGAAAGGATTGATGGACTGGGTTAAAGCCAGTATGCTGGAAGACAATCAGTACATTAACGCGGCCGATCTGGACCTGATACATATGGCTGATACCCCAAAAGAAGTCGTGGATTATATTTTAGAATATTACACCAAGAATAAGCTGGAGCCCAATTTTTAGGGTAAAGAGTGCAAGTAGCAAGTAGCAAGTAGAAAGTAGCAAGTAGAAAGTAGCAAGTAGCAAGTAGCAAGTAGCAAGTAGCAAGTAGCAAGAAGCAAGTAGCAAGAAGCAAGAAGCAAGAAGCAAGAAGTAAGTAGTAAGTAGTAAGAAGCAAGAAGCAAGAAGCAAGAAGTAAGAAGCAAGCAGCAAATAAGCACGGAATAGCTGGTAGTTTCAATTTAAACAGTCAAAAAAATGATCATTGGTTCGGGAGCCTAGCCTGTCCCGAAATAGAAATCAATCGTTCCGGAGAGGCACCCTTATCCGAGAGGAGAAGGGCCGGGGATGAGGCTCAGCGACTGGCATTGTTTGAACATTGAAATCATGGGCCATGTACGCCCAAACTCCCTACACCCTTGGAGCCCTTACACCTTAAACCTTTTCCCATGGTCATCCCCCAACAAGTCGAAAACTATAGTTCCTCCTACTGCTCCGAACTCTCGCCGCTGATCGGTGAAGTGCTAAACTATACTTTGAAAAACCACCCCCACGCCCATATGGTGAGTGGGCAGGAGCAGGGGCTGCTGCTGCAGTTTTTTAGCCGGATGATTCGTCCAAGACGCATTTTAGAGATCGGTACTTTTACAGGCTTCAGTGGCCTGTGTCTGGCAGAAGGATTATCCTGGGATGGCGAGTTGCACACTATTGAATTGAGGGAAGAAGATGCAGCAACTGCCCGGACTTATTTTGACAGGTCACCGGCCAAAGACAGGATTAACCTGCATGTTGGAGATGCATTAGCCATTTTACCTACCTTGAATAAGCAATGGGACCTGGTGTTTATAGATGCCGACAAACCCGGGTATATCGACTATTACGATCTGGTAGTACCACATCTACAGCCCACAGGATGGATACTCGCAGACAATGTGCTGTTTCATGGCGAAGTGCTGCAGGAACCCATCACCAGCAAAAACGCCAGAGCCATCGCAGCATTTAACGAGCATGTAAAAAACGACGACCGCACCGAGCAAATGATCGCCACTGTACGCGACGGCCTGATGATTATAAGAAAATGCATGTGAATTCGTTAATAAACCGGAACCCTACCTTTGCGGAGCAATAACTAATCTTGCAGTTATCATTTGTAACCTCAAGCTTTCGAAACATTACCCACTTACGAACGACTCAACGCTCAGTTCTCACTAATCACGATCTCAGGCATGAAAAAACTCCTCTACCTATCCATCCTTATTTGTTCCAAAACGTTCGCCCAGGATTCTCTATCCGTGCAGCGCTACATTGACCAGTACAAAGACATGGCCATGGCCGAAATGCAGCGTACCGGCGTGCCCGCAGCCATTACCCTCGCACAGGGAATTCATGAAAGCAGTTTTGGTACCAGCGAACTGGTGCTCCGCAGCAACAACCATTTTGGTATCAAATGCAAAAGTGACTGGACCGGCCGCAGCGTAAGGCATGATGATGATGCCAGCCAGGAATGTTTCCGTGCCTACGATTCTGCCTGCCAGTCATACAAGGATCATTCAGACTTTCTCCGCGGCAACCAGCGTTATGCTTTCTTATTTCAATACGACCCAACGAATTACCAGGCCTGGGCGAAAGGATTAAAGCAGGCCGGCTATGCTACCAACCCACGGTATGCCCCGATACTTGTCGGCACCATCGAAAGGTTTCATCTGAATGATTACACATTGCTGGCTATCAACCGCCAGCCTGTAAAGGATACAGGGCAAAACATTTACGCACAGGCCGCTTACAACACAGAGAATCCGCCCATCGTTAATGTGGTTGCCGCCAACAGGTACGCTGAACTGGTGCGGCAAACACCCAACGCCAATTTTAACCTGGCCAGTACCTATCCAACCGGCGTGTTCGATATTAACAACTGCAAAGTGGTCTTTGCTGAAAAAGGGATGTCGCTGCTGGCTTTGGCTATTGCCCATAAAGTCAGCATGCCTAATCTCATTACCTGGAACGATATGGATGAAACCGACATCGTGCCCGAAAGCCAGTTGATCTTTTTAGAGAAAAAGCAAAAGAAAGGCAAGACAGAAATCCATGAAGTAAAGCCCGGTGAAACCCTTTGGCAAATAAGCCAGGTCGAAGGCGTACGCCTTACCAACCTGCTTCAATACAATAAGCTTTCCGATAATAATATTCCCGCTGTAGGCGAAAAAATTTACCTGCAAGGATATACCGTACAACAGCCGAAACTGATAGGAAAATAAGCACCTATTTGCATGGAGCAATGCTGTAGTTTTTTCAAACTATAGCTCGGCCTGCGGCCAGTTGTATTGCTCGTTTATACCCGTACGGATTCTATATTTGCCACCTCACCGAAAAATATTACGATGCCACAACAGGACCTGTTTAGCAGCCCCGATTATTACCAGCTTGATGAATTATTGAGCGAGGAGCATAAAATGGTAAGAGACACTGTACGCGCCTATGTGAAAAAAGAAATCAGCCCGATAATAGAAGACTACGCACAGCGTGCGGAGTTCCCCGTGCAGATCGTAAAGCAGTTGGGAGATATCGGTTGTTTTGGCCCCACTGTGCCTGAAACCTATGGTGGTGGCGGCCTTGATTACATCAGTTACGGCCTCATGATGCAGGAACTGGAGCGTGGCGATAGCGGTGTGCGCAGCACGGCGTCGGTGCAGGGCTCACTGGTGATGTATCCCATTTATGCCTATGGCAATGAAGAGCAACGCAATAAATATTTACCGAAACTGGCCAGCGGCGAATGGCTCG
This sequence comes from Chitinophagaceae bacterium, assembly GCA_039925965.1. Classification (GTDB taxonomy): domain Bacteria; phylum Bacteroidota; class Bacteroidia; order Chitinophagales; family Chitinophagaceae; genus JAZKFT01. The sequence continues at coordinate 87,025 of JBDSXW010000059.1, forward strand.
GATGCTTCGGTTTAACCGAGCCCAACCATGGAAGCGATCCGGGCGGCATGCTGACGAATATCAAGGACGGCGGCGATCACGTAATTCTCAACGGCGCTAAAATGTGGATTAGCAACGCCCCCTTTAGCCAGGTGGCTGTGGTATGGGCAAAGGACGAGGAAGGTGTTATCCGCGGCGTAATTGTAGAACGCGGAATGGAAGGTTTTACGACGCCTACCACCCATGGCAAATGGAGCCTGCGGGCCAGCGCCACAGGCGAATTGGTTTTCGATAATGTAAAAGTTCCCAAAGAAAATATTCTGCCGAATGTAAAAGGACTCAAGGGCCCGCTCGGCTGCCTTAGCAAAGCCCGCTACGGCATTGCCTGGGGTGCGCTGGGTGCGGCAATGGATTGCTATGATACCGCCCTTCGGTATGCACAGGAACGTGTACAGTTTGGCCGGCCTATCGCCGGATTCCAGTTGCAACAGAAAAAGTTGGCAGAGATGATCACTGAAATCACCAAGGGCCAGCTACTCGTTTGGCGCCTGGGCGTCTTGATGAACGAAGGCAGGGCCACGCCGCCACAGATCAGTATGGCCAAAAGAAATAGCTGCGAAGTAGCTACGAATATTTGTCGCGACGCCCGCCAGATGCTTGGTGGCATGGGCATCACCGGCGAATACAGCATCATGCGCCATATGATGAACCTCGAAAGCGTGATTACCTACGAAGGCACCCATGACATTCATTTGCTGATCACGGGCATGGACATAACAGGGCTGAACGCGTTTAAATAATTGGGAGTATTGTTTGCAGCCATTTAGCCATTTAGTCATGGGTCAATTAGTCAATGGGTCATTGACATAATGACGCTGAAACTCCGTACCTAAATTAAGCTGCTTGATTTAGGTCAAGTAGCCTTTTGACTAAATGACTATTGCAATATATACTCAAAGGCTTTCATTAAAACTCACGAGGTACTCGATCATTTTTCTACTTTTTTCAATCGCGGACTCATCGGAATAGGACCTGTAAATTCCAGGACGGTTTTTGAAAAGTTGCAGCAGAAAATCAGGAGTGGCTTGCTGGCTATTACCATCGTCGTCAATGATAAAGGTTTCTTGATAGGTTGCGGAATTAGCCCTGGCCGCTGCCGCCGCAGCAGTTAACGCCCCGGCAGCTCCCAGGCTGCGTACTGACGGGCCGGTTATATTATTGACTTTTTTACTGATGGTATAGAAGGAATACCTGCCAATATAATCCAGCGGGTAGTATATTTTTTTGGGAAGCACGCCTTTGGGCGGTAATATAAAAACAAGATTGCCATCGCAAAATCCCCAGATTTTAGGTTTTTTTCCAATGCTGTCGGCAAATGCTATCCTGGCAGCGGACATTTGAATGCCAGCATCATTTACATATGGGATTATCGAAAAACCATCTTTGATAGTCGGCTTATTGTCCAGGAATTCCTGGTAGGTTTGATAAGCCCAGGGCCTTTTGGCACGAGGCGGTGCAGGCAGGTAACTGGTGTCTGCTATCCGTGAATTCATCGAATCTGACTGAGCCTGGCAAGTGTATGTCAGCAATATAAGTGAGGCGTAAAAAAGTAAAAATCTCATGAAACGTTGATGATAAATGCAGCGGCAAATATAGGCGCTGGCGTTTTTGGGGTTAAGGCAATATCATAATCAGTATGGCTTCCTGATGCCTCCTTCTGCGTTACAACCCAAGTCGCACAGAGGCAACGATTCTTACGGATTCTTAAGCACGGGATCTTTGCTCCCACTGCTACCAATTCCACGTCTTTTTATTTTTGCAGTACCCATCTCTTCATGCCTGCCAAAAAGCTTTTCTACATCCTGGCGAAAACTGAAAGAGGCGCCTGCCCGGTTTTGGCGGGTACCTAGTTGCAGGTTGTCTTTTTTAAATATGATAAAACGAAGTTTCCGGTTAGCGCTCAAAATAAATTCCAGGCTGATATCCGGCAGGAACAAGAATGAATTGACAGCGCTGCTCCGCACACTGAAATCAAAATCGCTACCTACATTTACAATGATGCGGTTATTGGCAAAACTCTTTCCGATCTTAAATTTTACATTGGTGCGGTCGTATCCCGAGGCATTTACATTACCACTGTTAAGATCGGTACTGTTGTAAACGGATGTGCTGAAATCTACCTGCAAACTCCGGTCGCCTGTGATTTGGTAGAGCACGTTACTGATGATTTTACCCATTTCTCTGGACACCAGTTCCGACAAAGTGTTTACCGCCAGTTCAGTACCAGGGTTTCGGTTGGCACGCCCTTCGCCATAAGGTGCGAATTGGTTAAATACAATCAGGTAAGTAACCTGTTTCAACAGTTCACTTTTATCCTGGCTGTTGTTAATGCCGTCAATGATAAAATTGGCTGACGGATCATTTTTAATGCTGCTCCCCTGCGGCAACTCTATTTTGAAGGTGATGCCTGGCTTGGTCAGCTTTCCCCGCAGCGAAGCGATCACGTTTATTGGCCCCTTGAAATTATTGCTGGCCGCTCCGAGGCTTAACCGGTTATCACTTCCATTTAAATCGCTGAAGCGAACGTCTTTTGTTTCGTACACCGCGTCAATATTCATAATGCCATCCATTGGGTCGCCACCACCCCATTCAATATAATTGGTACCGTCGCCTTTTAGATCAAAACCCTTTCGAATGAATGACTGAAAACTGTAATTATAGTCTCCTCTTTCAATATCATAACGGCCTTTCATGGTCATGCCGTACTTATCATTCACAATAAAAAGTCTTCCGCTGCCCCATGCCTTGATCACATCGCCGCTAGCGGCATCCAGCACCACGTCTATCTGTGCTTTGTTATTGGCTGTCAGGTCCACTTCTATATGCAGGTTGTCTTCCAAACCCGCAGGTGTCTCCTGGGCCCGGCCATATTGTTTAAATATGATATAATCAGCTTGGCCACTTTCGCGGCTGGTAGTGCTGGTAATTGAAATATGCGAACTGTCCGTGGGCTCCGCCGCTATTTTCATCACCAGGTTGTTCACAGGGCCGGTCATTTCAAAAGAGCCCCTGCCAACCGCATTGCCGTAAAAATTCTGATTGTCTTTAAACCGCGTATTGATCAGTTCCATCTGGCTGCTGCTCACTTTCAGGTTAAACCGCATATCCTGAAAAAAATGATGGTTAAATCCGCCTTCCAGTGTGCCTCCGTTGTTAAAGCGGTCGCGAAGTTTCATTTTGCCAAACCCCATATAGCCTTCCCTCATGACAATTGAACCGGTGTCAATAAAATAGGTAACCTTGGTAAAACCGACCTTTATTCTGGCACTATCCAAGTGGATATCTCCGACAAATTCCGGGGCATCTAATTTGCCCTTTACCAATAACTGGCCGCTGGCGTACCCGTCAATATCGTCGAAAATGGTGTTGAGGTAATGGTTCAGAATATTGATACGGGTATGATTAAAAACGATGGGGGCGTTTATCTTACCACCTGTGCTGTCGCTTAAATCAATGTCGATATTGCCGTCAAAATTATATTGTTTGCCGGGCGATACAATATGGAACTTCCCTTTGTTTACTGAAGTATAGTAGTTGCCACTGGCACGGATGTCGCCAATGGAATCACCGTCGAGCCGGAATTCGCTGATTTGGAGGGTATCCACGCTTATATGCGGTGCCCCCCTGGGGTCGGTGATGGTGAATCTTCCCGTCGCCATCCCCTCCAGCCGGGGGTTCTTTAGTACATAGGGTAGCAGGTCGCCGATATTTAATTTTTTGGTGGTGATATGGATGTCGTTCGTAGTCCCCTCAGTACTTGGAAGGGTGAAAATCGATATTTCCTGCTCCTCCTGTTTCAGCAACAAATTATTTATTACTACGGTTTTATTGTTCTTCAAAATGGCTTCTCCATCCTGGTTGATCGTCCATTTTTTATTATTTATGATTATGGTACTGGGATTAAAAGTGAGTTTCTGCCCATCTTCCTGGGTCGTAATCAGGGCGTCTATCTGTGCATCGCCCAGCTGGCCATCGCTGCTGGTAGTTACCTGTACATGGCTGCTATCATTCTGGGTGCTTACGTTGAGTTTGGCATTGTAAAAAGAAAGGCTATCGCTAAATCGGAACGCATCCACAGTACCCAGTAAGTTGAGACGGGTGAGGGTCCCATTGCCCTGTAACATCGCATTGTCCATCCGGAAACTGCCATACTTGAAATACGGAACGGTCGCATTCAGCATCAATTCATTGTCATTAGTATTGATAGTGCCGGTGATGCTGGAATTGCTAAGACCTTCAAGTTTTTGGTCGAATAATTTTAGAAAAGCTTCAATTTCTTTGGTGTTTACGGCAAATACAAAATCCTGGTCTTTCACCACCCGCCCTGGTTTAGCGAAGATACCGGGGTAGTAGTTACTCAGAAAATACTGGAAGCTGTTCGGCAGGTCGGCGATGTTGAATTTGCCTACAATACTGGCATCGGCTTCGTTAGTTTCCAGTTCCAACTCCTTTTTGCCCGCTGCATTGATGAACGAATAGATATTGAGCGAATCCATCCTGAACGGCATATCACCATTTGTGAGATGGGCGTCCCTTAGTTTGGCATACCCAAAAAAGTCGTCAATGTTTTTACCGGTAAAGTTGACATCGAAATTACCACTGAATTTTAAGTCATTGGTGGTAAAATGAAGTGGTTTGAAATTGGCCTTACTGAGATAACCATCGGCTATATAAGTGCGTTTTTTTTCCTTCAGGTCTAGCTTCACATTAAAAGCACCCTCCAGGTTGGGATCGTTCATTTTTAGCTCCGCGTTGAGCAGACTCCCGGTGAGGGCACCATTGGCTTCAATATTGGTGTACGTATACTTGTTGTATTCAGCAGATTGTAGCTTGCCATCAAACTTTACTTTTACGGTATTGGCGTCAAATCCTTTGCCCGTAACAGTTCCGTCAAAATTTACTTTACCCAGGTCTGGTATCCCCAATAGTTTGCCTAGGTTCAGGTCATGCGTTGTCAGTTTTCCATCGTACAAATCCTTGCCCTTACCCAGTTTCATTTTCAGGTTGGTACTTAAAAATCCGACATTGGTTGCAAGGTCGCCGTTGAGCAAAAAATCGTCAGCAAAGCCCTTGAACGATCCCTTAAACCTGGCGGTCGATAGCCCCTGTTTTAGGCCGTTATCAAAACTGGCCAGGTCGGGTACCCAGGCAGCGATATCATTAAATTGTAATGTGCTTCCGGGTGTGGTAAAATCGATCAGCAAATGGTTCGCATCCGGCAACCCTGTAAGCCGGAGGCTCCCAAATACATTGCTGCCATTGGTCTGCAGGTGAAAATCTTTCGCATAAATATCACTGAGTGTGCCACTTACATAACCGCTGATTACGGCCTTTTGCTTTTTCGACCGGAGATCGGGGGCAAAGAAAGCCAGGTCGTTGGTGCTGATAACTGTGTTTTTAAAATCTCCCGTTAGGCGTACCTTATTTTCAAAATCATCGAAATCATCCATGCTGCCAAACTGCAAAGAAAAATAATCCGTCAGCAAGCTTTCATTCAATTGCAGGATCAGCTTCTTAAATTCCATCAGTTGCGGATGAAACGTAAAATCTGCCTGCAGTTTTTTGATTTCGAGTCCTTCCCGTAGGTGTGCACTGACCGCCAGTTTTGCAGAAAGGGTATCATGATTCCATACCAGGTCGGTGAAAGTGCCGCTGAGGTTTTGTATGGCGATATCGTTGCTGTTGAACACTCCCGGCACGGATGCGGTTGCTGAACGGCTTTTTAGTTCCAGGAAACCATCGTCTATTTTCAGCACGCCAATATGCAGTTGCAGGTTACCAGGGTTTTCCGGGAACCCTCCGCCAGGGGGTAAAGCATTTATCCGTTTTCGATATGCAATGGAGTCCTGGTAACTCCATAAACCTTTGTAACCGAATTCTGCATACACCGGTTTTGTCAGGGTCAGTACCGGGATATTGAAAATATTGTTACTAAGGTCGGTTTTATCGGCTCTGAATTCCATAGCACCGAGGGCAAGCCTCGTTGTTTTGCCATGGTATTTATCCCGCTGCTCAAACACTACATTTTCCAGGTCGATGGCCTTTAAATGCAACGACAAGCCTTTGGAACTGGTATCTGCAATGGCTATCGGGTCTTTAGGCTGCGCTTTTCCGCCTGCAAAATAATCGGCGATGAATTGGTAATTCCAAATGCTATCAGTAGTTCGTTCCAGGTAAATCACCGCATCGGTAAGGCCCAGGTATTTAATATCGGCGCTGTCTTTTAAAAAGAACCAGTCTGAAATATTCAGTTGCATTTTGCCGGCACTCAGCAGCGTATCTTTTTGCCGGTCTTCAATATAGATCCCTTCAAGATTTATCCTGTTCAGAAGCGTAAAGCTCACGTTGCGTACTTCCACCTTTGTTTTTAATTCTTTGCTTAGGTAATTAGCAGCGTAGCCAGCCAGCCAGTTTTGCACTGGCGGCAGCTGAATCAGTATCCAGAGAACTACCAGCAGTAGTAGCAGACCAACAAAAAATCTTTTTAATATTTTCCAGAATCGGTTCAGCGGGAATGGTTTAGGTGTAAAAATAGCGGATGGGTTCCGGTTCACAAATTCAATGCCAAAGCACGGGAGGCACAAATGACTGTTTTAACCATTCGTTGCGGTTTATTAAGCGGTTCTCCGTTTTTGGGTAAGTAGGCCAATTGGTCAATAGGTGAATAGGACATTTAGATCGATGACTTATTGACCAATGACCTGATGGGGGTTGGTGTTTTTGCCACCTGTGGAGCATTTACCAATCGTCCGTTTATTAGCGTATTTCATTTCATGATTTTAATCAGGGTCCAAGCAAAAGGCTAAACCTTATATTTGCCGCTGCTAAATTTAAAAAAGAGTGATGAATTTTAATTTAAGTCAAATGCCCGAGCGCACCGTAAAGCCACGCAAGCATGGCATTACCATGGTAATGGACAAAGGGTTAAGTGTTGAAGAGGCAAAAAATTTTATGAGTGGCACCCACCCGCATGTGGATGTGGTAAAGCTAGGTTTTGGCACCAGCTATGTAACACCAAATCTTCGCGAAAAGATAGAAGTTTACCAGCGCTATAATATCCCGGTATATTTTGGTGGTACGCTGTTTGAAGCGTTTTTGATACGGAACCAATTTAATGATTATGTCGCAACCTGTAAAGATTTTGGCATTACCTGGATGGAAGTAAGCGACGGATCCATCACGATCCCACACGCTGAAAAGTGTGGTTATGTGGAAAAATTGACGAAATACGGGACTGTATTAAGTGAAGTGGGCAGCAAAGATGCCGCACATATTATACCGCCTTACAAATGGATTGAGCTGATGCGGGCCGAATTGAATGCCGGCGCCACCTATGTGATCGCGGAAGCCCGTGAAGCCGGTAACGTTGGTATCTACCGTGGCAGTGGTGAAGTGCGAGAGGGTCTTGTGCAGGAAATATTGACCCAGATACCTGAAGAGAAAATTCTATGGGAAGCGCCCCAAAAGGCGCAACAGTTGTACTTCCTGGAGCTAATCGGCTGCAATGTAAACCTGGGAAATATCGCACCCAACGAAATGATCGCCCTGGAAGCCATGCGCGTAGGGTTGCGCGGCGATACTTTTGAACTATACTTGGAAAAGGATAAGGCTTAAGATCAGGTAGCAAGGTCCAAGTCTCAAGGTTCAAGTTTTTGGAGATGATGGTCCTGATATTTGATACCTGCATCTTGGTACCTGACACGAACCTTGGACCTTGAATTGTACTATGGAAAATGTAGACAAACTATATGGCCTCATCGGGTTCCCGCTTACCCACTCGTTTTCAAAAAAATACTTTACGGACAAATTCCGCGAAGAAGGTATTACCGACACCAGGTATGAACTTTTCTCCTTAAAAGATATTGAAGAATTACCTGCGCTGCTGCAAGCCCATCCTAACCTTCGTGGGTTGAATGTAACCATACCTTATAAACAGCAGGTGCTGGTGTACCTGGATGATGTTTCGGCCCTCCCGCTACTTGCCTGCAATTGTATCACCATCGAAGGCGGCAAGCTCAAAGGTTATAATACAGATATCGCTGGTTTTGAACAGTCTTTTGCGGAGAAGCTACTGCCGCACCAAACTAAGGCCCTCGTGTTGGGTACCGGCGGAGCCGCCGCCGCAGTGCAGTATGTGTTACAAAAATTACATATCGATTTTAAATCGGTAAGCAGAGGCAATGGTGCCCATCTTAATTACGGGCAATTGGATGAAGCGGTGATGGCGGAACATTTTATTGTAATTAATACAACCCCATTGGGCACCTATCCCAATATTGATGACTGTGCCGATATTCCCTATCACCTCCTGACCCCTGCGCATTATTGTTACGACCTGGTGTATAACCCGCCAATGAGTTTATTTTTGCAAAAATCGCTGGAGCAAGGCGCTTCCATTAAGAATGGCTCCGACATGCTCAAGATACAGGCAGATGTAAGCTGGGATATTTGGAATGGATCAGTTTAATCCTTGGTAGGTTACGAAATCCGGGTGAATGTTCAGTGGGGCAATCGTTATTCTCATACATTTAAATTTGCCTATAAACATGCAAAAAACATACTTTGAAGAGATGGTGTTTGAGCATCGGGATTTCACTGCAAACACATTGGCCGCAGGCGAATACGAAAAGTGCAAATTTATACAATGTGATTTTTCCAATACCATCCTCTCCGGAACAGATTTTTCTGACTGTTTTTTCGAGAGCTGCAATCTCAGCTCGGCTACATTTTCCAACACTGCTTTTAAGGGTATTCAGTTTAAAGACTGCAAATTGTTAGGATTGCATTTTGAACATTGTAACCAGTTTATTTTTAATGTAGGTTTTGAAAATAGCAACCTGCAACTCTGTTCTTTTTATAAATTGAAGCTCAAGAAAACCAAGTTTTCCAACAGCCTGCTGCTTGAAGTGGATTTTACTGAAACTGATCTGACCAGTGCTGTTTTTGATGATTGCGATCTGGCCGGCACTACCTTTTACAATTCCATCCTGGAAAAGACAGACTTCCGCACTGCGTGCAATTACACAATCGACCCAGACAGGAATAAGATCAAAAAAGCAAAATTTTCACGGGACGGAATTGCCGGCCTCCTAAGTAAATATGATATTGACTTATCGTAAAAACGGTCGGCTTCTTTTTTTATGATCACGACCGGTTATTTTCACCATGAATCCGCAGCAAGGCTTTAATCGGTATTGCAACTTTTTTTTTAAGCGAATAATCATAGCAAATCATGCCTGTTTTGGCTTTGCCCACTACCACTTCGGTTTCGAACTTTACAACGGTCATTTTATAAAAAATGTCAAAGCCCAGTTTGTCAAAGCCAGCTGCCGTTACCTGGACCATGACGGTGTCGCCGTAGATGATCTCCTGCTTAAACTCGATAGCCGCGTATGCCATAATTAACCCCACGCCCTCAAATTGCAATTCGGTATAACCAAACTGGCCAAAAAACTGCATACGGGCTTCATGCATCAGCGACATAAAAGTGTCGTTGCCTACATGGTTACCATAGTTGATGTCGGTAATGCGTACCGGGATATTTGTGGAAAATGAAAAGGCTTCGGGTAATGCAATTTTGATTCGTTCCATCCTGCCAAGGTACGGACGGGAGCATTATTTATTTTCCTGTAGAAAATACAAAAGCTCAACCGGGTCGGCAAAATTTACCCTCGAACTGGCGGGTAAGGTTAGCCATCTGAGCAGCTTTTGGTTCCACATTTTTTTCAGCGGCCATTGCGGCCCCTGCCTATTTTTGGAAGCATTCAGTAATTCGATCAATGGCAGCAGACTTGCCCGTATTGGAACGCTATCACCGTTAATTCCCATGGTGATTACATAGGAGGTTAATGCATCGTTTTCCTCTGCTGCCATGCTGGATTTTAAGATGCCTCCGGTAATCTGCGAATCGGTATGCGAACCTGCTGACCAGCCTACCACCGGCATATTGGCTCCGAGGGCATGGGCATTATTGCGCTTAAGTGTGATGCCCACCATTACCACGACACCGCTGATAACTGCTGCCGCAAAGGCACGGATCCAAAGACTTCGGCTTTTACCGATGACCGGAACGGCTTCAAGTGACTTGGGTTTGTCTAAGCGGTTTTTGATTTCCTGCCATATAAAAGCAGGTGGTGCCACCTCCATCTCTGCGAGCAAAGGCCCTGCGGAAAATGTATCGGCTCCCGAAGGGTTTGTCGAATCGGTGGCACTAAGCTCAACCAAAGCAGAATTGTCTCCGGATTTATCCAGGTGCAACGATATCCGGCTCCAAATGCCGGGCGGCGGTGGAACCTGGTCTGGTAAAAACTGGTATAACGATCCTTTATCCGGCATGCAATTTTATTTGTTATGGAGATCTATCTTTTTTTGTAAAAACTCTTTTCCCCTTGCCAGTTGCGATTTACTGGTACTCTCTTTAATCCCCATCATGTCTGCTATTTCTTTATGGCTATAACCCTCTACCAGGTAAAGATTTATGACGGTACGGTACCCGGGCGGAATGGAATTGATGATATTCATCAGGTCCTTCATTGCGATGCGGTCGTAACCGGTAAGTGATTTTTCTGCCACCACCACTTCTTCTACGTCGACGTTGGCAGGCCTGTTTTTGCGTCGAAGCTGGTTTAAACAATTATAAACAAAAAGTTTTTTAAGCCACCCCTCAAAGGAACCCTCTCCCCTGAAGCTGTGCAAATTCTGAAACGCCCTGATAAATCCTTCCTGTAAAAAATCCTGAGCGTCGTTGGTATTGCCGCCGCTATAACGCAGACACAGCGCATACATTTTGGGTGCATACCTGTGGTACAATTCTTCCTGCGCCTTCCTGTTTTCCTTTACGGCTTCCGCTACCAAGACGGCTTCCGGAAGACTATGGTTGCTTTGGGTTGTCAAATTGAAGAAATTAATTTTTTGAGACTCAGCCCTGGTTCAAAAAGCCGATTAGTTTTTCCAGCGCTTTTTTGCGGTGGCTGAACAGGTTCTTTTCGTCCATATTCATTTCGGCGAATGTAACGCTAGTTTCATCGGGTACAAACACCGGATCGTAGCCAAATCCATTTTGTCCCCTTTGAATTTCAATGATTTTGCCAGGGCAAATGCCTTCAAACAGGTATTCTTCTCCGTTTTGAATCAATGAGATTACGGTGCGGAAACGTGCTTTGCGATTGGCCTGGCCTTCCATGTTTGCCAGCAGCTTATGGATATTAGCTTCAAAATCGCGGTCGCCGCCCGCATACCGGGCACTTTTTACACCCGGCTCACCGTTCAGCGCTTCCACTTCCAAGCCGGTATCTTCACTAAAGCAGTCCTGCCCAGTAAGCCGGTGGATCACTGTAGATTTCTCGGTGGCATTGGCTTCCAACGTATCATGTGGTTCGGGAATATCGATATTGATACCTGCTTCTTTCAGTGTAATAATGTCAAACAGGCCACCGGTCGCTTTTCTTATTTCAGCCACTTTGTTGGCATTATTGGTAGCAAAAACAAGTTGGTCCATAAGAGGATGATACGTTATGGGCTAAAGGTAAAGGGTTGGGAGCTTCGGCGCGGAGTAAGTTCCAGGGTTCACGGGTTCACAAGTTTACTGGTTCACGAGTTCACAAGTTTACCGGCTCATAAGTTCATAGGGACCGCTAAGAAGGCTGGTGCCATTTACCCGTAAGCCTACTGAGCCACCTCTCACCAATAAAGCAACTTGTGAACCCGTAAACTTGGGAACGCCCGGACTTTTAAATCCTACACCTACCACTTCAAAAACGTTAAAAAGAAACGATTGGTAACTTCAGCGACTTATTTTTGTCACACAATTTATTAAAGCCGGATAGTTTTCCTAATTTGCACAGACGCGACTTAAATTGAAAAATTTCATCACCATATTTATTTTCTCATTGCTTACTACCTGTGCTTTTGCGCAGCATAGTTGGGCCCAGGGTAGTACAGAAGTTAAGATCGTGAAGTTTTATCCCAACCCCGCTACTTCCTTTATCACTTTCGACATACAACGCCAGGTGGAAAAAGGCTACGTGATACAGATTTATAATTGCCTTGGCCGTCGGGTAATCTCCGTGGTCATCAGCTCCAACAAAGTAACTGTTCCGCTGGAAAATCTTTTCCGCGGGTTATACATTTTCCAACTCCGCGACAAGAATGGTTCGATCGTTGAGAGCAATAAGTTCCAGGTGAATAATTAACGCCTTTCCTTTTCTTACAGGAGTTTTCTCTTTTCTTTGGTTGATGATTTTTTTTGGTACTATTCCCTGGCAAAATAAAATGGCTATTGGTGGGAAGATTTCCGCTTCCGGCATCAAGTCGATTCTCACAACTAAAGGTCCATGTTGCCAAAACTTCAACGCTGCTTTTGCCGCTCATTCTGCGTCTGCTTGCTTGTTCTTTCCGGTTGTAAAAACGACGATACCTATAGTTTTGACCCCCGGCCATTCCTGCCGAAATATGATTCGTTTTATAAGGAGAATGATATTACAAGATATACGGCCGGCAAAAAGCCTCAAAGTCTGCGGTATTTAAAATATATACTCCGGCGGGATTCTCTCGCAAACGAGTTCTGTAATAAAGCAGGTTTCGACTGCCTTGATTCGGGATATTATGACATGGAAATTAGGATTGGATTTGGAGGAGGTTTAAGGGCACAGGAGCAGTATTTTATTTTGAAAAGATCAGACGGGACGTGGAACGCTTGTATAAATATTGTCTCAATGGATCTGGAGTATATTTACAGTCCTGATTCTAGTTATAAAACAAAACTGGTTGTAGCAGAAAATAAAAAAAATGAAGTGTTCCCTAAATCCAATTGGGAAACAGTATTCAGGAAGCTGAATGAGTGGCAGATTTTTACGCTGCCGGATGGCGAAGTAATTGATAATGGTGGGTCGGATGCAGCAACTGATGGAGAAGGATATTCCATTGAAGTGGCCACAAGCAATATGAATCGGAGATACAGTTATAGCTATCCCGAAGACAAGTTAGATAAATGGCAAGCAAAGAGTTTTTACGACATCATGAATTTTCTATACAAAGAATTTGGGTTTACAAAACTTGGCTATAATTGGGGTAAACGAGGCCAGAAACTCGTGCACTAGTAGATCCAAAATGGCGGATTTCTTCTCATGTCAATTGTGTTTACATCTGCATCTTACTTCCAAAAGCCAAATCTCCCGCATCTCCGAGGCCAGGAACGATATATCCCTTGGCTGTAATTTCATCATCAATATCACCGCACCAAACAAAAGCTCCGGGGTGTTCCCTGAGTAATAATTCTACGCCGATGGTGCTGGCAATCGCACAAACCACATGAACCTGGGAAGGCATGCCCTCGGCTTTGAGGTGGCTGATGGTTTTTACCAGTGATGCGCCAGTGGCCAGCATCGGGTCGCAGATGATGAGGATGCGGCCGTCGAGTTCGGGCGTGCTCAGGTATTCGAGGCTGATTTCAAAACTGTCGTCGCGGGTATGTTTGCGGTAGGCACTGGCAAAGGCATTGTCGGCCTGGTCGAAATAATTGAGCAGGCCAGTATGCATGGGCAGGCCTGCCCGAAGGATGGTGGCAATAACCGGCTGCTGTTTAAGGCGTTTCGACATATGCGTGCCCAATGGCGTTTCCACTTCCACTTCTTCCCAGGGCAGTTGCTTACTGATTTCGTAGCCGATTACTTCTGCAATACGTTCGATGTTGCGGCGAAAGCGCATCCGGTCCTGTTGAATGGTCACGTCGCGTAATTCGCTTACCCAGTTACTTACAAGGCTGTGTTGTTCGCTGAGATTGTGTACCATTTTCATGAGGAGGTTTTAGAAGTTTGAAGAATGAAAGCACGGAAGCTATATTGCAACGAAATTGACGGTTTGGGTTTATAATTTCAAATAAAAAATTACCAGGAAGGATAGAAACGCGGATTGGGCGGATAGGGCGGATGGAGGCGGATTTTATTTTGGAGATTTTGGAGATTGTCTACAATGTCCCGCATGTCCCATATGTCCCCGCCGCCAACAGCGCTGGCCGCAACAAGTGAAAACCACAAAACTGAATTAATAACTAATCTAATCAACCAAAAATGACTTACAGAGCGATCGGAATCATGAGCGGCAGCAGCCTGGATGGCCTCGATATTTGCTTCGCGGAACTGGACGAGAGTGGTGGCAAATGGACCTATGAGATATTAGCGTCGGAATGTATGTCTTATAGCGGAGCGTGGGTGGAAAAATTGCGCAATGCGATTCACCTTTCCGGGAGAGAATATATGCGCCTCCATACTGCTTATGGTCACTATATCGGAGAACAGGTAAATGCTTTTATTGGAAAATACAACCTGCATCACCGCGTGCAACTGATCGCTTCGCATGGCCATACCACTTTTCATGAACCTCAGCATAAAATGACTGGCCAGATAGGAGACGGCGCAGCCATCGCGGCCACCACCGGCATAAATGTAGTAAGCGATCTCCGCGCCATGGACCTTGCGCTTGGTGGTCAGGGTGCACCGATTGTTCCCATTGGTGAAAAACTGTTATTGGGTGACCATCGGTATTTTTTAAACCTCGGCGGCATTGCCAATATCAGCGCTAATCTCCCCGGCAATTATGTGGCTTTCGATGTGTGCCCGGCTAACCGTGTACTCAATATGCTGGTTCGGGAAATGGGGCATGATTACGATGAAGGCGGGGCTATAGCCGCTACCGGAAATGTAGATGCTGTCCTGCTCGAACAGTTGAACGGACTTGATTTTTACAAGCAAGCCTATCCCAAGAGTCTGGCTAATGATTTTGGAACGGATATCGTTTACCCGATGATTCAAACCGCCGGTCTATCTGTGCCCGACGCCTTACGCACTTGCGTAGAGCATGTTGCAATCCAGATAAAAAATGCCGTTGAGTCATTGGCCGGACCGGAAAAAAACATTGGTCCTTCGTCGATGCTGGTATGTGGCGGCGGCACATTGAATGATTTTCAGGTAGAAAGATTGACAGCCCTGCTTGCTTCAATGGATGTACAAGTTGCTGTTCCTGATAAGACGCTGATCGAATTTAAAGAAGCACTGGTAATGGCCCTGATCGGTGTGCTCCGCTGGCGGGAAGAAAATAATGTACTTAACACCGTAACAGGTGCCAGCCGGAGCAGTATTGGCGGTGCGGTATGGGTAGGGCAGGAGGCGTGATGGTGAAAGCCGGGTTTAAAAAGACGCATTCACAAGTTTACAAGTTCACGGGTTCACAAATGTGAACTTGTTAAGGAGTTCCATCGGTTGGGGGCGCCCTCATATCACCACAGGCTGATGCCTTTGTAAAGTGGTTTCAGGTTTTGTATATCGATACTAAACGTGACATTTTTCTGCCACCATTTTACGCCATTCAGTTCGTTGGGGGCTTTGAATTGTTTGCTCTGGATAATGACCCAATAAATATTTACAATTTTGAATACGGGTAGCTGCAGGCCAATGCTATAGAGGAATTTTGGGTCAGGATTGTTTTCTGCCCAGGCCTCGGCATAGGTGCCAATATCTGTAAATACTTTTAATGGCATATCTATCGGCAACACGGCAAGTGGATTAATATTGTTAGGTACATCAAAAGCAAAATTGAGAGCCCCCAGCCAGTTGTCGGTACGGCCGGGTCGTTCACTGCTGTAATCGCTGCGATACTTGAAGCCGCCATCGCGTATCATGATTTGTTTGCCTTTGAGTTCGGTACTCTGATTACGTTCTATAAACGGATTGCTGTAAGTATAGTCATCGTCGCCATTGGCGCCATACATGGTAAAATGATAGCGGCTGTTGCCAAACCTTAGTTTGTCGGTTTTTGTTTCCCCATAAAAAATCTTACCGGCGAAAAATCTTATGTTAACACCCTGGGTAGCGCTGTAGTTAAAAAAGTAATTTGTAGTGAAAGTAGCCCGAAGCAGGTCGCCTGCTTTTTGGAGCTGAGCCACGGCTGTGTACGGATATAAATTTCGCTTATTGTCAACGCCAAAGCTTAGCTGGTGTACCGCCCGCTTTACATTTCCATCCTTTACGGCATAGTACTGGAAGGTATCCTGTGGAAGCCGCCGCTGCTTGTAGTCAAACTGGCCTTCGGTGATAAAGAAAGATTTCCATTCAATCCATTTGGTGATGTTGCTGTTGGGGTTGTTTTTTGTAAACTCCGCCCTAATGGATGGCGCTATTTTGAAAAAGCCCTTGTAAAGTTTCTGGTACTGGTCGCCATCGCCATCGTCTGTGCTAAACCGGGCAATGGTGAGACCGGGAGTAATACTGTGGATTTTTTTTTGAACCGGAGCATTGGCGGGCGTTGTATAAAAGCTGTAAGACGCTGCTCCAATAAAGTTAAACTGCTTAGAGCCGGTGGCGTATAATGGCGCCAACGCAAATTTAAAAGGGGTAGTGGGCATGCCAATATTATGTATCACAAAGCCAGGCATGAATTTGTCGTAGGCATTAAAACCAAGGATCGGCAATGCTGTAATGTATTTCGCTTTGCCGTCGAGCGGTGGCATGAGACCAACGAGTTTGGTTGGCTTTACGCGTTCGGGATTGTTGAGGCTTCCTTTTGTGTACAATAACTTAAAGAGTTCATCGAGGTTTTGTCCACTTATTTTTTCTGCCAGTTGCTTAAAATCCGAAGGCAACGGATGCCTCATTTTCCATTCTTTGAAGTAGGCCAGCATGAGTTCCTTCATTTTATCCTTACCAATTGTCTGCTCAAGTTTTTCCATCCATAGTGCCCCTTTCGAATAGGCTAATGCGGCATAGTTGCTCTTGGTCATCGCTTCGCTGGTAGTTTCCATGGCCTGGTCTTTCCGCGATTCTATCAGCGAATACACCAACAGTTCTCCCGGATCATCCGGCAATACACCGCCTCTGAACGCTTTTTTGGGCTTGGCAACGGGTGGATAGTATAATGCTTTGTATTTTTTTTCGTAATACGTGTTCATTCCCTCATCCATCCAGGCATGGTCGCGTTCGTTGGTGGCTATCATTGCCTGGAGCCAGTTGTGGCCCACTTCATGGGCGATAACAATATCCAGTTCCGACTCATCTTCGCCGGGCACATTGATCAGGGTGATATTGGGGTATTCCATGCCGCCCGAGGCGGTGTTGGGTGGCGCGCAAACCACGTTTACCGTGGAATATGGGTAGTCGCCCAACTGCTCAGCATAATATTTAAGTGAACGGGTGGTGAATTGAATGCTGTTTTTCCAAAGTTTTTCTTTCGAAGGGAGAATGAAAGTAAAGGCGTCTACGTTGGGGTTCGTTGGCAGCGCCACAATATCATGCTGCACAATAAACCTTTTATCAGCAAACCAGGCAAAATCAATTACAGACTTTGCATTGTAATGAATGGTTTTGGTTGCTTTATCAGAAACCGGGAAATTGTCGATTGTTTTTTTCTTACTTGCAAAAATGTCTTTTTTGCCCTTGGGCTCGTCTGGTTGTGGTGATTTTTTACGAGCCAACAGAAACTGTTTTTCGCTTTCTTCCTGCAGATCTCCGGTGGCTGCTACCACATAATTTTTGGGCAGCGTTATCGCTATTTCATAGTCGCCAAAGTCGTTATAAAATTCGCCCTGGTCCAGGTAAGGCATCGCATGCCAGCCCTGCCGGTCGTACACCGCTGGTTTTGGATACCATTGGGTTACCTGGTAGCTCTGGTCAATATGCCCGCCACGACTAAAGTTTTTTGGCAGTTTTACCTGGAATGGTGTCGTAATGGTGATGCTGTTGCCTGGCAACAATGGCGTTGGCACTACAAGTTTTGAAATATCAATGTATTGCGGATGATCTTCCAGCAAAGCCACCTGGCCTTCCACCCTAAAATCGAGTTTGTTGATATAGCCGCGGTCCTGGTTGTTGGTGAAATAGAATTCTGAGTTATCCAGCTGCTCTACCATTTGCTCGGCGAAGGCGGTCTTGTCGTTCTTAAAAGCATTGGGCCACAGGTGCATCCAGATAAACGAAAGCGTATCGCTGCTGTTGTTTTTGTACGTGATGGTTTCAAAGCCATCCAGGGTGTGCTTTACATCGTTAAGAGATACGTTGATTTTAAAATCTACCTGCTGCTGCCAGTAGGGTTGTTGGGCGAAGCATTTTCCTGCGACTAGCAGGCTGGCTATAAGAACAAAGCGGTACAGTCTTGAAAATGATTTCCTCATATTTTTCTTCCGTCCTTGCGGGACTTAATACGTTTTAAAATGTTGTTGCTACAAAGCTTTTGTCCCATGAAGGGCATTTTACGAAATCCATTATGAATATAACCTCAGAAGCTGTTTTAATTTTTATTTTGAATACCAGCAATAGTTTTTCAAAGGAGCTTCGTTGCGCCGCAATCCTTTCATCTGCATACCATTGGGCAACAATAAAATTCAACAATTCACTTTCATTATTTTTTAAAGGTAATTTTTTTAACCACTACTTGCCTTTGCCAGTAAAAATGATCCGCAGGGTGTGGATCATAATCTTGAAATCGAGCAGTAGACTGATATTTTCGATGTACAGAAGGTCGTATTCCATCCGCTCCAGCATTTCGTCTACATGGCTTGCATACCCGTACTGCACCATGCCCCAACTGGTGAGGCCTGGCTTTACTTTAAACAGGTATTTGTAGTAAGGGTTCATTGCTTTGAGCTGGTCGATATAAAACCTGCGTTCCGGCCTCGGACCTATCAGGCTCATATCACCTTTTAAAATATTCCAGGCCTGCGGTAGTTCATCGAGCCGCCACTTACGCATCGTTTTTCCCCATTTGGTGATGCGCGGATCGTTATCGCTACTCAATGCCGGCCCTTCCGGCTCCGCATCGGTTATCATACTCCGGAATTTCCAGATCATAAATGGTTTGCCCTTGAGCCCGATCCGCTCCTGCTTGAAAAATATGGGTCCGCGGGATGACAGTTTTACCCGGATGATCACAAAGAGGTACAGCGGCAACAGTATAACCGGGGCGATGGCACTGATGGATATATCGATCAACCGTTTGATATTTTGTTGCCAGGCAGGCATCAGGCCGGTATTGATATCGATTAACATACCGCCCACCACGTTATTCGTTTTCACGCTACCGTATAAAATATCCAGGGTATTGGGCACTAGTTTTATCGTAACATCTTTTTCGCTTAGCCTACTGATCAATGGTGCCGCCAGGTGTTCTTCGTGGCTGTCGAGGGCAATAACGACCTGCTCAATTCTTTCGCTTTGGATAACAGCTTCTGCATCGTCGACCGAGCCTTTATATGGGATCCATTTAGAAAGGCCATTTTTTCCGGCTCCGTTGGTAGTGATAAAGCCAACAGGGTAAAGCCCGGTGGTGTAGGCCAGTTTATTGAGGGTTTCGAAGGCCTTAACCGATTTTATATTGTTGCCGACAAAAAGTGTACGCATTTGCACCTTACCGCTATGAATTTGCTTTTTCACTACCGACAACACAATGGCGCGGCCAATAAACGTAAGGCTAAAATGCAATAACATCAGGCAGAAAAAAGCTTTGTAGTAGTAATTGTAGTCATTATCAAAGCGGGTATCGTCTATAAGTAGCGCAAAAAAGATGATGAGACATCCAACAAGGCTGGTAATAAAGGTGGCGGTAAACTCGTTAAGCCGCGATTTTTCGTACAGACTGGTACGGTAGCTGCCGGTCAAAAGAAAAAGGATCAGCCAAAAAAACGGGATCACAAATATCACCTTCCAGAACATAGGATCCCTGATGATAGAGGCAAGGCTGTCATTCTCAAATAAAAGTTGCCGCCGTATGACATAAAACATACCCCAACTAATGATGGCACTCAAAAAGTCGCTGGCAGCATACCAGTTGGTCGATATCGGTTTGGTTGAAGGCAAATGGGATTGTGAGAATGTAAAAATGTGAAAATGTGGAAACGGGCGTTGCAAAAGTTTGACCTCTTCAACTTAACCTTTTACATGCCGACTTTTAGCTGACCCATTTTTTCAAGGATCTGGTGGGCTACATCCATGGCCATAAAGCCATCCACTTCGCTTACAAGGGTGTTGCGGTTTTCCTGGATGGAATATACAAAAGCCTGAAGCTCCATCAGTATCGCGTTACCATCCTTTACTTCGGGAGTGGCTACGGCAATGGTTTTTTTGCCGCCACTCGGCGTTTCCAGGTCAAACGTAAAAACATTTTCATCGGTTGCTTCCTGTATTTTGATAATCTCAGTTTTTTTGGCGAGGAAGTCGATACCGATATAGGCGTCTTTTTGAAATATGCGCATCTTTCGCATTTTTTTCATACTAATGCGGCTACTGGTGAGGTTGGCGACGCAACCATTGGTAAATTCAATTCTCACATTGGCAATATCGGGCGTATCTGTCATTACAGCTACACCACTGGCGCTAATGTTTTTCACCGGGCTTTTTACCAATGCCAGCACGATGTCGATATCGTGGATCATCAAGTCCAGTATTACGCTCACTTCGGTGCCGCGCGGGTTGAATTGTGCCAGCCGGTGCACTTCTATAAACATAGGTTGTAGCTGGTATTTTATTGCCGCCAGATAAGCTGGATTAAACCGCTCCACATGCCCTACCTGCACTTTTACATTGGCTTCTTTGGATAATTTAAGTATCTCCCGGGCTTCGTCCATCGTATTGGCCAGCGGCTTCTCTACAAACACATGGAGGCTTTTACGAAGTGCCATTTTTACAAGCTCAAAATGATATGTGGTGGGCGCAATAATATCTACAGCCTGGCACAGATTCATCAATTCTTCAGGATCGGCAAAGCGCTTGAGTCCATACTTTCCAGCTACTTCCACGGCATTTTCGTCATTAGGATCGTAAAAGCCTACCAGCTCCGCTTCCTTTATCTCTTGCCAGTTGTTTAAATGGAATTTCCCCAGGTGGCCAACACCAAACACGCCCACTTTAAGCATTGTAGATTTTATTTAGGTACGGGCTAAAATTAAAGCCAAAATGCGAAATCAGGCCTGCTGGTTTTGGGGAGCTGGGAAATGGAGGTATAACTACGGGAAATCAGGGCGTGGATGGGGTTGCTTTTTTTGAAAATCTGTTGTTTAGTGCCGTCAAATCCAAAAAGGGCAGCGGCATTTACGCTGCGCCAAATGATCTTCGGTACACCCACAGAACCGCTGACACCAGCTGCGCATTCAAAAAATGTATAGGCGATTTTAAATTAAGTTTATGATATTGCCACTTTAAACTACCCGATTACAACATGCAATCTTTAGCAGTATTCTGCGGTTCAAGAGCGGGCAGCGATCCGCAGTTTGTGGCACACGCCAGCCTGTTGGGCAGGTTAATGGCAGCCCAAAACATCACGTTGATTTATGGCGGTGGAAGTGTGGGCATCATGGGTGCGGTAGCAGATGCGGTGATGGAACATGGCGGTACAGTAACCGGCGTCATACCCGAATTGCTGCTAGCCTGGGAAGCCCAGCATATGGGCATCACGGAATTGAAAATTGTGGCTGATATGCACGTGCGGAAACGCCTCATGTACGAAATGGCGGAGGCGGCCATCGTGCTTCCCGGTGGCCATGGAACTTTGGATGAATTGTTTGAAATGCTCACCTGGAATTCGCTGAAGATCCACGATAAGCATATTTATATTCTCAATACCAATGGTTTTTATAATCACCTGATCGCACACCTGCACCAGATGTTTGCCTCTGAATTTTTGTATGATAAAATTGAAAACCGGATCACGGTTTTGAATGATCCGGGGGAGTTGCTGGAGTATTTATAAAACGCTGTTCCCGAATGTTCTTAACGAAAAAAGCCTCCTGAAGGAAGCTTTTAGAATAGTATTTTCAATCCGTTAGGTACGTACTACTTTAATCCCTCTTGTATCTTTCTCACAAAAGCTTCGGTAACATTAACCAGGGACGCTATTGTAGCAATGGAAAAGTCGGTATTGCCTAAGAGGCTCTCTACGAATTGTATATCCCTCAAACGCTGACCTTTTTCCATACCTTTTTCCATACCTTTTTCCATACCTTCCTCTCTACCTTTTTCAAGCCCTTCCTCTTCCGCTATCATTTTTATAGTTTCGACAATTCCCATGGCATTTACTTTACCTGTTAAGAAATCTATTTGCTTGTCGAAGTTAATATTTATCTCCCGATTTTCGACGTAAAGGAAATTTTTAAGGAAATAAAGGAACACTTCTATTTTTTGATTGCTGTATTTTTTACTGCCAATCAATGCTTTAGCAATAGCCAACCTAGTATCACTTAATTCTTGCTGCGGAATTTTTAGTAATGCCTTTTGGGCAGCCAGGACGACCAATGCGAACGGATTGTTCATCGCTATTAGTGCTGTCTCTGAATGATCCAATACATGATAGTAATTGTATTCGTACAAAACACTGGTGCCCAAAAGAGCTTCGGAAAATTGACTGACCGGTGGTCGGTTTTTGCCGGTAAAAACTGCAATAGCAGTGATTCCGGTTTCGTACCTGTCGTAAATGCGGTAGAAGTATCGGAACATTCTTTTAGGGAAACCATCTTTTGCATCAGCCTGTATTTCGATGTGCACCAGGATACATTTTTCGGTGCCATCTAACAACCAGACCTTCACCAGCATATCAGCTTCTCTGGTGCCACCGTTCTTTTCTAAATCTGGAAAGAGTTCCCGGAGTTCCTTATCCATAAAGGTAAATCCCTTGCCTAAATCAAAAATATTATCAGCCCCGGGAAAGAAAAAATACAGCAGATACTGGAAGGTTTCCTCAAATGCCGCCTTTAGTAAAATGTCATTCTTTTTCCGCGGCATATGGATAATTTATTAATTGCTGGAAAGCCTTTTTTAGCCCCGATTAGACTAATGCTTCCTGTTATGACTATGAATAAACAACCCATGAATGCTCTTGTTCTCAAAAGCATTACGAATAGCGATCGCAAAAAGATCAGCCACCGAAAGCACTTTGATCTTGGACGATGACTGGCGTAATGGAATCGTGTCGCACACCACCAATTCTTCCAGTACACTGTTCTCAATATTTTCATAGGCTTTACCGCTCAAAACCGGGTGTGTACACATAGCCCTCACACTACGTGCACCCTTGTCTTTCAGCAGGCCGGCACTTTTTGCAAGCGTGCCGCCGGTGTCGCAGATATCGTCGATCAACACGATATCCCTGCCGGCCACCTCTCCGATTACGGTCATGCTGGCGATCTCATTGGCGCGTTTGCGGTGTTTGTCGCAGATTACCATTTCGGCATTAAAATAACTGGCCACTTCTCTAACCCGGTTGGTACTGCCCACGTCGGGGGCGGCAAATGTGAGATTTTCGAGGTTGAGATTTTCTATGTATGGAATAAAGATAGCCGAGCTGTCCAGGTGATCCACCGGGATATCAAAATAGCCTTGAATTTGGGGGGCATGGAGGTCCATTGTGATGATCCTGTCGGCCCCGGCGGCGGTAAGCATATTGGCAACCAGCTTAGAGCCGATGGCCACCCTTGGGCGGTCTTTCTTGTCCTGGCGGCTAAAGCCATAATAGGGCATTACCGCTATCACTTTGTAAGCCGAAGCACGCCTGGCGGCATCGATCATCAGCAACAGTTCCATCAGGTTATCGGTAGGCGCAAAAGTGCTTTGGATTAAAAAAACATAATCGCCCCTCACGCTTTCAAGGTACTCCACGCCAAATTCGCCATCGCTAAAGTGCTGGATATTTACGGCACCTGGTTTGGTGCCAAAACTGCTGCAAATTTTTTCTGCCAGGTACTGAGATTTTAAACCAGAAAATATTCTTGCATGTTCACTCATAAGATAGGATTGGCTGTGTTGTAAAGTTACTGATCGAAGTTTCCGGCTGCCGGCTTATCGGTGTATTAACTTTTAATCGGTATGTCTGAACCTTTATATTGCTGCGAAGATATTGGTTTGAACCGGCCATCAAAAAATGATCCATGGAAAATATACATACCATTGCTAACAGCATAAAAAACTGGGCCGAAGATGATCGTCCACGTGAGAAACTGGTGCAAAAGGGACCGGCCGCACTCAGCAACAGCGAATTACTCGCGATTTTGATCAATAATGGTACCCGAAACAAGTCGGCGATCGACCTGGCAAAGGAAATTCTAAAGCTGGGGAAGGATAATTTAAACGAACTGGGCAAACAGGGTGTAAAAGACTTTCAGAAAGTAAAAGGCATTGGCACTGCAAAGGCCGTAACCATCGCGGCCGCATTGGAAATAGGTCGCCGGAGGCAGGGGGCGGAAGCTTTGGAAAAGCCTTCTATGACTAGCAGTCGCACCATTGCCCAATACCTGCAAAGCATTTTGCAGGATGAGATAAAAGAAGTATTTGTAGTGTTGTTTTTGAACGCGGCTAATAAAATAAACGGCTATCAGATCATCAGCAGTGGTGGCATTACCGGCACGGTAGCCGATCCCAGGATTATCATCAAAAAGGCGCTGGAGGAAAATGCCACCCGCATCGTATTGTCGCATAATCATCCTTCGGGCAGCACCCGCCCAAGCGAAGCGGATATTTCATTAACCAAAAAAATTAAAGAAGCTTCCGGTCTCATGGATATTCAGGTATTGGATCATATCATTATCGGGAACGACAAGTACTATAGTTTTGCGGATGAAGGGCTGATGTAATTTCGTGTGGAATTGGTCCTTGGGTCAATAGTCAAAAGTCAATGGTCATTTGCCAAATTAATAGCACGTGCATAATGACAAATTGACTAATATCCGGGAAATCGAAAAGACGCTTATTTCACTTTTCACTTTGCCGCCAAGAGTAGTTATGCATCTCATTCATTTACCTTCACCTTCAACCACCGATGCCCAAATTAGTACTCGATAACGATCTCATTGCTGAAGCATTTTTCGAAAATACCTGCCTGCTCGGTGTGGTGGCTTCCATGGAAGATTATCATTTCTGCAACCTGGTAAAACATGAACTGGGATTTGATTTTAGAAACGACCTGTCTTCTGAGATCGCATTTACCAAAAGGGCCCGTAAATATTATTTCTCCGTGTTTAAATACCAGGAAGCCAACTCTTCCGTGGTGCATTATATCTATGCCAACAAATGCGATGGCGACCTTCTGTTACCTGAATTTAAGCACCTGGATTTTGTATGGCTTATTTGTGTGGGAGAGGGGTATACTTATCCTATTCAACAACTGATGCAGGCTGTAAAAGCCATTAAAGGCGTTCAACTTATTACGGAGTTAACCAACGAAAAAATTAAAAACAAGCAACACCTGGTGCTGTAAAGAAAGGTTCAAGGTTCAAGGCTCAGGGTTCAAGGTTTATTTTACGAGTTCACGGGTTCACAAGTTCGTTGAGGCAGTTTTCACGACAAATACCAGCCTTTTGAACAGGCTGGCTGGTAAACCATTGACTATCAAAAATGTAAACCCTTGAACTCGTCAACTTTTGGAAAAGGAACCTTACATTAAACCCGCTACCTTACACCTTAAATCTCAAAAAAATGTGGCAGGAAACAGATAACAAACTATACTGTAAGTTTAAGTTTAAAGACTTTAGTGAGGCCTTTGCCTTTATGACCCGTGTGGCACTGGAAGCAGAAAAAGCCAATCATCATCCTACGTGGACCAACACGTATAATACTGTTGAGGTATGGCTGAATACCCATGATGCAGGTGATGTGATAACCGAAAAAGACCATCAGCTTTCAAAGGCTATTGACAAAATCGCAGGCTGATCATCGCTGTTTATAACTGCCCCCTGTAAAATCGGCCATAGATGTGAATTCAGCGCCACTTAGCGTTAGCTGGGCATCGGCAATAAGCACGTTTATGAAAGCAATGCCAGTAGCATTAGTTTTTTCATGAATCCGGTTAGGGATTTATGGTGACGGTGTGTGTGGTCAGTGTCACCATTTTGCCCACGGGCAGACACCTTTCTTCCATACCGTGCTGGCTGAGGATAGATTCCACTTCATCTTTTGCACCAGGTGAAACCGAGATCAGCAAACCGCCACTGGTTTGCGGATCAGCCAATATCGCCTTTGAGAATTCATCCACTCCAGCAATTTTTTCACCATAGCTGTCCCAGTTGCGCCCTGTTCCGCCAGGAATGGACTTTTGCGCCACATACCAAGTGATATCTGCTGTAATAAAAGGGATGTTCTGTAAATCTATTTCCGCCGAAAGTCCGCTGCCTTCAGCCATTTCCACCAGGTGGCCCAGCAGGCCAAAGCCCGTAACATCTGTCATGGCATGTACGCCTTCGATATGACCCAATGCAGTGCCGGCTTTATTCAGTTGCATCATCTGGTCTGCAGCTAGTGTTGTATGTTCTTTTTTGAGTATGCCTTTCTTTTCTGCTGTAGTTAAGATACCGACGCCCAATGGTTTTGTAAGGTAGAGCAGGTCTCCTTCCCGGGCGGTATTGTTCTGTTTTACGTTGTTGGTTGCTACAAGCCCATTTACTGCCAGGCCGAATATAGGTTCCGGGCTGTCGATGCTATGCCCGCCGGCTAGTGGAATACCTGCTTCAGCACAAATACTCCTGCTGCCTTCAATTACTTTTTGGGCTACTTCCGGCGGCAGCACATTAATCGGCCAGCCCAGTATCGCAATTGCAAGGATCGGGTTGCCTCCCATGGCGTACACATCGCTGATCGCATTGGCACTGGCGATTCGTCCAAAATTGTAGGGATCATCCACGATGGGCATAAAAAAATCGGTCGTGGAGATCAGCGCAGTGCCATTGCCGAGATTGTACACGGCTGCATCGTCTTTACTGTGATTGCCCACGATTAGGTTTTGATTGTCGGGCATCGCCAGGTTACTTTGTAAAATACGGTCCAGCATACCCGGAGCGATTTTGCAACCACAGCCTGCGCCGTGCGAATATTGGGTGAGCCGTACCGGCGCTGTTATTGCATCCATGGTTTTGGTTTTTTGAAAGCGGTGAAGTTAGCTTCAACTGCTGATGAATCCTTTCCTGATTGAGTTAACTTACAGCATAATTACAGCTTATGAAAAATTTCTTTACGCTGGCTGCTTTAACGGCTTTATTATATAGCGGCACAGCCCAAACGGTCACCCGCGGTCCGTACCTGCAAATGGTGAATCAAACAAGTGCTACTATACGCTGGAGGACAGACGTGGCCACAACCAGCAAGGTGAACTACGGCACCACGGCCGGCTCACTCAGCCTCTCTATGTCTGATGCAACCAGTACGCTGGAACATGAATTGCGGGTAAATGGGCTTGGTACCAATACGAAATATTTTTATAGTATCGGCAGTACCACTACCGTACTGGATGCCAATGGGGCCAACTGGTTTATTACCGCGCCAGATAATTCATTTAATAAAAAAATCCGGATTGCAGCCTTTGGTGATTGTGGTTTGCCGGCGGCGAACCGCACCAATGTACGGGATAAATACCTCAACTATATTGGCAACACGCCAACGGATGTTTGGCTCCTGCTCGGGGACAATGCCTATTTCTCCGGTTATGATTATGAATACCAGACGGGTTTTTTTGATGGGTACAAAGACAATATGCTGCGCAACCATCCCTTGTTTCCTGCACCGGGCAACCACGATTATCGCAATGATCAGGCCTTTGCATCAGACCGGACGACCGTGGACTACTATAAGAATTTTACCCTGCCAAAAAATGCGGAGTGCGGCGGTGTAGCCAGCAATACCGAAGCTTATTATTCCTTCGATTGGGGCAATGTTCATTTCCTTTCGTTGGACAGTTATGGAAAGGAAGATGCCAATACGACCAGGCTATATGATACCCTCGGTGAGCAGGTTACCTGGATCAAACTAGACCTCGCAGCGACTACAAAAAAATGGGTGATCGCCTATTTTCACCACCCGCCTTTTACCCGAAGCAGCCACAATAGTGATACGGAAGGCGAGTTGATTGCCATCCGCCAGAATTTTATCCGCATCCTGGAACGATATGGCGTAGACCTGGTGTTGTGTGGACATAGCCATGCGTACGAACGTAGTTATTTGCTCAAAGGCTATTACACCAATCAGCCCTCTTTTGTAAAAGCCATGCATACGGCAGACTCCTCCAGTGCCAAATATGATGCGAGCCCGAATTCATGCCCTTATCATTACGATAACGGTAAATACCAACATGGTACTGTCTATGTGGTGAGTGGGTCCGCTGGTCAGGGCGACGTAATAGGTGCGGGCATGAGCGCGTTACCCTTTGTGTATGGCGGTGGCAGCGCCGGTGGTAGCTCGTTTATAGAGGTGGATGATAAGCGCCTTGACCTAAAAATGATTGGGTCAGATGGCGGAATCAAGGATCAGTTTACCATTTTAAAAGATGTCAATAAAGTGACGGATATGAATATTTCATCCGGCGATAACACATCGCTAACGGCTTCCTGGCCGGGCAATTATGTATGGAGTACCGGCGCTGCCACGAAGGCCATAACGGTAGCGCCAACGGTAAGTACCAGCTATACAGTAAATGACAACCTGAACTGCCTGAAAGATAGCTTCCGGGTTTCAGTTGCGACTATTCTGCCCTTACTACTGCGGTCCTTTAGCGGGACCGTTGCAAACCAGCACCCGGTGTTAACCTGGATTACAGCCCAGGAATTGAACCTTGGTCATTTTGATGTGCAGCGGCTTACCAACGGACGGTTTGCCGATATTGCCAGGGTGGTTTCCAAAGGGAATAGCGCCAATGGGTTTACTTATACCTACGAAGACGCTGGGGCAGGCGAAGGAGCTCAGCAGTATCGTTTGCAAATGGTGGATCTCAGTGGGAGTGTTTCCTGGTCGGCGGTAGTTTCAGTTGTTGCCGGAAATAAAAAGGAGCCCTTTACAATTTATCCGGAAATCATTGAGCCGGGCTCCAGTGTTCAGATCAGGACGGACCTTCATAGGCATTTTACGGTGGAGGTAACAGACGCCAGTGGCAAACTGGCATGGCATGCTTCCTCCAGTTCTTCGATTATTATTCCCGGGAACGTTTTTACTGGAATGGGTGTTTACCTGGTATCCGTTCAAAGCAGTGGCCAGCGTTGGGTGAAAAAGGTATTGGTGCGGTAATGGGTTATTCATTGTTGCGTTACCCATGTACAACCTGTTTCTGCAGGCAATTGTGGCTTGTGTATGTTTTCGGCGACACTGCTGAACGCATTTCACTATTTTGCAAAAAATAAAACTGACTGATGAAAAAATTGATGAGCGTTTTACTGGTGTGTGCCAGTCTTGGCATACAGGCCCAGAATAACGATACGGTTACCCTGAAAAATATTGCCACCGATATTCTTAAAAATGGAACGGCTTATGAGAACCTGCGCTACCTGTGCAAGCAGATTGGTCCGCGGCTTAGTGGTAGCGACAATGCTCAAAAGGCGGTAGAAGCTACTGCAAGGATGCTGAAAGAAGCGGGTGCAGATACTGTTTACCTCCAACCCTGCATGGTGCCGCATTGGGTACGCGGCAAAAAGGAAGAAGCAACGATTCGTTACGCTGGTGGCAAAAAAGACCTGCAAGTATGTGCGCTGGGTGGAAGTATTGGTACCCCTAAAAAAGGTCTTAATGCTGAAGTGATCGAAGTGCAGTCGTTTTACGAATTAGAAAAAATGAAGCTGGAAGATGTGAAGGGTAAGATCGTTTTTTTCAATTACCCGATGCAGCCGCAACTGATTAATGGCGGTTACGGTGATGCGGTACGGTATCGAGGAAACGGCCCGGTGGCCGCGGCAAAAAAGGGTGCTATTGCTACCATGGTGCGCAGTGTAACGTATGCGTTAGATAACAACCCGCATACTGGTGCCACCCATTACGATGATTCGGTAATGAAGATACCTGCCATCGCCTGTAGTACCATGGATGCCGAATGGTTAAGTAACCTGTTGAAAACAGAACAGCATGTAAAACTCTCTATCAAAATGAGTTGCGAGACCCTGCCAGATGCACCGAGTTTTAACGTGATCGGAGAAATTCGTGGCAGCCAGACGCCGCAAGAATTCATTACCTGCGGCGGCCACCTGGATAGTTGGGATTTGGCCGAAGGCGCAAACGATGACGGCACCGGTGTAACGCAAGCCATTGAAATGATACGGGCCATTAAAGCCCTGGATTTAAAGCCGAAGCGCACCATCCGGGCCGTGATGTTTATGAATGAAGAAAACGGTACCCGTGGTGCTAATAAATACGCTGACCTGGCTGTGCAGAATAGCGAAAAACATGTATTTGCGATCGAAAGCGACGAAGGTGGCGCAGGCTGCATCAGCATTGGTGTGGATGGCAAGCCGGAGCAACAGGCAAAATTCAGAACCTGGCTTGGATTATTTAAACCATACGGTGTGCTGGACATGCCCGATGGCGGTGGCGGTACCGATATTGGACCGTTGAAAAAATTGGGTACGGTCATGGGCAGCATTAACCCCGGTGGCCAACGCTATTTCGATCATCATCATGCACCTAATGATGTGTTCGAATCGGTAAACAAACGCGAGTTGGAATTGGGTGCGATTGCGATGACGGGTATTGTTTGGTTGGTGAGTGAGTACGGGTTGTAGTGGGATTAGGGAATGGGGATTGGGGATTAGGGATTAGTTGCTCATTTAGTCGTTATATATTATGGAAGAAGTAAATCATCAGGGTTTTACAGAACTTGAGGTTTGGAAGAAGGCAAGGATTTTTAAAAATGAAATAAAGGAATTGGTAGGAACATTTCCTATTGAAGAAAAATTTAGGTTGATAGACCAACTGATTCGGTGCTCAAGAGGTATCAATGCTGTTATAGCTGAAGGCTATGGGAGATATACTTTTAAAGACCAGTTGCACTTCTGCATTATCGCAAGAGGGTCTTTATATGAATCTCTAAATCATCTTATTGATGCTTTTGATTGCAAATATATAGATGATGCTAAGTTGGTTTATTTTAAGAAAATGATTGATGAGGTGGCTAAACTTTTAAACGGGTACATCAACTATCTGAGAAGAAATCTAAAAAAGTAGAAGTCTTAAACTAATCCCCAATCCCTAATCCCCAATCCCCGGCCCTCGCAAAGTAACACCGCTTCTAACCCCGTTATGCTTGCCATTCTCCACCACCAGCTTTCCATTAACCACTACAAACTGAAACCCGGTTGAATATTGGTGTGGATTGTCGAATGTAGAAAGATCAGCAACTGTTTTTTCGTCGAAGACAACGATGTCGGCGGCCATGCCGGCTTTGATGAGCCCCCGGTCTTTGAGTTGAAATTTTTGAGCGGGTAAGCTGGTCATGCGGCGGACGGCTTCTTCCAGGCTCAGCACTTTTTCTTCACGTACATATTTGGCGAGTACCCGGGCATTGGTGCCGTAGCCACGCGGATGGGGCATGCCTACTTTAAATGCACGGATGCTGGCATCGGAGGCAAACATGTCGAAGGGATAGGCCATGATATGTGTAACATCCCATTCGCTCATGCCATGAAACACCGCGCTGGCGCCACCTTGTTCCATCATATCGCAGATGGTTTCGCCTTCTGTTGCGGCATTGTGTTTGCGGCCTTTTAGCAGGTTGATTTGCTCGACGCTCTTGCCGTTTAGCGTGGTGTCGGGTTTATAATAGGCTACCACAGCATAACTAAAATGTTTGAGTTTGCGCTTCTTCAGGCTCTTCAGCATTTCGGCAATAACTGATTTTCTGATGGCTGGATTTTGTAAGCGTGCCCTGATAGAATCCTGCCCATCGGCCAGTACCCAATCTGGTAGCAAAGTACTGAGCGAAGTGCTGCTGGCGGTGTAAGGATATTGATCGATGGTTACGTCGATGCCTTCCAGCCGTGCCTGTTTGATCATCTCCAAAGTTTGCTCACTGCGTTTCCAGTTTTGCTGGCCACTCACTTTGAAATGGCTGATCTCAACTGGCATTCCGGCTTCCTTCCCAATGTTTAAGGCTTCAGCGATGGCCTGCGTTACGCTGTCACCTTCGTTACGCATATGGGTAGCATACAGGCCATGATACCGGGCGGCTACTTTTGCCAGCCGCAAAACTTCACTGGTTTGGCTATAAGTGCCGGGGATGTAAATAAGCCCTGTCGACAAGCCCATGGCGCCATCTTTCATGGCCTTTTCCACGATACCTTCCATCTGTTGCAATTCGGCTTCTGTGGGCAGCCTGCTGGCCCGGCCCATCACCGCTTTGCGCACATCGTTATGGCCAATCAGTACACCTACATTGATAGAGATTTTAAGGCTGTCGATAAAATGTAAATATTTAGCTATATCGGGATCTGAGGAACCGCAGTTGCCGGTGATGCAGGTAGTAACACCGTCGAGGATAAAATTGTCTGCTGTAGGTGTTTGGGCCTCATCGCCTTCCAGGTGGGTATGCACATCTATAAAGCCGGGAGCGATTATCAGGCCTTTTGCATCAATGGTATTAGCGGCAGCAAGATTACCCAGATTTCCAACACCGGTAATCTTTCCATTGGTGATCGCGACATCACCATAAAACCAACTGTTACCGGTGCCATCAATGATCTTTCCATTTTTGAAAATGATATCGGCCTTGTTTTGACCAAAAGAAAACGCAGGTACAAAAAAGAATAACAAAAAGTATTTCATGCAGGCAATTTAAGCCTAATGCGGGTTAGTTTGATTGGTTGATTGGTTGAAAGGTGAAAGATGGATGGCACTTGATGCTTTTGAAATCCAATCAGGAAACTACCTTATCCAGCAATCTGGAAATGCGCTCGAGTTCACTTGTCAACTCCTGTTGCTGCATGATATTATTTACTTCGCCAACTGGCTGGGTGGCGAACCAGAGTATGGCCATTGCAATATAGTCCTGCATGTCTTTACCAGCTAGTGTGGACTTGAATTCCAGGACTTTCTGGTTGATGAGCTTTACCGTTTTTCGCAGGCTTTGCTCTTCGTGGGTTTCCACACGAACGCGGTAGCTGCGGTCGGCGATGGTAACACTTACGGGTATTAATTTTTCCTCACTCATTCAGTAATGTGATGGCTTTATCGATATGACGGATATATTCGTTGATACGCTTCTCCAGGTTTTTTTTACCGGCTTCGTCCATGTTTTTGCCGGTGGTTTGGAGGATGGCAACCTGATCTTTTAATAGTCTTTCCTGCTCCAGCCACACGGCTTTTTGCTGCGCTGCAATTTGCAGGTCTGTTTTCAACCTGGTATTTTCTTTTTTGAGTTGTTCATGTTCCTTTACCAGCTTTTGGAGCCGGGTAACGATGTCATGAAGAAGCGATTGATGCGGCACAGCGTGTGTTTTAGTCGGAAACAAAGAGTAAAATAAATAAACTTTCTGAACCGCTTATTTTATATAGTTGGTTTGGGGAGAAACAATTCCTTGGTCATTAGTCGTTTGGGTCATGAAGTCAATGCCCTATTGACGCAATAATCTTATAACAGCTGACAACTAAATAGTGGCTAATCACGTTTTTATACCTGGTTAAGTGTGCCAAAATTCAGTTGCCATGCGACGCCAAACTGGTCGGTTACCCAGGCATACCTATCGCTGAATGGATACGTGCCCAATGGCATCAAAACGCTGCCGCCTGCGGACAGTTTTTCAAAAAGGATTTTTATCTCCTGTTCGCTCTTACAACTTACATAGATCGACATGGCCGGTGTAAAGGTAAAACCATGCACAGGCGGGCTGTCGATACACATAAACTGCTGGCCGGCCAGGGTAAAAGTTGCATGTTGTACTGAGTTTTCGGCACCCATATCACCTTTGTCGTTACGTTTTATACTGATGATGGCGGAATCTTTAAATAGAGAGATGTAGAAGTTCATAGCTGCTTCGGCCTTGCCTTCGAACATCAAAAAAGTGGTGAGTTTTTGCATGGCAATGGTATTTTCTTTTAGATAAGAGCAAGGTTTTGCCTTTGGTCAAACTATCTAATTGTTTCAATAGCGTACGCAAGGCGAATGTGAGAATCCTGGATCAAGGGTGTGTTTCTTTTTGAGTTCAAATTTTCGGTGCCGCTGCCACCCCCGGTTTTCAGCATTAGGCCAAAACCTGCCCCTTCTGATGCATCGGGACGGGGGAGACTGTGCGGCGGCGCCCTGTTTTTAGTCACTTCAAGCACGGGCAGATGGGTTATTGCGGGTTTGCCAATTAACTATCCGCCAATAAACCAATCACCAATCACTATTCAACCAACCCTACTTCCTGATATCCGCGCCTAGTTCTTTTTCAAAAGCCAGGATGATGCGGTTCATGTTGCTGTCGATATCTTTATCTGTCATGGTTTTTTCTTCGTCGAGGAAGGTGAAGTTGATGGCCATGGACTTTTTACCGGCGCCCAATTTTTCACTTTCGAATACATCAAACAATTTCATGCCCGTTAATTTGCCGGCCCTGGCATTTTTTACAGCAGCTTCTATTTCGGCATAGGCGGTGGCGCTATTGACAACGATCGCAAGGTCTCTTTCCACGGCCGGGAATTTCGTGATCTCTTTAAATGCCAGCTTCTGCTTCTTGGCTTTTTTTACCAGGCCTTCCCAATTGATATCTGCGTAAAACACTGGCTGTTTGATATCGAATCGTCCCAGCCTTTGTTTGCTAATCATACCAGCAACGCCATACTCTTTTTTATCAATGATGATGCTGAAGGCCGATGAAAGATTGGTGGCGCTGGTGTTGGCTTCGAGGATAAAATCGGTAATGCCGGTTAACCGTAAAACTTGCTGCAACACACCTTTCAGATAGTACAGGTCTGCTTTTTCAGCCTTGCTTTTCCACCCGGCGTTGGCCATGTCTCCTGTAATGTAAAAGCTTAGGTGCTGTGCTTCGCTATAGGCCCCAACACCAGTGGTGGCGTAGGTTTTGCCAAACTCAAATAATTTCAGGTCGGCATTCTTACGGTTGATATTGTAAGAGACCGACTCTAGCCCGGTTTCCATCATTGAGGGCCGCATCACATCCAGGTCGG
Organism: Chitinophagaceae bacterium; assembly: GCA_039925965.1. Lineage (GTDB taxonomy): Bacteria > Bacteroidota > Bacteroidia > Chitinophagales > Chitinophagaceae > JAZKFT01. The sequence continues at coordinate 121,935 of JBDSXW010000059.1, forward strand.
CACTCAGGTTGTTTATCATTTTCACACTCTGCTTCAGTATTTCTTCCGGGTAATACTGGCTGTTGGTAATGCTGTTGGTGAAAATTTCATTGAAGCCAAGCCCCGCCAGGTAGTTGGCTGCTTTTTCCTTCCAGGCTTCATCCACGCTTAAAAAATCGTTGGCAGGCGCGATGGTGATATAGTCAGGTATTTCAACATTATCCAGGCCGTCGATGCGCATCACTTCCTCCACAATATCCGCAGGCAGACTGATATCGGGCTTACTGAACGGTACGGCCACCCAAAGGTCGTCGATGGCGTCTTTGATGATTTCAAAGCCCAGACTTTCGAGTATTTTTTTGACGGTATCCGGGTGGTAATTTTTGCCACTCAGTTTTTTCAAATACTGGTAGCGGATGGCAAATTCTTTTTTGATTGCGGGTTTTGGATACACATCCACAATATCGCTGGCAATTTCGCCTCCGGCAAGTTCTTTAATCATCAACGCAGCCCGTTTCAATACGTTGACGCAGTTGCTGATGTCCACGCCTTTTTCAAAGTGGGTCGCGGCATCCGTGCGAAGACCATGGCGTACACTTGTTTTGCGAATGCTCACCGGGCTGAACCAGGCGCTTTCCAAAAAGATACTGGTGGTACTATCCGTAACGCCACTATGCAAGCCGCCAAAAACACCGCCGATACACATGGGTGCTTCGGCGTTACAGATCATCAGGTCTTCGGCGTTCAGCTTCCTTTCTTTTTCATCCAGCGTCAAGAAGGGCGTTCCTTCCGGCAGACATTTAACGATAATCGTGTGGCCTTTTACCATGGCGGCATCGAATGCATGTAATGGCTGGCCGGTTTCATGCAGGATAAAATTCGTGATGTCTACGATATTATTGATGGGCCTCAGACCGATCGCTTTCAGCTTGTCCTGTAGCCATTTCGGGCTTTGTTTTACCTGTACACCGGTGATGCTAACGCCAGCATAACGTTTGCAGGCTTCTGCATTTTCAATGGAGACGCTTATTTTAAGCCCATCCGGTTTATCCGCTTTAAACTGGTTTATATAGGGCAGTTTCGCGGTGGTTTTTTTATCGTGCATGGTGAGCCAGGCGCATACATCTTTGGCCGTACCAATATGGCTCATAGCGTCCATGCGATTGGGCGTGAGACCTATTTCGTAGATCCAGTCGGTATAAGGTTTAAAGTATTCGGCGGCTGCAGTTCCAGGTTTGGCTGTAGGGTCCAGGATCATGATGCCGGCATGGCTTTCGCCAAGGCCAATTTCATCTTCCGCGCAGATCATACCCTGGCTTTCACTGCCACGGATCTTCGCCTTTTTCATGGTCATCGGGTCGCCCTTGGTGGGGTAGATGGTGGTGCCGATAGTTGCCACCACTACCTTTTGGCCGGCTGCTACATTGGGTGCGCCGCACACGATTTGCAAAGGTTCGCCGCTGCCAATATTTACCTTGGTAAGGCTTAGTTTGTCTGCATCGGGATGTTTTTCACATTCCAGCACTTCACCAATTACCAGGCCCTGCATACCACCCTTTACAGCTTCATATTTTTCGAGGCTTTCCACTTCTAAGCCAATGGAGGTAAGGATCTTACTCAATTTCTGCGGTTCTACTTTTTCAGGAAGGTATTCGCCTAACCAGTTGTAACTAATCGTCATAATGCTTGTTGCTGTATGTGAGCGAAAATACGAATCCGATGATAGCCTGCCTCTACTTTTTCATGGGGTTGACTCTTAAGCTGTTATTACCCGATAGTCGGGCATTTTTACACCCTATTTTTGTATACCACGGTTTTATTTATTTTGGCCGATATTGGCCACTGACCGGTACAAAACGAAGGAGCCACAGAATCTATGACCATCCGTTTTCTACAACATAACGAAATAGATAAGCCCCGCTGGGATGAGATGCTGCACCAGAGCGTAAACGGGCTGATTTATGCCCGGAGTGTATACCTGGACCATCTCTGTCCTGGCTGGACTGCATTGGTGAGCGATGATTATAGGTATGTGATGCCGTTGACCCACAAAAAAAAGTTTGGAATCGGCTACCTGTACCAGCCACCATTTTGCCAACAATTAGGTGTTTTTGGCCGGACATCCATCACCCCGGAACTGATGGCTACGTTTATTGAGGAAGCAAAAAAGCAATTTTCCTTCGCTGAAATTTTTCTGAATTACAACAATATGGTTGCAAGCTCTGAAGGGGTTCTGTTGCACAAAAATTACATGCTGTATCTGGGTAGGAATTATGAAGCTATCAGGAATGGGTACACCAATGACCTTGTGAAAAAAAACTTGCAGCGGACTCATAAGTTCAATTTACAATATGTTGTTAGTGTAAATATAGATCTTGCTGTTGCCACATTTCATGAACTCTATGGTAGTCGGACCCCGCATGTTACTGCAAATGATTACGATGCATTGACTGCATTGGCAAAACAACTAATCGCAACTGGAAATGCTTTGGTACGGGAAGTAAAAATGCCCAATGGAGAACTGCTGGCCTGCGGCTTGTTCCTGAAAGACCAGCACCGCATTTACAATATCGCTTCTTCCACGTTGCCCAATGGCAGAACTTTTGAAGCCAATCATTTTTTGTTTGATCAATTGATACAGGAATTTGCCGGAACCAGCCTACAGCTTGATTTTGAAGGTAGCGATATACCCGGCATAGAGCGATTTTATCAAAAATTTGGCTCCGTTAATCAGCCGTATTATTTTTTAAAATGGAATGAATTGCCATGGCCGGCGAGGCTGTTGAAGAAATAAAACGCTTACTGAATATCCGCTCTCAATCTTTGAACAAAGGTTTCAGGAACGCCAGCAATGGATGCTATTTTGGTATTCGAAAAGTCAGTGGAAGTTATAAGATTGGTCACAAAGATTTTATTTCTTTCATCACGCGCTTCTTCCCTCCCTTTTTTCTCTCCTTTTAATTCTCCTTTTTTCTCTGCCAATTGCAGTAGTAATTCCTCTATACCCATGGTTTTACGATTTCCGGTTAATGATAGAATTTCATTTTCAAATTTAATACTATTATCTAAGCTGGCAAAGACAACGTAATTTCTGATAAAATTAAAGAGCGCCCTTATTGTTGCTATTGGAGTCTTCTTTTCCAGCAAATTTCGGATGAGTTGTAGCTTTAAGTCAAACAATTTTTCATCGCTTACAGTTTTGTTTTTGATGGCCGACAATGCCGTTAGAATGACTACAGCAAATGGATTCGGATCGTTGAGTAGTTGGTCTTCGTCCTGGTCAAGAATTTTATAAGTTTTGAATTCAAACACATTCTTTGTTCCTAAAAATTCGTACCCGAAAAAAGATGGACGGTACTTTTTGTTTGCATCAGAAAAAATGGCAATGGCTGCTACTTTTTTACCATATCTGTCGAGGATACGATAGAAGTAGGTAAACATGCGATTGGCAAAATCCTTATCCTTATAACCCTGTACTTCAATGTGGATCAATATCCATTCCTCCGCACCGCTGGTGGTAAATACTTTGACCAGCTTATCTACATATTTTGGGGATTGCAGATTTTCTACAGGAAACAATTGTTCAAGCTCCTTATCCAGGAACTCAAAGCCTTTACTGAAATCAAACAAGGGCAAATGTTCTTGATAGAAAAAACGAAGAAAATAACCAAAGAGATTTTCTAAAATGCCTTTCCAAAGTATATCGTTCCTTATCATAAGGCCAGGAATGTAGGGCATTGGGTTCAACGGTCCAATTCAGATACATTAATCGAACAAATCAGAACTCAGGTATCTGTCTCCGCGGTCGCAAACGATAAATACGATTACACCTTCTATCAATTCTTTAGCTAATTCGATAGCTGCATGTGCCGCACCACCACTACTCATGCCGCTGAAAATGGCTTCCTCCCTGGCCAGTTTTTTTGCCATGATACGGGCATCTTTTTCTTCAATTTCTATGATGCGGTCTACACGGCTTTTGTTGAAAATCGTGGGCAGGTAAGCCTCGGGCCATTTGCGGATGCCAGGAATTCTTGACCCGTCCGTTGGCTGGCAACCTACGATTTGTACATCCGGGTTTTGCTCCTTCAAATATTGTGATACACCCATGATGGTTCCCGTAGTTCCCATCGACGAAACAAAATGGGTGATTTTCTGATCAGTGTCCGTCCAGATTTCAGGGCCGGTGGTTTTATAATGCATGCCCGGGTTGTCAGCGTTGCCAAACTGGTTCAGCATCACGAAGCCACCTTTAGCGACTTGCGCATTTGCATAGTCGATAGCGCCTTCCATAGATTGTTCTTTGGGCGTGAGGGTCACTTTCGCACCAAAGGCTTCCATCGTCAAAACCCGCTCCCGGGTGGCATCTTCGGGCATCACCAGTTCTATCGGCACATTAAAAAGACTGGCAATCATGGCCAGCGCAATACCGGTATTGCCGCTTGTGGCTTCCACCAATGTAATGCCTGGTTTGATCTCCTCCCGGTCGAGGGCGCCTTTGATCATACCATAAGCTGCGCGGTCTTTTACACTGCCACCGGGATTGTTGCCTTCGAGCTTGCCGTAGATGGTGACGTTTTTATTGGGATTTAATTTTTTTAATTCAACAAGTGGGGTGTTGCCTACGAGGTCTAAAATGCCGGCCATGGTATTTGATTTTTGGTGGGTTGATGATACGCTGATACACCAATATAAAACCAATTGTTGCGGGCAAGACAAATTGTCTGTAGAATTAGTAGACTTTGGGGATAGAATATTGTATCGGGCTGCTCACAGCGGGTGGACCAGCAGCAACTTACCCCGACTGGCTTGTCTTTAGCGGCCAAAAGGTTTTGGGCCAACCGGTATCGGATTGGTGAACGGAAAAGAAGCGTTGCTAAATGCAACCCAACCCTGGTAGGGCCTTGGCAATATGATCAGGGATGTAACTTTTGCACACCCCGAATTCCACCAGGCACCGGAACGATTTGAAGCCGGTAACGGCAACATTGCGGACGCCGTGGGCCTGGGAGCTGCTATTGTCAATATTAACAAAATCGGCATCGACCTGATAGCCCAGTACGAGCATTACCTGGTGGAGTATGCCACCCGGTTTTTAAAACCGGTGCCAGGTTTGACGATGATAGGAACTGCCCCGGACAAGGCGAGCGTTTTATCTTTTGTGCTGGCGGCTTGTAAAACCGAAGATGTTGGCGCTGCATTAAACGAAGAAGGGATTGCCGCTCGTTCGGGCCACCATTCTGCGCAGCCCATTTTGCGCAGGCTTGACCAGGAAGCAACAGTAAGGCTTTCGCTGGCATTTTACAATACCTGTGGCGAGATCGATAAACTGTATACTACGTTGTTGGGATTGAAGAGGAAATAGCGTTCGTTTGCAGTCATGCGGCAGCGGGCGCTACCATTATTTTCGACACAGGCGAGACGCATGCGGCAGTACCATCGCTGTAGCTACATGTTCCTTGTATAGCCTAAAGTGTAACCGGGAATTTAGGCCAAATACCAAGCAGTCTCTACCGCATTTGGTAAAATAGTAGCGAAATGTCAAGTCCACTGAAATGCGATTTCTGTCGAAGTAGTTTTGTATGTCTAAAATGATTTAGCACAATAAAAACTACATGTATGAATAAGAAATTTTCTTTACTTAAACACCTTCTGCTAGCAGCAACTATTTTGCTTTCCAGGAGTTCCTTGGCACAAAACGTGGGTATTGGTACCTCAACACCCGGGAGTACATTGCAGTTGGCAGGTTCATTTGCCACGGAGTACAAGGAAATCACCAGTTCGCAGTACACAATTGGGATATCTGATTATTACTTAGTTTTCAACGGAGGCTTTTCATCAGGACTTTTTACGTTGCCTGTCGGCTCTGCGGCTGCAAAGGGAAGAAATTACTTTATTAAAAATGGCGGCGTTTTTACACTGATGGTAAAGGCAGCGGGGGGAGAAACAATCGACGGGGACAGCGCTGTGAACTTGAGTCCTGGTGAAGTAGCACATATTGTGATGAAAGGCACCAGTGGTGCGGGAATTCCTACTTCAGAAGTTGTAATGATAGGACAAGGGAGCTATTCATTTTTTAATGCAGGATTGCAAGGCAGGGCATGGAGCAGTAAGGGCAATGCGGGTACTAACCCGGATAATCATTTCATTGGTACAACTGACCAGCAGGATTTTGTAACCCGCACTAACGGTATCGAAAGAATGCGGGTAACCAGCGACGGAAAAGTTGGAATTGGAACTTATACCCCCGTTGCTCCATTACAAGTTTATTCTAATGTATTTGGTAATTTATTCAGGGGCGTTATTGATGCGGAATACCAGGGAGGCACAGACATAACCAGTAATAAAGTGGCATTGTATGGCCACAGCTTTACTACTTACAGGTACGGCATTGGTGTAAAAGGTGAAGGTGGATATATTGGTGTTGAAGGAGTTTCCATAGATCCTATTTCGCCATCTGGAGCCGGAGTTAAAGGTACCGTGCGCAGCGATGCCGGTTTCTGCTATGGCGTGTATGGTGCTGCTGATAAATATACATCAACCCTGGGAACCAAAATAGGCGTGTATGGAACAGCGAGTGGCGGATATACGAACTATGCCGGGCTGTTTGACGGCGACCTGCAGGTCAACGGGCGTATTTTTGGAACAGGGGCTTTGAGCGTAGATGGTCATGGTTTTATCGGAAGCGGTTTGACCGTTAACGGTAATTTTTTAGTAGGCGGAACCAAATCATTTTTTATAGACCATCCTTTGGATCCCGAGAATAAATACCTCTATCATTACTGCATCGAGAGTAATGAGGTATTAAATGTTTATAGCGGCAACCTGACTACAGGGTCAGATGGGCTTGCCACGGCGGAACTTCCCACGTATTTCGAAAGCATCAACAAAGACTTTCGGTATCAACTGACCGTTGTAGGCGAATTTGCACAGGCAATTATCAAAAGTAAAATTGAAAACAACAGGTTCGTGATTGAAACCAGTAAACCCAACCTGGAGGTAAGCTGGATGGTTACTGCCGTTCGTAACGATAAGTATATGCAGGCACACCCCGCTAAAACCGAAGAAGAAAAAGAACCTGAAAACAAAGGAAAGTATATGCAACCAGCAGAATGGAATCAACCCGCTACTAAAGGGATGCATTATACACAATCTGCTTTGCCTGCAACCGCTAACATAAAACGATAAAAACGCATCTGCGCGGCCGGTGATCGCTGCTACAAGCACCACAGCCGAACGGAGCCCCGGAATAATCAGAGGTCCCGTTCGGTTGTATTACTTCATAGGAGTCTTGCACGCTGGCACCAAAGAATTGCTTACGCTTTCGAATCCGCCAGCATCCTGAGTTTGATCAATTGCTCCGCCGCCAGTATATCTGAAAGGCATACTTTTTAGATACGCATCCGCTTTTTACTTACACCGCTTCCAAAATAGCATTGCCATCAATGCCCAGTTTTTCGTGTACAGCTTTTAAAAAAGGCACATCGGGTGGGCGTTTTCCGTTTAGTATTTGTGATAGTTTGGGGGTACCAATACCAAGCATCGTGGCGAGGTGTTTTTGGGTAATATCCATATCCATCATTTTGTTTTGCACGATATGAGGTATGGTTATTTTCAGGGGCATTATTTTTAGAATATTGTCTTCGTAGTATTCGGCTAGTAGGCTAAGCCGGTGTAACTCATCGGTATCCTTTTTTTTAAGGGTATGAAATCCCCCACCATCGGTCGCTTTTGCAATAAAGGTTTCTATCAATCCCATTACTTGTTGGTACTGCTTATCGGTTCTTATTTTGTCGATCATCATTTTAATTTTAAACGGTGCTACAATCAATTTTATCGTATGCGGAATGTGTTCCTACAAACCGGATATAAATAGTGCGTTTGTCGAAATGTATCATGACCACCAATCGGTAATGGTTGCCCTTTATATTGAAAACGAACCTATCATTACCTACTGCATCCACGCTACTAAATGCTTGCTTTACATCTGAAAAGCTGCCCCAATCTGCTAATCTTGTTATATTGTACCAGTTGTTGAGTGCCTCCGCGGCATCGGTGTATACTTCGGAAAATTCAACCAGTATTCTTTTTATTAGAATGACCACTGTTACAAAAGTAAGATTTTAATTATTGAAATTGTTTCAAAAAATGAAATTTCTATAGTTTGTCTGAGGGGTATCACCAGGAACGGCAGCTGGTACATACAAGATCCTATATTTTGGTCGAAAGGCCATTAAATTCAGCCGGGGGCCGCATTTATTTTGGTTACCGGTGGGGTGCCTGCGATATTTGGATTTCTTGTGATGGTGAATGAACTACGATAACAGCCACATAGTAGCACTACCCCTGAACGGAGCCCCGAAATAATCGGGGGAGCCGTTCGCCAATGTCGCTTCATAGGAGTACCAAAGCTGGGTAACACAAAAAATTTCTTAAGCCTTAGAATCCGCCAGCATTCGCAGCTTTATCAGTTGCTCGGCCACCAGCATATCCACCGGGCGGGTGAGTTTAATGTTGATGTCTTCGCCCTCCATCAGCTTTACCTGGATGCCGTAAGCCTCAACCACACTGGCTTCATCGGTGAATTTTTCTTTGAACTCGATATTGAATGCGGGCAATAAAATCTTGCTGTGAAAGGTCTGCGGGGTTTGCACCATCAGCACATTGTTGCGGTCCACGACATGCGTGCCGGTTTCTGTTTGAATGCGAACGCTGTCTTTGGACGGCAGCACGGGGATTGCCGTTCCATACTCCAGTGCAGTATCGTAGCAATAGGTAATCAGTTTCGGGGTCACCAGGCATCGTACGCCGTCGTGTACAAAAATAATTCCTTCATCCTCTATCAGGTCAAGCCCATTCTTTACGGAATGAAAGCGGGTTTCGCCACCGGCGGTTATTTTGATCTGGTTCCGGTCGAACCATGCGTCAAGAATTTCCTCACCCAACGCTATATGCTCGGGTGGCAATACCAGGATTATCTGTATGTCGGCAAAGGCATCTATAAACGCCTTGAGGGTATAATACAGCACCGGCTTATCGTGCAATGGCAAAAACTGCTTGGGCATATCATTGTTCATCCGCTTGCCAATTCCACCCGCCACTATTACCGCATATTTCTTCATTAGTTAATCTTTTGGAAACCCAAACATAATGCAACAGGCGGAAAATTAAACCTTATGAACCTTGTAACTTGCCACCCATGAAGATTCACGGAAAAATAATACCGCTTATACTGGGCCTTTTGCTGGCTGGCTGTGGCGGTAAAAGGCTTCCTTCACCGGCCGAAACCGTGGCTACTTTGCAGGAACTACAGGAGCTGGCTACAGTGGAATACACCGTGACCAAGGTGGTAAAGGCCAATGACAACCAGACCTGGTACAAATTCGGTGATCGTAAAATCCTGATTACCTCCGAAGCGACCGTAAAGGCAGGGATCGACCTGGCTGACCTCACGGAAAAAAACATTGTCGTGGAGGGAAAGAAGATCAGCATCCTGCTTCCTGCGCCTAAAATCCTGTCGGTAAACCTGCCGCCGGAAAATATTAAAGTAGCCTTCCAGGACATAGACTTTTTCCGAAGTCAGTTCACCAGCGCCGAGCGGGATGGCTTGCTGGCCCAGGCCGAGGTACAGATAAGGAGCAGCGGAAAGGAACTGGGTATTATTGATCAGGCGAAGACCAATACGCAATTGTCGCTAACTAACTTTCTCCTGCAGCTGGGTTTTGAGGAAGTGAAATTGAGTTATGATAAGCTTCCGGAGAGCAGCTTCTGGACAAGATGATGGGTTTCAAAAAGAGTAGGTGCCGCACATATCTCCACCGCTGGCGGGGGATTCTTTGCCAAAAGGCAAAGATGGGGGTGGCATTCGGGCTCAGGATAAAACGAAGACTGAAAAATGAAAAGACTGTATAACTTAATAAGGCGACCACTTGTATTAGTACTACTTGTACTCGGCATCCTTTTTATTTTCCAACGTTTGCATATTTTTTCAGGCATTGCTGGCTGGTTTAAATCCAAGCCGGTTTTGATAGATAATACGCCGCTTGTGATTAAAGAAGTACGGGCCATCACCGAATTGAACACGGCTACGATGTACCAGGAAATCGTGGTGGATTCCTCTTCGATTACCAGTTCCAATGTCCCGGTCATGATCAACCCATTTTCTCTTGTACCCCGGCCTTTGATCATAAAAAAGGAAATTGTCCTCATCGTAAAAGGTCGCGTCACTGCCGGCATTGATTTAAAGGGTCTTTCGGAAAAAGAGATTTTCGTGAAAGATGATTCTGTCAGTATTGCGCTACCGCCAGCCCGGATCACGGATGTTTTTATCAATCCTTCAGGCATCGAAACCTTTTTCGAACAAGGCACCTGGACCAACGAAGAAGTGATAGCTGTAAAGCAATCTGCACGGAGGAAATTATTGGCCGAAGCGGAGCGGCAGCAACTGCTACAAAAAGCGACTGTCAAGGCTAAAGCAGTGCTGGAGCAGTTTTTGCGGGCTGCTCAGTTTAAAAAAATCTACATTCATTAGCAAAGGATTTAGTCTCAATCGAAAATAACATTATACCCGACTTTATTGATTACAACCTCCCGGGCACTCTTAATGCCGCCGTTGTGTTTAATCTATACCCAATCCGGGAAATTACTTACAGAATGCCTCTTCATTTTGTCAAATGGCAATCACAAAAGATGCAAGACAAGACAGACTCAATTATTCATGATATTTGGGTCTGAAAAAATCAGTCTATGAAATCATTACTCTATTCTATAATTACTTTAATCAGCGTGATCGCATTTTCCTGTAAAGAGGCAAACAATGCCAGTAACCCTGGTAATGATGCCACCAAAAAAGTACTAACCAAAGAGGATAGTGCGTATAATGACGCTATTGACATACACGACCAGGTAATGCCGAAAATGGGCAAATTGATTGGATACCAAAAGAAATTACAGCTGCGTTTGGATTCGGCCGCTTCACTCATAAAGCAGAAGGCAATGCCTGGCGTTAAAGCGTTCCAACAACGCGCCGATTCGCTCCTGTTCGAATTAAAGTTGGCCGAAAAAGGCATGAATGATTGGATGGAAGGGTTTACCGCGGAGCCGAAGCTGCCCACCACAGAAGAGCGCACTGCTTATTTTGAAGACCAGAAAGCGAAAGCTTTAAAAATGAAAGACCGGTTTTTTGCAGCCCTCGAAAAGGCAAAAGAAATGCTGGGAGAGTAAGGAATAGTAATCAGGTGCTGAACTGTGTATGGTTCATCAGGTCATTGAGTCATTAATTCTGAAATGACGACAGCAAAGTAATTGCTACTACCCTTCATTATTCAATCGAAGGGTAGATCCCATTTAGCTGAACTTTGAAAATACTTTTTTCATCTCCTCAATGATTGCTTCATTGCTCAAATTGCCAATACTCCCCTCATGTGTATGGCGCAACTCCTGGTAGTTGTAGGTAAATGTTCCAGCTTCCACATCGTTCCCAACCTGGCGGTAAGAATCCCGATAGGTTAACCCCTTATTTACCAACTCGTTCATAGCTTCCACTGTGAACAGGTATTTGTATTTCGGGTCGGCGAGTATGTTTTCTTTAACCTTCATCTTGCTTAGCATGAGCTGCATCATTTGCAAACAGGCTTTTAGATCTTCGATAGCAGGGAATAAGATTTCTTTTGTCAACTGCATATCGCGGTGGTAACCGCTGGGCAGATTGTTGATGAGCAAAGTGAGTTCGTTGGGAGTACTTTGAATACGATTGCATTTTGCCCGGATGAGTTCAAACACATCCGGATTTTTCTTATGTGGCATGATGCTGCTGCCGGTGGTAAGATCGTTGGGGAATGAAATGAAACCGAAATTCTGGTTCATATACAGGCAACAATCATAGGCGAGCTTGCTTAATGTGGCGGCGACATAACTGATGCCGGTAGCTACGGCTTTTTCTGTCTTGCCCCGGCTCATCTGGGCATACACACTATTATGATTCAGCGTTCCGAAGGCTAATAATTCAGTGGTTCTTGTACGGTTCAATGGGAACGAAGAGCCATAGCCAGCGCCACTTCCCAGCGGATTTTTGTTGGTAATGTGATAGGAGGCCGCCAGCATTTCCAGGTCGTCCACCAGGCTTTCTGCATAGGCACCCAGCCACATGCCAAAAGATGAAGGCATGGCTATCTGCAGGTGTGTGTAGCCAGGCAACAGCAGGTCTTTAAAATGGTTACTCCGGTCGATGATGAGATCAAACAATTGCTTTGTTTCATCCTTAACGCTGAGCACTTCAGCTTTCAGATACAATTTAATATCTACGGCTACCTGGTCGTTGCGGCTACGGCCGGTATGTATTTTTTTGCCGGCTTCGCCAATGCGTTCAGTCAGCAATAATTCTACATACGAATGAATGTCTTCCACGTCATCCGGCAACTGGAAACCAGGGACCGAAACTTCATCCAAAATCTTTTTCAGCCCGGTTTGTGCAGCTTCGTTTTCTTCGGCAGTAAGTAATCCAACTTCACAAAGCATTTGCACATGCGCCATCGAACCCTGCACGTCGTAGGGTGCAAGCACAGCATCAAATTCTTTGTCTTTTCCAACGGTAAAAGCCTCTACAATTGCAGAAGTGGAGGTGGAGTCTTTTTGCCAGAGTTTCATATACAGCTAAAATGAAAATGCCACCTGGAATAAAGTGGCGATATGATTTAATTTGTAAACTGTTGGATAGCCTGCCTGCTACCATTCCCTTCATCATTTTATCTTGAATAAAATAGTGACACCTGGCAAATTGAATGGGTTCTCCATGGAAAGTTATGCAGGTATTGGAATACGCAACTTATCAAGCATTTTATTTGCAGCCTCTAATTTCTTGGGAAACAATACTTTGCCTGAGGATGTTTTGCCAACTTTTAACTTGACACCTAAAGATTCGGCTTTTTTAATGACGTCTTTATTTTTCATTCGGTGAAATTAATTGATTTTTTTCTAACAAGAAATCCGAAATAATCCACTCCTTTTTCAAACGGAACTTTTACAAAAGCTTCCATGTCTTGTAAAAGACCAAAAATTTGAAAATCGGCAGATAGTTCTGATAAGTTTATGGTAATTGCCATCCTATATAGCCTGGTTCTTTCTATTGTACTTCCGCTAAAAAATATCCATTTGCCGGGATAAGCAGAAAAGAACAAGTCAATGACTGAAACAACTGTTGCCAATATTTTGTTCCTATCCTTATTGTCGTCTTTCGCAAAATCATCCAAACTGCCGTCTTCTTTTTTGTTTCCGAACGCCAAATTGAAAATTTCAGGATTGTTTGTTGTGTTAAATTGAATGATTTTTGGAATTTCTCCTTTAGGGCCAATACTGGTAAATTCATACTCAATAAAATCCGGCGAAACTTCTACGTTTTCATATTTTTCATATTGCATCTACTCCATTTTTAATTTTAGTAATACTCATTCAGTGTATTCTACATTGCATTACATTACCTTTTGCAGAAGATTAATATACGTATCAATCCCCTCCTCAATCTCACTCAGGTAAATGTATTCATCCGCCGTGTGGCTCCTTGCGCTATCGCCAGGCCCCATTTTCAACGTGCAGAAAGGCATCAGGGCTTTGTCGCTCGTGGTGGGTGAGCCATAATAGCCACGGCCCAGCGCCATGCCGGCCTTTACAATGATATGGTCGAGTGGAGTAGCAGTACTCTTCATCCGCGTGGTACGTGGCTTAAACTGGCTCAGCAGGTTTTGCTTCAGTTCTTCAAGGATCTCATCAAACGTATACAACTCATTTACCCGGACGTCAATCACAAACTTGCATTGCGCAGGTACTACATTGTGCTGCTTGTTATCTGTATCAATAACAGTTACGGTCATCTTGCTTTCGCCCAGCAGCGGGCTGATTTTTTCAAACTGGTAACTGCGGATCCAGTTGATATCGTCCAGCGCTTTGTATAAGGCGTTTTCACCTTCTTTACGGGCAGCATGACCTGCCTTGCCATTAGCGGTACAATCGATTACCATCAGGCCACGTTCAGCTACCGCCATCTCCAGTTTCGTAGGTTCTCCTACGATACCAAATTCAATGGCGCCGAGGTACGGTAATACTAACTCAATACCATTTACACCGCTGATCTCTTCCTCTGCACTTGCAGCAAATACCACATTATAAGTGAGGTTTTCCTGGTCGTAAAAATGTAGAAACGTTGCGATTAGCGACACCAGGCAACCACCGGCATCATTGCTGCCCAGGCCAAACAGTTTGCCTTCTTTTTCAATTGGCGTAAACGGATCCATGGTATAACCTTTGTTCGGCTTCACAGTATCATGGTGGCTGTTTAACAATATGCTCTGCTTCACCACTTCATAGTGCTTGTTTTTAGCATAGATATTGTTGCCTACCCTGGCAAAGGGAATCTGTCGTTCCGCAAAAAATGCGCAGATAATTTCTGCGGTATCGTTTTCTTCTTTTGAGAATGAAGGCGTGCTGATCAGTTGCTTAAGCAATACAACAGAATCATCAAAAAGGGTCTTGTTAGTCATGGGATATAGTTGTGCCGGCGCTGCCGGAAATTAATGCATGTAATTGTTCGGCCTTGCCAATGATCACCTTGCCTACACCGCTGTTGATGGCAGCAAAAGCATTGTCGAGTTTTGGTATCATGCCGGCGAATATTTTTTGTTCGGCTTTTAGTTGTTCATAGTAGGTTGGGTTGATAGATGCAATCACTGTTTTGTCGTCATTGGCATCCAGCAGCACGCCACTTTTCTCAAATGAATACACCAGGCTTACATCGTAAAAAGGGCCTAGCGCCTTAGCTATTTCCTGGGCAATGGTGTCAGCATTTGTATTCAGCAACTGGCCTTTCCGGTCGTGGGTGATAGGTGAAAGAATAACATCAAAACCATTGTCCAGCAAGGTTTGTAGCAGGCTCGCGTTAACTGTATCCACATCGCCGGCAAAGCCGTAATCAACCCCGGCTGTGCCAATAGTTGAATCTGAGCCCCGTTTGTGCGATTGTATAGCATTGCCATCCGCACCACTCAGCCCGATGGCATTACAGCCATTCGCCTGCAATTGGGCCACGATGTTTTTGTTGATATAGCCTGCGTATACCATCGTCACCACTTTCAAAGTCTCTGCATCTGTTATCCGCCTCCCATCCACCAGCTGCTGTTGAATGCCCATGGCTTCGGCAAAACGGGTAGCCAGTTTGCCACCACCGTGAACCAGGATTTTTTTGCCTTCAATGGCTGCAAAATCTTTCAGGAAAGCGGATAGTTTTGGCTCGTCGTCTATGATGTTCCCGCTGATTTTTATGATGGTGAGTTTGTCCATTGTTGTGATAGTGTATTAGGAATTGGTTGGTTCAGCTCTTCACTTTTTGAAACCAATTCGTTCACGATCTTCCCATTTCCGCTGAGCTGCTTTTTCATCCAGTAAATTTTCCATAGCGTCATAGATTTGGTTGAGTTGGCTATCGTGTTCGCCCAAACGTTCTTTAATCTTACGCAATTGTTCTTTCAGATCATTTTGTTGAAATACTATCTTCCTGATTTCCACAAATGCTCGCATAATAGCGATGTTCATATTAATGGCCCGATCGCTGTTTAGGATGCCGCTCAGCATAGCAACACCTTGTTCGGTGAAAGCATATGGGATAACACCAGTGTTCCGTTTGCTTTGCGATGCGGTCACAATTTGTGACCGCATTCTGTCATCCAAAATGACCATTCCAGGTGTAGATGAGGTGTGATTATAGTTTGAGGTTACAAATTGTGACCGGATCCCCTGCCATTCGGAAGCAGAAAGGCGAAACATAAAGTCTTCAGGGAAACGCTTTATGTTACGTTTTACCGCTTGATTCAGAACTTTAGTTTCTACCTCATATAGCGCAGCCAGATCAAAATCCAGCATGACCCTTTCACCCCTTAACTCGTAAATCCTATTTTGAATAGATTGAAGAACTTGCATTATCGTGTGAAATTATAAGTTGGAAAGTATTTCGCTCAACACCGCCTGTGCAGCCCACACCCGGTTGCCTGCCTCCTGCGTTACCAGGCTATTCGGTCCATCCAGTATTTCATCGCTCAGTTCCACGTTGCGGCGAACGGGCAGGCAATGCATCACTTTAGCGTCGTTGGTCAAAGCCAGCTTGTCATTGGTCAGCATCCAGGCCGGGTCGTTGGTGTACATTTTGCCATAGTCCTTGTAGGTGCTCCAGTTTTTCACATAGACAAAATCTGCATCTTTCAAAGCTTCATTTTGGTTATGGGTAATGGTGGCGCCGGTCGTAAATTTTTCATCCAACTCATAATCCTCCGGGTGCGTAATAACAAAATCCGCTTCGCCCCAGGCATTGACCCATTCCGCAAAACTATTAGCCACACACTGCGGCAACGGCTTTACATGAGGTGCCCAGGTAAGCACGATTTTCGGCCGGCGGTTTTCATTCGATCGTTGACGGTCGACGGTCGACCGGAGGCTTTCTGTGATGGTGACGATGTCTGTTAAAGATTGTAATGGATGAAGGGTAGCACTCTCAAGGCTGATCACCGGAATGCCTGCATACTTGATAAATTGGTTGATATACAATTCGCTGTAGTCATCTTCCCGGTTTTTAAGAGAGGGGAAAGTACGGATGGCAAGTATATCGAAATATTTACCAAA
Organism: Chitinophagaceae bacterium; assembly: GCA_039925965.1. Lineage (GTDB taxonomy): Bacteria > Bacteroidota > Bacteroidia > Chitinophagales > Chitinophagaceae > JAZKFT01. The sequence goes on from JBDSXW010000059.1 coordinate 138,573, forward strand.
GATGGGCGCCGCATCTTTTACATGCTCTACGGTATCGCCACTCATGATGGCTTCATCTTCAAATTCCAGTTTCCAACCTTCACTTCCCACATTAAAGATAATTGCTTCCATACCCAGATTTTGCGCAGCAACCTGGGTACTCAGGCGTGTACGCATAGAGGGGTTGAGGAACAACATGCCGATACGCTTGTTGGCGCCCAAAGCCTTGTCGGCAAAGGGATTGGCTTTGTAGGCCAAAGCTTTTTCAACCAAAGCATTAAGGTCGGCAACATCATTTACAGAGATAAAATTTTTCATTAGCATTGCGTTATAAGTCGAACATTTTCAGTTGGTTATGATCTGGCTCTTTGAAATATTGTGATTGAGTATCCTGAAACAGTTGATTTATGGGCACTTTATCAAAGATAGAGATGCTTAAAAC
>JBDSXW010000060.1:0-39572 GCA_039925965.1 Chitinophagaceae bacterium
AAAGCGGCCGGATTACGTTCCATCAATATCAGCCTGGATACCTTGCAGTCAGACAAATTTACCCTCATCACCCGGCGCAATATTTTTAAACAGGTTAAAGATAATATTGACCTGATGCTGCAGCAGGCAATCCATGTTAAAATAAACATGGTAGTAATGAAGGGGCTGAACGAAGATGAGATAAATGATTTTATTGAATGGACAAAAGACACGCCGGTGGAAGTGCGGTTTATAGAGTTCATGCCTTTCACGGGCAACCGCTGGACCAGTAACAAAGTATTTTCACTTAAAGAAATACTGGACACAATAGCTCAAAAATATAATTTCATACCGGTGGAAGGCAAGCCCCACGATACGGCAAAAAGCTTTGCAGTGCCGGGCCATGCCGGCAGTTTTGCCGTTATCAGCACCATGACGGCACCTTTCTGCGGAAGCTGTAACCGGATGCGATTAACCGCAGACGGCAAATTAAAAAATTGTCTTTTCTCAAGTTATGAAACAGATTTGCTGACCCCGCTCAGAAACGGGGAAGCGGTGCTGCCGCTTATCTTGCAAAATATAAAAGCAAAGGAAAAAGAATTGGGCGGACAATTTACCACTGCCCTGCAGACCTTTGAAGCGGCCAGTATTCAGAACCGTCCGATGATAACCATTGGGGGATAAACAGTTCCATTAACATGATTTCTGTAACAGCAGCCAAAAAAATTATAGCAGCCAACCCGCTCGTGCTTTCTGCAGAAACACGCCCGTTATCGGAGGTGTTGCAACGAAGGCTTGCCGCGGATGTTTTTAGCCCGGTAGACGTGCCGGCATTTATACAATCTTCCATGGATGGCTATGCTTTCAGCTATGCCAGCTGGAAGGAGAAAAAAGCATTGATTATAAAGGGAGAAATGCAGGCAGGAGCGAAAACTGGTTTTGCCCTTGCCCCCGGGCATGCCGCACGCATTTTTACGGGCGCACCTTTGCCTGACGGCGCAGATACCGTTATCATGCAGGAGCAGGTGACCATCCACAACAATACATTAACGATTACGGATGAAAATCTGCAGGCTGGAAACAGCGTGCGGCTAGCCGGATCTGCTATTAAGGCTGGCATGCTGGCAGTTCCAAAAGACACCTTGTTATCGCCCGGTGCCATTGGTTTTTTGGCCGGTATGGGCATCAACCGTGTGCCGGTGTGGTCTATGCCCGCGGTAGGTGTTATTGTTACGGGAAAAGAACTGCAGCAGCCGGGTGCGCCGCTGTCGTTCGGAGAAGTATACGAATCCAATTCTTTTGCGCTAAAAGCGGCTTTACAAAAGATTCAAATAGACGCTGTTAAAACATACACGGTGGAGGATGATTTGGAATTGGTGAAACAGGTATTGACGCAGGCGCTTTCAGAAAACGATTTGGTTTTACTAACGGGCGGCGTTAGCGTGGGCGATTATGATTTTGTGGTGCAGGCCGCAGCAGCCTGCGGGGTGGAACAACTTTTTCACAAAATAAAACAGCGGCCGGGCAAACCACTGTTTTTTGGAAAAAAGGAAAACAAACTGGTCTTTGGATTGCCAGGTAATCCTTCTTCTGTGCTCACCTGTTTTTATGAATATGTATTGCCCGCCTTAAAAATTCAGCTTCCAACCATGCATGCGCCGTTGGCTAATTCTTTTAAGAAAACAGCCGGGCTTACGCATTTTCTGAAAGCATGCTGGGATGGTGAAAAAGTGCTGCCATTGGATGCGCAGGAATCTTACCGCATGCGTTCTTTTGCGGTGGCCAATTGCCTTATTATCGTAGGAGAAGAGACAACATTTTGTGAAGCGGGTTCTTTAGCTGAAATTCATTTACTTTCTTTTTAGTAGCTACCCATGGCCGATAACATTTATCTATTTTACGGGTTATTATTTGTGATTGCGTTTTTGTACGCCTCTGTGGGGCACGGGGGAGCAAGTGGCTACCTGGCACTAATGGCAATATTCAGTTTTTCGCCGGAGGTAATGAAGCCCACCGCATTGTTGCTCAACCTTTTTGTTTCTGCTGTCTCGTTTATACAGTTTTACCGCGGTGGTCATTTTAAGTGGAAAATTTTTCTACCGCTGGCGCTCGCTTCCGTACCAATGGCTTTTTTGGGCGGATTAATTACCATCGATGCAACAGTCTATAAAAAAATATTGGGCTTGCTGTTGCTCATCCCCATCATTCGGTTTCTTTTCTTTGCCAATATCAAAGTAGAGGAAATAAAAAAACCGGGTATTGGCTTATCGATCTTAATCGGCGGCGTTATTGGCTTTTTGTCAGGTTTGATAGGCATCGGCGGCGGCATTATTTTATCGCCGGTTATCTTACTGTTGAAATGGACAGACCAGAAACAAACGGCCGCCATCAGCGCAGCCTTTATCTTCGTAAATTCATTATCCGGACTGGGCGGCCAACTTGTTAAAGGCATCCATTTCAGCAATAACATGTATGTATTTGTAGCAATTGCTTTTATAGCGGGACTAGGCGGCGCTTATTTTGGCTCTTTAAAGTTCAAACAAACCATTTTAAAAAATACACTGGCGGTGGTACTGATGCTGGCCGCATATAAATTATTATTTACCCATGCATAAGAAAGCCGCGCGCCTGATATGGTTGTTTTTTTTGTTTACCTGCATTGTGGCGCATAGCCAGGAAAAAACAATATCGACTGACCAATTTGTAATTGAAGGAAAAGTTAAGCATAGTTTTAGCTTTTCGCTCGACCAGGCCACGCAGTACACGGCTACTGGCATCGGCAGCATCGTTATTTATAATCACCTGATGCAAAAGCGCAGGGTTATCAAAAATATAAAAGGGATATTGGTAAAAGATATTATTGACAAAGCGGGTATCGAAATGGCTTCCCCCAAATTATTAAGCGAGCTATACATTACCTGTGTTGCAGCAGATAATTACAAAGTAGTTTTTTCATGGAACGAATTGTTCAACACGGAGATTGGAAAACATGTTATGATAATCACTGAATCGGACGGTGTAGCTGCAAAAGATGGCAAAGATAAAATAGCCGTTATTTCCACGGCAGACCAGGCAACGGGCCGGCGGTTTGTGAAAGGACTTGCAAAAATTATTGTTGAACAAGTTAAGTAAACGATGCAGTTAAAAATTATTTTGTTCGGTCAACTGACAGATATTACCGGCAATGAAATGATTGCTTTGGATAATATATGCGACACAGATACCCTTGTGCAGGAACTAAACAAATTGTATCCTGCCATGGCCAGCCATCAATATATTATTGCGGTAGATAAAAAAGCGATACAGGAAAATACACCGCTTCACGAAAACAGTATGGTGGCTTTGTTGCCGCCTTTTTCCGGTGGGTAAATGAATAACAGCAATCAACTATATGAACGGTACAGTCGCCAGATAGCGCTGAAAACATTTGGCGAAGCCGGACAGCAAAAATTATTGCAGTCCCGTATCTTAATGATTGGTGCAGGCGGGCTGGGTTGCGCCGCCCTCCAATATTTGGCAGCTGCCGGCATTGGCCATATCGGTATCATGGATTACGATACGGTTTCACTGAATAACCTGCACCGCCAGGTATTGTATGGAGTAAATAATATTGGTTCGCCAAAAGCGGTAACCGCAGCAGCGGTATTGCTGCAAGCTAACCCGGGTATTTGTATTACTGCAATCAATGATAAGCTAACGGTTACCAACGCACTCGAAATAATACAGCAATATGATATCGTGATTGATGGTACGGATAATTTTGCGGCGCGCTACCTTGTCAATGATGCCTGCTTTTTGTTGAACAAGCCGCTGGTATACGGTGCGGTATCAAAGTTTGAAGGCCAGGTGGCCGTGTTTAATGTGCTGTTGCCTGATGGAAACTTTTCAACCAATTACCGCGACCTGTTTCCCCAGCCACCTGCTGCCGGGGAAGTAGCCAATTGTGCCGAAACCGGCGTGTTGGGTATCCTGCCCGGTATTATTGGAACAATGCAGGCAGCAGAAGTAATAAAACTTATCAGCGGTATCGGAACGCCCCTTATCAATCGCCTGGTCAGTTACAATGCACTGAATAACCAGCTATTTGAAATGCAACTGGCTCCACGGAGCGACACAAATTTGCTCATCCCGGAAAACGAAGCTGCTTTTCTTGCGATGGATTACGACTGGCTTTGCGGCAACACAGGCGATACCATTGAAATTGATACGACGCAATTTGATGCGCTTAGAAAAAATCAATCGGTTGCCATAATCGATGTGCGTGAGCTGAACGAAATGCCGGTTGTCGATGAATTTATTCACCTGCAGCTACCTTTGGGAAATATTGAAGAACAGTTTCAGGATACGGAGCACGATACGATCGTAGTATTTTGCCAATCCGGTAAACGAAGCCTGCTTGCTGCGCGAATGCTCGCGGATAAGTTCGCAGACAGCAAAAAAATATTCAGCCTGGCGGGCGGCATATTGAAATGGAAGCAAGAAAACAACCTTAAAAAATAATTGTGCATCAGATAAAGAACATATTTGTGAATGGCGCGATAAAGGCTTCCTTCATCAGCGACAGCATTCAGCAGCACAGCACAAAAACCGCCATTGGCGGACACAGTATTTTTTTAGGACAGGTGCGGGCCGATGTGATTGATGGAAAAAAAGTGACCGCCATTGCGTATACCGCGTATGAAGAGATGGCCAATGAAAAAATGCACATTATCAGGGAGTCAATATTTGAAAAGTACCCGCTTACCTGTATGCATGTTTACCATAGCCTGGGTGCCATAGCCGCGGGTGAAATATGCCTGTTTGTATTCACCTCGTCTGCCCACCGGAAAGCGGCGATCGATGCTTGTGAAGAAACAGTGGAAAGGCTGAAAGCGGAACTGCCCGTATGGGGCAAGGAGATTATGGAAGACGATACGTATCAATGGAAGACTAATTTGTAAGCATGGTAAATATTACGCATAAAAATAATACGCTACGGCGCGCAATTGCAACTGCCATTGTAGAATGCTCTTTGCAGGAAACGATAGATGCGGTACAGCAAAAAAAGATTCCCAAGGGCGATGTTTTTGAATTTGCGCGTGCCGCAGGCCTGCTGGCGGTAAAAAAAACCAGTGACGTTATTCCTGATTGTCATCCCCTGCCGGTAGAGTATACGGCGATCACCTATGCGGTGGAAGGGTTACAGATTATCATTACCGTAGAAGTGCATACCATTTACAAAACAGGGGTGGAAGTGGAAGCCATGCATGGGGCAGCAATTACGGCACTCACTATTTACGACATGTTAAAACCTGTTGATAAAGGAATAACGATAAGTACTATCCGGTTAATCAGCAAAGAAGGCGGCAAGTCGGGATTTGCGCAAGCACCTCCCTCATTGAGGTGTGCCGTGGTGGTTTGTTCAGATATGGTTGCGCAGGGAAAGAAAACAGATACGGCCGGAAAAGCCATCATTGAGAAATTGCAATCATTTGGGCTGGAGACATTGGTGTATGATATTATACCGGATGATGCGGAACTCATCAGGTTAAAGGCCATCGCACTGAGTAACGACGGCAACGACCTGATTCTTTTTACAGGTGGTACCGGTGTATCCCCACGTGATATTACCCCGGATGCCATTGCGCCGTTGCTCGACAAACCCATTCCGGGTATTATGGAACAGGCGCGCAGTTACGGGCAGGAGCGAATGCCGTTCGCGATGCTGTCGCGCGGCGTGGCAGGGTTTATAAAAAACAGCCTGGTGATTACATTGCCCGGTTCACCGAATGGGGTGAAAGAATCAATGGATGCGCTGTTTCCACACGTTCTACATGTGTTTCCTGTAAAAAATGGATTACGCCACGATTAAATTCAGGTAAGGCTGTCGGCTGGGCTTGTAGTGCTCGCACTGGTTGCCGTTTTCTTATTGAACGTTAGAATAAGCAACCCCAATACGGCCGCCGTTACCGAAGCCAGTAAAATACTCATCTTGGATGCGGTAACCACTTGTTGATCGCTGAATGCGAGGTTGGTAATGAATATGCTCATGGTAAAACCAATTGCACCGAGCAGTGAAATGCCAAACAAATGACCCCAGTTAAGATCTGCCGAAAGGTTGGCTAATTTCATTTTAACTGCCAGCCAGGAAACAAGGAATATGCCGGCAAATTTTCCCAGCAGCAAACCTGCCATGATGCCTGCTGAATTATTGGTACTCAAACTTGCTGATATATTTTCAGGAAAAATAATAGCTGTATTGGCCAGTGCAAAAACCGGTAATATGATGAATGCAACCGGCTTATGCAACCAGTGCTGCAATTTGTAGGAAAGTCCGCCCGCGGTTGCTTTCTTAAAAGGAATGGCAAACGCCAGTAACACGCCGGCAATGGTGGCATGTACGCCCGATTTTAGCATGCAATACCACATGATAATACCACCAATAATATACACTGGCAGGTAGTACATTTTTTTTCTGCCGGCGATAAACAACAGCAGGAAGAGGGTGATGGCAGCGCCAAAATAATAGATAGAAAAACCTTTTGTATAGAAAATCGCAATTACAGTAACGGCGCCCAAATCGTCAATAATCGCAAGGGCTGTTAGGAATATTTTTAACGATACAGGAATTTTATTTCCGGCCAGCGAAAGAATACCCAACGCAAATGCGATATCTGTTGCCATGGGTATGCCGAACCCCGCCTGGGTAGGCGTTCCCGCATTGAACCACAAATGAATCAGTGCCGGAATAAACATACCGCCTGCAGCCGCCAGTATGGGAAGTAATGCATTTTTAATGCTTGATAATTCGCCGATGTACAACTCCCTTTCTATTTCAAGTCCTACCAGCAAGAAAAATATAGCCATCAGGCCGTCGTTGATCCAGTGTTCAACACTGTAATCAAGGCCAATATTAAAAAAAGAGAGGTTGATGTTTGAATGAAAAAAATCAACGTAGGCCGGTCCCGCCCCGCTATTGGCAACAACGAGTGAAACGATGGTGCAGCCGATTAACACAAAGCCACTCGATTTTTCGCTATCGGAAAATTCTTTAAAAATTGCTGAGATATTCACGGGATAAAAATATCGAATAAAATGTGTTCTGTGCGTTTATACGTTATTATTTCTGGTGTAAAGGGAGCGGCTAAACAGATAAATTCATTTTTTGGATACGCACAGCATTGAGGATTGCCAGTAGTGCCACGCCCACGTCGGCAATCACCGCTTCCCATAATGTGGCGATGCCGCCTGCACCGAGCACTAAAACAACTAGTTTTATTACCATGGCAATGGTAATATTCTGCCAAACAATTTGTCTCGTAATGTTGCCAATTTTAATAGCCATCACAATCTTTGACGGCTGATCATTCTGAATAACAATGTCCGCTGTTTCAATGGTCGCATCACTTCCCAAACCGCCCATGGCGATGCCTGCATCTGCCAGCGCAACCACAGGAGCATCGTTTACACCATCACCTACAAAGGCAATGTGCCTGCCTGCTTTTTTTAGTGCTTCCACCTTTTCCACTTTATCTTCGGGCAACAAATCACCATATGCATTGTCAACACCCAACGCGCCAGCAACTTTTGAAACAACGGCTTGCTTGTCGCCCGACAGCATCACAGTTTGAAGGCCAAGTTGGTGCATTTCATCGATCGCCTTTTTTGCATCCTCTTTTATTTCATCGGCAATGGTAATATAGCCAGCATAGGTATTGTTTATAGCAATGGCAACAATGGTATCCACCAATTGATCAATAGCTGCAGGATATTCAATGCTATATTTTTTTAATAATTTTGTATTACCAGCCAGCAAATGTTTTCCATTAACCGTTCCTTTTAATCCATGACCGGATATTTCCTCCACATTTTCAGTTTTAAAAGCCCTGGCGGCTTCTCCGGCAAAACCTACAATAGCTTTAGCAATCGGGTGGGTTGAATTACTTTCAAGTGCCGCCACCAGTTTAATTAATTCATCTTTTTCGGTATCCTTTGCTACAACTTCCTGCACATTGAACACACCTTTTGTTAACGTGCCGGTCTTATCCATCACCACGGTATTTACTTTGGTGATAACGTCTAAAAAGTTGGAGCCTTTAAATAAAATTCCATTACGAGATGCCAACCCGATGCCACCAAAATATCCCAAGGGAATGGAAACGACGAGTGCGCATGGGCAGCTGATAACAAGAAATACCAGCGAACGGTAAAACCACTCGTGAAACGAATAATTATCCACAAAAAAGTATGGTATAAAACAAACGCCGATTGCCAAAGAAAAAACAATGGGTGTGTAAATTTTGGCGAACCGGCTAATAAATAACTGTGTTTGTGACTTTCTTGCCGTAGCATCCTGCACCATCTCCAGTATCTTGCTCAGCTTGCTATCCTTGAAAAGTGATTTCACTTTTATCTCTGAAACCCTTTCAAGATTAATCATACCCGCAAACACCTGGTCGCCTTTACGCATGGTAGCAGGCTTGCTTTCTCCTGTGAGGGCCGCTGTGTTAAATACGCCTTCTTCAGTATTTAATTCGCCATCTAATGCAACTTTTTCGCCGGGTTTTACCTGGATGATTTCGCCTACCTGTATTTCGCCCGGATGAATAACCTGTGCGGCACCGGTCCTGACTACGGTTACTTCATCTGGCCTTATATCCAATAGCGCTTTGATGCTTCTTTTCGCTTTATTAACCGCTGAATCCTGAAACCATTCTCCAATAGAATAAAAAATCATTACTGCTACACCTTCGCTATATGAGCCAATGCTGAATGCCCCAATCGTTGCCACGCTCATTAAAAAAAATTCGTTGAAAAAATCGAACCTGCTTGCCTTGCGCAACGCCAGTAAGAGGATGTTGTATCCCGCCAGTAAATACGCCGCCAGGTAAATAAGGAGGTCTACAGGAAATGCCGGCTTGTATTTAAAGCCAAATTCAAACGTCAGCATGGCTATCAATACAATCAGCGCAGTGAGCAACGGCCAATGTGATTGCCAGCCTGTCGATTCTGCTGTACTGTTTGCATGATCATGATCGTGCTCTTCTTCATCATGGCGATGCGCTTCCCCTGCCTGGTGAACATGCTTTGGATTTAGTGCGTTGAGTGTACTATTACCCAATTGTTGATTTGCAGCTACTTTGTTTTCTTTTGCACTATTGTCTGCATTGGCCATGTAAAAATGTATTAAATAAAAAATGAGGCAATCTTCCTGTTGCCTGTTATATACGCATAGCAATAGCCATACAGCAGCCAGGTTTTTATGTAGTAATTACAAACATCTAATACACGTTCGCGATTATTGATGGTTAATATGCAGTGATTATTACAATTGAATTATACCTGGTCTTCGGGCTGGGTTGCATAAAGAAGTTTTCTTAACCTGTCCGCAATTTCTTTTGGCAAATGTTCTTTAATTTCCAGGGATAAGTTTTGAGTGGCATCGTCCACTTTTAATTCATACATGTCCTTGAATGCAGTTGCTTCAAAAAAAGCATCAAATTCAATTTGTATGGAGGCCGTTTGGGCTTCGAAAGCGCTCCGCCATTTTTGTAATGTTATTTCGTCCATCTGCTGTTTTTTTAATTATTTAATTGATTAGTCTTCTTCAACATTTGTCATCTTCGCCGAAACAAAAAATGCGCCTTTAACTACAATCGATGCGTTTTTGGGTATTTCTTTCAGCAATGTTATTTCGGTATATCCTACATCACTGGTGCCTTTGGAAACGGCCACCCGCTCAAACCGCATCGTTTTGTCTTTCTGTTCAATAAAAACAAAAATATAGTCCTGGCCGGCCACGGTTACAAGGGCATCATTGGGTACGGCCGGTACCGTGGCCTTATTCAAACTGACGGCTGCGGTAACGTTCATACCGTCAATCAAACCCGTTTTTAAGCTTTTTACCGTTGCATGAACGGTGATTGCTTTGCTATCTCCTTCAAAAGAAGAGCCCAGCGAAAATATTTGTGCATCATATTCCTTGCCGGGATTGTTCGTCACCGTAAAATGAATAATCTGGTGATCCTGTAGCTTTGGCAAATCCTTTTCAAACACAAACAAGTCAAGGTGTAACTGGCTATTGTCCACTATCTCTGCCACAGCGGTCGTTACATCTACATACGTGCCGAGTTTTACCAGCACATTACTTACAACACCGGCGATAGGGCTTGTTATCGTTAATACGGAAACCAGCTTTCCGTTTGAAATGTTTGCTGGATTTACACCCATCAACTGAATTTGCTGCTGAAGGGTTGATTTCAATGTGTGCAACGTGTTTAACTCGGTTTCGGCAGCCTGTAAATTCTTTAGTGCCCCCGCATTACCGGCATTTAGTTCCTGCTGACGCGTTACTTCCAGCTGCGCCATGCTGATTTTCGCATTTACATTCAGGTACTGGCTTTGCACCTGGATAAACGCGGGATTAGCAACGGTTGCGATAGCCTGGCCTTTCCTGACCGTGTTACCAGGTTCCACCAGGATAGACTTTATTACCCCGCTATAGATGGAGTTGACGCTTGCTTTATTTTGATTGGGTACCCTCAATACCCCATTGGTTTTTAAAGAAGCGGTTAGTTGTTTTTCTTCAATGATACCCAATTCAATACCGATGCTTTTAATCTGTTCTTCTGTAAGCGTTGCATAATTCGGATTCGGGGCACTGGTTATCTTACTGGTATCTGCTGGTGTAACTTCCGTGTTTGCACTGCTTTTGTCGCCACAGGATACAAAAGAAACGCTACCGGCTAGAAGGATCACAGCTATAAATAAATGCTTCATCTGCTAATATTTTATTGATTGGTATAGTAATAAAATTGAATGACGGATTGGTTGTAAATATTCATATTCTCCAGGTAGTTCTTTTGAATCTCGATGGCCTGCGTTAAAAACTGCGACAAAGCCGCAAAACTGATTTCGCCGGAACGATAGGCAAGGGAAGCAGCTTTGATAATTTCTTCTGCTTGTTTTAGGCCGGTCGTTTGGTAGAACGATAACAGGCTATTATTCTTTTCCACCTCCTGCTGTATTTGAATTAGCCGGGTACTGAATACTTGCTTCCCGTATTCATATTGCTTTTGCTGAACAGATCTTTCGGCCTGGGCCACTTTCAATTTATTCCTGTAGCCATTTACCCCAAAAATTGGAATAGCAGCCGATAGCGAAAAACCTGAGTACGGATCGGAAGTTCCAAATAGCCGCTGGCTGAAAAACCGGCCGGAAAAATCTGGTTTGTTTTCATTTTTTATTACTGCTATACCTGCGCCGGCAATATGTACGTTTTGTGATTGCAGGGCCATGAGGGGGTGAACCGAATCGGTTGCTATAACAGGAAGCGGCATTTTCTCCAATTGCAACAACACCGGCAGCATCGGCTCCGTTGAATTCAACAATTGCATCAATGATTGTTGTTCTATTGCTATTTCTTTGTTTAGTTGTTTCAGTAATGCCTGTAGTTCAGTCATACGCACATTCGCTGCAATACTATCCAGTCCCGGACTATCGCCTGTTTTTACCTTTACGATGGCGGCAGCATTTAACGACTTGTAAATGCTGTCAAGGCGTGTAAACAGTTGTTGTTTGTCCTGCAAATACCAAAGCTGGTAATAAACTTTCCGGGTATCCCTTTTTAGATCATTATCAATAACTGAATTATTTATCTGGTAGTACTTCAGCTGTTCACGGTACAGGTTTTTTTGCGCCTTGTACAAACCCGGCCAAGCAATACCCTGCGAGAGCCCAATTTTTAAAATGCCTTTGTTGTCACCTGGCCGTAGATCTTCATTTTCGGCAAACACGCCTGTCTTTGGCAATGCCGTGGCGGTGTTTACCTGCGCTTGTCCTTTGTTGATTTGCAATTGGTTCACCTCATATTGCAGATTGCTTTTGGTAAGTACAATTGCTTCGTCTATGGTGAGGCGTTTGGCTGCCTGTTGCGCGTTCAAAATATTGGGCAGCACAAGAACAAGCAAAACACCCGTAACAATAGTGACGGGCTTTGTCTGTATTTTATTTTTACCAGCAAATAATAAGTAGAGGCAGGGGAGCACTACCAGCGTTAAAAATGTAGCGGTTAACAATCCGCCTATGACAACCGTAGCGAGCGGCTTCTGAACTTCTGCACCTGAACCAGCGGAAAAAGCCATTGGTAGAAATCCAAGCGAAGCAACGGTTGCTGTCATCAGCACCGGCCGTAGTCTCATTTTAGTGCCTTCCAGCACACGCTGCATAATATCTTTTACACCCTCTTTCTCTAACTGATTAAATGTGCTGATTAAAACAATGCCATTTAAAACTGCTACACCAAACAACGCAATAAATCCGATGCCTGCTGAAATACTGAATGGCATACCCCGAATCAACAATGCAAAGACACCACCAATAGCGCTCATGGGAATTGCGGTAAAAATCAATGCGGCCTCTTTAAAAGATTTAAACGACAGGTACAGCATAAGAAAGATAAGCAGCAATGCCAGCGGAACAACAACCATCAGCCTGGCGGACGCCTTTTGTAAGTTTTCAAATGTTCCGCCATAGGTATAGTAGTAGCCAGCCGGTAATTTTATTTTTTCATTCAGTTTCAGTTGTGCTTCCTTTACCACGGTTTCCACATCACGGCCGCTTACATTGAAGCTTACATAGATTCTTCGTTTTCCTGCTTCGCGGCTAATTTGTGCAGGGCCGGTTTTAAATGAAACGGTTGCCACCTGTGACAATGGTACCTGGTTGCCATTCGCCATCGGAATAAATAAATCAGCTACATTATTGAGGGTGCTTCGGTGCGCACTGTCAAGTCTTACAACGAGGTCGAATTTTCTTTCGTTTTCAAAAACAACGCCCGCTGCCTCACCTGCAAACGCAGTGCTGATGATGTGGTTGACGTCTTCGATATTCAAGCCATAACCTGCCATTTTTGCGCGGTCATATTCAACCGTGATTTGGGGTAGCCCTTCCAATCTTTCTACCTGGGGTTGTGTAATGCCTTCAATAGGCCGGATAACATTCGCTACTTTATCGGCATACGCCACTAAAGTATCCAGGTTTTCTCCAAATATTTTTATTGCCACGTCTTGCCGTATACCTGTCATCAGTTCATTGAAGCGCATTTGTATGGGTTGGCTTGGTTCAGCAATCACGCCCGGAATGGCAGACAATTTATCCCTGATGGTATCTGCCATTGCATAAAAATCTTTAGTTGTTGTCCAGTGTTTTTTATCTTTCATAATTACCAGCAGGTCTGAGCCTTCAGGCGGCATGGGGTCGGTGGCGATATCCGCTGCACCTGTTTTACCCACCACCATTTTAACCTCGGGAATTGTGCGGAGCATCCGTTCTGCCAGCATAACGGTTTCGGTAGTTTGTGATAAGGAAGAACCCTGTGGTAAAACAAATTCAACCGCATAATCACCTTCTTCCAATGTTGGTATAAACTCTCCACCCATGTTTTTAAATATAACAATGGCAACAATTAATAAGGCAACCGAAATGCCCACCACGATATACCGTACCCTGAGCGCCCAGTGCAGTAGCGGCGCGTAAACACGCTGAAAAAAATCCATCATCCTGTCTGAAAAAGTTCGTTTCGTTTTTGGCTTTTTTGAAAGCAATAGCGCACTCAATACAGGTATATAGGTAAGGGATAGAAATAATGCGCCAAGAATAGCGAACGCCACGGTTTCTGCCATTGGGCGAAACATTTTTCCTTCAACGCCTTGCAGGGATAGGATAGGTAAATAAACAATCAGGATGATGATTTGTCCGAATGCGGCAGAACTCATCATTTTGCCGGCGCTTTTTTTAACAGCAGTATCCATTTCCGTTTGTGATAATTTGCCTGTAAACTTTTCCTTACTTAAAAAATGCATCGTGGCTTCTACAATGATGACTGCACCGTCTACGATCAATCCAAAATCAATGGCGCCCAGGCTCATCAGGTTGGCACTCACACCAAACAACCTCATTAGGGCAAGCGCAAAAAGCAAAGACAACGGAATAGCCGATGCCACTATCAGGCCTGCGCGAAGATCACCCAGGAACAACACCAGCACGAATACAACTATCAATGCGCCTTCTATCAGGTTTGTTTTTACGGTATTAATGGCCCGGTCAATCAGGTTGGTACGAACTAAAAATGGCTCGATGATAATATCTGCAGGCAACGATTTTTGAACCGTAAGCATTCTTTCTTTTACCAGGTTTACCACCGATGCACTGTTCGCGCCTTTCAGCATCAGTACGATACCTCCAACAACTTCCTTTTCTCCGTTATAGGTCATGGCACCATAGCGTGGTGGCGAACCAAATTGAACGGTAGCCACGTCCCTTATTAAAACAGGGATGCCACTTTGTTGTTTGATAACAATGCTTTCAATGTCTGCAAATGATTTTACGAGTCCAACGCCACGAATGAAATATGCATTGGGTTTTCGATCAATATATGCGCCCCCGGTATTTTCATTGTTTTTCTGCAGCGCTGTAAAGATTTCAGGTATCGTTACATTCATCGCCTTCAACCGGTCGGGGTTGACGGCCACTTCATATTGCTTGCTGATGCCACCAAATCCAGACACTTCTGCCACACCGGGTATACCGTTCAGCTGCCTGGCCACAATCCAGTCCTGCATGGTGCGTAAATCCATCGGAGAATACTTTTGTTCACTCCCTTTCATAGGATGGATCACATACTGGTATACTTCGCCCAAACCAGTAGTAACCGGGCCCATTGCGGGCGTTCCCATCCCCTGCGGTATTTGCGCTTCCGCATTTTTTAATTTTTCTCCAATCAACTGACGGGCGAAATAGATATTGATGTCTTCCCTGAAAACAATCGTGATTACGCTCAGCCCAAACCTTGAAAAGGAGCGCATTTCCTCAATGCCCTGGATATTTGACAAGGCATGTTCTACGGGGTAGGTGATAAATTGCTCTACTTCCTGCGCTGCCAGCGTGGGCGCAGTGGTGATAACCTGCACCTGGTTATTCGTCACATCGGGCAAGGCATCCACCGGCAGTTTGGTAGCGCTCCAGCTCCCCCAGCCAATCAATGCCAGCGTTAGTATACCTACAATGAGTTTATTCTTTAAGCTGTAATGAATGATTTTCGTAAGCATGTATTGATTCGATTGATGGTATACGGCGTTACAGGTAACATTCCTTGAGCTGATGCTGCCAGGCAATGGCAGATCGCATTGAATTCATAACATTGGTAATCCGCAAGCCGTTGAGATTGATTTGTATTTTGATAGCGTTTGCAGGCAATTATCAGGAATGGCTTAACAAATAAATTGTTGTAGCATACAAGCTGATGATAGTCACTGCAAAAAATTAAGAAGCGTTAAGCTGATTTGGGAGGCTGAAAAATGGCGCAATGTTCAGTTGCATGCAGGGTGGTATTGCCGGTTGGATAATTCACTGATTGCAACGTAAACGGATCAAATGCTATCCGGTTAAATGAAGTAAAACAGCTGGCGGATGCACAGCAGGCGCAATTGCAGAAAGGGGTGCAGTTTTCTTCGTCCTGGTGCTGCTGCTGGTGGCCCGAAGCAGCTGAAATTTTCACGTCTGCCTGTTCGCTGCAATCCTTACTGTCGCGGCACGGGAGGCACGACAAGTAAAGCATACAATAACTTAGCAAAAAGAAGAAAAATTTCATGTCTCGCAAAAGTAATCGACTAATTCATTTCCTGCAACTCCAAATTGGAATCTTTGTTGCAAAAACCGTGGCAAAATGGCTAGGAACGAATGGCAGAAATTATATTTACCCTAAGCGTGGCTTGTATTGATATAATTAATCACGGAACAAATTGCCTTATTATATGTTAGCAATTGTATGAAGAAAATAGGATTTTTATCGTTTGGACATTGGGCAGACCATCCGGCATATAAAACCCGCAGTGCAGCTGATACCTTGCTGCAGTCTATTGATTTGGCGGTTGCTGCAGAGCAAATCGGCATCGATGGCGCTTATTTCCGGGTACATCATTTTGCCGCCCAGTTAGCGTCACCCTTTCCTTTGCTTGCTGCAGTTGCTGCAAAGACAAGCAAAATAGAAATAGGAACAGGCGTTATTGATATGCGTTACGAAAATCCACTGTATATGGTGGAAGAGGCGGGCGCAACCGATTTAATTTCTGAAGGACGCCTGCAACTTGGGATCAGCAGGGGGTCACCGGAACAAGTAATAGACGGATGGCGCTATTTTGGATATAAACCCGCCGAAGGAGAAACAGATGCGGAGATGGGAAGACGTAAAGCATCAGAATTCCTGGATAAATTAAATGGCGCGGGGTTCGCCCAGCCTAGTCCGAACCCGATGTTCCCCAACCCACCCGGCTTGCTGCGTTTGGAGCCGCACGCACCCGGATTGCGCGACCGTATCTGGTGGGGAGCTGCTTCCAACGCTACCGCTGTTTGGGCCGCCGAAAACGGCATGAACCTGCAAAGCTCTACTTTGAAATTTGATGAAAATGGTAAACCCTTTCACATACAACAAGCCGAACAGATAAGGTTGTACAAAGACGCCTGGAAAAAAGCAGGGCATCAGCGTGAACCCCGGGTATCTGTAAGCCGCTCTATTTTTGCCCTCGTAACAGAACAAGATCGGCTTTACTTTGGCAGGGACACCGACCATACAGATAAATTTGGTATGATTGAGCCGACGAAACGCGCTGTTTTCGGAAGAGGCTATGCAGCAGCACCGGATCAACTCATAAAAGAATTAGCAAAGGATGAAGCTATCCAGGAAGCGGATACGCTGCTGTTGACCATCCCCAATACCTTAGGCGTAGACTACAATGTACATGTATTGTCTTCTATTCTTGAGCACGTTGCACCGGGATTGGGTTGGCGTTAATCCGACTGATCTTCATACAGGTTATGCCTTCTTTACCAGCTGCGGGTAAAGAAGGCATGCTACTTGCCGGGCTTCGTAAGTGTCATTTAAGTTCGCGATTAGCAAATATTACTCCGCTTACCGCAACCAGCGGTAGCATTAGCGCATCGATAACTTTTTTGATATTTTTTGTAGGTTTAATTAACATGGATTCCTCTTCGCCATGGTTCGTGTCTTTGCCTTTGTTCGTGTCTCCACGAGCCAATAACCATAATCTTCGAAAGTTGCGGTATTAGAAGACACACACCGGGGAGCAGGAACTAAGTTTAGCTTGTACAAAGAGAATCTTTGAATACTAATTGGCTTTATCGAATACGGTCTTCCAGGCACGCTCGCCACCCCATAAGGTTGATTTTGCATTGGCCTGAACAGAAATAGACTTGCCATCATTGCTCAACTTCCAAACCGCTGTTACGTAAAAAAATGCTTGTTGCTGAACATCTATTTTGAAAGGCGTGGCAACCATCAGGTGTACAATTGAGTTAACAGTCATAGTTTGTCTATCAGCTGACAACTGTACGGTAAACTTCTTTCCTCTTTCCCGGCCCTGATTAATTTGGCTTTCTTTACCGTCGAAGGCCAGTTTCTCCTGGGTTGTAGCCAGCGCTACGCCAGGAGACGGGTTCGGTATTTCTATGGTTAGAAAACTTGCCTGCTCTACTATTTTCATTGTTTTAGAGAGCATACGATCACCCTCGACAAATGAGCAAACAATATTTGCGCCCATACTTATCGACTCTTTGGATTTCCATTCGCCTGAAAAGTTAGGCGCGATGAGTGTCATTTTGTTGTTGAGCCTGTACGGCAAAATAAGTTACTCCTGTTAACAATATCATCAGGCAGTACAAGCCGGTTTTTTTATGTTTCATTTTTTCATTTTTTGCTTTTTAAGGGTGATGAAGCGATCTCGATTTACTATGTATTGGTTTGTTTCTCCACGAACCAATAGATAGTCTTCGAAAGTTTTGGTGCGGGAAAACACACACCGGGGCGTAGGGATATGTGTTTTTAATTATTTATTTCTGACCTTCTTTAATTTTAAAGTCGGTGATGGTCTTTCCATCATACCGATGCACCCCATCGAAATCGCCGAACCAAATATTTCCTTTATTGTCTTCTAAAATTCCGAAGATCATTGGTTTATTTGCTATAGTGGTTACCGTTGGTATTTTCTCAGACAAGGCCTTTTCGTCATACCGCGAAAGTGCCCAACCTTTGTCCTTAACGCTTTCTGAACTGGTCCAGATATTCCCTTTTTTATCTTCGTAGATATAGCCAACAAAATTTTGAGAGAAATTGGTAAATACAATGCCGTCATAGCGCCAAAGGCCATCAAAACCACCCAGCCAGATATTACCTTTTTTATCTTTGATTATTGAACGCACGTTTTTAAAAGGTTTGCCGTCTTTATTGGTTATAGTGGTAAATGTTTTTCCGTCATAAACGCTGGCATAGCCCCTTGTACCAAACCAGAATTTGCCGGTTTTGTCTTCAATGATAGCATTAACATCATTATGCATCCAATGCATTTTGGGAAGCGGATGTTCGTAAAATGAAACTTTTACAGAATCAGCCTGCGTATGGGCGCCACCAGGTCCAACATATACAGAGTCAGTCTGCGTATGGGCATTACCAGGTCCAACATATACAGAGTCATCCTGCGCAGGAACACTTCCTTGCCCAACATTTACAGAATCAGCCTGCGTAACAGAAGGGGCTTCGTTCATCTTTAAGTTCCGGAAGGATTTTCCATCGTAATGGCTTGCCCCGTTTCCAGTCCCAAACCAAACGGCGCCGGTTTTATCCTCATAAATATTTGTGACTTCATTACCAGCTAGCCCATCCCTGGTGGTGAAATTTCGAAAGGATTTCCCCTGCCCGACTCCGTCATTCAGGCGGGCATCATAATAATAAACACCTGAGCCAATAGAACCGAACCAAAAATTTCCTTTTCCATCTTCCAAAACGGAAAAGAAGCGGGCCGAACTCACTTTGCTGGTGATATTGGTAAAAGATTTTCCATCATATTTAAAAACACCCTCCCACGAAGCGATCCAAATATTGCCCTTTCTATCTTGCCTGATGGTACGAACAATGCCGTGGGGTGCATGAGCAGTGGATGCGGCTTTGGTTTTAACGGCATCCTGAGTGGCATTTTGTTGTTGGGCATGCCCGGGAACATTGATTATTCCTGCGAGCATGATGGTCAGGCTGTACAAAACATTGCTTTTATTTTTCATAATTTTATCTAATTGTTTCAGCGAAATTACTTCGATAGCGTTCATACGGGGGAACTGGATTGTAAATAGAAGTGTAAACTTTGTAAATAATGTCTTGACACGATGCTTATTAGAAAAAATCGCCTGCCTGTTACACGAAAGCACCTGGCCGGATTTCTATTACTCTTGTTGATGGCTGTAGTCTGCGTCGCTTTCAGCATGACTGGCAATAATGACTTTGACTTTGCCAGGCGGGAAGTGTTGCTTCGCCGGATAGGACATGAAATACTCCTGCAGTCGGGCGACAGTGTATCAAGAGTACTTCCGGTAAAAAAGATCGCCGAAAATGAATACCAGATCAGTTTTGAAAATGCGTTTACTTTTCAACCCAATTTGCTGGTAAATACTACGCAGCGTTTATTAGCTAAAGACCCGCTTGCAAGTGATTATGTTGTTAATGTACTGAACTGTGCCAATGCCAGTGTAGCTT
Source organism: Chitinophagaceae bacterium (assembly GCA_039925965.1). Classification (GTDB taxonomy): domain Bacteria; phylum Bacteroidota; class Bacteroidia; order Chitinophagales; family Chitinophagaceae; genus JAZKFT01. The sequence goes on from JBDSXW010000060.1 coordinate 19,556, forward strand.
ATGGATATGCGATATCAAAAAATAAGAAAGATGATATTGTGGCCTGTATAGGAAGAAGGCAGCCCACGGCCTGTTACATGATTAACATTAAATTTAAACCAACGGGTATAATTATAGCAAAGAATAAATACTTTTTGGGCGGCCTGTTATTGGTAGCATTGGTTGTATTTGCCGGATTTATTTTTTTGAGAGGAGTTAAGCCGCAGGCGGTTTTACCTGACTCATTTGACTTACCTGAAAGTCAGCCTACTGATATATTCACTTTGGGGTCGATGTCGTTCGACGCAGCAACCCGTAAACTTATTGTGAGTGGAACGACCACAGACCTCACCAGGACTGAAACCCGTGTACTGCGCATTTTCGCGGTGTCTCCCAACGTGGCCATAGAGCGAAGCCGGCTGCAAAAGGAGATATGGGAAGATGAAGGCGTTATAGTAGGCCGCAGTCTCGACATGTTCATATCAAAACTTAGAAAGAAACTGGAATTTGATCCGAATGTCAAAATTGTTGTTATACGCGGCAAGGGATATAAGCTGGAGATTAGCGCTTAGAAAGAAATGATAAGTGGTCTCGTCAGGAATAAAAGAAGGTTTGAATATCAATGCCTACACACTTAATGTAAGATCAAAGTGAAAATTGTGTTTTTTAATTTCGTTGGCCTCTTTTAACTTTACTGGTTTATGGTTATGTTCAATATGCATGATTTTGAATTTGTTTTGGGCGCTTCTCATTTGTTGTTTCTTTAAAACTTTGTGGTTGGGAACTTTGACGTGACAAAGCAATGATGTATGCTTGACGCTGACATTAAAGCGTAATGTTCATTTGGATAGTGTTGAGTTTTTTGTTTAAACTGTTTTAAACTGAAGGTATTAGAGAGATAATCCCCATTGACCCCACTTGGCCACGAAGAATTATGTTTAGTCGACATGGCGAAAGGGCGTGAAGAGTCGTGGTTTTCCGCTTAGGCAGGGCGCAATAAAAATGCAAATTATTTTCCCATATCCATCGCTGATTTTAAGATACCATGGTATTGCCTTCCGATGGGAATTTCCATTTTCCCGATTTCAATATCCTGGTTGGTATAAGCGGTGACCTTTGAAAGCGCCACCAAAAAAGATCGGTGTACGCGGATAAAAAGGTGTTGCGGTAACATGGATTCTGCAGTGGATATGGACTGACGCACCAATAGCGGGCCATCATTTACGCGAAAAATCCTGATATAATCTTTAATGCTTTCGATGTACAGGATATCATCCAGAAAAACCTTCATCATTTTTCGCTCACTTCGAAAATAAATAAACCCCGGATCTGATGGAGGAGCTTGAATAGGGGCAACTTCAGCTCTATTAGGTTGTTGCGTAATTTTATTAACAGCTTTTAAAAAGCGTTCTACAGAAAATGGTTTAACCAGGTAATCGATAGCATCCAAATCATAGGCATCGCTGGCAAATTCCTTGTAAGCGGTGGTAAATATTACTGCCGGTGGGTGGGTTAGTGTCTTTAAAAAACTGATACCGGTAAGTTTGGGCAGCTGGATGTCCAGAAATAATACGTCGATTTTATTTTTTTGTAATGCTTCCATGGCTTGCAGTGCATTGCTGCAGGTGCCAGCGATTTCAAACTGATCAACCAGCGCGATGTATCGTTCCAGTATTTTTATAGCAGGTGGCTCATCATCCACCAGCAGACATTTCCATTTCATAGCGGGAGGGAGTCTGATTGTTTTTTACAATATTTAAATGACTTTCTTTCCAGTGCAGTTCAAGAGCAACGATAAATACACTTTCGGCCGCCGCTGCGGAAAAATGGTACCGGCCCGGGTACAGTAAAGCCAAACGTTTTTGTACATTCTGCAAGCCAACACCTTTTTTTTCAGGCGAAAGATGAAGCATGTTTTCATCTGCATCAAAACCGTTCAATATTTTACATTGCATGGAATAATTGGTTACATGAATGCTTACTGTTATCCATGACTGATCCACTTGTTTGGCGGCACCGTGTTTAAAGGCGTTTTCAATCAGTGGTAAAATCAGCAGCGGTGCAATTTCCTTATTACTTATGTCTCCATCAATAGCAAGAGATACATCCAGCCGTGTGCCATAACGCAATTGTTCAAGGCCGATGTATTCTTTCAACAGATTGATTTCTTTATGTAAAGGGATTGACGCAACATTACTTTCATAAATCATGAAACGAAGGAGTCCGGATAATTTGAGAATGATTTCTGGCGCCTTATCAGATTTTTCCAATACATGCGAATACAGGTTATTGAGGGTATTAAATAGAAAATGCGGGTGTACTTGTGATTTGAGCAATTCAAGTTCAGCAGCTGTCTTCTGCTGCACCGCTTCCATCGTTTGTTGTTGTTGCAACCACCAGTATTTAAGCAAACTAATAGAAAGCGCAATACCCGCCACATGTACAAAAGGCAATACATTCCTCCCTGTTGCCATATTAAATCCCCTGAACAATGCATTTTTCTCTAAAGTCAGTTGTGCGAGGACTGTGTACAGTGCACATGCCGCGAGCACCATGAGAAAGCCGCCGGAAAAAGACAGCCATTTTTTTTTAATCAGGAAACGGGGTACAAGAATACACCACAATGAATAGGCCATTATCATGTGTCCGGGAATGTACATCAGCGCATTGATGAATGAGTCTTTATAACTGGTATTAAATCCAAATCCCCAGGCAAAATAAGTAACCAGCAATAGCCAGAATAGCAAATGCAGCATCACCCTCATATACCAACTGCTTTTCCCCGTCTGAAGTAAAAATTGCATGCGCACGATTTTCTCAAAAGTACCGCTATTCCTATCACCGGCGGGCGATAGTCGAATGGAAAGCACGATTTGCGCGACAGACTGCATAAATATACAGAATCGGTCGTCTGGCGCTGAAGCAAGCTAGTTCGGCTACAGTTTTTATTTCCGGTGCATGTGGCTGGTAATTTCGGGATCAACAAAACAAAAGCTTCAATGAGAACAAACAAAATTTTCCTGCTGCTGGTGATGATTACAACATTTAGCTGCACTGCCCAAAGTCCCGCTGATAGCATGGCTATTAAAATTATCCTGCAGGAAGAAGTCACTGCCTGGAAAAACAAAGATGCTGAGCTGTACTCAAAACATTTTTCAAACGAAGGCACTTTCACAAATCTACTCGGTATGTTTTTTACCGGCCATGCTGTTTTTCAAAATAAACATGCAGAAGTATTTAAAAGTGTTTTTGCAGGCACTGTTTTACAGCAGCAGCTTATTTCTATGAAGGTGGCTTCGGAGGGCACCATAATTGTTGAAACACTGGCCAGCGTTTCCGGGTTCTCCTCCAATGGGCCGCCCCGCGGTACCACGCTTGACGGACAAGGCCGTTTGAATGCCCGGCTTTTGCAGGTAATGGTAAAAGATGGCATCGATTGGAAAATCATTGCTTATCATAACACCGATATCAAAGCCGGCATCCCCATCCCCGAATTGTTACATCAATAGAAGTAAAATGTATCGTCAAAAATATACTAAAACATATACCATGAAAAAAAATCTCTTTATCGTAATTGCATTGCTGTTTGCAACATTTGTCTTTTCTGTTGGCTGTAATAAAAATGACTCAAATGAAAATACAGTAAGCAATGACGCAGAGAAGTACTCCGCTGATGTAGCGACTGATTGGTTTACCCTTGAAACCGAGTTTACAAAGTCCACACCCGGTTTTGGACCCGGTATTTCCGGCAGGGCATTTGCGTACAGCGGGCTTGCATTGTATGAGGCGGTTGTAACAGGAATGCCCGGATACCAACCCATATACGCCCAGTTGTCGGGCAAACAAATTGTGGTTGGAGACAAAAGTGTTTACTACTGGCCGGCTTGTGCAAATGCGGCGCTGGCAGCGTCAGCTAAAAAATTCTTTGCAGCCACTACCGCTGAAAACCTGGCAAAGATTGATAAACTGGAAGCTGATAAATTATCCGGTTTCCAGGGAAAAGCTACTCCTGAAAGTATCACCCTGTCTGTAGCTTTCGGCAAGATGGTAGGCGATTCAATTTTTTCCTGGAGCGCGTCAGATGGCGGTTTGCCGCCATTCCCGGTATATATTCCTGTACAACCGGTAACACCAGGACTATGGGAGCCCACACCACCGGCTTTTGCACCGGGCGTAACGCCAAACCTGGGCGATGTCAGAACCTTCGTGACTGGTATTGCTAATGAGTTGATGCCCCCTGCACCAACGGCTTATTCAGAAGATCCGGCTTCGGATTTTTACAAAATGGTCAAATACGTATATGATACTTCCACTCGCGCGAGTGCCAGCGACATCGCCCTTGTAAATACATGGGGAGATAACCCAGGCAATTACAACGGGCATACGCACCTTACCAAAGTGCTGACACAATTAATTATTGCTGAAAAATTTGACCTTGCGAAAGCGGCTGCTGCATACGCGCAACATGGTATGGCCATCAACGATGCAACGATTGCCTGTTTTAAAGCCAAATACAAATATAAATTGGTTCGTCCTGTTACGTATGTACGCAAGGTAATGGGGCTCTCAGCTTGGAATACAATCATCCCTACACCACCGCACCCTGAGTACCCTGCAGCACATGCCGCCATATCAGGCGCATCGGCAACAATATTGCGCTACTATTTTGGTGACCACTATGCATTCACAGACCATGTACATGAATCATTGTATGGCGCAAAATCCTACGCATCAATAGACGAGTACGAGGCTGGTTCAGGCTGGAGCCGTGTGCTGGGGGGGCTTCATTACGTTCCTTCGGTGAACGCCGGTTTAGTTCAGGGAAGGGCCACCGGTAACAAAGTGCTTGCACTTCATTTCAAAAAATAAACGCGTTGAAAAAGCGGATTGCCAGCCATTGAAAAAACGAATCCGCTGTTGTATGCCTGTAAGTTTACTTCCTGACTGGAGCTTTAATTAAAATCATAGCCGTTATTGCAGAAGTGGTCTCGTCAGGACTACAATAGCTTACACTTATTTCCATTAGTTTCCTAAAACTAGCATTTAAGTCGCAGATAATCAATGACAGACGTCTTTGATGGTAGAACCTCAAACTCTGTTTCTGGTAATTTCTGTAAGTATTTGTTTTACCTATGTTTTACCTATTTCATACATTTGGTAAAATAAGGACTATGCTTCATGATACCAGTTATCGAATCGTTCTTCGACGTGACAAAGTGAAAAGTGACGGAAATATTCCCATATACATAAGAGTAACAAAACATAGAAAGACGACCTACTTTTCGTTAGCAGATGCATGCCTTGAGTCGGAATGGAATGAGAAAGATTACCGGCTTTGGGAGACTAAGCCAAGAATAACGGAGAAGGAAAGAAAGACCTTGCCACCAATAGCCTTGAAAGAACTAGAAGCCATCTATAGCTCTTCTAAAGTCAACCCAAATGCGAAAAGGATTAATGCCAGGATTGATGATACAAGGGAGAAAATTGAACAGGCAGAAAGGGATCTAAAAACGGAAAAGGCTGGCGTATCCTTAAAGAAGATAAGGTTAAAAATTACTGATGAGAAAGCGGTCCAGAGTAATTTCCTTGACTTTTATAAAGAGCGGATTGAAACCGTCATAAGAGCTGAACTATCTTATAATACTTATCGATGTTATTTGGCAACATACAATAAGCTGATTGACCACCAAAAGGGCAAGGCTCTGCTTTTTGAAGATGTAACGGAGAGTTACTTGGAAACCCTGTATTTAAAAATGCTGAAAGAGAAATATAAACCCAGCACAATAAAGAAGCATTTCAAGTGGATGAACGCCATCTGGAAAAGAGCGCGTAAGAAAAGAATGGTTAACGTTAACCCATTTGAAGACTTAACTATCAAATCCGGGCAAACAGAATATCGGGATCGACTGACAGTGGCAGAGATCAATAAGATAATTGAACTAAAGTTGTCCGGAAGGTTAGACATGGCACGCAATATATTCTTGTTTGCCTTTTTCCATGGCGGCATACGCATCAGTGACATGTTAAAGCTGAAGTGGCAATATATACAAGAAGGGAGAATCAAGTATACGATGAAGAAAAGCAAAAAAGGAACTGACATGATTTTGCATCCGCTGGGTGTAAAAATACTTGAGGGGTGCAGAAGGAAGGCCGCAGGAACTCACGACTATGTGTTTGATCTACTTGAGAACAACTTGGATGAAACAACAGATTTCTTTGAGCGGCAAATACAATCAAAAACAGCGATGATAAACAAGTCGCTTAAAGCGATAGCTTTAACGGCCGGGATCTCTAAGAAATTAACCAGCCACATTTCCCGTCACAGCTTTGGGGGGCTAGCGATGGAGGCTAACGTTAACGCATTTGATCTTTCATATATACTGATGCACTCTAAAATGCAAACCTCAGAGACTTATGCAGGCGGCGCAAACTCAGCAAGACAAGACAGGATATTGGACCAGGTATATTCACCGTTTGTAAAAAAGGCACCATCAGAAGACCTGCCTCCGAATGAATAGTCGGTTTAAATAAAATATAACTGTTATCTTTTTTTTATAGGCGGCCCTGCAGGCGCAATTTTATGTACTGGGGTAATAGTACTGATCAAGGGATAATATACTTCTCAGATGAAATTATTAACTGGAAAAGTAAACGTTAAAAAAAATCAAACTAGGGGTATCGATACATCTTATACCATTTCTTTTCAGAAATTTTCACTAATTTTACATAATTAATTACAATCGCACATCACTCAACCACTCTGGTTGAGTCTACCATCGCAATTATCATATAATCAAATGGTCAGCCAAGCTGCTGGAAGCTCCGCCGTTTTGCTCATAAGCGAAGACGCAATAGCAAAGTATTTGCAACCTTTAATAAACCAAATCGCGGCACTTTCTGAAATTGTCAAAGGTATAACACTCGTGGATCCCGATCCTCTCCTTAGTGAGGAAGAGGTTGCTGGAAGGCTCGGTAGATGTGTTCGGACTATGAGAAATCGGTTGAAGAATCGAGAAATGGAATACATAGAAATTAGGGGGAAGCGTTTTGTTTATTCATCAGAATTTAATCGCTACATAAAATCCCATTGCATCCCGCGTAAAAAATCTTATATGCCTACCCCATAGGCAATTAATCGCAACAACCATCGCTGCTGGCAGTCGCCGGCAATCAATCGCACTTAACATTGACCTAATGGCTAAATTACAAAAAGACACGATCTATCCTCGTCTTACACCATGTCCGTATTCAGATTTCTATAATCACGTTGATTCAGTACTTCAGACCCTTCAAGATTGGCAAAAGAGAATCGATCTGGGAATTATATTTCCAGAGTCGGAGTACCAAAACCGACTGGCTACCGTCAACACCGAGAGTGATCGTTTCCGTCAAAGCAGCATCGAAAGTTTAAACATTCGATGGCAGACCTGTTGCCTGATGGTCGCCGACGCCGATCAGTTGCTTACAAGATCAATCGCTTACATCTTTGGGCGGTTTGATCAGATCCTTGCCGACTTTAAGTCGCAATATTTCAGCAAACAAGATTTTATTAAATACTTGTTAGCCTACAAAGCTTGTATTGCAGCTGACAAAGATTTAGGCTTCAGTCACTGTGATCTTCCAGAATTGGGCAGTATCGAAAAACTAATCGAAAAAGAAATTAAATAGTTAACCGCCAACAGATCGCCATCGCTATTTAAAAATTTTAACACCAATGTTCAACGGATGCCGTTCATTACCCGAGATCGAGCAAGCTTATAAGAAAGGTCTCATTACACACGGAGATTACACAACGTTTTGCAAGCTGACGGACTACAAAAACAAACTGGAGAAATCAAATCAGGTAGGCGCCCTGGGCAACGCCGATTACCGCCAGCGCCTGGAGTTAACAGACCGGGTATATTTTGAAAGGGACTTTTCCAAGTCAACACTGAGTTACCGTCTTATTGGCGCCAATATCAGCGTAATTGATGATGACGCAATCCTGCCTCAGATCGAACGCGCGGTCGCTTCGCCGGCCCTGGTAAAAGCAACAAAGCCGGCCGATCCTTTTATTGAAATGCGGCTTTTCATTCAGAAAGCCACCGCAAAATTGAAAATGAATACCGGAAGGATTAAAAATGGCCAATAATGATATCCAAGATTTGCGAGGCCTTTTCAAAACGATATGTACCCAGGTAGACACCGGCAATTTAAACGATGCACAATTCCTGGAGGCGTTGCGCTTAGCCACCGAGCTGGAAAAAATATTCGGCACCGGCACGATATTACCGGTCCCTTATACCAGCCCAGAACTGGCCAGTTTTCCGCCATCTATTTCATTGGCCGCTGTCAAGACCCTTACCGGCACAGGGCATCGTAAATCGATACAAGCGAATCCCACCGTAAACAGGAAGCCAGGTGTGGTAGTTGCCGACATTTCGTTCAAAAAAGCTAGGGAATCTATCGCCCTCGTCAGCAGCCAGGAAATGCGAAAGCTTATGCGTGGGTCCGACGATGTGAGGTTTTTGATAAATGCGGCGAAAGAATTGTGTAGGAGAAACACACAAAAAAAGTAGAGAACAAAAAAATGCCGCTATCCATTCAAGTAGCGGCATCCAGTAACAAAGAAATTGTAAGTAATCGCTATAAAGGTACATATAAAGTAATGGTCGATGCCGTTAAACTTTTTTTTCCAAATTTAACAATTGAGGAAAAAGAATATTTGGAAACTGTTTTTCACTTTGGTGCATATGTAGATTTAAGATCCGGAATTGAAATTCCCTTCCAGAGTAGGAACGGGATACGAGTCAGTGAATCCTTTATTCAAACTATTTGGCGCCGGGCAGTGTACAGGCACCTTACAATTGAAATAGGTTACCGTGTTTGGCAGAGTGTCGAGCATTGGAGCTTACGGGTGGAAGGCAGTCTGCAAAAGTATATGATGGGGGGAAACAATAGCGGACAGTTTACGGCGGGGGATGCACTGACAGCCATTGATGAGCTGTCAAATCTTCTCAAGTTAGATCCAACGAAGGCGAGAGTTACCAGGTTGGAAATCGGTTTGAATATATGTGATTTGCATTTCAATATCACAACCTGGCTACGGGAGGACCTACTTAGGTATCGGTCTTACCCGTTTGAAAATATGAGAACAAATACCGGAATACAAATAGGTAAGGAAGCTGTGTTAACACATAAAACCGTCAAGCTGTATGACAAAGGTGACAATATCCTTCGGTTTGAGCTTCACTACAATGACCTTAATGAATTACGGGAAGGCTGCACGAACCCGATTTATACATTAGCAGATCTTACTGAGACAACTATCAATGAAATAGCTGAACTGAAGCTCCTGCCAGCGTTTAAAAAAATCATATCCAGGGACGGCTTAAAATTCATCACCGGGCGATATCCAAAAGGGCTGCGGGAGTGTGAACGAAAAGTACTTGATCAGTTTAGTAATCAGAAAATCATTCAAGATTATCACGATGGCATGAATGCAGCTAAGGAAGACGGAAACATTAAAGAATTTGCCAAACTGAAAAAGCGCATTCAACGTGGTAAATCCAGGTTTAAGGCACTGGTTGAAATTCACACCGTCACTGCGGCCCATGCTGAAATTATGGAAAGGCTCGGACAACTGGTAGAAATTTCGAAAAGTGGAATTTGTCCCTTTTCTGAAACTAGGGTAAAGGCCAAGAAAGGGACAATTAGGAAACATAAGGTTGGTACCAGCATACCAAGATCCTACTTTAAGGAATTGATGGATAGTTGGAGGAAGGAGAAAGAAAGTGCATCGCAGATCGTACATAATTATAATTAATTGGAAAAAGGCAAATTAATTAACCCCACACCTACCATCAGATCACGTACAATTAATTACATCCTTGTAGCGACTAACATGGAATGGCTGACATACTCAATGAGCAATGCACATACCCTTTCATTAATAGGTTACAAATTAATTAGCGCCGTGACGTTTCATTCTGCCGGTATTCAAGCAATAGAGGATGTGGCGGAAGGCTACACCTTTACCACCATTACAGCGTGTAAGGATAAGTTGACCCAATTAATTAACGGTCAACAACAATCGCACTTAAATTAATTCATTATGATTTTGTTGCCCAGAATTATCAAGACAACTGACTACACCTTGCTGCTGATCCGAAGGAACATGAATTACGGAGTATATCAAAAGTCGTATCCTGCAGATCAACCCAGCACCTTCGAACTGGCTAAGATTGAAGTAAAAGACGGCGTAGAACAGTTCCCTGTCAGGACTATCAGCTTTTCTACACTACAAGAGTGCCACGGTAAGCTGTTAACGCTAACTGATGGAATGGCGTGTCATAGTAGTTGATAGGACACACAGCCGCCTTAAGCCTCCTGTGGCCGCACAGGTGCTGTCGTTTGTTCGTGGACGGTGACGAGAAAGCAGATAATGGTCATGGCAATTAATTTAAACTGTAAAACTTGCTTCCGCCAAACTTTTCACTAGTGGCCACAGCAAGGGCCGTTGCAAGCTCATCAGTAGCGGGAGTAAAGTCAGTAAGCAGCTCAAGCAATTCATCTGCAGGCATATTACGGCATTCATTGATGGCCAAGTGAAGAGCGTAAGAAAGGGGTTTGATAGGCTTCATATGTAAGTGGTTTGATTGTTAAGAATAACCAAACTTAGAAAGGAGTTTCGGAAGAAAGCACGTAATTAATAAAGTATATTTTTTTTAGTAATAATGCGAAGAGAATTATTAATAATTCAACCGATATTTTTTGATAATTAATTAATAAAGCGATGAGACCAACGGAATTAATTAACATCGCGATCCATGAGGCCGGGCACGTTGCTGCCTATCTGTGGTTTGAAATTCCCTTTTTAAGCGTAACAGTGATCCCAGGCATTCACAATAATATTGAATACGGAGGCCGTGTGGTTGGCCCGCCAGAGTTTCCAGGTTATAAATTTGAAGAAGACGAAAACGGGTTGCACCGTTCTACAATCGAAGTGCTAATAGCATTACTTTCTGGCGAAGCAGCGGAAAAGAAGCTAAATGGGAATGCCGACATGCATTTTGTATCTGAGCATGATATGAAAGCGATCGTAGGCACCCTGGTTGAATTGATCTCAGACCAGGATATCATTACATCATACTTGAGCAAGCTTAAAATGCAAAGCAAGCTTTTGTTTGACCACCAAGGCGGTTTACATGATGATACAGCACGGTGGGGTTACGTCGTCAAGCTCAGCGATAGGCTTCAGCAAAAAAAAGAAATGAGCTATGACGAATGCCTAGAATTGTACCAATCACTGCAAATCGTTAACTCTTAATTTTCATGTAATGAAACAACACAACAAAACCAGTAGGTTTCAAGCGATCTTTCATCCGCCGACGAAAATAGAACTTACAATCCTTTGGTTTGAAGAACTTTTAAGCATCAGCACGTCCAACCTTTTAAGAACTGGATTTTTTAAGCTGCCAGCAGGAACTGTTTTTCAGGCCACCTGGCGGAAGCAAGAAGTTGCTCCAGGTGAACCGTTGTCATCTGTTGCATTCTCCCGCATGCAAGAAGGCGGTGATACTTACATGCAGGTGCAATACAACTGGAAAGGGCAAATCCACACGGACCGGCCATTATTGAGACGTTTTCCCAACAACTCCGGCCGGGGGCTGATCTGGTACTTCTGGGACGATCATTTCCATACACGCATGCATAAAGTTTTATTTGACGCCGACGGTAAGGTTATATCAGCAGGGTTACCGGAGCATACGGCGCTGAAGAAGGATAAATGGAGAGTCTTTTTCAATCAAAGAAAGCCGAATAATGAGATCTTTAAGCCAGCATACCATGGTCCTGATTCCAGGCTGCACGTAAGTTTGATTGAAGAACTTTCCCAGACATATTTTGACCGTGAGGCTCGCCAAAGCTTTATTACCACCGGAAGAGGTAGGCTTCCCAACAAGCGCTGGAGGCCCGGTAATCTTAATTAATTTGAAAGGGCTATACCGCCGGAACCGCTTGTGCATTTCTTTCCCGATAGCCGCCCAGGGTTTTGAGATTCCGTCATAAAGAATAGAGAGAATTAGTTTCTTGCATGCGTGCGTATTGTTAGGTTTAAGGGAGTTCGGACTCTACAAAAATACTATCTTATTAACTTAACCTTTCATTTTGAATTCATACGTTTGATGACTTGGAACTGTGAACGGAATGAAGTACACTTCTCTCTAAGTTTTAGCAATTTTAATTGTCAATCATGCGATTCAGCAAAGCTGGTTTTTTGGCGTTATTGGCGACATTGTTTGTAATGCCTTTTTTAATTTGGAAGATAATATGGATTGTTGGAGCTGTCTCGACAGTCGGCACTATGTGCTTTAAAGGTAAAAGCTTAAATGGTACATTCACCAGTGAGTATCCGGTGCTCAAATTCTCTACCAATGGAAAAGATACAGTGTTTTTTAATGGTTCTGAAGGCGTAGACCTAAAACGGGGCCAGCAAGTGCATATACTTTACTATAGGGAAAACCCCTCCTGTGCAAGGGTAAACAGCTTCCAGGGACTGTGGGTGGAAACGGTTATTTATATGAGCATACCCTTTGTGTTGTTGCTCATTATCTTCCTCCATGCTGGTATCATCCCTAAAAACTCTTCCATCATTCTTGGTCGCAAGCCATTTATTTATGTGCTGCCTTACAATTCGGCAAAACAACAAAGCGGAGAATCGTACTTGTGACCACTTAGTTAGATTGCATACTAGCAGGATTCAAATGTACTTGGCCTGAGAGCCTACCAGGTTGGGATTGATTGCTGGAAAAGCGTAATGGGAGCTAACATTGTTGTAGCACCAGGATGTAACTATTACGGCGTAACTAGGTTTAGCTAGGAAAACCGCCTCTACTAACCACAATCAGTGTCTGAAAGCAAGTACGGGACTACAGCCATGGTTCCCGGATGAAGAAGATTAGATGAACCGGGGCTGAATGGTCGGCCTATCCGTGGTCCTAAGCCGCACAGTATTTTTTCATTGACATTGCTAATTGAAGTACATTGGTGTCCCTAAACCTTAAGTACAATGCGACGAATTCAATTTCTTCTGCCAGTATTTGTTATTCTCCACAGCTGCAGCATGCACATAGCACCTTTGAAAGGTACCTACCCAAAAACGCCAATCGTTTACACATCAGAAAAGTCGCTAGATAAAATATGGGACAATATTATTGACATGTTTGCACAGAAGGGGCTATCCATTAAAATCATTGATAAGTCCAGCGGGTTAATTGTATCTGAAAAATCCAGGCTGTCCTGGTCACTGGAAAAGAAGGATGGCTCTTTATTTGACTCCACAAACTATGTGGTTTTGGAGAAAGTAAGTGCCAAAGGAAGTAAATACTTCTATACTCCAACTAGGGTAACTGGAGAGTGGAACGTAAGAATTAAAGCTGATGGAAAGTTGACGTACATAAACATTAATCTTACCAATATCATGGCAACTTATGGAAGCGCTTACTATTCAAATGGTCGGATTGTTGAACCGGTGGAGATAGTCGGAAGGACCACTGGCGTCTTTGAAAAGTCCATATACGAAATGATAAAGTAAGGGCAAGTTGTTAAATCATTCTCAATAATAATGACATGTTGGTACTAATCTCAATCTTGAAAGCGGTAGGTGCATACTTTGTTCTCCTGTTTGTGGGAACTAATTTAATTGGATTAATAGTGCGAAGCTTTTTAACAAAAGGTGGAGGAATAACGGGAATAATTTTTAGCTTAATCGCTGCAGGCTACCTCTACTGCTTATACCATTTTTTTAACATAGGCGTAGCAACTGCAGGATTAGTTCACATGATAACGAGAATTCCAGACCTACTCTTTGAAATTAGAACTGGTGAAAAAGTCAGCAACACCAATAAGCCGAAAGGACCACTTTACATAACAACTTCGATATTGAGCTGGCTAACTCTGCCACTGCTTTGGTATTCTTTTTACTTCCTCTAATACGGTTGATTTGTACAGCCGTTTTTTGATGGCCATATACCCTGTGTCTATTGCGGCGAACGTGTGCAAATGACAAGGGCATTCGCGGCTACCAACAGCCACCTTGTGCGTTTCCGGCGGGTCAGCTGCAACGACCAACAATGTACATTTGTGTGCCCACGGCTTTTACCTCCCTCTTTAAGTTATCTCTATGTTTTCAAGGCTAATACGAGCGAACAGCCGCTTTAGATGCATCGCACAGGCTGGGTTACGGTACTTCTAAAAGAGATTACTCGGAAAACCAGACGCTCGCTGAATCAGACAGATAGGGCCTAGGCGGCATATGGACAAAGATCGCCGCTATTGGTTTAAGGAATAAGAACATGGAGACACCTACTAAGTTGTGTAGATTTCTTAAGGTCAGAAGGACTATTAAATCTCTTACCTTCACAAAGAAAAAAGCCCACAGTATTGACAATTTACGGGGGCTCATGGGTTGGAATCATTGTTACCCTTGTCCGTTTTCAATAACTATGGACCTTTATGACTGGCATGCTCACGCGTGCCAGTTGCGTTTGTTGAAGGTCCCAATTAATTTTATAAACGGGCAACAAACATTCACACAAACCGTGCAAAAGAAAATACCTCTAAAAGCTTGGGTGCAATGCTAAAACGTGAAGATGTAGGACCCAACACACTTCCAGGCTAATATGTCTACTCTGCCTTGTCATGAGCGGCTATTGCGAATAAATAAATAATTGATCTGAAACTGGATTTTGTAAGTGTAAAATAAGCCCCGCGTGTCAATCAATCTACTCCGTTGTATAGCCTAAGTGCTTATTCGCATGTTCGCGCTGGCAATTTTTAAAGCGAATAAAGGAAAGCTCAATTAACTTATTAAATGTTCAACTAATCATTAATGCCGGCAAAAAAGGCTGGTGTCCATATATAAACTACCGTTTACTTATGGACAAAACCCCTATATTTGTAAAAAATCGCCAATGCTAACTGCCGTTTCATACTACAGAGTGTCCACAGTCCGCCAAGGCAAAAGTGGTTTAGGGTTAGAGGCGCAGCAGTCAGCAGTACAGGCATATGCGAAAGCTAACGGAATAGACCTCTGCCAAGAGTTTACGGAAATAGAAAGTGGGAAGAGGAACAATCGCCCGGTCCTCCTTAATGCGTTGGCCTATTGTCGAAAGCATAAAACGAAATTGATAATTGCCAAACTTGACAGATTGGGACGTAACGTCGCATTTATTTCTGACCTAATGGAATCAAATGTATCATTCGTGGCTGTTGACAATCCTCAGGCCAATGAGTTGATTCTACATATAATGGCAGCGTTCGCACAGCATGAGCGTAAAGCCATCAGTATCCGAACGAAGGAGGCCTTACAGGCAGCAAAACGCCGGGGGCAAGTACTAGGCAAGAATGGGGCATCGCTGGCGAAAGAGAACCAAGCCAAGGCAGAAAAGTTTGCAAAGAAAATGAAACCGGTAATAGTTGAATTAAAAGCTGCCGGCTTCACAACTGTCAGGGCATTGGCTAATGAGATGAACAAAAGGGAAATACCTACGGCCCAGCAAGGGGGAAAATGGCATAGAACATCCATTCATAATTTGTTGAAACGACTTTAATGGATGTAAGTAGTTCAACCATAGGCATGGCGACTCTTAATCCCTGAAAACTCCTTTTATTCTTTTCATAAGTCTCACTGCAGTTGCTGAAAAACACCGAAAAAAAGTAAAAAAAGTCCAGAAAAAGGGCAAACGGTATTTTTTTCAAAATTTTTGGCACCGTTTGCAATCCCATTAAACCTCCGGTATCCCTTAATTAGACCGGTATCCTACAAGCGGGTAATGGCTTTCACCATTTTCAGGTCACTGGATGTCAGTCGCGCGACAGAGCCAGCACTATTGCTTTCAGATTTTCAACCACTTTTGGAAAGTCCTTTCGGCAAAACAAAAGTGTCTATGTTTAATGAGCGAAACCTCTTATTTAACGTTTGCCACACGTAAGGAATAGACCGTTTGAAACCTCTGCAATAAAATTATCACAAATCATATATTACAACGCCAATGTGCAGAAGATGTTGATTACTTTGCTAACATAATTAGCTTAAAAATGCTAATTTGCTTATTATTAATTAAAACAATATTTTATGTCAAAAGGAAATTTAAAACCAGGACAACCCGCTCCTAAATCCGGGCAGTATGAAACTGTAGGCCCGCGTGGTGGCCACGGAAAAGAAATAACCTCAACGAAGGGCAACACCCTTCCTCCTTCGGAGGTTCCAGGGTCAACGTATAAGTTGGTTGATCCAACAAAAAATAAATCAAATAAGTGATTTTAATTGGGCCGGGCTATCCCGGCCTTTTTATGGTGACCGGCTTTTTTTAATTGCTTCTACACCTAGATTAATTGTCCTTTGGATCTAACCCAGTCTCACTAGCTGTAACCCGGAAAGTCACCACCTTACAAGGATTTCTAAAGCTCACAATACCTGTATCATCATCAGTTTCCATTATAGCTGCGCTACCTGGATAGAATTGCTTGCAACATTTCTTGCAGGTCAGCTGTGAGTTTCCATTGTTAAGCTCAGGGGAATGGCAAACGGGGCATGCGAGCTTATCCATATTTAGTTTTGTAATAGTTTGTTGATTAACGAACTTTAAAATTAATAATAAACCCTTTACATTATTTTATGGCTGAGAAAATCGTATATTATTTAGGCGCTGGGGCGAGCTCCAGGGCATTACCTGTTTCAAGGTCTTCTCCAGATTACTGTTATGATCCTCCTGCAGGGCAGGCGGGACTAGCCAACGCTTTAATGGACCTAGACCTTTCCAAAGAAATGGAAAATCCTGCAAATAACCATCTGACTGAGAGAATTGACGCCCTAAAAATCAAATTCGTTAAGTTAGCAAAAAAGGCTGGTGAATTTGGCGATGTGGATACCTATGCAAAGTACTTGAATTTATTATCACCTAACGGAGATGAATTTACTAGCTTGAAGCAGACCTTGTCAGAATACTTCACTATAAAGCAAAAAGTTCAAGGCGTTCGCGACCCACGTTATTTACCCTGGTTGGTCGGAATCATGAATACGCAAATATTTCCAAATAATGTAAAAGTGTTAAGCTGGAACTATGATTATCAAATTCAGCTTGCGGCAAATCATTTTCGTGACGGTGTTGGAGAAGATGTAACTTTTTCTGGCGCTGGTTTTTTGCATTCACCTTCCTTATTTACAGCTTTTCCAAATCTTGATCCAACCTTCAATAACCATGATAACTTGTCATTAATTCAGCTCAACGGAATTGCTGGATTTGGGAAAGATATACATGGGGCCAAAGAAAGCATGTTTCAAAGTAAATATGGCATTACTATAGCAGACGCTCTTGACTTTTTCAGTCGTGACTTAAGTTCAGAGCTTCATTTTGCTTGGGAAGACACACCCTATCATAAAAACTTGATGAAACATGTGATGCAGATGATTGCGGACGCCACTATTTTGGTGGTCATAGGATATTCTTTTCCGTTTTACAATAGAGATGTCGATAAGCAAATAATTGAAAAATTGTCGCATTCGATTAATAAAATATATTATCAAGACCCTTTTTTAGATGGCCAGCAGTTGTTTTCTCAATTTGGTTTGGATCGGCGTTTGCCAATAGAACATATAAGAAATACTTCAAGTTTTCATATTCCTTTCGAGTACTGATCTAATACCCTTGTATCACCCTTCATACATACCTTAAAAGTAATTATTTTACCTCTTTCACTGGAGGCTACGTGCCCAGTGGTATCATCGGTGACCTGAATAGTAGCGAGATGATAGGCAAATTGCCCACCACAGGGTTTGCAAGTGTACTGAC
Organism: Chitinophagaceae bacterium; assembly: GCA_039925965.1. Classification (GTDB taxonomy): domain Bacteria; phylum Bacteroidota; class Bacteroidia; order Chitinophagales; family Chitinophagaceae; genus JAZKFT01. The sequence continues at coordinate 37,366 of JBDSXW010000060.1, forward strand.
AGTTACCGTTATTCAGCTCAACTGAATGGCAATGCGGGCATGCTGGCCGTTCCATGTATTGTAACATTATAGTTATTGAAAGATCCCTTCTTTTCTTGCTTTCACTATTAAATAATTGGTGAATGCAGAGCAGGATATAAGGAAAAACCTTGCATCCTCGATGTCAGTTGACTCATCATCCATTAAGGCATGTCGTATCCCATTTTTGCCGTTGGTATATGCATACAATTTTTCAAACCCTGCTTTAAATGTCGGATTAATCTTTCGGTTCTTGCCCAGTTTATTAAGGGCGCCCCCCAATGTACTTTCTGTCGGTTCAATAATTCTTGCCAGCACTTCAACCATGCTTATGCTTTCCTTAATGACATTTCTGACATCGGGATCTGGTTTTTGTGATAATAACTTTAAAGCGGCTTTTAAATGCTCTTGGACACCCAGCAAATTATGAATTGTAGCATTTTCGCCAGTCAGTTTTATCTCTTCTATCTCTGTATCGTTTGTAACGGGAACGAATTGGTTGAAAATGAATGTATATGATGAATTGTTACTCTTCAATTTATCATTAACATAAAGTACAAATCCCGGCACATCAAAATCCTGCACCAATTTGAGAGCGGAAATAAGGTATTCAAATAGTTCATATACTTCATACCACACCATCTTTTTAATCCGGAGTTTTATCAATTCTCCATAATAACGCGCTTGATGCGGAAAGTGATCAGCTGGCTCCCTAAAATGGTGAATCCATAGCGCCTCAGCTACTTGCCCACTCTGGTAAGTATACGTTGGCACTGTATCGATTGATTCTTTCAGAAGAAATATGTAAAACGCGTTCCACAGGTCAGTTCGTAACGAATCATCCATAAAATCTAATTGAAATGGAACGTCAGCTGAAACAAAACCATTTCTCATCCCAAAAGGAAGACTTTCATTAGTTCGCATTTAGCATGTTTTGGATAAAGATATTTATATAAACATGGCTGTCAGCTTAATTGACAAGATTTCAAAATTTCGGGCCTTTAACCGTATCATAGTCCGAATGGATATCGTACCTTTGCTTCAAGCACTTAAGACTCACCAAGTCACTCCCCGCTAATTAATATCACAATCGTTTAGGCACTTCGCCTGCAAATCGCTCATTTTTAGCAAGTCAAATTTTATGTCCGATAATGTTTCAATCTCGTTTAAGGTCACCGATAATGGTCTTGAGGCGTATATGGCTACAGTTAAGAAAAAAAGTGATCAGATTGCAAGCGACGCACTGAGGGCTGCTGTTTCACAGACAGACAAAGCAAAAGAACAGATCAAATTAATTAATGACCACATCTCACTGCTGGAAAAGAAAGCCCGCCTGGAGCAGCAGACCGGCGGCGATATGGTATGGAAAAGCAGGGTGGATGCCCGCAACCAGAAAAGAGATGTTGATATCAACTGGCTGGAATCAAAACGGGGTAAAGATCATTACCCAGATTCTTGGATTGATCCGCGTATAAAAAGTGTTAATAGTGCAGCGGACAAGGATGTCTCCGGATTCAAAGCAGATCAGAAAAAAGCAATGGCTGATGCGCGGGAAAGAATTAAGGAGACGAAGATCCAAACCACGTTGGCCAGGGAAAACGTTGAAACATTAAAGCAGACCGCGAGAGAAAACATAAAGGCAATTAATAATGGTGATAAAAATATTGCTGATGTGATCCGAAATGCATCAACTGAAGAAGAAAAATTTGTCGCTAAGCTGACCCAGGAAGGAATACAAAAAGAAAAAACAGGTGCTTCATCAGGGACCGGAAGCCAGTCATTCATAGGGTCATTACTTTCAGTTGAAGGGTTAAACAAATTTACTTCAACTGTTAGCCAACTGGGTCAAACCCAAAACGGTTTTGACATGATTGGGAAGGCCTCCTCCGGAATTGGTCAAGTAGTAGGCGGTATTCTGGGTGGTGTGTTGGGTACCTTTCTGGCACCAGGTACAGGGACGTACGCCGGCGCCGGTCTTGGATCAAAGCTGGGGGAATTGTTGGGCGGAACGGCCGGCGAGTTTAAGCAACGGCAAGCATTAGGTAAGGAAGACTATTACGGTAAATTGAATCGCTACAATGCAACCACAGGCAATGCAGGTGCATTTACTGCGCCAGACACTTCTGATGCAGGTTTGGGTATCACCGGATTCTTGGGGTTGCAGACCGACTATGCAAGACGCGGAGGTA